>CAJWVO010000007.1 GCA_913048465.1 uncultured Nitrosomonadales bacterium
CGCCATCAGAGAGCAAGCTCTCTATGCTGCCGTTCGACTTGCATGTGTAAAGCATCCCGCCAGCGTTCAATCTGAGCCAGGATCAAACTCTTCAGTTTAATCTTGTCTTTTACTATACTTTCCCGAAGGAAAGTTAGATAAATCGCTTTGTGCTTTAAAAACTCAAATTCATTCACAAGGTTAATTAGCTATAAGCTAATGTGGTCTTGTTCACAAATTTGTGTGTAAGCACTATATTTTTTTAGTGTGATTGTAAACAATCACTGCCTCGTTCAATAAGTACCCACACTTATCAGTTGCATATTGTTAAAGATCATTTCGATTGGTTGCGGGGACAGGATTTGAACCTGTGACCTTCGGGTTATGAGCCCGACGAGCTGCCAGACTGCTCCACCCCGCGATCGAATAAATCACCACCAAATTATCTAATTTTCTGAGTGATTATGGCACCAGTAGTGCCAAAGAAGCGAAACTATATCAGGTTTAAATTACCCTTGTCAAACACTTTTTCGCTATTTTTTTATTATTTTTTGTAAATAATTTGTAACAGAGTAAAAAAACACTAAATAAGGAATTTATTAACCTTATTTACATACCCAATTGGGTCATCTAATTGACCTCCTTCAGCTAAAATTGCTTGATCAAAAATAACCGACGAATAATCGTTAAATAATTGATTTTCTTCAATTTTTTCAAGTTTTTTGATAAGCTCATGATTTGGATTTACCTCTAAAATAGGTTTATTTTCAGGCGTACTTTGTCCAGCTGCCTTTAAAATACGCTCCAAATTACCTGAAATATCATGTTCACCAACAACTAAACATGCAGGAGAATTGGTCAGACGATGCGTTACTTTCACCTCTTTTACTTTGTCTCCTAGCGATTTATTGATTTTTTCAACAATACTCTTCGCCTCTTTCTCAATTTTTTCTTTTTCTGCTTTTTGTTCTTCAGTATCTAATTTACCAAGGTCAAGATCACCCTTCGCAATAGATTGAAGCTTTTTGCCATCAAACTCATGTAAGCTCGAGACTAACCACTCATCCACACGATCACTTAACAGAAGCACTTCAATATTTTTTTGTTTAAAAATTTCCAAATGTGGGCTATTTTTTGCTGCCTGATGGGAGTCTGCAGTGATGTAGTAAATCGACTCTTGGTCTTTTGGCATATTTTTAATATAGCTGTCAAAACTCACCGATTGCTCATCTGTGTTGGACGAAGCAAATCGTAATAACTTAGCAATACTTTCTTTGTTTGCAAAATCTTCCGCAGGTCCTTCTTTTAAAACTTTACCAAACTCATTCCAGAAGCTTTGATATTTTTCTGGCTCTTTTTCAGATATTGTTTGTAAAGATGAGAGTACTCTTTTGGTCACCCCCGATTTTATTGAATCCACCAGAGGTGAGTCTTGAAGGATTTCCCTGGATACGTTCAAAGATAAATCTTGGGAATCAATTACGCCTTTAACAAATCGTAAATATTGCGGTATCAATTTTTCATTTGCGTCCATCACAAAAACTTTACGGACATATAACTTGATGGAATTATTATTTTCACGATCATACAAATCAAATGGAGCTTTTTTTGGGAGATAGAGTAGCGAAGTGTATTCTGTTTTCCCTTCTACCCGATTATGGTAGTAGGCCAAAGGTTCTTCTGAGTCATAAGACAGAGATTTATAAAACTCCTCATACTCTTTTTGTTTAATTTCGCTTTTGGCTCTTGTCCAAATCGCATTCGTGTTATTGATAGTTTCTAATTCTTCTAATTTCACCAATTCATCTTTTTTCATGTCAGTTTTGTACATCTGAATTGGAATGGAAATATGATCAGAGTATTTTCTTATAATTGATTGCAGTCGCCACGTATCTGTAAACTCCTTCTCATCGTCTTTTAGTTTAAGAGTAACCGAGGTTCCTCTAGATTCTTTTTCTATTTCGTTAATCGTAAATTCACCATCCGCTTGCGATGACCAACTATAAGCTTGCGGGTTTCCAGCTTTTCTCGTTTGGACAGTCACTTCTTTGGCAATAATAAAAGAAGAGTAAAAACCTACTCCAAACTGACCAATTAAGTTTGCATCTTTTTTGTTATCCCCAGATATGTTCGCCAAAAACTCTTTCGTTCCTGAACGAGCGATAGTGCCTAAGTTATTGACTAAGTCGTCACGATCCATACCGATGCCATTATCTGTGATAGTTAATGTATTTGCTTTCGAATCAAAATCAACAATAACCTTGAGATCAGAATCTCCTTCATACAGCTTGTCGTTGTCTAATGCCTCAAATCGTAATTTGTCTGTGGCATCGCTGGCATTGGATATCAACTCCCTAATCGCAATTTCCTTGTTGCTGTATAAAGAGTGGATCATAAGATTTAATAATTGTTTTACTTCCGTTTGAAAACTAAGTTTTTCTGATTTAGCCATAAGTTATTGATAATAATTGTTAATAAAGAAATTAAATGGGGTTAAGTTGAATTATTTCAAGCTTTTAAGATAATTTTTTGAGCTTCTGAGGCTAAATAGAACCCCATCGCTGCCGTCACCATTACTGATGAACCATAACCTGCACAATTTAAATTGCTTTCCACACTGTCGCATTGGTGAGGTTTTATAATCTGCTCATCTGAAAAGATCGCTATTAACTTAGATTTTTTCCTACCAGAGTGTTTTTTCTTAAACTCTTTTCTTACTTTTGCGAGCAATGGATCGCCATAAGTATCTAATAAATCTTTGACTTTGATTTTTTCTGGATTCAGCCTCCCGCCTGCAGAACCAGAAATAACCAGGTTTATTTTTTTATCTGAACAATAGTCTGCTAGTGCACATTTGACTTTAACTTGATCAATGGCGTCAACAATCACATCATGCTCCTCATGTATCAAATCAGATAAATTATCAACTGTTAAAAAATCATCAATTAAAATTACATCGCAATTTGAATTAATGTTTTGAATTCGATCACTGAGAGCTTGAAGTTTTGACTGGCCAATATTTTCTTCTGTTGCTTGGATCTGTCTATTAATATTAGAAGCCACGATATGATCCATATCAATAAGGGTTAACTTACCTATTCCGCTTCTAACTAAAGCTTCTGCAACCCAAGATCCAACTCCTCCAAGACCAATTAAACATACATGACTATTGGCTAGTTTTTTTTGCCCTTGCTCTCCAATTAGATTTTCAAGGCTTAAAAATTTATCAGAACTCATTGTCAGACTTCTAGAACAACAAAAGCGCTGGCGATATTTTTTTCATCGGAAATACTCAAGTGGCATTTGATAATTTTTTTTTGGTTTAAAAATTTTGATATCTGAGCATTAAATTTAAAAAAAGGAGCTCCAAGGTCATTGTGGTCAACCTCAATTCCATGAAAACTAATGGGGTCTCTAAAACCTAAACCCAAGGCTTTGGCAACCGCCTCCTTAGCTGCAAACCTTTTTGCCAAAAAATGAGCCGGTGCATTACTTATCTGAAAAGCCTCATACTCTTTTTTTGATAGGATTTTTTTTGCAAACCGATTATTAAATTTGCTAAAAATTTTTTCAATGCGCTGTATTTCAACAATATCGGTCCCAATGCCAAAAATCATAATGGCTTCCTTATTAAGGATTTCATCTTGGTGATGGCTTGTTCCCAACCCAGAAAAAGAGCTTCTGCTACGATAGCATGTCCAATATTTAGCTCGTTAATTTCTTTAATTTTTGCAATTGCGGACACATTGTCATAATTCAATCCATGGCCAGCGTTAACTACTAAACCCTGCTTATAAGCATAAGATGCAAGATCTTGTATATTAATTAATTCTTTACCCTGTTCTTCATTAATTGAGTCTGCGTAATGTCCCGTATGAAGTTCAATTACGGGTGCTTGAAGTTCTAAAGCTTGATCAATGGAATCTTTATCAGGCGCTATAAATAAAGAAACGCGGATTCCTTTCTTAGCTAACTCACCAATAAAAGTTTTTAAATAATTAAAATTGGAATTGAGATTTAACCCTCCTTCGGTCGTTCTCTCTTCTCGCCTTTCAGGAACCAAGCAAATATCTTCCGGCATTACCTGTAATGCAATTTCTAGCATTTCATCCGTTGCTGCCATTTCAAGATTCATTTTTGTTTTAATTACAGGTTTCAAATTAAACAAGTCTTGATCTTGCATATGGCGTCGATCTTCTCGAAGATGAAGGGTGATGCTATCTGCCCCAGCTAATTCAGCTAACTGAGTTGCCTTTATAATATCAGGATACGATGTTCCTCTAGCCTGCCGGATCGTTGCTATATGATCAATGTTCACACCTAATTTCATTCAATTACCTATCATTTGTTAAAAAAAGTTCTTTGCTTTTTACTAGATCGTGCCCGGTATAAAAGCGCATCAGGTACCTCATCAATAATTTACTTTCCTTTAAAGTATTCAAATGAGAATAGTCATTATTATGCATATCAATCAGAGTCTGACCAATAATTTTTACTCCGTTGGTGGACGCATCTGGCAGTGATGCCCCATACTCGGCTTCATAGTAATAAAGTTTTTTAGGGTTAATTGGATTGCCATTTTCATCTTCATCTAGCTTTGCTTTATAGCCAAGCTCCTCAAGAAGCTTTAGCTCAAATACCCTTAATAAACTTTCATAACCAACATTTAAAGAAAGTTCCTCTAGTTGTTGATGATAGAAATGAAAAAAATCATTTGAAGGCTCATCTTTTGGGAGGAGTTTCATGATCAGTTCATTCATATAAAAACCACATATCAGTGCTTGGTTTTTAAGTCCTAAATATTTAGAGTTCCATTCAACGTTATATAAAGTTTTTAGGTCACTCACATTCGACCAAGTTGCCTGAATCATCTGAAATGGTTGTAAATAACCCCTTAGTAAAGATCTTGGTCGCCTAGCGCCCTTGGCCAGCAGAGATATTCGACCAAAGTTTTCAGACAAAGCCTCAACTATTAAACTCGTTTCTTTAAATGGATAGGTATGAAGAATATAAATATTATGGTCTTCAACGCGTTTCACATTAAATCCCTAAAGACTTTAAAGCTCTGGCATCATCAAACCAATTTTTTTGGACCTTTACCCAAATTTCTAACCAAACTTTGGACTGAAATAATTTTTCCATATCCCTCCTAGACTCAGTTGAGATTCTTTTTAACTTCTCACCATCTTTTCCTATAACTACAGGTTTTTGGCTATCTTTATCAACAAGTATGGTTGCGAAAATTCGGCGAAGATTGTCTTTATGCTCGAAGTTTTCAATTTCAACTGCAATAGAATACGGGAGCTCATCTCCAGTTAAGCGAAAAATCTTCTCACGAATAATTTCAGCAGATAAAAATCTTTCATTCTTATCGGTGATATCATCAGCATCAAAAATAAAATCTTGTTCGGGTAAAAATTCTGCAATTTCTTGCAAAATAATTTTTTGATTGTCTTTCAATTTTATTGATGCTGGGATGATTTTTTTAAAAATTTGTAATTCCGAGCTGATGTCTATTAATTCAAGGATTTTATTTTTATTTTTGACTCGATCAATTTTATTTATCAAATTAATAACAGGAGTGTCATTTGGGATCATCTTTACCAACTCTATTTCAATCTCATTTAATGTCTTTGGTTCAGACATAAAAATGACAACATCCACATCATGGAAAACTGAAGTCACAGACTTATTCATTCTTTTGTTCATTTGATTTAAAAATTTTTGTTGGTATCCTGGTGTGTCAACAAAAATGAATTGAATATCTTTTTCGGAATGAATGCCTAAAATTTGATTTCTTGTGGTCTGTGCTTTCTTTGATGTAATTGATAATTTTTGACCTAAGATAAAATTAAGCAAAGTTGATTTACCAACATTGGGCTGGCCTATAATAGCAATCTTCCCGCATTTTTTTTTGGTCATAAAACTTTTTCTTTGACTAAAGGCAGAGCTATACTGGCCGCCTCTTGCTCGGCAGCTCGTCTTGAAGAGCCTGAGGCCTCAGTAGTTATCGACAATTGGGCAATATTACATTTCACTATAAATTCTTGTGCATGGGCCTCACCTTTAATGTCTGCCACTTCATATTTGGGGAGCATTAGTTTTTTAGATTGTAATAATTCCTGCAATGATGTTTTAGGGTCCTTATCAATTTTAGCTGGATTAATTTCACTTAACCAATCTTGAAAATATTGATGAATAAATGTTTGAGCTGGCCCTAAACCGCCATCCAAATATAGGGCACCAATAATAGCCTCAAATGTATCTGCCAATATTGAAGGACGTCTCCAGCCTGCGCTTTTGAGCTCTCCTTCGCCCAGAAAAATAAAATCACCTAATTTTATTTTGACTGCAATTTCTGCAAGCGTGCCTGATTTTACTAGTGATGCTCTTAGTCGACTTAAGTCTCCCTCAGGAATGTTTGGAAATTTTTTAAATAATGCCTCAGCAATTGTAAAATTCAGAATGCTATCGCCTAAGAACTCCAGACGCTCATTATTTTCACCGTCGAAACTACGATGTGTCAGTGATGTTTGGAGAAGATTAATATCTTTGAATTTGTACTGGAGCAAATCTTCAAGCTGTTTAACAATTAAATCATCCATTAATTTATCCAATTTCCAATTCGATTTGGTTCAGAAAAGTTTAACCAGATCACAAAAGCTTTTCCGACCAACAGTTCATCTGGAACAAAACCCCAGACACGACTATCAGATGAATTATCTCTATTATCCCCCATGGCAAAATAATGTCCATCGGGGACTAAAAATTCAACATTCTCAGACGGAATATCATGAATTAAAATTGAATGACTATAATCTCCGTGATCTTCTACAAATTCCTTGGCAGATACTTCTAAATCTTGTTTTAAACTGTATTTATAGATACTGGAGTATGTCTGAGAAACTGCAATATCATTAACAAATAATTTCTTATTTTCATACCTAATGTTATCTCCAGGAAGTCCGATTACCCTCTTAATATAATCAATGCTGGGGTCTTTTGGGTAGTGAAAGACGAAAACATCTCCTCGCTGAGGAGATCCTGTTTCAAAAATTAACTTGTTGAATACAGGCAATCTCAGTCCGTAAGAAAATTTATTAACGGCAATAAAATCACCAGCAATTAAAGTTGGCATCATTGACCCAGAAGGAATTTTAAATGGTTCAACAATAAATGTTCGAATCACAAAAACAAGCAAAAGGATTGGGAAAAATTCTTTCGCAACCTTTATGATCTTCGAAAGAGCTTTGTTGTTATGTTGATTTGAGAATTTAAAGAACAAATCAAAGAGGTAAATTAACCCTGTGATAAGAGTTGAAATCATCAAAATTAGAGCAAAAATCATTTATCGTCCACCTTTAGAATTGCTAAAAAAGCTTCCTGAGGGATTTCTACATTTCCGACTTGCTTCATTCTCTTTTTACCCTCTTTTTGTTTCTCAAGTAACTTTCTTTTTCTTGAAACATCTCCGCCGTAACATTTGGCAAGGACATTCTTTCGCATTGCTTTGACCGTCTCTCGCGAGATAATGTTTGCACCAATCGCAGCTTGAATAGCAACATCAAACATTTGACGTGGTATCAACTCTCTCATTTTAGCAGCTAGATCACGACCACGAAATTTACTATTTAAGCGATGCACAATTGTTGATAAGGCATCCACGCGCTCACCATTAACTAGGATATCAAGCTTCACCAAATCTGAACCTCTGAACTCAAGAAAATCATAATCCATGGACGCATAACCTCTTGAAACTGATTTAAGTTTGTCAAAAAAATCTAAGACAACTTCATTTAAAGGTATTTCATAAGTAAGCATTACCTGCCTACCCAAATATTGCATATTTTTCTGAATACCTCTTTTTTCATTCGCCAAAGTCATAACCGGCCCTACATAGTCCTGAGGCATAAGAACATTGAGGCTAATAATGGGTTCACGAATTTCCTCAATTGTCGATAAATCTGGAAGTTTTGATGGATTTTCTATCTGTTCAACTTTGCCATTTTTTAACAATAGCTCGTAAACGACTGTTGGCGCAGTAGTAATGAGTTCCATCTCGTATTCTCGCTCAAGTCGTTCTTGGATGATATCCATGTGGAGCAAGCCAAGAAAACCGCAACGAAAACCAAAGCCTAGGGCGCTTGAGTTTTCTGGCTCGAAATTTAAGGATGAATCGTTTAAGCTTAATTTTTCAAGAGAAGTTCTTAAAGCCTCAAACTGATTAGATTCCACGGGATATAAACCTGCAAAGACTTGTGGCTTAATCTCACGAAAACCAGGTAGTGGCTTTTTTGCTGGACTTTGAGTCCCTGTAATCGTATCCCCTACTTTGGCTGTTGCTAATTCTTTTATACCTGCAATAACAAATCCCACTTCACCCGCCACCAATTTGTCCTGAATAAGAGGCTTTGGAGTAAAAATACCAATCTGATCAGCAGCATAATTTCTTCCAGAAGACATTAAGGTAATTTTGTCTTTAGTTGATAAAGTACCTTCAGCGATTCTAACTAGCATGACCACGCCAACATAATTGTCAAACCATGCATCAATAATTAATGCTTGCAGAGGGTTGTTTGGGTCTCCCTTTGGTGCTGGGACAAAACTAACAATCTTCTCTAGGATGTCAGGAATACCCAACCCTGTTTTAGCGGAGCAAGGGATGGCGTCACTTGCATCAATACCAATAACATCCTCAATTTCAGTTTTAACACGCTCCGGATCAGCTGAAGCTAAATCAATTTTATTTAATACGGTAAACACCTCGACGTTTTGATCTAAGGCTGTATAGCAATTGGCTACTGTCTGCGCCTCCACTCCTTGTGAGGCGTCAACAACCAACAAACCACCCTCACATGCAGCTAATGAGCGGCTAACTTCATACGTAAAGTCAACATGCCCAGGGGTGTCGATTAAATTCAAGATATAGTCTTGATTATCTTTTGCTTTATATTTTAATGTAACCGTCTGGGCTTTAATCGTAATGCCACGCTCACGCTCAAGATCCATAGAATCTAAAACTTGATCATCCATTTCTCTGTCAGCTAACCCGCCGCATGACTGAATTAATCGATCAGCTAAAGTCGATTTACCATGATCAATATGGGCGATTATTGAAAAATTTCTTATATTTTTTTGCATGAATGGCTCTTACATTAAATAAAGAAAGGCGCCAAAGCGCCTTCCGTCCAACGTGATTCTACCTGATCCAAATTTAATTGGTTATTTTTATTGGGACATACAGAGTGTCACCATTTCTGTATATCAATAAGGCAATTGTTTTTCCTTTTTTAACTTTTTTTAGGTCTTGGTTAAACGATTGAACTGAACTGACTGGATTATTATTTAAACCCAATATCACATCACCTTTTCTTATACCTGCGTTTAAAGCGACATCAGCGACATCTAATACAAGCACACCTGCATTCTCTTTAATTTGTTTCTTCTGTTGAGGCGTTAAGTCTTTAACAGTTAGACCAATTCTATTTTTTTGAGTTTGTTCATTATTTTTTCTGGCAACCACCATATCTTCAGTTGGCATTTCACCAATGGTAATCTCCAGCTGCTTTTCTTTACCCTGTCTTAAAATATTTACAGGAATTTTTGACCCTGGTTTAGTGGAAGATACAAATTTTGGCAAATCAGATGAAATTTTTATGTCATTCTCACCAAATTTTAAAATTACATCTCCAGGTTTTAAGCCACCTTTGTCTGCAGGAGATTCTTTTTCTACACCAGCAACTAAAGCACCCTGGGTAGATTTCATATTGAACGATTCTGACAATTCTTTACTGATTTCTTGAATGGCAATTCCTAACCAACCTCGAGATACTTTACCATCTGACTCCAGCTGTTCCGCCACATTAATAGCAACATCAATTGGAATTGCAAATGATAATCCCATATAACCACCAGTTCTGGAATATATTTGGGAGTTAATACCAACCACTTCTCCTGAAGTATTGAATAATGGCCCTCCAGAATTTCCTGGATTAATTGCCACATCAGTTTGTATAAATGGAACATAGTTTTCTTGAGGAAGATTTCTACCCAGCGCACTTACCACGCCAACGGTCATAGTACTCTCCAAACCAAAAGGGGACCCAATTGCAGCAACCCATTCGCCAACTTTCAATTTACCTGGATCACCGATTTTAACTTGTGGCAAATTATCTGCTTTGATTTTTAGAACAGCGACATCCGTTCTCTTATCAACACCCAAAACTTCAGCTTGGATTTCTTTTTGGTCGTTTAGTTTGACTATGACAGTATCAGCATCATTCACCACATGAGCATTAGTAATAACAATGCCTTTGGAGTCAATAATAAAACCTGAGCCAGTTCCCATCACTTGCTTTTCACGAGGTGCATTTCCATTTGGGGGCATGCCTGGTAATCCTGGAATGCCAAATCTTTTAAAAAATTCTTGCAACTGTTCATCGTATGGAAACGGTGGCGTGTTGCCTGATGTAGTAGTCGCATTTTTTATTGATGTAATATTGACGACAGTTTTTCCTTGAGTTTCAGCCAGCTCAGTAAAATCTGGAAGTGCCACAGCAAATACAAAAGCTGGAATAAGAAAAGTAATAAATAAGAGACCAATAAATTTATTTAATTGCATAAATACCATCACTCCATGTAATTGATTAAATTTTACTCACAGTAATATCTATTTCAGCATTCATTGATCTCAAAACATAGCGACTCAACATAAGACCAGTAAAAAAACCTAATACCAAACTAAAAATTGAGATTTGAATGTTATTACCAAATATATATTGGGCTAATGCTAGAAAAATCAATACCGAAAGTAAAGGAATGAAATAAATAATTAATGAAATCCTCAATAATTTTTTTTCATCATAATGCATCTCTACAATATCGCCTTTTGTAAATTTGTCTTGTGTATTGATTTGAATTTTATTTTTTTTATGGTTCAGTAACTTTCCCCACAGTGAATTTCCACAGCCTTGGGTTTGTCCGCAAAGACCGCATGGTTTATCACGGTAGGACTCAACCGATATTTTATTCATGGAAACATCAACGACAATTCCTTTATCGCTCATTAATTCAATTTAACTTTATCAGTGATATAGGAAAGTGTTTGCATAGGAACTGAGCCAACAGCTAAAATTTGATAACCCTTTTTATATTCAGCATGAATATTACTAGAGCCTCTTTTCGATGACCCTACTTGAGGCTTTTGATTCTTCGCTACGGGGTGAATAAATATTGAAATGTACGAAAGGCCATCAGAGTATATGATCTGATGCGCTATCGCGTTAAGTCCTGCGTACCTTTTAGCGCTATAACTAACCTCTTCAAAACCCCTAGGAAGATCATTAATTGTCCAAAACTTTCTTACAGTCTCTTCAATATTTTTATTTTCATTGATGCTGTAAGTTTTATCAATGTTCATATTAGGTCTGAACCAGCTAATATCCTGACTTTTAAGAAATTCTATATTCGCAAAAGAGATATTTTCAACCACATTTTTATTATTATCGATCACCATCATCTTTAGAGGCAAATGAGACTTTTTATCCAACCAAAGATGATAGTTGTATCTGTTCTCGTCTATAGGAGATAACACCAACATTTGTGTTGCTCTTCCTGCAACTCTAAAGTCACCTCCATCTCCAATTGAATAACTATCTTTTAATTTATCTAAATTAGATGGAAATATATTGGGGAAGAGATGAGCACCCTTCTTTTTTTTAATTAAAATCTTTTTTTGATCATTATCATAGATAACTGCATCTGCTTCATGCATCAAGAGAAGATTGTCTGCACCATCAATCTTTTCAATTTTTAAAAATTCTTCACCCTCGTGGTTCACATGAATCATTTTGGTTGATTGAATGTCTTGATTTGAGTCGGTTGTATTAATAATTCCAGAATAATTAAGATCGTGACTAGCCTTTGAGGCTTCACTAATTTTTAACCACAACTCATTTGATGATGCCGCTCCTGATAAAAAGAGGCAAATTAGTAACAGCAGTCTAAACATAATCTATATATTAGGCTGATAGCCTGCTTCTAAAAAATAATTAGGATTTCTTGTTGTCGTTGAAAAATGATCTTCAATAATCTCTTGTGAAATCGAGTCAGCTGCTAAAAAATCACTGGAGCTTGATGATCCAGTATTTGAGAAGTTATTGACTGCCCATGAAATAGCAAAAGCAGCAATCAAACCCAGAACAAAAACTAATAAATATTTTCTGTAATCAACCGTAGCAGTTGATAGATTATTGTTGAAGAATCCATTGTTAAATTGCGTTGGCTCATCCTGGATCTTAGACATAATCATATCTGTTAAATCTGGATTGACATCATAATAATCATTTCGCATAACATCGCTTATCATTTTGTAAGTTCTGTAACTTGACAAGGCTGATGAGTTTTTGAGCTCATTCAGACCATGGTCAAGATCCTTGCCTCTTAATTCGTTATCAATAATTGATGAAATGTTTTCTGACATACCTAACTACTTCCTAAAAAAATATTATTGCTACCATCGTTTATTCGATGTTTCAATTAGTGGTTTTAATTTTTCCGCAATTGATTCACGGGCCCTAAATATTCTTGAACGCACTGTCCCTATAGGACAATCCATGATCTCTGCGATTTCCTCGTAACTTAACCCATCCATCTCTCGAAGTGTAATCGCAGACCTTAGCTCTTCAGGTAAATGTTCTATCGTTTCATTTACGGTCTGGGCAATTTCTTTAGTCATCATTGAACTTTCAGGTGTCTCATATGACCTTAAATCTGAAGCCTCATCAAAGTTTTCAATATCTTCTATCTCCACCTCATTCATGGCTTTCGGACGACGGCCAAGTGACATTAAGTGGTTTTTCGCTGTATTCACACCTATTCTATAGAGCCAGGTGTAGAAAGCACTATCACCGCGGAAATTATTAATAGCTCGGTAAGCTTTGATAAATGAATCCTGAACAATATCCTCAATCTCAGATTGGTCACGAACCATCCTCGATAGTAAACGATATAATTTTTTGTGGTATTTTTCTACGAGTACACCAAAGGCTTGTTTGTCACCTTTTTGTGACTTTTCAACGAGTTTTTGATCTATTTCACGCTCCGGATTTTTCGGAGGAAAGTTCATATTTTCTTTATTTTGTGTGTCAGGTTTTTCACTGTACACTCTTCTTGTAGATTCAACAACTTTTAAATTACGCATATTTAGCCTTTCCATAATTAAATGGATAGACGAGAGCGAAAAAGGTTCAACAATTTCAATGAAATTTGACGTATTAATTATAGGTGGAGGTCTTGCCGGCCTAGCCACCGCAATAAAGTTTGATAAAGCTGTCACGGTAGCGCTAATAATCAAAAAAAATTTTTCAAACAGTTCTAGTCACTGGGCGCAAGGAGGTGTTGCTGGAGTACTTAATAAAGATGATAAATTGGAGCTTCATGAACAAGACACACTTGTTGCAGGAGCTGGGCTTTGTAATAAAGATGCCGTTAAATTTGTAGTTGAAAATAGTGAGCAGTCTATCCAATGGTTAATTGATCAAGGCATTGAATTCACCAAAACCAAGGATAATCAATCACTTCATCTTACCAAAGAAGGTGGGCACTCGTTAAATCGTATAGCCCATGTTGCTGACTTCACCGGTAAGGCCATTCAAGAAAAATTAATTGAACAAGTTAATGCGAAAAAAAATATTACCGTTTTTGAAAACCATACGGCTGTCGATTTAATAACAAACAGAAAAATTAATCAAAAAAATTCAACCAATAAATGTTTAGGCGCTTATATTCTTAACAATCAAACTGGCCAAGTTATCTCCATATCATCAAAAAAAACAGTGTTAGCATCGGGTGGAGTATCAAAAGCCTATCTTTATACTACTAATCCACCAGTAAGCACCGGTGATGGTATTGCGATGGCTTGGCGTGCTGGATGTGAAATAAAAAATATGGAATTTATTCAATTTCACCCCACCTGTTTATTTCATCCAATGGAAAGATCGTTTCTGATTTCAGAGACCTTGAGAGGCGAAGGTGGAGTATTAAAACTGCCTAATAAAGAAAAATTTATGCATAAATACCACCCATTAGCCGACTTGGCTCCAAGAGATATTGTTGCTCGAGCTATTGATAATGAAATGAAGCAACATGGCTTAGAGTATGTATTACTTGACATCACGATGCTTGATGCTGATTTTATAAAAAAACGTTTTCCTAATATTTATGACCATTGCTACAAACTGGGTATCGACATTACTCAAGAGGCTATTCCTGTTGTCCCTGCTGCCCACTATACTTGTGGGGGTGTCACAACAGATCTTGATGCAAAAACAACCATTAATGGATTGTATGCAGTTGGTGAGACTGCATGTACTGGACTTCATGGAGCGAATCGTCTTGCAAGCAATTCACTCCTCGAGTGCCTCGTTTTTTCATCTGCAGCAGTAGAGCATATTTCAAATTGCTTGAATGAATCAAACAATGAGGTACTACCTTCATGGGACGAAAGTCGGGTTAGAAACCCTGATGAGGCGGTCATGATTTTGCAGACATGGAATGAATTAAGAAGATTCATGTGGAATTATGTAGGCATTGTCAGAACCAATCAAAGATTAAAAAGAGCCTTTGATCGCATTGAGATTTTAAAGGATGAAATACAACACTATTACAAAAACTTTATCATCAGCCCTGATTTGCTGGAGTTGAGAAATCTTCTGCAAGTATCAGAACTGATCATTCTTTCTGCGTTAGCAAGAAAAGAAAGTCGTGGGTTACACTTCAGTAAAGATTTTCCTGAAAAACTAGATCACGCAGAAGATACAGTGCTAGGATAAGAGTGAATTATTAATGGAAATATTATGAAAATATCAATGAATACAGTGGTAACAATTGACTTTGAATTGAAAGACAGCGATGGTCAAACTCTTGAAAAAAGCAATCAACCAATTTCTTATCTGCATGGAGGTTTTGATAATATTTTCCCAAAAATTGAAGAATCATTACATGGCAAGGACAAAGGGGACACTGTTGAAGTCACACTAGAACCAAAAGATGCCTTTGGTGATTATGATGAAAGCCTTGTGAATATTGAATCAGCAGATAAATTTCCAGAAAAAAATATAAAGGTTGGAATGCAATTTGAAGGAGAGGATGAGTCGGGTGAGGTCATGGTTTTTACAGTGACTGACGTTGCTGACGGAAAAGTTGTCATTGATGGCAACCATCCTTGGGCAGGACAGAGGGTCTTATTTAAAGCTACAGTTATTGACGTAAGATCTGCCAATCAAGAAGAGATTGAGCATAAACATGTGCATGGGCCTGGTAGACACCACCATCACTGATTTCTTAACTTTTCACTCATATTTTTTTGAATAATTTTTATAAAGTCACTGTAGATCTTTGCGTTAGCAGCGATAATATTTCCGGTCTTCATCCAAGCCTGTTTTTCATTAAAATCTGAGACAATTCCACCAGCTTCTTTAACCAGTAAGCCGCCCGCAGCAATATCCCATTTGGATAGACCAATTTCCCAGAAACCATCAAACCATCCAGCCGCAACATAAGCTAAATCAAGGGCAGCTGAACCTGGTCGCCTCAGGCCAGAAGTATTAGTAATCATCTCTTCAAACATTTTTAAATAGCAAGGTAAGTGAGCAAAGTCTCTGAATGGAAAACCGGTGCCTATAATGGATTCTTTTAACTTTGCTTTTTTTGAAACACGGATACGCTTATCATTCAAGTATGCACCGGCTCCTTTAGTTGCGGTAAATAAATCATTACGATTTGGATCATATATCACTGCATGAGTTATGTCGCCCTTGTGCATTAACGCAATGGATATGCAATATTGTGGAAACTGATGTAAAAAGTTGGTGGTTCCGTCCAGTGGATCGATTATCCAAATGTAATCAGCATCTTTATCTGAAAATCCAGATTCCTCACCTAAAAAACCATGGGTTGGGTAAGCCGTTTTTAGAATGTTAATGATTGCTTCCTCAGAGGCAACATCAACTTCAGAAACAAAATCATTTGCAGATTTATTTTTTATAGTTAGTTGGTCGATATCTTCGGCTGCCCGTAATATAATAGAGCCTGCCTGACGTGCTGCCTTAACAGCAGTATTGAGCATAGGGTGCATTTATTTACCGTTTATTTAATTAAATTATTCAAACTTGTGCCATTTTAAAGGATTTCCATGAATTCAAAAAATGATATTTTTAAAAATATTAAATTTGTCTTGTCACACACAAGTCATCCAGGAAATATAGGGTCATCAGCAAGGGCGATTAAGACAATGGGGTTTGCTCAATTATCCCTAATAAATCCTGAGAAATTTCCACATGAGGATGCGGATGCACTCGCATCAGGTGCTAGGGATTTTATGCAACATGCACAAGTTGGCAGCAGCCTCGAAGAGGTTACAGCTGATTGTAATGTTTTAATTGGTTTTACAGCTCGTAAAAGAGAGCTCACCCAAGAGCACCTCTCCATTGAAGAAATTGCTCAGAAAATTATTGAATTAAAAAATAATAAATTTGCCCTTCTTTTTGGCAATGAGACATCTGGATTGAAAAATGAAGAAATACAACACTGCCATTATTTAGCATATATAGACGCTAATAAGGAATACTCTTCTCTTAACCTATCTCAGGCAGTTCAAGTCACTGCATATGAGTTGAGAAAAAATTTTAATAAGAAAGAATTTGATCTAGCGATTAAAGAGAAAAAGCTAGCTACCTTTGAGGAACAAAACGGTTTCTACGAGCATCTGGAATCAACTCTAAATGAGCTTGGATTTCTTGAGAAAATTCAAGGCAAAAGATTAATGCATAGACTTCGTCTGATGTTTAATAGAATCCAGATGGATGAAGATGAAGTAAATATTTTAAGAGGAATTTTGAATCAAATTAGTAAAAAAATTGATTAAAACCAAGTATTCTACTCAGTTATTATTTATGATAGTATGCTCAGTCTTTATTAATATTAAATGATCCAATAATATGATTCTAGGAAAATTTCGTGAAGATTTATCTGTGGTTTTTCAAAAAGATCCAGCCGCCAGAAATTATTTTGAAATTTTAACCACCTACCCGGGAGTGCATGCGCTCATACTTCATAGGCTTGCCCATTTTTTATGGTCAATCAAATTAAAATTGATAGCTAGAATATTTTCTCATTTAGCAAGAATCTTAACTGGTATTGAAATCCACCCGGGAGCAAAAATCGGTAGAAGATTTTTTATTGATCATGGAATGGGTGTAGTAATTGGAGAAACTGCAATCATAGGCGATGATTGTACTCTTTATCATGGCGTTACCCTCGGTGGTACAACTTGGAAAAAAGGTAAACGTCATCCAACCCTAAAAAATAATGTTGTCATCGGCGCTGGGGCAAAAGTATTGGGTCCGATAACGCTTGGTAATAATTCAAAGGTTGGCTCAAATGCCGTTGTGGTTAACAATATTCCAAATGACTCTACAGCAGTGGGTATTCCTGCAAAGATTATTGAATCCGGTGAAAAATTGAAAAAATTCAGTGCTTATGCAGTTGAAAAAAACAGCCAAGATCCTGTTTTACAATCTATTGATGAAATTCTCAAAGCACTGGAAAAGCAACAAAAAGAAATCAAGGCGTTAAAGAAAAAATAATTGAACTCTTAACATTAATACTTGATCAAAATAGTCAACTTTTATTATAATACTCATTATGAAATTAACAACTAAAGGAAGATTTGCTGTTTCAGCAATTCTTGATATAGCACTTAACCAAAAAAATGGTCCAGTAACGCTGTTGGCAGTTTCTGAAAGACAGGGTATTTCTCTATCCTATCTTGAGCAGTTGTTCAGTAAATTGAGAAAAGGCGAGATAGTAAACAGCATCCGCGGTCCAGGTGGAGGTTATCGAATTAAAAAAGCCTACACAGACATTACGGTTAGACAAATTATTGCAGCTGTTGATGAAAAAATTGATGCAACTCAATGCGGTGGGACAGAAAACTGTCATGACGGTAATCGCTGCAGTACCCATGACTTATGGATCTCGGTAAATAGAAAAATTTTAAGTTATTTGGATAGCCTTTCACTTCAGGATTTATATGACAATCATCAACTTACTGAGAGTGGAAACCAAAATCACAGAATTGATTTTTTTGAAAATAATCATCAAAAAAATGGAGTGAGGGTTTGAGTTCACTCTACTTCGATAACAATGCCACGACCCCGCTTCATAGCGAGGTTCATGGTGTAATGCTTAAATGTTTAAAGACTCAGATTGGTAATCCTTCCAGTAATCATTCTTTTGGGCGTAAAGCTCATGAGCTAGTTGAAGAATCAAGAGATAAAGTTGCACGATCTATCGGCGCTCTGCCCAAAGAAGTTTTCTTTACCTCAAGCGGTACAGAAAGTAACAACTGGTTTGTTTCTGGGATTAGCACAGTCTATCCGGATGCAAACTTTTACTATGGTGCAACCGAACACCCCTGCATTCTCAAACCAATGCAGAAATTAAAAAATAACGGTATGCAGGTAAAAAAAATTCCTTGCTTGCATCAGGGTGGTATTGATTTTAATTATTTAGAGTCCATTAATAGTGACCATATCAATATCATCAGCCTTATGCATGTGAATAATGAGACAGGTGCTATTACGGATCTTAAAAAAATTAGAAAATTGGTGGGTGAGAAGGCAATTATTCATAGCGATGCGGTGCAAGCCGTGGGTAAAATTAACGTTAATTTTCATGACCTAGGTATAGATTTTATGACTATCTCAAGTCATAAAATTAATGGCCCTCAAGGAATTGCTGCTTTGATCATAAAAAACGGTATCGATATCGATCCATTAATATTAGGCGGCGGTCAAGAGTCGGGGATGAGGAGTGGTACAGAGAATATTGCTGCTATCACTGGATTTGCCAAAGCTTGTGAATTGAATAATGAAAAACTTCAGGATTCTTCCAGACAAGGCGCCATTAGAGATTTGTTTGAATCAAAAATTTCTGAATTAGGCGCTATCATTTTTGCTCAAGCAGAACCGCGAATAAAAAACACATCATTTTTTGGCTTCCCTTCAATCGATGGAGCAACTCTTATAACTGCACTTGATAAATACGGCATCGGAATTGCTAGCGGTTCAGCATGCTCATCAAATAATAAGGAACCGAGCCACGTCTTGATTGAGATGGGGATGGACCCTATGACAGCACAAAGCGCTGTGCGATTAAGTTTATCAAAACTAAATACACAAGACGATGTTTTATATTTAATAGACAAAATAAAATATGAGGTGAAACGACTGACCAGTTTCGCTTCCATACTTAACTGATATAAGGATATTTAAATGAAATTACCTATTTACATGGATTATTCAGCAACAACGCCAGTTGACAAAAGAGTGGCAGAAAAAATGATACCATTTATTACTGAAGATTTTGGCAATCCAGCTTCAAGAAGTCATGCTTATGGGTGGACTGCTGAACATGCCGTAGAAGAGGCAAGGAGAAATGTTGCAAGTTTGGTAAATGCTGATCCTAAAGAAATCGTATGGACTAGTGGTGCAACTGAATCAAACAACTTGGCCATCAAAGGAATTGCTGAATTCTACAGTAAAGACAAAGGGAAACACATCATTACTTGTGCGACAGAACATAAAGCTGTGATTGATGCATTTAGAGAGCTTGAGAGACTTGGATACGAGGCAACCTATTTAGAACCTGAGGCGAATGGGTTGGTTGACCTTGAAAAACTAAGAGCAGCTATTCGGCCTGAAACTGTTTTAGTTTCAGTCATGCTTGTTAATAATGAAATTGGTGTTGTTCAAGATATAACATCAATTGGCAATATATGCAGGGAACATAATGTTTACTTCCATGTTGATGCAGCCCAGGCAACTGGTAAAGTTGATATCGATCTAGCTAAACTTCCAATCGATGCAATGAGTTTCTCAGCGCATAAAACTTATGGCCCAAAAGGTATTGGTGCACTTTATGTTCGTCGAAAACCAAGAATTCGACTCCAAGCTCAAATGCATGGTGGTGGTCATGAAAGAGGAATGCGTTCAGGTACATTAGCGACACACCAAATTGTTGGTATGGGTGAGGCTTTCCGAATTGCTAAAGAAGAAATGCATGCAGAAAATAAAAGAATTAAAGCACTTCACGAAAGACTTCTTAAAGGTCTTACAGAAATAGAGGAAGTTTATGTGAATGGAGATCTTGAACATAGAGTTCCTCATAACTTGAACATTAGTTTTAATTATGTTGAGGGTGAATCTCTTATCATGGCGATTAAAGATATTGCTGTTTCGAGTGGTTCTGCATGTACCTCTGCAAGCTTAGAGCCTAGTTACGTTCTCAGAGCTCTTGGTCGGTCTGATGAGCTAGCACATAGCTCGATTCGTTTTTCCATTGGACGTTATACAACTGAACAGGATATTGATCACGCGATAGATGTATTAAAACAAAAAATTGGAAAATTAAGAGAACTCTCCCCATTATGGGAAATGTTTAAAGATGGAGTTGATTTAAGTAAAGTAGAATGGGCAGCTCATTAATAAATTTTTAGGAGAAAAATAATGGCTTACAGTGATAAAGTTTTAGATCATTATGAAAACCCAAGAAATGTCGGGTCTTTAGATAAAGATGATCCAAATGTTGGTACTGGCATGGTTGGTGCGCCTGCTTGTGGGGATGTAATGAAATTGCAAATTAAGCTTGGTGAAAACGGAATAATTGAAGATGCAAAATTCAAAACATATGGTTGTGGATCTGCCATAGCTTCAAGTAGCCTTGTAACTGAAATGCTAAAAGGTAAGACACTAGACGAAGCAGAGTCAATTAAAAATTCTGCTATTGCGGAAGAGTTAGCATTACCTCCAGTCAAAATCCATTGCTCTGTTCTTGCCGAAGATGCGATTAAGGCTGCGATTGAAGATCTGAAAAATAAAAAGTAAATGGCCATCACTTTAACAAAAAAAGCTGCGGACAGAGTAGAAAAATATTTAGCCAGTCGTGGAAAAGGCATTGGGCTCAGGCTTGGTGTTAAAACAACAGGCTGCTCTGGTATGGCTTATACCTTAGAATTCTTGGATGAACCGAAACCAGAAGATCAAATATTTGAGAGTTTTGATATCAAAATTTTCGTTGATCCAAAAAGTCTTGTCTATATTGATGGGACAGAACTTGATTTCGCTAGAGAGGGTTTGAATGAGGGGTTTAAATTTAATAACCCTAACGTGAAAGACGAATGTGGTTGTGGAGAAAGTTTCACCGTTTAATGGAATTTTTTGATATTTATGAAATAGAACCCTCATTTTCTATCCCCGTGAGTGAATTAAAGAACAAATATTTAGTACTACAAAAAAAGTATCATCCTGATCGCTTTGCACATTCAAGCATTGAACAACAAAAAACTGCTTTAATTAACTCCTCCCTCATCAATGATGCTTACCAAGTTTTAAAAGACGACATAAAAAGAGCAAAATACTTACTTGAATGTAATGAGATTGAAATAACAAATCACACTAATCCTGAATTTCTAATTAAACAAATAGAATACGAAGAAAAAATTGAAGATCACAGCCATGATAAAAGTGAGTTAGTAAGTATACAAAAAGAATTACAAGAGGAAATAGAACAATATAAGGTCAATCTTGAAACTAATTTTAGTAAAAAAGATTTTGAACGAGCATCAAAGCAAATTAATGAATTCATTTTTATTCATAAATTACATTTAAAAATTAAAGAAAAAATTAATCAGTTGGGCTAATGGCATTACTACAAATATCAGAACCAGGGAAAAGTACTGATCCGCATAATCGTAAATTAACGATTGGAATAGATTTGGGCACAACCAATTCACTTGTTGCCTCGGTCATTAGTGGTGAAGCAAAAATACTTGAAGATAACAATTATCGCTTGATTCCATCTAGGGTGTTATATGAACAGCATCAGATATCAGTGGGTAACGATATCCCCAATCATGCTCTCACTATAAGCAGTGTTAAAAGATTAATTGGCAAGAAAAAAGATGATATCGACGCAGATAATATTGCGCTAGAACTTGCAGATAGTAATGAAATTTTCATTCAAACTCCACAAGGCTATAAATCCCCTATTCAGGTTTCCTCAGATATATTAAAAAAATTAAAAAAAATTGCCTCAGATTATTTTGGAGATGAGATTTATGGAGCGGTAATCACTGTTCCAGCTTATTTTAACGAGGGTCAAAGACAGGCAACAAAAGAGGCAGCAAAATTAGCTGAAATCAATGTCCTCAGATTAATTAATGAGCCAACAGCGGCTGCATATGCATATGGTCTTGATACAAAAAAAGAGGGGGTATTTGTTGTTTATGATCTTGGCGGAGGGACTTTTGATGTCTCCGTACTGCAATTTAATGAGGGGGTCTTTGAAGTAATTGCAACTAATGGTAACTCAACGCTAGGTGGTGATGATTTTGACCAAATTATCAAAAACTATTTAATTAATAAATATAAATTTAATTCTCAAAGCCTTGAAGATCAAGCTAATTTAAATTTAATTGCAAAAGATATTAAAGAAAAACTAAGCTCCGAAGATACAATCAATGAAACAATAAGATTCAATAATCAGGATTATCAGATAGATATATCTCTTAGTGAAATTGAGGAGTTATTTATACCCCTTGTAGACAAAACAATCCAGTGTGTGAAAAATGCCTTGAATGATGCTGATTTAAGCACGTATGAGATTGATGGAATCATAATGGTCGGTGGTTCGACAAGGATGCCGACGATTCAAAATTATATTAAAAAATTTTTTAATCAAGATTTATTAAATGACCTGAATCCAGATGAAGTTGTGGCAATTGGCGCGGCACGTCAAGCTTCTGTTTTATCTGGACAAGCAAATGATGATACCTTGCTCCTGGATGTCACTCCTCTATCTTTAGGGATTGAAACCATGGGAAATTTAGTGGAAAGAATTATCCCTAGAAATTCAACTATTCCTATTGCCAAGGCCCAAGAATTCACCACCTACAAGGATGGTCAAACCATGATGAAAATTCATGTGGTACAGGGAGAGCGAGAAAAAGTATCAGAGAATCGTTCTCTTGGAGAGTTTATTGTAAAAGAGATTCCCCCAATGCCTGCAGGGTCAGCAAAAATAAAGGTTACATTTCAGGTTGATGCCGATAGCTTACTTACTGTTTCTGCTGAAGAACAGACAACTGGAGTAAAAACTTCGATAGAAATTAAACCATCTTATGGTATTGAAGAATCTGAGATAAGAAAAATGCTTGAAGATTCTTTTACCAATGCCGAGAACGATAAAAAATTTAGAAGCCTGGCAGAAGTAATTGTGGATGCAAACCAGATTTTAGAGTTAACCGAGAAGGCGATTCAAGATGATAAACAACTTTTATCAGATTCCGAAAAAAGTACTATTGAAAGATGTATGAATAATTTAAAATCTGAAATCACTAAAAAAAATCCTAGTAAAATTAAACTGGCAACAGATGAATTGAATAATGCGAGCATGAGTTTTGCTCAGAAAAGAATGGATAATTCCATATATTCATCATTAACAGGAAAGAATATAAACGAAATTAATAAGTAAATATTATGCCTAAATTAATCGTATTACCTCATCAAGAATTGTGCCCAGATGGCGACGTAATTGAAGCCAAAAGTGGAGATAGCATATGTGATACTTTGCTTAAAAATCATATTGATATCGAGCATGCATGTGATAAGGTTTGTGCTTGCACAACATGCCATGTCATTGTCAGAGAGGGATTTGACACCCTCCCCCCATCCGATGACCTAGAGGATGATATGCTTGATAAGGCATGGGGATTATCCCCAAAATCAAGGCTGTCATGTCAGTCAATTATTCAAAATAATGATATTACAATTGAGATACCAAAATACACCATCAATTTAGCTAAAGAATAAAAAAAGGCTACATCACCTGTAGCCTTTTTTTTAAACTCAACAATATATTCTTTTAGTCACGATTTCCCATGAAAGCAAGGAGTAAATGGAGAAGATTTACAAATAGATTGTAAATATTCATATATAAAGCCAATGTTGCCATGATGTAATTAGTTTCACCACCTCTAACAATACGATTAACATCATACAAAATAAACCCTGAGAAAATTAAGACGGCTATCGCTGAAATTGCGAGCGATGCAGCAGGAACCTGGAAAAATAAATTAGCAATTGAAGCAAGTATCAATAAAACTAGACCAATGACTAAAAATTTACCCATAAAACTAAAATCTCTTTTAGATGTAGTAGCAATCCCTGAGAGAACTAAAAAGATCGTTGCGGTACCGCCTGCTGCAAGTGTGACAATTTGTCCACCATTACTCAGACTAAAGGCGAATTGCAAGATTGGACCTAACATCACTCCTAGAAAAAATGTTAAGGCAAGAAGAAAAACGACTCCTAGACTACTATTTCTATTAGCAGATATTAGAAAAAATAAACCAAAAATTCCAGCAAACATAAGCAGAGTAAACATGATGGGGCTTTGTGCAGCAAAACCAAAACTCATACTCATCCCAAGTAAGGCGCCTATCACAGTTGGTATTAGCGAGAAGCCCAGTAAAGCATAAGTACTTCTTAAAACTTTATTACTTTGCACCGCCGATGCAGATGAAGCAATATTAAAGTTATCTTGCATAAAATTTTTCCTTTGTAATTGATTAGAAAACTAAAACTATAGATTAATGAATAAGTCGAAAAGTTTCAAGGTGTGTGGATAAAATTCATATTTTTCATGAGATTTTTAACTTCCTCAACATGCAAACCATCAATAGAGGAATTTTGATTATTTATTATTCTTAATTGGCTTAAATCAGGAGCAGCAAAATCATCATAACCAGTTCGATCTAAAAATTTATCTACGTCCTCGGGTTTATTGCAAATCAATGCCACATCGCAACCTGCAGTCAAAGCTTGTGACACCCTTTCAGATATATCGGGAATATAATCAGCCACGCCCTTCATGCTTAAATCATCGGAAATAATTATCCCTTTAAAATTTAACCTTTTCCTTAAGTAATCTTTTAACCAAAACGAAGATAGACTAGCAGGATTGTTGTCTGCCTTTTTATATATAACATGGCCGGGCATAATCGCGCCTAATCCATAATTAATTAAAGATTCAAAACAATCAATATCATTTTCCATTTCGGTTAAACTTCTGTTATCTAATGAAATTTCTTGATGTGAGTCTTCATGAATAAATCCATGACCAGGGAAATGTTTTCCCACAGAGGTCATTCCAGCCTGATGTTGACCAACAACAAATGCCTTAGCTAATTCGATAATGGCTTTGGGGTCATCAGAGAATGAGCGGTTTCCAATCACACTGCTCTTTCCATAATTGATATCAAGTACAGGGGAATAACTCAAGTCGATATGTAATTCCCCTAACTCTCTAGCAATTAACCACCCAGCATATCTTGCAAGCCTTAAGCCCTGTTCAGAATCATGAGCATACGAATCACCTAATTTACTCATCGAGGGCATAGCATAAAAATTTTCTCTAAATCGCTGCACACGACCGCCCTCATGATCCACGGTGATTAAAAGGTCGTCACGAACTGACTTGATAGATGAAATTAAATCTTGAATTTGATTTTTGTTATCAAAATTACGAGTAAATAAAATAACTCCACAAACCAAAGGATGAGACAGCCTTTGAACATCTCTCTGGGTAATTTCTTTCCCTTCAATATCAATAATGATTGAGCCTGTGAGCATTTATATTTTTAGTTTAAATGGGTTAAAGTTTGTCTGATGATCATAGTAGTCAATATTCTCTTTTCTTTTTAAAAAATTAATTATCTTGTAGATAAATGGAGTGAAGGCGACTTCTACCATGGTTTTTGCAAAAAATTGAGCAACAACAACAAGCCATATTTTGTCGTTAGGAATAACGCCTGAATTATAAAAAGCTAAAGGGTAAAATAATATTGAATCAACCCCCTCGCCAGCAATTGTTGAAGAAATTGTTCTAAACCATAAATGTTTTCCCTGAGACCATATCTTCATTTTTGCCATCACCCAGGAATTAATAAATTCACCCGCAGCAAATGCTATTAATCCAGCCAATGCCACCCTCCACGCTGATCCAAAGGCAATTTCATACACCTCTTGGTTATCCCAAAAGGGGGCTGGTGGTAAGGCTACAATCACCCATGCCATTAATGATGCAAAAGCTAATCCAGCAAATCCAGTCCAAATGACTCTTCGAGATGCCGCATAGCCATAAACCTCAGTTAAGATATCGCCAAAAATAAAGGATATTGGGAAAAATAACACCCCTGCTCCAAACGTGATTGTCCCAATCATTGGAAGGTCGAGTTGAGATATTTTAGCTGGCCCAATGATATTAGCAGTTATTAAAACTGTCACAAATGCAGCCATGACCAAATCATAATATTTATAATTTGGGGTTGGATTACTTATTTTCATTATTCAACAGCCCTGCACCAATCGCATTAAAAGATAAGATCATACTTATAATACAGAATGACACAAATACCGCATAATGGGGAGCAACTAATAGGTAATCTACACTATCCCTCAACATGGAACCCCATGATGGAAATGGAGCTGAAACTCCTAAGCCTAAAAATGAAAGTCCTGCTTCAGCAATAATTAAATTCGCAATAGTAAAATTCAGCTCTACGAAAATAGCATTAAGAATATTAGGAAAAATATGTTTTTTTATAATTCTTAATTTACTGGACCCCATAGAGACTGCTGCTTTTACAAAGTCAGCCTCCTTCAAAGACAAAGTCTGGCTTCTTGCAATCCTTGCAAAACCGATCCATGATGAAACTGTTAATGCAAATAAAATACTTAAGAAGCTTGTTTCTAAAAAAGCAGCAACGGCAATTACTAGTAAAATTCCAGGGAATGCCTGGATAATTGTAATAACACTCAATAAAAATCTATCCAAACATCCACCATAAAATCCGGCTAAGCAGCCCAAAAATGTTCCAAGAGTAAAAGTGATCAAGGTAGCCAAAATTACAATTTGAAAAGATGATACGAACCCATTAATTAAGCGAATAAAGATATCTCTTCCAAAGTCATCGTATCCGAACGGCGCATTCCATTGTGGCGTTTCAAGAATTAACTCAAAATTCATGAGGTAAGGATCCCAGTTAAAAGAAAAATTTAATACCACAAGGATTAAAAAGATAGCTGGAAAAAATAAACTAATTTTCATCATTTGGATCATCTGATTCTAGGATCTAATTTTCGATAAATAAACTCAAGAATAAAATTTATAGCCACAAAAGTTATTGCAATAAAAAAAATTGCTGCTTGGGTGATTGGATAGTCTCTTTGATGAATAGAATCAATCAAAATTTTCCCAACTCCGTCCCAACTAAAGATCATCTCAGTTATGATGGCTCCTGATAGCAAACCCCCTAGCTGCATGCCAATTGCAGTGACCAATGGAAGGCTAATCAATCTGAAAATATGGATAAAGTAAATTTTTTCAACTCTAAGTCCTTTCGATCTTGCAGTCGTGATTATGGCATTCTCTTTAAGGTCGTTAGCGCAGTCTAGGGTCATGTTAGCTAGATAGCATAACAAACCCAAGGCAAGGGTTAGTGATGGTAAGACAATGGATAAATGACTGTCCATACCGCTGACAGGTAACCAATTTAGTTGCATTGAAAAAACAAGAATGAGAATGGGAGCCAAGATAAATGATGGTATGGCAATAATAATATTACATATTTTTTTTACTATATTTATGATTTCGTTTTTATTAGTTAAAGAAACAAACAAGCCTAAGGGGATACCAATTAGTATACTGATAATGACTGCAGTTACAGCGAGTGTGTATGTATTTAAAAGCGCTGGTTTTATGATGTCATTTACTGATGTTCCTTGATGGATAGACAAACCAAAATCGAACAAAACAAGATTTTTAATTGCTGTTTTTAGCTGATCAAAAAAACCTTGCTCTAAGCCGAGTTGCTGTTTAATTAAAACAACATCAACGGATGAATTTCCAATACCAGCTAAAATATCGACTGGATCACCAGGAATCAATCTAACTAAGAAAAAAGATAATAAGTAAACAGATAAAACCAAAAGAAAAAAATGAATCGTTTTTTTTACAAAAAAATTATTCATTGATAATGACTTCTTCTCCAACATTCACTAAATCAAATAAGTTGATGACGTCTTTATTTTTCATTCTAATGCATCCGTGAGATACGGGATGGCCTATATTTTCCTCATCATGAGTGCCGTGAATATAGATAAATCTTTGCATCGTATCCACATTTTTAAGACGATTAAAACCAATCTCTGTGCCAGATAACCATAAAATTCTTGAAAGAATGAGGTCCTCAGAGTCTATTTTGGCACCGGGATCCCATAGCTCTCCCTTCCATCGTCGCGCTTGAAAAATGGCATGCATTGGATAACCTGCTCCAATCTTTGCTCGAATGATATGGCTACCAAGCGGAGTGCAATTGCTATTTTTTACCTGACCTACACCCTTTTTTGCTGAGGATATCGGATATCTCGAAATAATTTCTTTATCTCTAAGAAGTGTTAATGTTTGTGTTTTAATTGATACCTCAATCATGGCAAAACCTAACATCATAAAGACCTAGCCAACTACCATCTTCTGTTAATTGATAATCGCAAATACTGTCAAGAGAAGCCATAAAATTTCCTTCATACCATAATGGGTAAATAAGCACATTTTGATGAATGTACTCTAATGTGCCAGCCCAATTTTTTTTATCATAACTTTCTTTTATTAAATTATCGATCATTTCATCTTGCAATAATCCCCTGTTTAAACCAAAAGGGGGAATCATGCTGGAATGAAATATTTTTTTGTAAATGTCTGGAGATTTAAGGCCAACCCAAGTCAATGAATACAGTTGAAAATCTCCATTCTGAATATCTTTAAAAAAGGTTCCCCAGTCTAAACTTATTATCTTTAAATTAATACCAATGGCTTCTAGTTGTGCTTTAAGGATTGTTGCAATTTTTATTCTAAAGGTGTCTGTAGAAGTTTTAAACTCAAGTATTAAAGGGAGTTTATAACCAGCATCGATTAATAAATTTTTACTTAATTGAGGATTATATTCGTATGGGCTTAGGTTTGTAGAAGACCAATGTTTCTGACTTAAAATTTGTGACGCAGCTTGAGTGTCCTGATTAAAAAAGAATTTGATAATTTCTTCACGATTTATAGCATGTGCTATTGCTTTTCTCACTGCAGGGTCTTTGAGCAGTTCATGTTGATGATTAAATCCAATATAGGAGACATTGGTACCGGGTGATGAAAGCGTCTTGATTTGATGATGTCTTTCTAAATAATTAATAATTGGAAGTGACAAATCATTCTGAAGAAGATCAATTTCTTTGTTAATTAATTTTAAGGCTCTTACTGATGGGTCTTTGACTTCTGCAAACTTTATCCTCTGTCCATCTTTTCTTAATAAAATCAATGGTTTATTAGAAATTATTTGAAATTTATTTGATCCTAGTGATGACTTCGATAAGTCAATATTTAAATCATCTAAATCATAAGGAAGAATTGGTAAACTTAATTTTTCAACAAAGAGAGGGTCAGGCTTCTTCAGTTTGATTTTAATTATTGAACCATCAAGAGAGATGTGTTGAATGTCTTTTAGATCTTCAAAGTACTTCGATAACGGGTCATGATGATTTTTTTTGATAGAAAAATATAAATCTTTCAGCACAACCTCTCGTCCGTTTGAAAAATTGCTTGAGTAAGACTTTGCAGTAAAAACAAAGTCAAGATCATTAATATTTTTCCAAGATACAAATTTTGAAGTTAACTTATATTGCTCATTGTAATTAAAAATTTTTTCATAAACTAAATCAGTAATTTTCTCTGATGCAGCATCTCTCGCATATAGAGGATTAATATTTTGTGGGTTTTGTGAAATTCCAAAAATAATCTCTTTTGAAAAAACTGATATTGGGCCTAAGAAAATGATGATTAAGATAAATTTGAATAACTTAATCTTCATACGTGAATAATGAAATTGATTCAATATGAGAAGTATGAGGAAACATATTTAGTATGCCTGCAGATTGATACTTATACCCTTTCTCATTCACAAGGATATTTGCATCCCTGGCTAAAGTTGCAGGATTACATGAAACATAAACAATCGTTTCTGGGAGCACCGTATCTTTTGATATTAACTCTAATAATTGCATTGCTCCATCTCGAGGGGGGTCCAACAACCATTTGTTTTTATTTTTGAGAGAGTTAACAAAATCAACATCGACTTCAAATAAATTACTATATTGAAATGAGACATTATTTAGATGATTTAAGTCAGCATTTTTCTGACCTAAATTGACAAGATCTTCACTTCCCTCAATACCGATTACGGAGTGAGCGTATTTAGCAATTGGTAGAGTAAAGTTCCCAAGGCCCGAGAAAAAATCTACAACCTCATCTTGAGGATTTAGGTTTAGCAATTCTAGTGCTTTGTCAATCATGAGCTGATTAATGTATGGATTTATTTGAATGAACCCAGAAGGATTAAACTCTAGATTTAGTTCATACTTAGCAATTGGGTATGAGATTATTTCAGAATCCCTTTCTGGAAATAAAGGCTTCACTGTCTCCGGTCCTTTGCTTTGCGTCCATATCTCGATATTTCTTGCATTTGAAAATTCACTTAGTTTTTTTATATCTTCAATAGACAGCGGGTCTAATATTCGAAAGATAAAAATATCCCTATCACCATTGGATGCGTATTCTATTTGAGGCATTCTGTTATAAATACTCAAATTTTTAATCAAGGATTTTATCTCTCCTAGGCAGGATGAAATTCTGCCTGGCAACACCTCACAAGAATCCATGTCTGTTAAAAAATGAGTTAATCGTTCATTAAATCCTACTAACACCTTATCCTTCTTATCAACATATTTAGCTCGTAATCTTGCTTTGTGTCGATACTCAGAAAATTCAAGGAAGATAGGCTCTATTTGACTCTCTGGAACAACTTTTCCAATATGCTTTAATGTTTGAAAAAAAGCATTATTTTTTAATTCAATTTGCGATGAATGTTTAAAATGTTGCATTGAGCAGCCGCCACATACATTGTAATGAGGGCAGCTTGGATCAGCTCGGACTGGGGATGGATTTTCAATATGAGTTGCAATCCCAAAAAAGATATTTTTCTTTTTTTTTAAAATTTTGTACTCAACTTTTTCATCAATCAGGGCATTATGAATAAAAAAAGTTTTTTCATCCTTTTTTGCTACTCCTCTTCCTTCGTGATCAATATCAACGATGTGAAGTAAATCATTGCTCATATTTTTCCCATGCCGTTAAGAATTCATTCCAGTGCAGTAAACTCGATGAAGATAACTTACTCTTAACTTTTAATACTTCAGCATCATACTCTTCATCAGTAAGCTGATTTTTTAGGTAAATTAGTCGAAGATAAACAAGATAAGTATTTAAGACATCTGTTTCACAATAATTCCTTATTGCTTCAATTTTACCGTCTTGAAAATTTTGATACACATCACCGCCATCCATATCCAACTTTCCAGGAAATCCGCATAACTTTGCAATATGGTTTAGCGAAGCGTTAGCGCGTCCGCCATAGAGTGCTAAAAAATCCATCACATCTGTGTGTCGCGAATGATATCGGCTAATGAAATTATTGTACTTAAAGTCATGATTATTATCTCCCTGGTCCATATAAACCCCGCCATTGATTTGGAGAGCTAATGCACGATAATTAATAACGGGAAGATCAAAACCTGTTCCGTTCCAGCTAACCAATGTGGGAATAAATTTATTAATTCCGTCCATAAATCGTTGTATTAACTCCTTCTCAGAGCTATCAGAATTTCCAATAGACCAAATCTCAAGCTCGTCACCTCTTTTTAAAACACATGAAATAGCGACAATTTTTTGAAATTGATGTGGGAGAAAATCAGATCCTTTTTTTTGCCTATAATAATAATTTGCAATAGAAACCACCTCTAAATCACTATAGCGATCGGAAATGTTCAAGGTTCTCCTTAAGCCATCAACGTCAGGAATGGTTTCTGTATCGAAAACAAGGGTGGTGGGTAAAATCATTCGCTAGGGAATAAACCAGTAGATAAATATCGGTCGCCTCGATCGCATGCGATAGAGACGATGTTAGCTTCAGGGTTTTCTTTGGCTAACTTCATCGCAACAAACAAAGCACCTCCAGTAGATGCGCCCGAAAAAACACCCTCAATTTTCGCTAAATCTCTCGCTGTTTCTTCTGCTTCTTGTTGGGTTACATATCTAATTTCATCGATATTTTCATTTGTAAAGATTTTTGGAACATATTCTATTGGCCATTTTCGTATTCCTGGGATTTGCGAACCTTCCTCAGGCTGTACGCCAATAATTTGAATACCCTGGTTTTGCTCTTTTAGATACCTTGAAGTTCCAACAATTGTGCCTGTAGTTCCCATGCTGGAAACAAAGTGGGTGATTTTTTTCTGAGTTGCATTCCATATTTCAGGCCCTGTTCCCTCATAATGTGCCAAAGGATTGTCTGGATTGGCAAACTGATCAAGAATAATTCCCATGCCTTCACTTTGCATCTTTTCGGCTGTATCTCTAGCCAATTCCATACTGCCTTCCTGGCTTGTAAGGACTAGTTTTGCCCCGAAGGCTTGCATCGTTTGACGACGCTCTACAGATTGATTTTCAGGCATTATAAGGATCATTTTATAACCCATAACTGCCGACGCCATTGCTAGAGCTATACCGGTATTACCTGAAGTTGCCTCAATGAGTGTGTCACCGGGTTTAATTTTTCCTTTTTCTTGAGCTCTCTTAATCATTGAAAGAGCTGGTCTATCTTTTACCGAACCTGCGGGATTATTACCTTCAAGCTTTAAAAAAACATTGCCATCCGAAGGTGAAACCATTCTTTTAAGCTTAACCAAGGGCGTATTACCTACATAGTTCTCTACATACATATCATTTAAAGACACGTTAATTATTCCTAAAGTTAAATATTGATAAAATTGCGAAGATCAAAAACCATATGGCAGACCATTCAGGTATCGTCAAATTTAGAAGAGTCCAATCGATCTCAGAGCAGTCACCAGTTCCTCTAAATACTAGCTCGAAAACTTGCTGCAGAGGAAAATTGTCAAACATATATTCAAGATCAATGCCGCATTCAGCAGGAATTTCAATAATTTTTTTTTGTATTAATACATGCCTTATCGCAAAAACAATACCAACAATATTTATTGATAGAAGAGATATCAGCTCAATGACTTTATTCAGAGGCCTAAAAGCAAAGAATAAGAAAAGCACACCAGAGATCAGAAAAATAACACGTTGTGTTATGCATAGCGGACAAGGTTCAAGTTGATATAAATGTTGAATTGCTACACTGAATACTACCAATAGTATGGCAGCAACGCCTGAAACAAGTTTTATATGTTGGGTAAAGTTCTTCATAGACAATAATGCATTATAATTTGTATAAGTGTATTCTACGATAAACCATTCAATAATAAAAAAATTGTGTCTTCAAATAATCATACAAATCTGGTTGACGCTGAAAAAGTTTTTGAAATTTCAGAAATTAATCGAATTGTAAAAAATATCCTGTTGAGCCATCTTGAAAAAGTTTGGATAGGGGGTGAAGTATCTAATTTTGTTGAAGCCAGTTCCGGTCATTGGTATTTTTCACTGAAAGATTCATCCGCTCAAATTAGATGCACCATGTTCAAAGGGTACAACCATCTCTCCTCGATTACGCCAAAAAATGGTGATCAGATCGAGGCCTTTGGTGCCATTTCATTGTATGAGGCCAGGGGTGATTATCAAATTAATATCGAACAAGTTCGAGAAAAAGGAACAGGTAATCTTTTTGAAAAGTTTCTACAATTAAAAGATAAATTAGAAAAACTTGGTTTATTTAATGAGGAAAATAAGTTACCAATTCCGGCTTATCCAAAAAACATTGGCATCATCACTTCTGCATCAGGAGCAGCATTAAGAGATGTCTTATCAGTATTAAATAAACAACAAAATTACAATCAAATAGTTATTTATCCTTCAGCTGTTCAAGGAAAAGAAGCTGCCGATGAAATATCTAAAGCTATTAGCATTGCAAACGCACAAAAAATGGTTGATGTATTAATACTGTGCAGAGGGGGTGGCTCAATTGAAGACCTTTGGTCCTTTAATGAAGAAAAAGTAGTTCATGCAATTGCTCAATCTAAACTTCCCATAATATCCGGAGTTGGTCACGAAACAGATTTTACCTTGACTGATTTTGTTGCTGATATGCGCGCACCGACTCCCACAGCTGCTGCATCAGTTATACATGAAAAGCTCAACAAGCTTGATGAATATTTTGAATATTACCTCTCTAATCTTCAAAAAAATATCTCTAATTTATTAAAAAATAAAAATCAAGAGCTAGACTTTCTGGAAAAAAGAATGGTCTCGCCAAAAGACAAACTTAAACGTTCTCAAGAATTTATTGATAGTCTAAGAAAACAATTCACCACCATAATAAAAAATCAATTTTTTAACGCCGGAAAAGAAATCGATATCCTTCGCAAAAGACTATTAGCGCCTCAGGAAAAAATAAAACGGGCAGAAGACAGAATCAAAAATGCTAAAAAAGATTTATACCTCACTGCTTTAAGAAGTATCAATGAACAACAATCTAAAATAAATTTTATCGATGAAAAATTAAATATTCTAAATCCAAGAAATATTTTAGCTAAGGGGTATTCAATTGTTTATAATGGGTCTGACGTTGTAAAAGACTCTAATAAAGTAGAATTAAATGACACTCTCGATATTCAATTACATTCAGGAACTTTACTTGTTCAAGTAAAGAATAACAAGAAACATTGAGACCACAACAACCAACAAAAAAACAAACTGCTGTTCTATCTTTAGCTGCCCTTGGAGTCGTTTTTGGTGATATTGGAACCAGTCCACTCTATTCAATTCGCGAAATCTTTTCAATTGGAAATAATATCCTTGAGCTAAATATCTTGAACATGCTTGGCGTGTTATCCATGATTTTTTGGTCACTCATTGCTGTTGTTTCAATCAAATATATTACATTTATAATGCGTGCCAACAACAATGGCGAGGGAGGCATTATGGCTCTATTGGCTCTTGCTCACAGGAATGCTAAAACCAAGAGGAAGCGAATGTTAATAGCGATGATTGGCATCATGGGGGCCTGTATGTTTTATGCTGACGGGATGATTACGCCAGCCATCTCAGTCCTCTCAGCGATTGAAGGCATTGAGATCGCATTGCCTGGTTTTCATGATTTTGTAATTCCCATCACGCTAATAATCATCTTCTTTCTATTTTGGTTTCAAAGCAAAGGAACCGCATCTGTTGGTTTTTTATTTGGCCCCGTGATGCTGGTTTGGTTTTCTACCCTCGCAGTTTTGGGAATCATCAATATCATAAACGAGCCATCGGTCCTAAAGGCCCTTAATCCCTATTATGCTTATTTATATCTTCATAATAATTTTGCAATAGCCTTTATTACCATGGGAGCCATAATTCTATGCGTTACAGGAGCCGAATCACTTTATGCGGATATGGGACACTTCGGAAGAGCACCCATACGAATTACGTGGTTTAGTTTTGTTTTTCCTGCTCTTACCTTAAACTATTATGGACAAGGTGCACTAATACTGCAAAATCCTGAAAATATTATCAATCCGTTTTATTTAATGTCCCCCGAGTGGTTTACAGTCCCCCTTATTTTTCTAGCTACAATCGCCACCATTATTGCTTCACAAGCATGTATTACTGGAGCTTTTTCAGTATCAAGGCAAGCTTTGCAATTGGGCTTTATTCCTCGAATGAGAGTTGACCACACATCTGAAAACCAAGAGGGTCAAATTTATCTTCCTCGAGTTAATTTTTTACTGATGGTTGGCGTAATTGCGGTTGTTCTGATTTTTCAAAAATCCTCAAATTTAGCAGCCGCTTATGGGGTTGCCATTACTATAGATATGGTAATTGCGTCGCTGTTATCCATTATTGTGTTTGCAGAGATTTGGAAAACTTGGACTAAAACAATCGTTGTTTTTTCAATTTTTCTAGCAATAGATCTTGTTTTCTTTGCTGCAAACATAATCAAGGTTCCTAATGGAGGATGGTTCCCATTACTCATCGGTATAATTCTGTTGATCTTAATGACCACATGGAGCAAAGGTCGGTCCATTTTGTATAACAAATTAAAAAATGAATCCATGCATATTGATGATTTTATAAAATCATTTAAACGAAGTTCTATAGCCAGAGTAAAGGGAATTTCTGTGTTTATGACTCCAAATTCCAATGGTGTGCCTCACGCCCTGCTCCATAACTTAAAACATAATAAGGTGATGCATGAAAAAGTTGTCATTTTGACCGTAAAATTTTTAGACATTCCCCATGTACAACAAAAAAATATGTTGAAGATTGTCAAACTGCCAAATAACTTTTACCAAGCTACCGTAAATTATGGTTTTAGTGATGAGCCAAATATTCCTCGAGAATTATCTAAATCAACAATTAGAGGGTTAAAATTTGAACCAATGGCTACTTCTTACTTCATAGGGAAAGAAAGTTTAGTAATTACAAAAGATCAGAACATGGGTGTGATTAGAAAAAGAATATTTTCATTTTTATTTAATAGCTCAGAAGAAATTACAAACCAATTTAAACTTCCTGTTAATCGCGTCGTTGAATTAGGAAGTCAAAACAACTTTTAAAATGAATAAACTAATTTTAGTTTTTTTTATTTTGATATCCGGGTGCACCTCCACAACGCTGAAAACAGATTCCGATATTACCCGCAAGCAGCTTGTTATTCTTCCTGAATTTATGGCTTTATCAATGGCCAATCAAGGTTACCAAGAGGCTAAGCAAAAAGCACAAGAAAATGATCAGTTAAACAAAGATACATACATGCTCAATGAAGTCAGAAAAATTAGCTATCGACTTATTGATGAGGTGAGATATTTTAGGGATGATGCAACGTCTTGGAATTGGGAAATAAATTTACAAACAAGTGATCAAATCAATGCCTACTGCATGCCTGGTGGAAAAATTATGGTCTATACCGGATTGCTTGATAAAGTCGCTAAAACTAATGATGAAATTGCTGCGGTGATTGGTCATGAAATTGCTCATGCCCTTCGTGAACATGGTCGTGAAAGAATGTCTACCGCCCTGATACAACAATTAGGTATATTAGGGTTTGCAATCTATATCAGCGACTCAGCGCACAATAGACAATTGAAAAATTTAGCCGTTCAAGGTGTTGCCTTAGGCACAACATTGTTTTTTGCTCTTCCTAATAGTAGAGAGCAAGAGCGCGAGGCAGATAAAATTGGTTTAGAACTTACTGCCCTGGCTGGGTACAACCCTCTTGCGGCAGTCAGTTTATGGAGAAAAATGGATGAATTAAAAGAGGTAGAACCTCCTGAGATTCTTAGCACTCACCCCTCTAACGAAAATCGTATCGAAGATATTCAAGAACACTCAGAGAAAATTATGCATTTATACAAAGAAAACAAAATTCGTTTTAACTGAAATTATTAAGTTTTTTTATGTAAAATAAACCCTGCAAAAAATCACAACACTATTAATAGAAGGTCAAGAATGAGTAATTTACAAGATATTATTGAACAAGGTTTTGAAAACAGATCTGAAATAAACCCATCAAATGCTCCACAAGAAATAGTTGATGCTGTTTCTGAAGTGCTAAATAAATTAAATTCTGGAGAGTTGAGGGTAGCCAGTCGCATTGGAGATAGTCAAGATTGGGAAACTCACCAATGGATAAAAAAAGCTGTGTTATTGTCTTTCAGACTAAAAGACAATGAAATGATGCCTGGTGGCTCCACCACTTATTTTGACAAAGTGGATTCAAAATTTCGTCACTTTACAGAACAAGATTTTAAAAATGGTGGATATAGAATTGTACCTAATGCGATTGCTCGTCATGGAAGCTTTATTGGTAAAAATGCTGTACTAATGCCTTCTTATGTAAATATTGGTGCCTATGTCGATGAAGGAACAATGGTGGATACTTGGGCAACAGTCGGTTCTTGTGCTCAAATAGGTAAAAATGTTCACTTATCAGGCGGTGTTGGGATTGGTGGAGTTCTTGAACCAATTCAAGCAGGTCCAACGATTATTGGTGACAATTGTTTCATTGGGGCGAGAAGTGAAGTTGTAGAAGGAGTCGTTGTTGAAGACAACGTCGTTATCTCCATGGGGGTTTATATTGGTCAATCTACAAAAATATTGGATCGTGAAACAGGTGAAATTACCTTTGGACGCATACCAAAAGGTTCAGTAGTGGTCTCAGGAAATTTACCTTCCAAAGATGGATCCTACAGTCTTTATTGTGCCGTTATTGTGAAAAAAGTTGATGAAAAAACATTGGGTAAAGTTGGCATCAACGAATTACTTCGAGGTGTTTAAAATTGATAGAGCTGTTTGGTATTAAAAATTGCAATACGGTAAAAAAAGCTCTTGATTGGCTCGTGCTAAATAAGATTGATTTTAATTTTATTGATGTCAAAAAAGATTTAACCTCTGAGCATCTAAATCAATGGTTTCAAAACCTACCACATGATTTAAATCCTTTGATATTTGTCAATCAAAGAGGGATCACCTGGAGAAATTTAGCTGATAGTGACAAGCAGCTCATTAATACAACCAAAGGTATAATCGAGTTAATTCTTCAAAAGCCATCGGTTATGAAAAGACCAGTCGTGGTCAATAATAAAAATGTAGTACTTTTAGGTTATGATGAAGAAAAATACCAAAAAGAATTTATATGACAAAAACTTTAGATATCGCTAAGCGCTTAATTGAAATTGACTCCATTACTCCTAATGATAATGGTTGCATTAATGTCATCAAGTCTGAATTAAAAAATCTAAACTTTGAATACCAGAGTATTGATAGCAATGGAGTGTCAAACCTTTATGCTAAAAGAGGGGAATCCAACCCCTCTGTTATCTTTGCAGGCCATGTTGATGTTGTTCCTCCAGGTCCATTAGACAAGTGGCATAGCGACCCTTTTATTCCTACAGAAAAAGAAGGTTTACTCTATGGAAGGGGATCGGCAGATATGAAATCATCTATTGCTGCCTTTATCGTTGCAATTAACGAGTTCACAGCTGAATTTCCAGATCATAAGGGATCGATAGGTCTATTTATAACCTCTGATGAGGAAGGCATTGCTACCGATGGGACCAAAAAGATTGTTGAACATTTTATTCACAATAATCAAGACATTGATTATTGTATTGTAGGTGAGCCCACCAGTGCTGAAAAGTTTGGAGATACTATAAAAAATGGTAGGCGTGGTTCGCTTTCTGCAACATTAATTGTAAAAGGAATACAAGGACATATTGCATACCCACATTTGATTGATAATCCGATTCATCGATCTGCCTCAATCATTGATGAACTTAAAAAAATATCCTGGGATAATGGAAATGAATATTTTCCAAAGACATCATGGCAAGTTTCTAATATAAATGCTGGAACAGGTGCCACAAATATGGTTCCTGGGAATGTAACAATACAATTTAATTTCCGTCATTCTACCGAATGCACTCCCGATCAATTGAAAAATGAGGTGGAGATGGTTGTTAAAAAACATGCTGATGAATATGAGCTAAATTGGGAAATCCCAAGCGAGCCTTATTTGACTGAAAAAGGGATCCTAACTGATGTATTAACCTCTGCCATATCTGATGTCACTGGTCTAACGCCAGAAGTTTCTACAACAGGGGGGACATCAGATGGTCGTTTTATAGCAAAAATTTGTAAGCAGGTTGTTGAGTTCGGTCCAATCAATGCCTCAATCCACAAGATAAATGAACACGTAAATATAGATGACATTGAAAAGCTCAAAGAAATTTATAAGCTATCGTTGATTAAAATTTTGTGTAGTTAATTCTTAAGATTAATTCCGCTCAACTCATCCCAAGCATTTTAAAAATCTTTTCAAGATTTTTCTTTTCAATCTCCATGAATTGGCCTCGCTTTAGATGAGATGGAAGATTTAATGGTCCATATCGTGTTCGAATCAGTCGACTAACTTTTAAATTCTGTGACTCAACTAACCGCCTTATTTCTCTATTCCTCCCCTCTTTTAAAATAATCCTAAACCATTGATTAGCACCATCACCACCTGTATGTTCAAAGGTTTCTACATGAGCAATACCATCATCCAGCTTAACCCCTTTTCTGATGTTATTAATAATGTCCTCGGTCACTTCTCCCAAAATTCTTACCGAGTACTCTCTATCGATTTGTTGGCTGGGATGCATCATGTGATTTGCCAATTTTCCATCATTGGTAATTAGCAACAGTCCGGAGGTATTGATGTCGAGCCGGCCAATAGATATCCACTTACCATTTTTAACTTTAGGTAATTTTTGAAAAACAGTTTTTTGATGTTTAGGGTCAGAATGAGAGACGATTTCACCCTCAGGCTTATGATAAATAATTAAACGGGATTCTCTTTTTTCGGTATTCTTAAAATATATTCTTCTACCATTAATATGAATGATTTCATTACCGTAAACCATATGACCTAAATCAATTGGTTTTTGATTAACAGTAATCTTTTTCTGCTTAATAAGCTCTTCAATAGACCTTCTTGAGCCCATTCCCATGTTGGCAAGAAATTTTTGAATCCTTTCCTTTTTATTCTCCAACTCTTCTACAGAGCTATTCTTGGCCATCTGATGACTCATTCGAGATTGAGGCTTGCGAATCATTTTGCTGGAGATTTTGATTTTCAACTAAATCTAAATTGAGCTGTTCCTCAAATTTTTCAATATCAGGTAAATCTGATAGGTTGGTCAAACCAAAATCATTTAAAAAGTGTTTTGTAGTTCCATATAAACCTGGCCTTCCCGGAGTCTCCTTTACGCCAACTATATCAATCCATTCTCTTTCAACTAACTGCCGAATAGCATTGGGATTTATAGCTACTCCCCTAATTGACTCAATATCACCCCTTGTTACCGGCTGTCGGTATGCAATGATTGCTAATACTTCCATAACCGCTCTTGAGTATTTTGGAGCCCTATCGGGGTTCATTCTCATCAAATTTTCAACAAACTGTTGTTTTGCTTCAAATCTATACCCCGAGGATACCTCTATTAAATTTAGTGTTTTTTTATCCCAGTCATTTTTTAACTCATCGAGGAGCATGCGTAAAGTTGAACGCTCAATTTTTTTATCAAAAAGTTTTTGCAAATCATCAATCGACAGTGGCTTTTGAGTAGTTAGAAGAGCGACCTCAAGGACATCTTTTAATTTCGAATTTATTTCCATACTATGCTCTCATCAAATATATTTTTGAATAATTACTTTGCTGAAAAATTTTTATTAGTGACTCTTTTGCCAACTCTAAAATTGCAAGAAAACAGACTACCATTTTTTGTAATGGCTGATCCTCTTTTAAAAACAAATCATCAAAATCAACCTTCTCGTTATCATCAAACATTCTCAAAACTTCACTCATATATTCCCTAACAGACAGTTCGGACCGATCAATGGTATGATTTTTTAACTGCCTAGCTCTCTTTACAACGTTTTGCCAAGCTTCAAAAAGGTCATGAATAGAGACGTCCGGATAATGATTTTTAATCTCTCTTTGATAATATACCTCAGGCGGAAGCCTATCGTGACCTAATTGGGGGATTGTGTTCAAATTAACTGCTGCTTCTTTTACAAGCTCATACTCAATTAATCTTCTTACTAGCTCTGATCTAGGGTCTTCTTCATCATCCTCAATTGAATCTGGTTTTGGGACTAGCATTCTAGACTTAATTTCAATTAACATAGCGGTCATCAAAAGATAATCTGCGGCGAGCTCCAATTTAATCTCTTTCATTTTTTCAACATAAGCCATGTACTGTTTTGTCAGACTTAGCATTGGAATGTTAAGAATATCTAAATTATTTTTTTTAATTAGATATAAAAGTAAATCTAGGGGGCCTTCAAAAGATTCAAGATAAACTTCTAGAGCATCCGGAGGAATGTATAAGTCTTGGGGAAATTCAGCAATTAATTCGCCATGAATTTTAGCTTGCAGATTAGGATTGATAGGGTTATCTATCGTTTCCATTAAAAATCAAGGCCCATAGCTTCGCGAACTTCACGCATAGTTTCCCGTGCTAATTTGCCTGCTTTTTCACAACCTTCAGCAACTACACTTTTAACCAAATCTGGATTTTCAACGTAGTGAATTGCTCTTTCTTGCATAGGTTTAAGTTCTTTGGTAATCGCATCTATGATAGGTTGTTTACACTCAATACATCCTATTCCGGCTGAAGAACACCCTTTACGAACCCAATCTTGAACATCATCTTTTGAGTAAACTTGATGTAGTTGCCATACTGGACATTTTTTTGGATCGCCCGGATCTGTTCTTCTGACTCTTGCAGGGTCTGTAGGCATTGTTTTAATTTTTTTCTGAACATCTTCAACTGATTCTCTCAGAGCAACTGTATTGTTATAAGATTTCGACATCTTCTGTCCATCTAAACCAATCATTTTTGAAGCAGGTGCCAGTTTGTATTCAGGTTCAAGCAGGATAATTTTTCCTCCACCTTCCAGATAACCTAACAATCTCTCCTTGTCACCAATACTTAAACTTTGATGCTCTTCGATCAATGATTGTCCAGCCTCCAAGGCTTGATCATCACCTTCTTCCTGATAGGCATCTTTTAATTCATGGTAAAGCTTTCCCTTTTTTGAGCCAAGTTTTTTTATAGCCAGTTGTGCTTTTTCTTCATAACCTGGTTCCTTTCCATAAAGGTGGTTGAAGCGTCGAGCAACCTCACGAGTAAATTCAACATGTGGAACTTGATCTTCTCCTACTGGAACCTGAGTGGCCTTATAAATTAAAATGTCTGCACTTTGTAATAAGGGGTAACCTAAAAAACCATAAGTTGATAAATCCTTTGCGCTCAGTTTTTCTTGTTGGTCTTTGTAAGTGGGAACACGTTCTAGCCATCCTAGTGGGGTAATCATACTTAACAGTGTATGGAGCTCTGCATGCTCAGGCACTTTTGACTGAATAAAAACAGTAGCGTGAGCGGGGTCAATTCCAGCAGCCAACCAATCAATAACCATCTCCCATACATTTTGCTCTATCACCTCAGGAGAATCATAATGGGTGGTTAATGCATGCCAGTCAGCTACGAAAAAAAAACATTCACTTTCGTGTTGAAGTTGTATCCAATTTTTTAATACGCCGTTGTAATGACCCAAATGTAAATTTCCGGTTGGTCTCATTCCGGAGACAATTCTTTCAATCGCCATATCTTTTTAAACTACCCTTTAAATTAAACAAAAATACCAATCAATGTCCCTTGGAAAAATCTTAGTAATGGCAATAGAATTGCTGATAGCAATCCACTTACAATTAAAAAAATTAATATGAACATTCCATAACGCTCAATCGATGCTAGCTTATATGACCATGGTGAAGGAAGTAAGCTTACTGCCATTCGCCCCCCGTCTAATGGCGGAATGGGTAATAAATTCAACAACATTAAAACTAGATTGATCATGATTCCTACCTGAGCCATTCCAATAATAAATAATGCATAACTAGATCCAGATGACTTAAATAAGCCTAAAATAATTGCCCAAATAATTGCCATAAGGAGGTTGGAGGCTGGTCCAGCAAGTGCCACCCACATCATGTCTTTTTTTGGGTTATTTAAATTTGAGAAATTCACTGGTACAGGTTTAGCCCATCCAAAAAGAAAAGGAGCGCTCAAAAAAAGTAGCATGCCGGGAATAACCACTGTCCCAACAAGATCAATATGTTTTATGGGATTTAATGTAATGCGTCCGAGAAAATAAGCTGTTTTATCCCCGAAATGTTTCGCTGCATATCCGTGAGCTGCCTCATGAACTGTTATGGCCAATAAGACTGGTATGATCGAAATAGTAAAATATTGAATTGGGCTAAGCTCCATAGTTAAGAATTATATCAATTTGTGGTTAAAAATTGAGACCATATCGGTTTTACTTTATCAGGAAGCTGGTATGTTGGGCCAAGATCTCTGTGGGATACACCATACCCGTGAAAATCTGATCCTACTGAACCATATAGCTCATGTCGTTCTGCGTAATCAGCAAAATAATCAATTTGATTAAGACTTTGGCTGCCAGAAATAACCTCTATCCCTGCCCCACCAAGCTCTTTAAATTCTTGGAAAAATTGTGGGTACAATTTACTTCCCATGTCATAGCGTCCTGGATGTGCTATCACTGCTTTGCCTCCTGCATTGTTAATCCAATTGACCGCGTCTTCAAGGCTGGCCCATTGATGATCAACATAACCTGGCTTGCCTTTAGTCATGTATTTATTAAAAACCGTTTTGACATTCTTACTAAAGCCCTTGGACACTAAAAATTGTGCGAAATGGACCCGGCCTATTACCTGGTGGCTAGCAAACTTTTTGGCTTCATCATAAGCGTTTGGGATACCTACCATAGCTAACCCGTATGCGATTTTTTTTGCTCTATTAATTCTTCCCTCTCGAATTTTCTCCAATCCTTGAGCTAGATTTTTATTTTTGTGATCAAAATCAAGGCCAACCATATGTATGGTTCGATTTCGCCATGATACAGATATCTCAACACCATTAATAAAGTGGATCCCCAATTCCGAAGATTTTTTTTTGGCAATTTCTAAGCCCGCAATATCATCATGATCTGTTAAGGCAAGCATATTAACTTTTTTTTCTGCAGCGTAGGTTATTAACTCATCGGGATTCAAAATACCATCAGATACGTTAGAATGAGAATGAAGATCAACTATATACATTTAATTTAAATGTACTATAGTTTCAACAACATGTCAGTGATTTATTATGAAATTTTTTATAGACCTCTTACCAGTAATTATATTTTTTGTCGTATACAAATACACAGATATTTTTTATGCCACTTTTAGTGCAATTATAGTCAGCATCTTTTTAGCAATCACTACTTATCTAATTAAGAAAAAGATTGAAAAAATGGTGCTCATCAACACCCTGCTCATTACTATTTTGGGAGGTCTAACCATATTATTAAAAGATAATACTTTTATAATGTGGAAACCGACTGCTATCTATTGGTTATTTGCATTGGTCTTAATTGTCAGTCAATTTTTATTCAAGAAAAACTTAATGAAGCAAATGTTAGGAAAACAAGTTAAGTTGCAAGATCATGCCTGGAATCATATTAGCATGAACGTCATTATATTTATGATTGGTATAGGCATTTTAAATCTTTATGTCGCATTTAATTTCGATGAGAATACCTGGGTAAATTTTAAATTATTTGGCATTACCTTTTTACTATTCATTTTTATGATTTACCTAGCACTATATATTTCTAAGGAAAATAAATAATGTGGTATGTGATTCACAGCCAAGATAATCCGAACTCACTTGAAAAAAGATTAAATACAAGGCCTGATCATATTGAGCGCCTTAAAGCTTTATTAAATCAAGGAAGGCTTATGGTTGCAGGTCCTTTACCTGCAATTGATAATGAGGATCCAGGACCGAATGGATATGAAGGCAGTTTAGTTATTGCTGAATTTGACTGTTTAGAGGATGCAAAAGAGTGGGCTCAAAATGATCCCTATGTTACTAACGGGATATATCATTCTTTTACTGTTCAGCCGTTCAAGAAAGTTTTTCCTTAATCATGATTGACGAAATAAAAAAAAGACTCACATCACTTAATCCAGTGAGACTCGAAATTATCGATGATTCACATTTGCATCAGGGGCATGCAGGAAATTCAGGAGGTGGTCACTATACCATCATCATCAAAAGTAATTTATTAGAAAAACAAAACCGCATTCAATCACACAGGCAAATTTATGCTTTACTTGAAGACCTAATCCCTCAAAGAATTCATGCATTACAAATTAAAGTTGAAAAATGAAATATCAATTTAATTTAATCATATTGTTAATTTTTATCTGTCCTTCTGTTTTTGCCGAGACAACGATTACAGTTAATTCCCAGTCATTAAATCCTAATTTAATTGATTACATTTCCAATGAACTAAAATCCCAAGGAAGAGACATCGACGAGGAAATGAAGAAAAATATTATTGATAGACTGATTGAGCTAGAGATATTAACCGATGCAGCCACAAAAGAAGGCATTACCAGCGAAACAAAATTTCTTTCAAAAGTAGAGCTTACTTTTATGGAGATGGCCTATACAGAATATTTAAAAAAATACATTAAAGAACATCCCATTTCAAATGAAGATATTGACTTAGCCTATAAAAATTTTATAAAGCAATTTAATGAACAAGAATACAAAGGACAACATATTTTAGTAAAAACAAAAAACGAGGCCCAATCTTTAATTGGTAAAATTGAAATAGGAAATGATTTTTCAGATCTGGCTAAAAGCTTTTCTATCGACAAAGCCTCAGCTGAAAAAGGTGGCGATCTTGATTGGTTTAGGTTGGAGGATATGGTTGAATCATTTGCTAATGAAATCAAAAATCTTCAAATAAATGAATTAAGCGGCGCTTTCCAAACTCAGTTCGGTTGGCATGTTTTTAAATTAACCGACAAAAAACCACTCACACCTCCTGAACTTAGTGAAATAAAAAAACGCTTGGAAGATGACTTAAAAAAAAGAAAATTAAAAGATCACATTAAAGAATTGAAACGAAATGCAGAAATCTCAAATTAGATTATTATCCGAACTTTCTCAAAATTCTTTTGCTACTATTGTTGAAATTGATCACCAACCCTCTTTTACATTAAAAGCGGCCGCATTAGGATTAAAAATTAATAAGACAGTGTGTGTGCTTCATAAATCCAATAACGGTCCAATATGCATCAAGGTGAATACATCATCTTTTATGATTCGAGCTATAGATGCAGCAAAAATTAAGGTCATTCCTCAATGAAAAAAATTGCTCTCATTGGAATGCCTAATTCAGGTAAGTCTACCTTCTTTAATTCAATCAGCGGGGCATCGGCAAGAATTGCAAATTGGTCTGGAGTGACTGTAGATGTTGAAAGCGTTAGAACATTAATATTTGGCGAAATTGTAGAGCTTATTGACCTTCCGGGTGTTTACTCATTACATTCTGGATCTGATGATGAAGTTGTTGTCCACGAATTCTTAAAAAATAATCAAATTGATGAAATATTTTTTATTCTCAATTCAACTCAAATTGATCGACAAATTATTTTAGCTACCGAATTATTGAATATGGGATTCAACCTACGAATTTTATGCAATATGCATGACGAGGCTAAAAAGAATGGCATCAAGATACATTTTGAAAAATTGCAAAACCGGCTTCAAGTGCCGATTCATCCCATTAGCGCAAAATTTAAAGAGGGATATGAGTTTTTATCAAAAAAACAAGAATTAAAAAAAACAAAAGAGAAGTCAAAAAAATTCTCAGAAAGTGAAATTAAAAATTACGTATCTTTTCCCAGGACATTGGATACCTCAACTACTGAGAAACTGGATAAATTTTTTCTTCATCCTTACTTAGGGTTGCCCATTTTCTTTATTACGCTTTTTTTTCTATTTCAAATTATTTATGGTGTAGCAGAACCAATTCAAGATCTCCTTGGAGGTGTATTTGATTATTTTGGAGGCTTATTACAATCAAATTTAAATCCATGGTTGCCTAACCTACTGTCCTCTTTTGTATATGATGGAATATATCTTGGAATCACAACCGTGCTTACTTTTGTGCCCGTCATCGTTATTTTCTTTCTAATGATGTCATTTATAGAAAATAGCGGCTATCTTTCAAGGGCTGCATTTGTAATGGATCGCATGATGGAGAAAATGGGTCTGGATGGTCGCAGTTTTGTGATGATTCTCTTTGGTTTTGGATGTAATGTGCCAGCTTTGATGGGAACAAAAATAATGCGTTCTAAATCCATCCGCTATCTTTCCATGCTTATTATTCCATTTTCATTGTGCTCTGCACGACTGCAAGTCTTTTTATTTTTTACAGCGATTTTTTTTGAACCAAGAATTGGTGGATTGATATTGTTTTTAATGTATATCATCAGCTTTTTACTAATCCTTTTCACAGCAATAATTTTTAAAAAAGACCAAGCGGATAATGAATCAGTTCTTATCGAAATGCCAGCCTATCAATTACCAACCCTCAGACAAAATATGCTAACAGCCTCTCATGAGGTCAAACATTTTTTAACAAGAGCATCAAAATTTATTTTAGGAGGGGTTATTGTCGTTTGGCTTCTGACGAACGTCTATATTTCACCAGAATTAAGTGTTGCTGACTCTATTGGTAAAGCACTCAACCCAATTTTTGATCCAATCGGGATTAATGACAAACTAATTATTGCTCTGATTTTTGGTTTCATTGCTAAAGAGATTGTGATTGGAGCTCTTGCAGTTATTTTTTCTGGAAATGACAGCACTCTTCCAGACTTACTGTTCAATTACATAACTTGGCAACAAGCTATAAGCTTTATGATTTTTACTCTAATTTATACTCCATGCTTGTCAACCATTGCGGTCATTAAGAATCAATCAAAAAGTAAAAAATTAGTCCTGACATCGCTGATATGGTCTTTATTACTGGCATGGGTTATTAGCTTTGTAACCTATCAAAGTTTATTATTTTTATATTGATAATTAAGCAAGATTGGTGCGAAAAAAAAGCATGCTATCTGTTAAAATGTTACTTTAATTAATATACCTATCATCAAGTGATTCATTATCATTGTAGCCAGACGGCACTTTCCAAAAACCAAGAAGAAAAGCTACTAAAAAAGATTAGCTCATCACATAGTCAGATTGTAAATCTCCATAGTCAATATATTCATTATGCTGAATTTATTGATGAGCCATCTTTGGATGACATTAAAACTCTTGAAAACCTCCTCATCTATGGTGAACCAAGAGAAAGCGGTTCAACATCAAAACATAAATTTATTATTATTCCAAGATTCGGAACCTTATCCCCATGGGCCTCAAAAGCAACCGACATTGCTAAACGATGTGGTTTAAAGATTACAAAAATTGAGCGTGGATTATTAATAAATTTAATCTCAGAAAAAGATTTGGTGCAAAAAGAAATTGAAGAAATTTCACGAAACTGTTTTGACCGTATGACTGAAACTATCATATATGATCAAATTGATGGACATAAACTATTTATTCAAGAGGATCCTAAACCCCTTCAGTCAGTAGATATCTTGAATAATGGAATCAATATTCTTCATGATTACAATATTAAAAATGGTTTGGCTTTATCAGAGGATGAAGTGCAGTACTTATATCAAAACTTTTTAAAAATTAACAAAAACCCTACTGATGCCGAACTGATGATGTTTGCACAAGCCAATTCGGAACATTGCCGTCATAAAATCTTTAATGCTTCATGGAATATGGATGGAAAAGATCAAGAAAAATCTTTATTCCAAATGATTAGAAATACGCATAACAAAAACCCAAAAAAAACTATCGTTGCCTACTCTGATAATTCCTCAATCATAGAGGGTAAAAAAATTAATCGTTTTTATCCAGGCAGAGATAATAAATTTAAACCTCATTCGGAAAAGACTCATTATCTTATGAAGGTTGAAACCCATAATCATCCAACAGCAATCTCCCCTTTTCCTGGAGCTGCTACAGGTTCGGGTGGTGAAATAAGAGATGAGGGGGCGACAGGGCGAGGTTCAAAACCAAAAGCAGGTCTGACTGGATTCTCCGTATCAAATTTAAATATACCTAACTACTCTCTTCCTTGGGAAACAGCTCCTGAAAAACCAGATCACATATCCTCTCCATTAGATATTATGATTGATGGACCGATAGGGGGTGCATCATACAATAATGAATTTGGACGGCCCAATATTGCAGGGTACTTTAGGGTGTTTGAGCAAAAAGTTGATGGAAAAAAATATGGATACCATAAGCCCATCATGCTGGCTGGCGGCGTAGGTAACATCAGTGATAACCATACTCACAAGAAGCTTCTTGATGAAAATGTATTATTAATTCAACTTGGTGGTCCTGGCATGTTGATTGGGCTCGGAGGAGGAGCTGCATCCTCAATGGATAGTGGATCTAATGACGAAAGTTTAGATTATGCATCAGTGCAAAGAGGTAATCCTGAAATTCAAAGAAGGGCTCAAGAAGTTATTGATCGATGTTGGCAGTTACAAGAAGACAATCCTATTTTAAGTATCCATGACGTTGGCGCTGGAGGGCTATCTAATGCATTTCCTGAGCTCATTAATGATGGCGAGGTCGGAGCGGAGTTTGATATTAGGAATATTGATACCGAAGAGAAAGGCATGGCCCCTCATGAATTGTGGTGCAATGAGTCACAGGAAAGATACGTATTGGCTATTAATCAACAATCGTTAGATTTATTTAAAAAAATCTGTGATAGAGAACGTTGTCCTTTTAGAGTCATAGGTAAAGCGAAGAAAAATCGTCATATTCACGTTAAGGATAATTTACTAAATCAAGATGTTGTTAATATGGACCTTGACGTTCTACTAGGAAAACCACCAAAATTATTAAAAAAAATTCCAAAAAAAATAGAAAAGGATATTCCAAAATCATCCAAGATAAATGACAAAGATTTATATAAAAAAGTTATTTCACACCCTTCAGTAGCTTCAAAGAAGTTTTTAATAACGATTGGAGATAGATCTGTTACTGGACTGATTGCTCAAGACCAAATGGTGGGACCATGGCAAACACCAGTATCAAATGTTGCTGTGACAAAATTTTCTTTTGAAGATGTAACAGGTGAAGCTTTTGCTATAGGAGAAAGAACCCCATTAGCTATATCCAATGCAAAAAAATCTGCTCGAATGGCTGTAGCGGAGGCTATCACCAATATAGTTGCCGCTAATATAGGAAATATTACTAATGTTAAATTATCAGCCAACTGGATGGCAGCAAGCGGTGATGATGATGAAGATAACAATCTCTTTGCTGCGGTGCATGCTGTCGGTGAGGAGCTTTGCCCACAATTAGGGATATCAATTCCTGTCGGCAAAGATTCCATGTCCATGACAACAAAATGGAATGATAGGGTCGTCACCTCTCCCCTTTCACTAATTGTTACAGCATTTTCTGAATGTGAAAATATTCAAAAAACATGTACGCCTGAATTTATTAGGCAAGATGATTACATCTTCTTGTATATTGATTTAGGTATGAATCAATACAGAATCGGTGGATCGATTGCTGAGCAGGTGAATAATACTATGTCATCAGAATGTCCTGACATTGATGATCCAAAAATATTAGTTGGCTTCTGTGACGTTATTCAACAACTCATAAATCAAAATTTAATTTATGCCTACCATGATAGGTCAGATGGCGGTTTGTTTGCGACATTATCTGAAATGGCATTTGCCTCTCGTTGTGGAATTGATATCGATTTATCTCAGATTAATGCAGAATATCCAAATATTTTATTCTCGGAAGAGCTAGGTGCAGTCATACAAGTAGACAAAAAAAATGAAGAGGAAATCATTAATTTGTTTCGAGAAAAAAATATTAAATATATCTTTAATATTGGAAAAATAAATCATTTAAATCAAATCAACATTAAGCACGGTTCAGATTTTATTCTAGAACAAAGATCTGAGCTTGAGAAAATATGGTCGCTAAACAGCTATCACATTCAATCAATTCGTGACAATGCCAAACTAGCAGCACAAGAGTTAAGCCTTGTGGATGATAACAATGACCCTGGAATTCGATCAGATATAAAGTTTAAGTTAAAGTTTACATCCATCGCGGGCACCAAAAAACCTCAAATAGCGATCCTTCGTGAACAGGGGGTTAATGGTCATTATGAGATGGCAGCTGCTTTCTATTACGCCGGATTCGATACAATCGATGTTCATATGCAAGACCTAATGGACGGAAATTATACCATTACAGATTTTAGAGCTTTTGTTGCTTGCGGCGGTTTTTCATATGGTGATGTCCTGGGTGCAGGAGAAGGTTGGTCTAAAGTGATCCTCAACAACCCAATGCTGCGGGATCAGTTTACGTCCTTCTTTAATCAGTCAAACTCAATAGCCTTGGGGGTTTGTAATGGATGTCAGATGATGTCTAACCTTAAATCTATTATCCCGGGTGCAGACAAATGGCCAAAATTTGTGAAAAATTTATCTGATCAGTTTGAATCAAGAGTGGTGACGGTAAAAATACCAAAAAATAATTCTATCTTTTTTAATGAAATGGAAAACTCCTCTATTCCTGTGATTACAGCCCACGGCGAAGGAAGAGCTTTCTTCTCTAATCCAAATGATCATAAAGAAATGAGTCAAAAGGAACAAATTACATTACAATATGTCACAAACTTGCATGAGGTAACAACACATTACCCATTAAATCCAAATGGTTCAGTTGATGGTGTAACAGGTTTTACCAATGATGATGGACGTTTTAATATCATGATGCCTCATCCGGAGCGTGTGTTTAGATCGGATCAAAACACTTGGTCTCGAGATAAAAATAGCGGATATGGGCCTTGGTTTAAAATGTTTACTAATGCATATTATTATTTAAAGAACAGTTAGGAATGTTATGAAAAAATTATTTAGTTTATTTTTGTTAATTTTAAGTCTTAATGCATACGCAGGATTAACCGATCCTGAAGAATTGGAATTTACCGGTGCGCTAAATGATGGTGACTTAAAAACAGTCAAGATGTATGTTGAACAAAAAGCTGTCCCATTAGAAGACAAATATTTTGCTTGGACTCCATTCCTAATTACTGCTGCAAAAAATCAATTTGAAATCCTAAAATATTTAACTGAAAAAGGTGCTGACATTGATTACATTCACCCTGTGACTAGGATGACTGGTTTTCATCATGCTGCATTTAATGGTAACAAAGAAATGGCTAAATACCTTGCAGAAAAAGGTATTGATATTAATAAGAAGCTTAAAGGCGATGTTTCTATTGTGAGGGCACTTAAAGATGATGGTAAGGAAGATATGGCTAAATATCTTATTACTCTGGGAGTAAGCGAAGAGGGTTGTGAAGGCAAGTGCTTTTAATTAATAAACACTAATTTCCTATAAAAGCATCTCAATGAGATGCTTTTTTTATTCTCTTTCCATATACTTGAATAGATCCAAAAGAGTTTTGTAATAACCTTTTTTTACCGACCAGGTAACAAGATTATCCAATACTGGTTTTCCATGCATAGATATACTCAAGCCAGATTCATTAAACATATTAATATCATTCGCACCATCACCTATCACCATGATTTGACCTTTCTTAATACCGTGTTGGTTTGCAATTTTTAGGGTCAGTTCAGCTTTTTTCTCAGCATTAACTATCTCACCAACCAGATTTCCAGTTAATTCATTATTAAAAACTTCAAAGGTATTAGAAAAAGCGTAGTCCATAGATAAAGATTTTTTTACATAATCAACAAAATACGTAAAGCCGCCAGAAACAACAACAGTAATTAAATCGTGAGATTTAGCATAATTTATCCATTCATTGACATGAGGCTGAAATTTTATTTTTTCATTAATAATTTTTTCAAATGATGCAACATTAATTCCTTTTAATAGCCCTACCCTTTTCTTTATACTTTCATCAAAACATAATTGTCCCTGCATGGTTAACTCAGTAATTTCAGATATTTCTTTTTTTAAATTAAGAAGTTCGGCTATTTCATCAATACACTCATTTTGAATGAGTGTGGAATCCATATCACAAACAAGAAGTTTAAAATCTTTAATTGTTTTTTTTATGTTGAGAAAAAACTGAGTCTCAGATGAAGTCAGTTTTTTCTTATTCTCTATAAAAAAATTAGAGTTACTTTCAAAAGTGCTAAATTGATTGTCAAGTTTTTTTACATCATCCTCAAAATGACTAATTTTATGTTCATCAATAAATCGATGAAGATCCTCGTTACAAATCAAGTAATTTTCCATGCACACATTATACAACTCTTACCAATCTGATATCATTATGTTTTAACTGATTAACGACGATGAATTTACACGAATATCAAGCAAAAGAGCTACTTCGAAAATATGAGATTCAAACCCCTTATGGCAAAGTTGCTGAGACTTTAAGTGAAGTAAATGCTTTAGCAAAAGATATAAAAAATCCTGTCGTTTTAAAGGCCCAAATTCATGCTGGAGGAAGAGGAAAATCTGGAGGCGTTAAAGTTGTAAAGTCTAAAGAAGAAGCGCTCGAATTTTCTTCTAAGCTTCTGGGTAAAAATTTAGTTACGTATCAAAATCAACCATCCGGACAACCCGTTCGTAAAATTTTGTTTGAAGAAACAGAAAATATTATCAATGAGCTTTATTTTTCTATCCTAATTGATCGTGAAAAAGAGAAAGTTTGCCTTGTTGTTTCAAGCGCAGGCGGCATGGAAATAGAAGAGATCAGTAAAAAAAGTCCTGATTTAATACTTAAAGAATTTTGTAACCCCATAACTGGCTTAATGGACTATCAAACAAGAGGGTTGGCAAACTCATTAAAATTTAGTGCTGATTTAGCAGGAAAATTTAATAAATTTGCTAAGTCGGCTTATAAACTTTTTACAGAAAATAATTTATCACTTTTAGAAATTAATCCATTGGTTATTAATGATGCTAATGATTTTATAGCCCTTGATTGCAAGATTAGTATCGATGATAACGCCCTCTATAAACAAAAAAAATTAAGTGAACTTCGCGACTGGTCACAGGATGATTCAAAGGAAGCCGAAGCTCATCATGCTGGATTAAATTATATTGCCTTAAATGGTGATATTGGTTGTATGGTTAATGGTGCAGGACTTGCAATGGCCACCATGGATTTGATAAAACATTCCGGAGGGTCGCCTGCAAACTTTTTAGATGTCGGTGGTGGTGCATCTGCAGAAACAGTTTCAAAAGCATTTAGAATTTTACTTTCCCATAAAAATGTAAAGGTTGTTTTGGTTAATATCTTTGGCGGGATCATGAGATGTGATGTTATTGCCGAAGGTATTATAAATTCTGCGAAAGATGTTGGCGTTTCAATACCGATTGTTGTCAGACTTGAGGGAACTAATGTCGATGATGGTAAAAAATTACTTAAAGAGAGCAAACTCAATATACATTCAGCAGATAATTTAAATGATGCAGCAAAAATTGCTGTGACATATGCCAAGGATCAAAAATAATGTCTGTCCTAGTTGATTCAAAAACTCGTTTAATTTGTCAAGGATTCACTGGAAAACAAGGCACTTTCCACTCTGAGCAATGTTTAAACTATGGAACTAATTTAGTGGGTGGTGTCACGCCAGGCAAAGGTGGAGGCAAACATCTTAATTTACCAGTTTTTAATACGGTGAAAGAGGCTGTGAATCAAACACAGGCGAATGCAACCATGATCTATGTTCCACCAGCATTTGCTGCAGATTCTATCATTGAGGCTAGCGAGGCTGGCATAGAGATTATTGTCTGTATTACTGAAGGTATTCCTACTTTTGACATGCTCAAAGTCAAATCAATCATTAATAGTAATCGCTCGATCTTAATAGGTCCTAATTGCCCAGGAATAATTACACCAGGGGAATGTAAAATAGGAATTATGCCGGGTAGTATTCATCTTCCTGGTAAGATCGGAATTGTTTCAAGATCTGGAACTCTCACCTATGAGGCTGTCAATCAAACAACCAGCAACAAATTAGGTCAATCTACATGTATCGGTATTGGTGGAGATCCGATTAAAGGGCTAAATTTTATTGAGTGTCTAGATTTTTTTGAGAATGATCCGGATACTCATGGAATTATTCTTGTTGGCGAGATTGGTGGTAGTGATGAAGAAGAAGCTGCAGATTATATCAAAGAAAGAATTACAAAGCCTGTTGCGTCATACATTGCAGGTATGACAGCACCTGAGGGTAAAAGAATGGGACATGCAGGGGCAATAATTTCAAAGACGAGCGGAAAAGCAATTGATAAAATTAATGCCTTAAGAAAAGCAGGTGCTGTAATTGCTAACTCCCCCGCGGAAATTGGTGATGCTATTATGTTAGCAATGAATAATGCATAAATTTATTTTTATTCTTGCATTTGTTTTCTTTTCTTTACACTCTTCCTCTGAAGAGGTTAATTATCTTTTAACTGCATCAGCAAAAGATGATATCGAGACAGTAAAAGCCATACTAAAGAGTGGTGCCGATGTTAACGTAGTCGACTCTAACAATCTAAATGCCTTAATGTATGCAGCAAGAAAAAATAATTCGAAGATTATTAATTTACTAATAAAGAATAAGATAAAAGTAAACCATACTGATGATTCTGGTTGGACAGCATTGATGTATGCAGCAAAAAAAAATTATACTGAATCTATAAATTTGTTGCTAAATGCAAAAGCCGATCCAAAAATCACAGACCCAGACGGATGGTCCGCCTTTGGTCTTGCTGCATCTGCTGGACATAGCGAAACTATTGATTTGCTAATCAAAGCAGGAATTGACCCAAATAATAGGAATAATAGTGGTCAGACAATTTTAATGATTGCGGCAAAAAAAGGAAATTTGGCGGTCGTAAAAAGTCTTCTTGACAATAAAGCAAATTTTACTTTAAAAGATCCTAATGGGAGGACAGCCTTAATGATTGCATGTGCCAATGGCAACATTGATGTTGTTAAAATGCTACTAAATCGGGGTGCAGATATTCATACAGAAGATAAGTCTAAATGGACCGCATTAACTTGGTCTATTGAAAAGGAATATCCAAAAATTGCAAATACTCTTCTTGAACGAGGGGCTGACCCCAATCATAAAGATGATCAAAAAACACCCTTGATTCATTTTGCCGTATTTAATAATGATTATGAATCAGTAAAATTGTTAATTGAATACAATGTTAAATTAAAAGCACGTGATCAATATGGACTTACTCCTTATGTTTATGCGTTAAAAGAAAAAAATAAAAAAATTGTTGAAATTATCAAAGATAATGGTGGGACTTTTTAATGAAGGTCTGTCTAATTCAATCAAACCCAATAATGGGGGATATCAAAACTAATTTTAATTGGATTAAAAAGCAGATTATTTCAAATGATGCAGATATCTTCATTGCACCCGAGCTAGCCCTAATTGGCTATCCTCCTGATGACTTATTATTTGATAATGAATTTATTAAGAAACAAGAACAAGCCTTTAATGAATTTCAACCATATTTGAAGAATAAACTATTAATAATTGGCGGTGTTCTTTTAAAAAAGAATAAGATATTTAATTCGGCCTTTATCATTTCTCAAAACACTATAAAACATCAGCACAAACAATGCCTCCCTAATTATGGAGTGTTTGATGAAAAAAGATATTTCACACCAGACGATCATCAAAAAATAATTACATATAAAAATAAGAAAATTTTAATCCTTATTTGCGAGGACTTTTGGGATAAAGATTTAGAAAAAAAATACTTAGATAAACAAATTGATTTATGCATCGTCATTAATGCCTCCCCTTTTGAGATTGATAAGCTAAATCTCAGAATCAATAGGGCAAAAAAAATTAATAGGAAAATTAAATCAAATTTAATTTATTTGAATATGGTAGGTGGTCAAGATGATGTTGTCTTTGATGGTGGTTCATTTTTGTTAAATAAAAATAATAGTATCTGCTGTCAGTTAGATCACTTCAAATGCCAGACAAAGGTAGTTGAGGAATCCTCACCAGAAAAAACACTTAAGGTATTATCAATTGAAGAGAGTGTGTTGAATGCATGTATTTTAGGCACTAAAGATTATATTAAAAAAAATAAAATAAAAAATATTTTCCTTGGCTTATCTGGTGGAATTGATTCTGCTCTGGTTGCATATATTGCATCAAAAGCAATAAATAAAGAAAACATAAATTGTATTATGATGCGATCAAAATACACCTCTAAAATCAGTATTGACGATGCAAAAGAACTTGCAAAAAATCTTGGAGTAAATTTTATTGATAAAAATTTATCCACATTGATAAATCAAATTAATCTAAATTTAAAAGACGATTTTAAAAATCTTAAGCCAGACATCACAGAGGAAAATATTCAAGCAAGAAGTCGAGGGCTTATTCTTATGGCTTTGGCGAATAAAAAAAATGGAATTGTGCTATCAACGTCCAACAAAAGTGAATCTGCAGTTGGTTATTCAACGCTTTATGGAGACATGGTGGGCGCATATGCTCCTATTAAAGATATCCCAAAAACATTAATTTATAAGATAAGTAAATTCATTAATACAAATGAAAACATTATTCCGGAAAGAATAATCACTCGTGCCCCATCTGCAGAATTGAAACCGAATCAAACAGATCAAGACTCATTGCCGGCATATGATGAGCTGGATAAAATCATTGAGCTCTTTATTGATGAAGGACAATCGGCAGATGAGATTATTAGCATGGGCTTTAAGGTACAAACAGTGAAAAAAATTGTAAAATTAATATTAAGAAGTGAGTTTAAAAGAAGGCAAAGCCCCCCTGGACCAAAAATAACAAGAAAGGCATTTGGAAGAGAGAGGCGTTTTCCAATCACTAATAACTTTTTAGGATAAAAATATGAAGAAAATTGATGCAATCATAAAACCATTTAAATTAGATGAAGTTCGTGAAGCTCTAGCTGAAGTCGGTATTGAAGGCTTAACGGTGACTGAAGTTAAAGGTTTTGGAAGACAAAAGGGGCATACCGAGCTCTATCGTGGTGCTGAATATGTAATTGACTTCTTGCCTAAAATGAAACTTGAGATTGTTGTATCAGATAAAATGGTAGACAAAGTAATTGAAACTATTAAAAATACTGCTCACACTGGAAAAATTGGTGATGGAAAAATTTTTGTATCCCCTGTTGGGAAAGCCATTAGAATTAGAACCGGTGAAACGGATGACGACGCAATTTAGCCAAGTAAAATTTTAACTTTATTAAAATCTTCGATCGTATCTACTCCTATCATTTCTTCACCATGATACTCGATCATTTTAATAGGAATGTTATTGAAAATTGCCCTCATTTGTTCTAATTTTTCAACTTTTTCAATTTTAGGGCTATCTATCTGACAAAAATCATTAATCTGCTTGACTGTATAAGCATAAATACCAAGATGATGATAAATTAGGTCATCAATAAAGTTTTCATCATTTAAATTGCCAATCATGCTTCTTGAAAAAGTTATTGCTTCATTGTTCACATTCAGAGCTACTTTTACATTATTTTTATTCTTATAATCTTCGAAACTTTTAAATTTTTTATATGCGGATACATACTGGTTCTGACTTGAAATATTTTCAGCAAGCTCATCAATTAATTTAAAATCTACTAAAGGCTCGTCCCCTTGAACATTTACTAACACATGATCATCTTTCAGGGAAAGCATTTGTGCTGCCTCATTAATCCTATCAGTTCCTGATTGATGAGATTCAGCAGTCATGATAGACATAAATCCAAAATTTTCTGCTATGTCCTTAATATTATGATTATCTGTAGCAATATAAATGTTAGTGGCTTTTGATTTAGATGCTTGCTCAGCTGTATAAATAAACAGTGGTTTATTCTTTATTTCTAAAAGAAGCTTATTTTCAAGTCTTGTGCTATTTAAACGAGCAGGTATAACAACAGTAAAACTCATTTGATTTTTCTTGCCTCAGATACAAGCATTATGGGGATCCCGTTTTTTATTGAATATGCCAAGCCTGCCCCCTTTGATATTAATTCATTATTTTTTTTATCGTAGATAAGCTTTTCTTTAGTCACCGGGCATACCATTAATTCAAGTAAATTTTTATCCATTTAAAATTTTTCCAAGTAATCTTTTTTCAAACACTGGACACATTCTTGCATCGGATTTTAGTACCCAAATATTTTTATTTTTAATATTTGTACATTTCACTGAATCTTTTTCAGTTATAAGATAATTAAAGTTATCTTTAAAATCATTATTTGTAAAATAATAATGATCATCATAAATCCGATATTTAAAATTACATAGTTTTTTTAATGAGTTTATTAGTCGATACGGATAACCTATACCAATTGATAAATGTAGATTGGTTAGCTTATTCATAGCTATCTCTTCGTTTGTCTTTAAATTAGTTACTTTATGATTAAGAGAAAATTTAAAAAAGTCTTTTTTTGATTCTAAGCTATTTGATAAAACTAAAATATCATTATTATGAATTTTCGATAATGGTTCTCTAAACGGCCCCGCTGGCAGAAGCAAATGATTGGTGACATACCGATCATCATTTATTAAAATCTTATAATCAAAAAATAAACTTTTATGCTGAAGGCCATCATCTGAAATAATTACATCCGTTTCACTGTATTTTTTTATTAATGCATTTCCTGCCTCAAATCTTGATCTACTTATAAATACAGGAATATTTAATTTTTGTTTCAATAACAGTGCCTCATCACCTACATCAAAAGCGTTTGAATTACCAAAGACTTCTGTTGTATTTTTAAATCTTCCCTTATAGCCACGAGAAATGATTCCAACATTAATATTATTTTTTTTTAATAATTTAGCCAAGTAAATGACAAGTTGGGTTTTACCTGAACCACCAACAATTAAATTTCCTACTACGATCGTTGTGACAGGTAATTTTTTTTGTTTAAAAATATTAAACTTATAAAGACCAGTTCTTAAATAATAGATAAAATAATTTATTAATGAAAGAGGGATCAGTAACCATATTAAATTGGCTTGTTTGTAATATTGATCGGTAAAAAATTTCTCAATAGACATGACTTTTTTTACGATAATTCTTTTTTATACAGTTTTGAATAGAATCCTTTTTTTCTTATTAGCTCGTCATGATTCCCAGATTCAATAATTGATCCTTTATCAAGAACAAATATCTTGTCAGCATTTTTTACGGTTGATAATCGATGAGCAATAATAATTGATGTTTTGTTTTTCATTAAATGATCTAGTGCATCTTGAACAAGTTTTTCAGACTCTAAATCAAGAGCAGAGGTTGCTTCATCAAGAAGTAAAATAGGGGCATCTTTGATAATTGCTCTGGCAATTGCAATACGCTGCTTTTGGCCGCCAGATAGTTTAACCCCACGATCACCAACCAAATTGTCCAACTTATTAGGAAGTTTTTCTATAAATTCTCTACAGTTTGATTGATCAATGATTTCATTCAATCTTTTATCAGAAATTTTTCTCATTTGATTTCCATAACATATGTTATTTCGTATGGTGTCGTTAAATAAAATAGTATCCTGAGTTACTAGAGAAAAAAAGCTGCGCAAATTATCAAGTTTTAAATCTTTTATATTTTCTTTATCAACTAAAATGTCACCCTCTTTAAAATCATAAAACCTTGGAAGAAGATTCATCAAGGTTGTTTTTCCTCCACCTGATTTGCCAACTAATGCAATTTTCTGTCCTCTCTTTATTTTTAATGATATTTGGTTCAAAACACTTCTATCATTATCTCCATATTGAAAAGAAAGATTTTTGATTTCTATATCGCCTTTAACATTAGGTAAAACTTTTTTTCCTTGGTTTTTTTCATTCCGCTCATTTAAAACATTCATAATACTTTTTGCTGCAGCAATACTAACTTGTAACGATTCATTAACTTCAGTTAAGCTTTTGATCGGTTTAATCATCATTAGCAATGCTCCAACAAATGCAGCAAATTCACCAGTGGTAAAATTTGCCAACGCATAGTAAACAATTACTCCCAAAGCAATTGAGGCGATAATTTCTATTAACATGCTGTTAAATAGAGAGAGTCTTGCCAATCTAATTTGCATATTCATATTTTTTTTGACAATCGATGTAAATCTTTGAAATTCATAATTTATGGCACCAAAAACTTTTATAACCCTTTGTCCAGTTACAGCCTCCTCCGAAGCGGATGTCATATTTCCCATGGTTTCTTGCACCTCAAAACCAAAAGACCTTAGTCGAGGTGATACTTTTTTTAAATATCTGATAATTACTGGTGTCATTAATAAAAAAACTAAAGTTAGAAACCAATCCAAATAAACCATGTATATGAATAAAGCTATTACAGTAAAAGATTCTCTAATTATGGTTATACCGATTCTCGTTATAACTGCTGATAATTGGTCTGCTTCATAAGTTAATTTTGAAACGAGCATTCCTGCGTTGTTGTTATCAAAATATGACACCGGAAGTTTGAGATATTTTTTGAAAGTATCAATTCTGAGATCTGCAACTACACCCCTTGAAGTTTTCCTCATGTGATACCCAGACATAAATGATGAACAGGCCCTAATTAGCATAAGTACCATCAGTGAAATGGGCAACATTATTTTGATGATCGAATTCTCAGTATCAAAACCATTATCAGTAATTTCTTTAAGCAGTGCTAAAAAACCTGTATTGGTTAATGAAAATATCAGCATAAAAATGATACTCAATAATAAAGAAAATTTATAATTGAGCGCATATCTTAAAAGTTGTTGATAAATTTCTTTGAATTCTGAAAACTTTAAAGGTTGTTTTTTTAACTCTGGCATTGAGAGGTTTAATTAACTTTTGTGGCAAAAGTAACTTTATTAAGACCAGACAGTCTAGCTGCCTCCATAACATTTATAACAGATTGGTGGTTGGACATCGCATCAGCATTAATAATAACTGTAGGTAAATCATTATTAAATTTTGATTTTAAGTTTTTCAACTCCTCAAGGATACCAGCAATGGAATTGTCCGTAATTTGTACGTCATTAATAAAGTATTGATTTTCACTGGTAATAACAATATCCACTTTATCAAGATCTTTGTCTTGAGGTATTGCCTCAGCAGTTGGAAGATTGATTTTTAATTCACTAAATTTTGAGAACGTTGTGCTCACCACAAGAAAAATAATGATCACTAGTAAAACATCAATAAGAGGGATAAAATTTATCTCCAATTCATCTTCTTGACTGCCTCTTCTGAAATTCATTAGTTATTTTCCTTTATGATGAATGATTTCAACTAAGGTTATGGCCTGTTGTTCCATCTCAACTATAAGTGATTCAACTTTATTTTTAAAAAATCTGTACATAATCATCGCTGGAACTGCAACAACAATTCCTCCGGCTGTATTATATAAAGCTATTGAAATCCCTCTTGCAAAAACAGTTACATCAGCACCGCTGCTGGTGAATGAACTAAATAATTCGACCATACCAATGATAGTCCCAAAAAGACCTAGTAGCGGAGCAACTGTTGCAATGGTTCCTAAAGTAGATAAGTATTTTTCTAATTTATGAAATACTGCCCTTCCTGTTTCTTCGATTGATTCTTTAATCAATCCAGGAGAGCTAGAGATATGATCAAGTGCGGTAGCAAATATTTCACCTAAGTAGGAGTGCTCCCTCAACAAATCAATGGATTTTTTATTGACACCTTTTTGGTCAATTAATGTCCTAACTTCATTCAATAAATTTTTTGGTGCAATTATTTCTGCCCTTAAGGCCCATAATCTTTCAATGATAATTGCAAGAGCAAGAATTGAAGCAAAAATTAAAGGCCAAATTGGCCACCCAGCACCTTGAATAATATCCCACACTCTAAAACTCCTTAATAAGCATTAATGATTCAAAGAGAATATTAACATTTTTTCAATTTTCCATCGACAAACTCAAGTTTGTTTTTAAATTTTTTTAGCACAGATAAGTCATGCGTCACCATTATCAATGAGATCGATTTTTCTTTAGCTAGCTTAATAAGTAAATCAATTACTATCCTAGAATTATTTTTATCCAAATTTCCAGTAGGTTCATCTGCAAATATTATTTTTGGATCGTGAACAACAGCTCTACACACTGCAACCCTCTGCCTTTCTCCACCAGATAATTGATTCGGAAAATGATGTAATCTCTCGCTTAGCCCTACCTGACGAATTAGATTTTTTGCTTTTTCTGTAGCTTTATCATCGTCGTACCCATTTAACAATAAAGGTAACTTCACGTTCTCTAGAACATTAAAATCATTCAATAGATGATGAAACTGGTATATAAATCCAAATTCTTTTCTTCTAAAAGTGGTCACCTGAGAAGAACTTAAGGAACTTAAACTCCTTCCTAGTACAGCAACATCTCCCTGATCGAATGTATCCAGCCCGGCAATGATTTGCATAAAAGTTGTTTTCCCTGATCCAGATACACCAGTTATGACTGAAGATTCATTGATTTCAATTGATAATCGATCAAACAGAGGCTTTTCCAAAGATGGAAATCTTTTTGTTAAATTTTTAATTTCAACAACATTACTCATTTTTTAAAATTTCACCAGGATTTAATTTTGCTGCCATTTGGCTGGGGTAAATGGTAGCAAACAGAGACAAGATAATTGATACCAATATTACAAAAACTATATCCATTGGAATAATTATTGAAGGAAGTTCGTTGATGTAATAAATATCTTTTGATAAAAATTGAATATTAAACAGACCTTCAATAAACGGGACAATGATATTAATATTAGACGAAATTACAACTCCAAAAAACAAGCCTAACAAAGATCCTATAAACCCAATAATGAATCCTTGAAAGATAAAAATTCTTATAATTTGAAATTTTGAAAATCCAATAGTCATCAGTATTGCTATATCTTTTTTCCTATCCTGCACACTCATTGCTAATGATGCCACTAAATTGAATGCAGCAACGGCGATAATTAAAGTTAAAATTATGGCCATTACTCTCTTTTCCATTTGAATCGCACTAAAAAAATTTTTATTTTTATTTGTCCAATTATTAATGAATGAATTGATATTCAAATCGATTAGAATTTTTTTTATATCAGACTCAACATGTAATGTTTTATTAGAATCTGTTAATTGAATTTGCATTGCAGAGAATTTTGTTTTTTGGTTTTTAAAGAAAATTTTCTGAGCATCTTGAAAATCAATTAGCGCTAAACTGCTATCGAACTCATAAATACCTGCATCAAAAATACCAACAATATGAAATTTTTTTATTGTTGGATAATTTCCGATTGGACTAAAATTGAGTTTAGGAATCAATAATGAAACATCGTCGCCAATATCAACACCTAATAATCGTGCAAGATCCACACCAATGATTATCTCAAATGGCTTGCTTGAGAATTTTTTAGAGCCTTTGACAACCTTATTTAAAAGCTGGTTAACATTATTTTCATATTGAGGATCTATCCCTTTAACCAAGACCCCTCTGTTTACAGATTTATTTGATAAAAGACCCTCTCCTGAAACATATGGTGAGACTGCTTTCACATGTTTCAAATCAGTAATTTTTTTTATTAATTGATTAATTTCATCTTGATTATCCAGGCCTCCAGTAATTTCAATGTGAGATGTGGCATCAAGAATTCTTTTCTTTAACTCAAAATGAAATCCATTCATAACTGACATCACAACAATTAATGCCATTACACCAATAGATATTCCTAAAATACTTGAGAAGCCAATAAAAGATAAAAAACGATTTTTACTACCATTGATTAAAATTTTACTGGATACCCAAAAATCTAAAAATAAAGATTTCATTTGAAAAAAATCATTTGTTAAATGATGATGAGTTGATCTGTTAGAATTATGGCATGTTTACAGGGATTATTAAAACAATTGGTAAGATCATTAGTATCGAAGATATTGATACTGACATTCAATTGACGATTGAATATGACGGAAAATTTAATATCGAGCTTGGTGATAGCATTTGTGTCAATGGCGCATGTCTGACCGTAACAAACTTTACCAACAATACCCTTGATTTTTACTTATCACAAGAGACGCTTTCAAAGGTAGTCCCTTTTTGTTTGCATCAAGAAGTTAACTTGGAAGAGTCATTAAAAATTGGAGATAAAATTGGTGGCCATTTCGTTTTTGGTCATATTGACTCAAAAGCTATGTTAAAAGATATAAAAAAAGCATCTGATTCGCAAATTTGGGTGATGGAAGTACCTAGTCAATTTCAGAAATTTATAACTCCTAAAGGCTCAGTGGCAATAAACGGAGTTAGCCTAACGGTTAACACGGTTGATAAAAATAATTTCTTTCTAAATCTTATTCCACATACAATAGAGCACACAACATTTAAGAATAATAAAATTAATGATCAATTTAATTTTGAAATTGATATGCTAGCTCGCTATGCATTAAATGGTTAATTTATGTTAGACAATATTGAATCGATAATTGAAGACCTTAAGTTAGGCAAAATGGTAGTCCTGGTTGATGATGAAGATCGGGAAAATGAAGGAGATCTGTTTATTCCAGCTGATAACGTGTCACCTGAAATTATCAACTTTATGGCCAAATTTGGTAGAGGATTAATTTGTCTAACACTCACTGAAGAAAAAGCACGCCAGTTAAACCTGCCATTAATGGTGCAAGAGAATGAAGCAAAACTAGGAACTAATTTTACTGTTTCCATAGAGGCCGCTGATGGAGTAACAACTGGAATTTCAGCTAGCGATCGATCAACTACAGTTAAAGCTGCGATTCACCCAAGTGCAACAAAAAATAGTATTGTTAGGCCTGGACATATCTTTCCATTAATATCACATTCAGGTGGTGTTTTATATCGAGCAGGTCATACAGAAGCTGGTTGTGACTTATCGCAAATCGCCGGATTTCAACCTTATGGGGTAATTTGTGAAATCCTCAATGATGATGGATCGATGGCTCGTCTCGATGATCTAAAAGATTTTGCAAAAAAACATCATTTAAAAATTGGCTCCATTGCTGACCTCATTGAGTATAGAAGAAAAAAAGAAAAACTTATTTTAAGAACTGAAGAGGATGTTGTTTCAACAGCATTTGGAGAGTTTAAACTTATTACTTATAAAGATAAAATTTCTAGCAGTATTCATTTGGCTTTTGTTAAAGGAGAAATTGATCCTAATGATATCGTGATGGTTAGAGTGCATGAGCCATTAACTATTCTCGACTTTATTGTAAAAAATGACAAACACTCATGGACGCCCAATGAAGCTTTTGAAAAAATATCTAAAGAAAAAAATGGGGTCATGTTATTTCTAAATTATGGCTCTTCAACTAATCTAAAGAAAATTGGCGATCTAGATCAGCAGCCAAAAAATAAAGAAAATGATCTTAGAAATTATGGAATTGGTTCTCAAATACTGGTTGATCTTGGTATAAAAAATATGAAACTGTTGGCATCACCCAGGAAAATGCCTAGCATGATGGGTTTTGGTTTAGAAGTAAAAGAATTTATAGAAAAATAAAATTGTGTTATTATTCAATGCGTTGAAATACACACTCAAAAAATTTAAATTCAACTTTGGTTTTCTTAAACCCTCTCCCACCTTTTTTTTAAATCATGACGAAATTAAATAATTATGATCTTAAAGAAATAAACGAAAAAAAAGGATCAGTACTTGCATTTGATTTGGGTATAAAAAAAATTGGTGTAGCAGTTGGTAATAACGTCCTTAAAACTTCAAGAAACCTGGTTACTTTTTACTCAAAAAATAAAAATCAGCGAATAGAAAAAATTAAACAACTTGTTAATGAATGGCAGCCAATATATTTAGTCCTGGGACTGCCATCAAACCGAGATTCGAGTGCTAATGAAACGACAAAGTTTTGTTTAAACACTGCAAAAGAAATCGAAAAAAATATAAATCTACCCATTTTCTTTGTGAATGAAAATTACAGCTCAACGTCTGCTGAGGAGTTAATTAAAGGCCTAGGTAGTAAAAAACAAAAAAATAATATCTCTCTTGTTGACCAAATAGCTGCAGACATAATATTGCAATCGCACTTCAATGAAGTTGACAAAAAAATAAGGTCTTTAAATGCATAACATTCAATTAAATAACGGACAACTTAAACATTTGTTGTGTATTGAGGGTCTCTCAAGGCAAATTATTGAAGAAATTTTCGCACGAGCTGATTCGTTTTTAGATCTCGAAAATAACAATGTCAAAAAAACTGATTTATTAAATGGGAAAACAATTTGTAATTTATTTTTTGAAAATAGCACTAGAACCAGAACCACTTTTGAAATTGCAGCAAAAAAACTTTCAGCAGATGTTATTAACCTTAATGTAAGTACCTCATCACAATCTAAAGGTGAATCTATTCTTGATACGATAAATAATTTAATAGCAATGCATGCTGACATGTTTGTGATTAGGCATAATCAGTCCGGTGCTGCTCATTTTATAGCAAAACATATTAATAAAAATATTAAAGTTGTTAATGCAGGTGATGGTTATCACTCACATCCAACCCAAGGATTACTGGATGCATTTACAATTAGACACTATAAAAAAGACTTTAAAAAATTAAAAATTGCTATTGTCGGGGACATTAAGCATTCCAGAGTTGCTCGTTCCGAAATTAATGCGCTGAGTATTCTTGGTGTACCAGAAATAAGAGTGATAGCTCCGCAAACACTAATGCCTTATGGTGTCCAAGATCTTGGAGTAATTCCTTTTGATAATCTTGATCATGGAGTAAAGGATGTAGACGTAATCATGATGCTTAGGTTACAAAAAGAGAGGATGGATAATGCTTTAATTCCAAGCCAAGAAGAATATTTCAAAACATATGGTTTAACATCAAAAAGAGTTGATCTGGCTAATTCTAATTGCATTATTATGCACCCAGGCCCAATGAATCGTGGGGTTGAAATTGAATCCTCAGTTGCAGACTCCAATAAGGCAGTGATCCTTCCTCAGGTCAGTTTTGGAATTGCAATTCGAATGGCTGTTATGTCTTTATTGATGGAGAAAAAATGAAATACCTCATCAAAAATATTAATGTTTTTGATTCTAATAGTGAAATACAAACAAATCAGAATATTTATATAAGTAAAGGCAAGGTTGAAAACTTCTCATGCAACGAAAATAATATTGACGAGAAATGTAAAATTATAGATGGCACTAATAAATTATTAGCTCCGGTAATAACAGATCTGTATTCAAATCTTAAAACTCCTGGTGAAGAGCATAGGTCAATATTAGATCAAGAGATATCCGCTGCTATTGCTGGGGGGATAACCAATGTTTGTTGCCAGCCAGCCACCGACCCAGTCCTTGATGAGCCAAGCTTAATAAAGGATCTAATATCTAAAGCAAATAAAATCTTTCCAATCAATATTAAACCATTTGCGGCAATAACAAAAAATTTAGCCGGAGAGCAGCTGTCTGAAATGAAAGAGTTATTTGACGCTGGAGCTATCGGATTTTCACAAGCCGAACAACCAATTATAGATACCAAAGTTCTCTTGAGGGCTTTTGAATATGCCAAAACTTTTGGGTTTACTCTCTTCTTACGTCCAGCTGAAAATTATTTATCAAAAAATACTTATACAAATGAAAGTTCAATTGCAACTAGGCTTGGTTTGAAAGGATCAAATAGAAATTCAGAAATTATTGAAATTTTAAAATATATTGCCTTATCAAAAGACATTGGTACAAAAATTCATTTATCCAAAATTTCCTGTAGAGAGTCGCTTGAGATTATTGAAAAGGCAAAAAATGAAAATATTAATGTAACCTGTGATGTTTCTATCAATCAGCTTTTATTCAGTGAGCAGGATATTGATGGGTATAACACCAACTATCATCTCGTCCCCCCATTAAGATCAAAAATTGACCAAAAGGAAATTTTTAATAGTATTCAAAATGATGTTATTGATGCTATTTCATCAGATCACTGCCCAGTGGATCTAGATAAAAAGATGCTACCTTTCGAAGAATCAGAACCTGGAGCATCATCGTTTGAAACGTTTCTGCCATTGATATTTAAAGTTGCACAGGATCATCAAATTAATATTACGAAGCTACTTTCAAAAATTAGTTTAGAGCCTTATAAAATTTTAAATAATAAAAAATATGATCTTAATAAATGCACCAATATAGATTTTTGTTTATATGACGAATCTTTAAGCTGGATTCCATCACAAAGCTCAATTAAAACTTCAGGGAAAAATATTCCATTTGAATATGAACTTCATGGAAGAGTCAGCCATACATTTGTTGATGGGGAAAAAATCTATGAACTTTAGTTTCTAATTACAAAGTACTTGCATCATTAAATAGAAGCAATATAATTACCATTCAAACTTTAATGTTATTTACAGGGAGTAAAGAGATATGTTAGAAAAATTAATTAGTGCATTATTAGGTAAAGATACAAAATCTGAACCAAAGAAACCAGCAGCTAAGAAAAAACCAGCAGCTAAGAAAAAACCAGCAGCTAAGA
>CAJWVO010000008.1 GCA_913048465.1 uncultured Nitrosomonadales bacterium
CTGCAGGTTTAGCCACTGCTTTCTTAGCTGCAGGTTTAGCCACTGCTTTCTTAGCAACCTCAACAGCTTTTGCAAAAATTGACTTTTTCTCTGCCATGTATTTTCCTTTTCAAATGAACCGCGAAAGTTTACTCTATTTTCGCTAAAAAAAATAGCTATAAACTATTTTTTTGAGCATCCAGAGTATTGCTCATCAGTGTAGCTACCGTCATTGGGCCGACTCCACCTGGGACTGGCGTTATGAATGAGGCATTATTTTTAGCTACCTCAAATTCAACATCACCAATAAGTTTGTCACCCACTCGATTTATGCCAATATCAATGACAACCGCACCCTTTTTAATCCAAGAGCCCTTAACCATTTCTGGCCTCCCAACCGCTGCAACAACGATATCCGCATTGTAAACTTTGTCCTGAATATTTTGTGTTTTGCTATGACACTGGGTCACCGTTGCGCCAGCTAGCAGAAGTTCAAAAGCCATTGGTCGCCCAACATGATTCGATGCTCCAACCACTACAGCATCTTTACCTGATGCTTCTATCTGCATAGCTTGTAGCATTTTAATAACACCATAAGGCGTGCATGAACGAAACTTTGGTTGACGCATGGCTAGTAATCCTAAGTTGATCGGATGGAATCCATCGACATCCTTATTAGGAGAAATAAGATCAAGAATTCGATCCTCATCTAATGGATCAGGTAATGGTGATTGAACGAGAATACCATCCACAGCTGAATCATTATTTAAATCATCAATTAATTTTTCTAATTCACTTTGTGATGTTGTGGCCGGTAGGTCATAAAATAAAGATTTAATGCCAACCTTTTCACACGCTCTTCTTTTATTATTTACGTATACAGTTGACGCAGGATCATCTCCTACGAGAACAACGGCAAGGGCTGGATTTCTAATGCCGTCTTGTTGTCTTTTAGCAATTTCTTCCTTCAATTCTTCAAGAAGATTATTGGCAATAAGTTTCCCATCGATTAGTTTAGCTGTCATAAATTCACCACCAAATTGATTGATTATATATAAATACCTTTAATTTTTCCATTTTGGGATTTACCATTTGACCAAATAACCAAATTGCGCTATATTTGCGCGTTCGGGGTGTAGCGTAGCCTGGTAGCGCGCCTGCTTTGGGAGCAGGATGTCGGGAGTTCGAATCTCTCCACCCCGACCATTTTTACACATACTTTTAGAGTATACTTGTAGCAAGCTTTATTATTACGTTAAGCTGCCCGTAGCTCAACTGGATAGAGCAACGGCCTTCTAAGCCGTAGGTTACAGGTTCGATTCCTGTCGGGCAGGCCAATTTCATTGGTGGCTGTAGCTCAGTTGGTAGAGTCCAGGATTGTGATTCCTGTTGTCGTGGGTTCGAACCCCATCAGCCACCCCAAATTCTAGTTTATAATCAAAATAATAATGAATGATCAAGATTTAGAAAGATATGGTAGACATATTTTACTACCTGAAGTCGACTATGATGGCCAACAAAAGCTTTTAGACAGCCATGTCTTGGTAGTTGGATTAGGCGGTCTCGGATCACCAGCATCTATTTATCTTGCTTCGTCTGGTATTGGTGAATTAACCTTATGTGATTTTGATAAAGTTGAATTATCAAATTTGCAAAGGCAAATAGTTCATACAGAGGATATGCTTCAAATCAATAAAGCTCAGTCAGCTAAAAGTTTTATTTCATCTATAAATTCAAATATTAATATTAATGTTGTGGATAAAAAATTGAGTGAAAATGCATTTGATTTGTATGTAAAAAAAAACTCAGTTGATGCAATCTTAGATTGTTCTGATAATTTTCAAACCAGATATAGTGTAAATAAAGTAGCCTTTAAAAATAAAATTCCTCTTATCTCTGGTTCAGCTATTCGATTTGAAGGCCAGCTCGCCATTTTTGATTTTAGAGATAACAGTTCAGCTTGCTATGAATGTTTGTTTCCTGACAATGGCGAAGAAAATGAATTGAGATGCGCTGATCATGGAATACTTGCACCAGTGGTTGGCATCATTGGTGTAATGCAATCTCTAGAAGCAATTAAAGTACTATTGAATCTGAACCCTATTAAAAATAAGCTCAGGATCTTTGATGGTAAAAGTAATGAATGGAAAACAATCTCATTTAAAAAAGATAAAGAATGTGCAATCTGCTCATCTTCATCCGATCATTCTTAAAAGCATCATGATAAAATAGCTCCCTTATGCAAGAATTAGAAAAATCCTTTAATCCATCATCAATAGAGTCCAAATGGTATGCCTTCTGGGAGCAAAAAGGTTATTATCAATGTGGATTAGATGAAGAAAAAAAAGATAATTTTTCAATTTTATTACCACCTCCGAATGTCACTGGAACACTTCACATGGGGCATGGCTTTAATCAAACTTTAATGGATAGTTTGACTAGGTATCATCGCATGAGAGGATCTAATACTTTGTGGCAGCCAGGAACAGATCATGCGGGCATTGCAACTCAAATAGTTGTTGAAAGACAATTGGATCAACAAAATATTTCACGACATGACTTAGGACGTGAAAAATTTATTGAGAAAGTTTGGGAATGGAAAGAGGAGTCCGGGGGTAAAATAACTGAACAAATGAGGAGGCTTGGCACCTCGCCTGACTGGAGTCGTGAAAGATTTACCATGGATGAAGGTTTGTCCAAAAGCGTTAATCAGGTCTTTGTGAAATTATATAATGATGGACTCATTTATCGTGGGAAGCGTTTAGTTAACTGGGATGTTAAGTTACAAACCGCTGTATCTGATCTAGAAGTAATTCAAGAAGAAGAAAATGGTCATTTATGGCATATCGATTATCCTCTTGCAAATAATCAAGAAGAAAAATTAACCGTTGCAACAACAAGGCCAGAGACAATGCTCGGTGATGTAGCCGTGATGGTTCACCCAGATGACGACCGCTATAAAAACCTCATTGGTTCAAATGTAATCCTCCCTCTGATCGGCAGAGAGATCCCAATTATTGCTGATGAGTATGTTGATATGGAATTTGGAACAGGAGTTGTAAAAGTCACCCCTGCACATGACTTCAATGACTACGAAGTGGGCAAAAGACATTCATTAGACATGATTAATATAATGAGCCTTGATGGCTTCATTAATGACAATGGCGGAGAGTTTAAAGGGCTGGAAAGATTTGAAGCGCGTAAAAAAATTGTCGAGAGTCTCAAAGAGCAAGGCAATCTAAATAAGGTAGAAGATTATCGATTAAAAATTCCGCGAGGTGATAGAACTAACGTTGTTATAGAACCACTTCTCACGGACCAATGGTTTGTGGCAATGAGTAAGCAGGTGAGTGATAGTCCAAGCATTGCAGAGGAGGCATTGAATGTTGTAAATACTGGTGAGGTAAAGTTTTACCCTGATAATTGGAAGAATACCTACAACCAGTGGTTAGAAAATATTCAAGACTGGTGTATCTCTCGACAGCTCTGGTGGGGACATCAAATCCCTGCATGGTATGGACCCAATGATGAGATCATTGTTGCTCACGATAAAGAAGAAGCGCAAAAAATTGCGACTGAAAAAGGTATTGATCCAAAAAATTTACAGCAAGATAATGATGTGCTTGATACATGGTTTTCATCTGCCTTGTGGCCATTTTCGACATTAGATTGGACCCCTGAATATCCAAGCATATCTAATGCTGTGATTGATAAATACCTGCCCTCATCTGTTTTGGTAACAGGTTTTGACATTATTTTCTTTTGGGTAGCGCGAATGGTTATGCTAACGAAATACGTTACTGGAAAAATTCCATTCAAACATGTATATGTGCATGGGCTGATTCGAGATTCAGAAGGTCAAAAGATGAGTAAGTCGAAAGGTAATGTCCTTGATCCTATCGATTTAATTGATGGAATTGATCTAGAAAAATTAATTGATAAAAGAACCTATGGATTAATGAATCCAAAACAAAAAGAATCAATCGCCAAACGAACTAAAAAAGAATTTCCTGATGGAATTTTAGCCTATGGAACGGATGCGCTACGATTCACTTTTGCCAGTTTAGCTTCACCAGGCCGAGATATAAAATTTGATTTGAATCGGTGTGAGGGTTATCGAAATTTTTGTAACAAGATTTGGAATGCGTCTCGGTTTGTTTTAATGAACTGTCCAAACGATGATAATGGTTTTGAACAATGTACAGATGGCTTCATGAATTTCTCTCAAGCTGACCGATGGATTACATCAATTTTTCAAAATACATTAAAAAATATCGAGTCTAATTTTGAGAATTACCGTTTTGACTTAGCGGCTCAAGAAATGTACCAATTCATCTGGGATGAATATTGTGATTGGTACCTTGAAGTGGCGAAGGTGCAATTAAATAACTCTAATTCTGAAGCAACCATTCGAGGGACCAAAAGAACGCTTCTAGGGTTATTGGAAAATATTCTTAAAATGGTCCATCCTATGATGCCATTTATATCAGAAGAAATTTGGCAGATTATTTCTCAGAAAACGGGCACGCATTCTGAAACTATTATGTTGCAAAGCTATCCTCTATCCAGAGAGAAAAAAATTGATAAGGATGCGGAAGCATGGATGCAAACTCTAAAAAATATGGTGGAAGAGTGCAGAAAATTAAGAGGAGAGATGAACATTTCTCCTGCAGAAAAAGTACCACTTCTTATTATTGGCAATGCAGAAGCTATTCAGTCGTATCAAGATTATTTAGTTCAGCTTGCTAAACTCGAATCTGTTAGCATCGTTGATAGTTTTGAAAAAATTGATGCCCCAGTTTCAATCGTCGGTGAATATAAATTGATGCTTAAAGTTGAAATTGATGTTGCCGCGGAAAAGCAAAGATTGCAAAAAGAAATAGATAAGTTAACGATAGAGTTGAAAAAAGCTGATGGTAAATTAGCAAATCAATCGTTTATAGAAAAGGCACCGGAGAGTGTAATAATTCAAGAAAAAGAGAGACAAAAAAAATTCTCGGAAGACTTACAAAAATTTAAAGAACAACTATCTAGATTAGACAGCTAGCCCTTTAATATCCGAATGATGAAGGTTTCATTTTCACTTCGATCATCAATAAACTCATGATCAGTATATTCACAAAAAGCTTTAAGATCTTTAACCGCATTTTTATCTGTAGCGATAATTTTTAAAATCTGACCTTTTTCAATATTCCTTAAAGCTTTTTTTGTGGAAAGGAGAGGCATTGGGCATTTCTGCCCAATGGCATCTAACTTTACTTCGTTGCGATTTTCACTCATTTATTGAATGGTTCCATATCACCAGGATTTCTTAACATCTTGTCAACTTCACCTAAATGTAATTCCTCATTGTAAATCATCTCTCTGGCATATTCCTCCAACATCACCGAATGGCCCTCAACGAGTTTCAATAAATCTTTATATGAGTTCAAAGCTGACATCTCATGGTCTAAAGATTCTCTTAAGATATCACCTATATCATGGTTCTCAGTTTCTAATAAAGGGCCAATTGCAAGAGATGGGTGTCCACCAAGATTGGTAATTACCTCCCCAGCTTTATTTGCATGGTCAAGAGATTCAGTGGCTTGATCTCTTAGCCATGAAATGATTGGAATACGACTATATCCATAGACCATTAGGCTGTAATGTGTATAGCGAACCACACCTGCCAGTTCTAATTCTAGTATTTTGTTAAGTGCATCAATAATTTTTTTGTTATCCATGATAAATTCCTAATGTTAAATTTAAGGTGATTTAAACATAAAATCAAAAAGGTTGCAGAAACAAGAATGATTGTTATTTAGATTCTTATTAGAAAACTAACAATATTTAGAACAGCCATTGCAATCATGGTCCAAAAGGTAAACTTCATTCCTTGAACCCGCTGTTTTAGATCCATAGTTTTTTTCAGAAAGGATTTTGCATGGATAATCCTGCCATAGGTAAAACTAATACCAGCTATAAATATAATTGAGAAGTGAATTTTATTTAATTCCATACATGCCATCATGATTAATCCAAGAGGAACATACTGACCGAAATTTGAGTGGGCTGCAATGGCTTGTTCAAGCTCTTTATTTTTTGCAAACCCTAACGCAATTTTATTTTTACGTCTTATTTGGATGACATTTTTAGCTAAGTAGTAAAATAAAAAAAAGAGTATCGAACTAAATAAGGCAGTTACAGGAATCATGTTAAGTCTCTTAAAAATTATGAGTAAATTATATTCAAATATAGTTTTATTACAACAGAGCTGCTCCATAAACTCCAGCAGAGTCCCCAAGCTTATTCATGACAATTGGTGTCTTGAAAGATTCAGAAAATACATACTTTTGAATTTCCTCAATACCGTCGTTATAAAGATTTGCCAAATTAGACAACCCACCGCCTAAGACAATAATATCTGGGTCAATGCTATTAACGATATTGGCAACAGCCCTTCCAAAATTATTCATAAACCCATCAAAAATTTGCATTTCAAGCCCATTCTTATTTTTATTGTTCAGAAACTCTTTAGCAGAATAATTAATTCCATAATTTTTTAACTGTGTTTCTATCCCGCCACCTGATATGTAGGTTTCTACACACCCTCTTTTGCCGCAATAGCATTCATTACCATCAGGATAAAGAACGGAGTGGCCCCATTCACCTGAAATTAAATTTGGACCCAAGCGTAATTGATTGTTAAACACAAAACCACCTCCGCAACCCGTCCCCATAATAATTCCAAATACCAGCTCATGATCTTTGCCAGCACCCAGGGTTGCTTCAGCTAGAGCGAAACAATTTGCATCATTTTCGATATTGACATTGTGATTAAGTTTTTCTTCAATCATTGTAAGCAAGGCAGTGCCATTTAGGCATGTGGTATTCGAATTCCTTAGTAGATTTGTGTCAGGCGCAATGGAACCGGGAGTGCAAATTCCGACTGAAAAGTCATCTGATTCAAACACATTTAGTGCTTGGTTATAAATTTTTGATATTTGGCTAATGATATGATCAGGACCCTTTTCGGCTTCAGTTGGAATTCGATCTCTAAATATTGGTAATTGATCCTCTAATACAATCGTTTCAATTTTTGTACCACCAAGATCAATCCCGATATTAAATTTTTCTTCCATCGAAAAAATATATTTTTAAATTAAAGTTTGGTCAAGTTTTTGTTAGTATTGTTTTATGGATTATATTTATCAATTAATAGCTGTAATCTTTTTTTTCTTTATTTTTAAACATTCATGGGATGGCTACAAAGAATATAAAGTTGCCAATGATGAGAGAAAATCTGAAATTAAAAGAATGTGGCTACTCTTTTTAGTTATCGCAATTATTTTTATCTATATCTTTTTTAGTGATAGATAATCAATTTCTTTCTTTATAAAATTTAACTTGAATGGATCATATGATGATTAAGTGGATAAGTACGGCACTTGTTTTAACAGGAATTCTTCTAACCAATTTAAATATTTATCCTCTAAATATTTATTTTCATGGTTTAGGAGTAATTGGATGGACGATAGTGGGTTTTCTTTTCAGAGATAAAGCAATTCTTGTCAATTTTGGTTTGCAAATCCCTTTATTTGTACTTGGTTTTTTTAAAACAATAATTTAGATAATTATTTTATATTCAAGAGAGATTAATAGACTAAAAAAAGAGTGGTGGCCAGAGACAGAATCGAACTGTCGACACGAGGATTTTCAGTCCACTGCTCTACCAACTGAGCTATCTGGCCAATTTTGAACGTGAAATTATATCAAATAATGATAATGAAAGGCTAACTTCTTTGTATGAATTTTAAGAAATAGTTTCTGAGATCAAGTTGATATAAAGAATAGACAATGGATCCGTATACTAGGTTAGGTATCAAATAAGCAGGGAAATAATTCCAACCATACTGAATTGATGTGAAGAATGAAGGATTTCCAAATCTATCGGAGAACATGTAGTAAGTATTTGTTGAGATGATAAAAGCAAATGTTGTGCTGACAAAAACTATCACAAAAAATGTGTTGAATTTAATATCGTAATTTTTAATTAACTTACCAGCGAAAAACATTACAAGGTATGTTGGAATCAGCCCCCAATAACCATCCGTTAAACAAAATGCCAAGCTGTTATCAAAAAAACCAGAACCAAAATCAATAACTGCGGTGAGAATAAAAAATACACAAAAAAGTAAGATAGAGGGTATGAATAGACCTAAATATAAAAAGATAATTAAACTAGCATCAGGAATTGAAAACTCAGTTAAAAAATGACTACCTCTTGTGAGAAACATCAAAAAGATTAAGAAACTCACCAAAAGTAGATTATTTTTACTAAATACTTGCATCATATTTCAACTTCCATTCCGATAAACCATGTTCTTCTAAAATTAAACGGGTATATTGCACCATAGGTATCATCTGTATATGTTCTTATACCATTTTTTTGATTAAAAATATTATTAATTGAAGCAAAAATACTCATTGACGAAAATTGAGAAATGTTTTTCAAGCTATATTTAACGAATGCATTGGTTGACTCATAAGATGGGGACATCATATTGGCATTATTGTTAAAATCATCAAAAATATAATTCCTATCTCGCCATACATGATTAACTGAAGCGTTCCAATTATCATAATCATAGTGGATTGCTAAATTAATTGAGTTTTTTGGCACACCTGGTAATGATTTTCCACTTGGGAATGTTGTGCTGTCTGTATCATTTAAAATTTTAGCAATCGTATAGCTGTAGTTAAATTTAAGATTAAATCTATCATTAAGTTTGCGCATTAAAAAAACTTCATAACCATATTTATTAGTGCGGTCGATATTCTCATTCTGATAACTCGTTGGGTTAAAAACAATTTCATTATCAAGATCAGCATAAAATGTACTAATTTTTAATTTTTGTTTCGGATCAATATAATTTAAGCCCAAATTAATTGTCCTACTTTGCATCGGTTTAATATTTGGATTTAAGGTATCGTAGTTCCCAGTTCCAAAGTTATAAGGAAGCATGCGGTCAATATCTTGTGATTGCATGCTTTTGGAAAAATTAGAAAATAAGTTAACTTGATTATTCAAAATATAATTTAACCCAGTTTCAAACATGGATAGACGGTCAGACTGATCAGTGTTAATACTAGTGTTATTGAATTTGGTGATTACTCTTTCTGTTCTTGCCCCATAAGTAATGGACAATTTATCATCATCATCAAGAGAATGTTTTGCTTGTAGGTAGATTGCCTCATTTTGTTTGTTGGCCTGGTTGACTGGAGTTTGTGAGTTGCGATATGCGTTTAATTCTCTTTCGCTGATAGACATTCCGGATGTTAAATTAAAACCTTTACCAGAGTAATCAAGCTCAAGTCCATTAACAATTGCGCTTGTTTTTCTTAAGTTAGTCGCGTAATCCCTGGCATCATATTTCTTTCTTTGCCCCTGGTGATAGACTTTAACAGAAAAGTTATCTGAAAAATGAGTTATGTAATCTAATCCCCAGATATCGTCGTTGTAATCGAACTCGTTATACTGTCCTCCACTACGAGACGGGTCTTTATTAAACTGAAGCCTGGTCAGGGCTGCTGGAAAAAGAGAGTTAGATTCCGTATTGGAGTATTTGAAATTAATCTGAGAATAATTATCCAGTTCATAGCTTAACTTAATAGTTTGGTTGCTCGACTTACTCTTATCTTTGTTGCCTCTTGAATCTTTTTGACTATAACCGTCATTACTCTCGTAACTTGATGAAAAAGAAATAGAAAAATTGTCAATTATCTTTCCTGTGGTAAACGAGTGATTCTTTTGACCAAAATTACCGTATGCAGATGAGATCCTTGTTTTGTCATGATTTTTGGTATAGATATTTATTGACCCTGCGTTGGACCCGTCTCCATGAACAACAGATCCGCTGCCTTTTAAAATTTCAATTCGATCGATATCTTTAGTATTAATAGTTCCTAAAAAACCTGGTGCCATATCAATATTATTGATCCGATACCCATCCACATTGACAACAATATTTTGAAATCCATTTTCTAGTCCATAGCCTCTCATATCAATGGATGGCGCAGCTTTGTTCCCAGAGTAGGATGAAACATTGAGTGAGGATTTATTTGATAAAAAATCAAAGAGGTTATTGGTCCCAGAATTTATTATTTCTTCGTGATCATAGACCTCAACATGATGAGTGGAGTTACTTTCTGAGGTATAGAATTTATTCGAATAAACAATCACTTCATCAGTATTAAGTTCCTCTGAATAAATTAATGAAGAATAAAAGCTGAAAATAGCAATTAAAAAATTCTTAAAGTTACGCATAAAGCCCTCCCAGACTGAATCATGAAGATTAAGCACCGATAGGAGGCTTAATACTCACCCGTATAAAAATAAAGATTGGCCGGTATCCGGACTCAAGAGACAAAATATAACGTCTTCCCAAGAAAAATCTCAGTGACATGTTGTTATATCCACACTCTATTACCGTTGCGGGGGCAGTATTGGTTTTTCACCAATTTCCCGATTATGCCTAAATTTAGGCCACCAACAACTTGACTATAGCATATGAATAACTATAATCACACAATGGTTTTAAGAAAGATTGCATTTTTTGCATTAATTACCATTGTATTTATGCAATGGACAACTCTACAACATGACGTCGATCATATGCATGAGGTCTTTTATGTCGCTCATTGTGAAGATGAAAAAAAAGAGGACAGCAAGGAACTTAACCATTGTGAAAATTGTAGTATTTTTAATCATCTTGCCCACGCTATTTCAAATGATGATCACACTTTATTGAATAAACAATTAAATTCAACTTTAAATAATAGCTACAGAATATTTGCTTTTACGCATTTCTATAGCATCAATTCCGTTAGGGGCCCACCACAAATCTCTTAAAAAATAATTTTTAATTTTTTTGGAGAAAACAAATGCAACACAAATACAAGCTTTTAAGCTTAGGCGTGCTTTTAGCCCTAAACGCCATAACTTATGCGGATGAGCAATTAGATTTGCCAGTTACCCCAGTAACCGCTAATCCTTTGGGAGTTAGCTCAGATGAATTCGTCATCCCTTTCTCAGTCTTAAATGGGCGGAGTTTAGACGTCAGGAGGGGAAATAACCTTGCTGATACCCTAGAAGATACCCCAGGAATTTCCTTTTCTAACTGGGGACCTATGGTCGGAAGACCAATCATCCGAGGTATGGACGGTGACCGAATCCGTATCATGAGAAATGGTATTAATTCTATTGACGTATCATCATTTAGTACAGATCACGCAGTCCCTATTGACCCTATGGTTATTGAACAAATAGATGTTATTCGAGGTCCTGCAACTGTCCTTTATGGGGGGGGAACCATCGGTGGGGTAATAAACGCGATAGACCATCGAATCCCAAGACAAAAAATTTCTGGTGCGACCGGTCGAGCAATAACTCGATTTGGAGGAGCTAACAGCGAACGAAGCTCTGCGGTAGTTGGAGATATTGGTATTGGAAATTTGGTTATTCACCTCGACGCCTATACCAGAAAAACAGGTAATCTCAACATATCAGGCTATTCAGTATCCAGCAGATTAGCTCGCTCTGATTCAGAGGTTAGTCGAAATTCATATGGTAAAAAAGGCCAATTGAGAAATTCGGGTTCCGATTCTGATGGCGGTGCGCTAGGTGCATCATACTTCTTTGATAAGGGTTATATCGGTATGTCGTATGCGAAGCATGATAGTGAAATTGGGAATCCACTTACAACCACAGGTTTTTTTGATCAGGAAACTAGTCGTTGGGACCTGCATTCTGAGTTTCATGATATTGATATTTTTGATTTTTTTAACCATTTTAAGTTTAAGATGGCCCACACCGACTATAAGCATGACGAACACCATGAGCCTGGTGAAATTGAGGCAACATTTGAAAATCGCGGTCTGGATGGAACTTTGGAATTAGGTCATCATGCTATCGCTGGCATAAGTGGTGTGGTCGGATTTCACTTTGATAACTCAACCTTCAAGCAACCCAATGGAGTTCTGTTACCAACTGCTAATACTGATTCACAATCTGTATATATTTATGAAGAGCTTCCAATCGATGAACATAAACTTACATTGGGATTGAGAAGGGGAAATCACGATGTTAAAAGAAATGCTTTTACAGGTGATGGAGGTTGTAGTATTTCTTATACTGATTCTGATGATTGTGATGCCTCCGGTGGTGCTGAGGATGATCAGTCTTTCGGTGAAACAGAAAAAACATTTCAGACCAACAATGCTGCTATCGGAGGTGTTTATAAGATTAACCAAAATTGGTCTTTAAATTCCAATTTGGCACATTCTGAAAGAGCGCCAGCATTTTTCGAGTTATTCCCTTATGGTGCTCACCATGCGACTGAGCAAGTCCACAAAGGAAATGAAAATCTTAACACCGAGCTATCCAATTCGATAGACTTTAAAGTTAATTGGAAAAATAATGGACACTATTTCAATGTTGGTCCTTACTACACGAAATTTAATCGTTTCATAGGATTATTTAACACGGGTAACGAGCTCTATCACCTTCATGAGGGAGAGGAAGAGGCTGAAGCAATGAGTGTATTTCAGTATCGTTCGGTTGGAGCAACATTTAAAGGGTTAGAGTTTGATGGAAACTATCAAATTAATGACCAGTTTAATTTTTCTTACAAGGGTGACTATGTTCGCGCCGAACAGGATAACGGAGATGATTTACCAAGGATTTCTCCACTCCGATTGGGCGCGGGTGTTTCCTATGAAAAAAATCGATGGTATGCAAGGTTGGATATCTTAAGAGCATTTGCTCAAGACAATATTGCTGCCCATGAATTAAAAACTGATGGGTACACTAATGTGACAGCTTATGCGGCATATCAGTTTCCGATTGAATATAATCTGCAGTTCTTTGTGAAAGGCCATAATTTGCTTGATCAAGAAATACGTGATCATGCTTCTTTTATGAAGGATAAGTTTTTAAGGCCAGGCCGGTCAGTTCTATTCGGATTGAGAGGAGAATTTTAGAAAAAAATAATGATGAGCCAAACCGCAAAGAGATTGATTAGGCTAAGAAAAACAGCAGCACTGCCCATATCTTTAGCCCTCTTTGCGAGTTTGTGTTTTTCTAAACTAATACGATCTACGGTCGCCTCGATTGCAGAGTTTAATAGTTCAACAATAGGAACAAGCAAGGTAGAAAAAATAAGCAACACAAGCTCAATACCGTTGGTTGATATATGAATAGCTAGAGGAACCAGAATAAGAGTCATAAACACCTCTTGTCTGAAAGCATCCTCTTTCTTAAAAGCAACTTTAAATCCAACAAAAGAATAACCAATGGCATTGATGAGTCTTTTGATGCCTGTCTTTCCTTTAAAAGGACTTTCCATGTTATTCCTCACTTGATAGAATTTGCACTCATTATAAATGAATGTGAGAAAAAAATGGCAAGACTTGTAAACTGTGTAAAGTTAGGAAAAGAAGCAGAAGGGTTAGATTTCCCTCCATACCCTGGTGAATTGGGAAAAAAGATTTTCGAAAATGTCTCTAAAGAAGCATGGGCCGAATGGTTAAAACATCAAACCATGTTGGTTAATGAAAATCGCTTAAGCTTAATTGATCCAGAGGCAAGAAAGTATTTAACCCAACAAACTGAAAATTATTTTTTTGGATCTGGCGCAGACCAGGCTGAGGGTTACGTCCCACCAAAAGAATAAATCAAGTTAGCTTAAGATTTTAGTTCTTTTTTAATCTCTTTGGTTGAAAGATGACGCACGTCGGAACCTTTGACCCAGTAAACTATATGTTCTGAAATATTTTCTGCATGGTCCCCAATTCTTTCAACTGCTTTTGCAACGTAAACTATCTCAAGTGCAGTTGAAATATTTCTAGGATCTTCCATCATCAAGGTAAGTTGACTACGCATACAGGACTGGTAAATTTCGTCAACGGATTGATCATCTTTGATGATCGATAAGATCGCATCCGGATCCATCCTTGTAAAAGAATCTAGAGCAGTGTGCAGCATTTCGGATACTAATTTCTGCATGGATTTAATATTAGTTAAGCTCGGTTTAGACATACGATCATTTTCAAAGATACGTTTTGCAGCCCTCGCAATTTTAGCTGCCTCATCACCAATACGTTCTAGATCAGTAGTTATTTTTTGTACAGTGAGAACAAACCTGAGATCTGCTGCCACCGGCGTTCTTTTCACCAAAACTAATTCACAGTTCTCATCAATGCTGGTTTGAAGATCGTTAACGTCTTCATCCCTATTAATAATTTTATCTATTAATTTTGAATCAGCATCTTTTAAACATGTGATGGCATCTTTAATTTGTTCTTCAACAATTCCACCCATCTCCATGACCTGAGCACGCAGACCTTCAAGCTCCTTGTCGAATTTTGAAAATGTATGAATTGCCATGTGTATTCCTTTAAAAATTATCTTTCAAATTAAATAATACTATTTTTTTATTATTTTCACACCCTCTGTGGTCGCTAACAAAAGGGTGTTTGCTGGTCGAGCTGCAAATAATCCATTAGTCACCACGCCCACAATCTGATTAATTTTTGCTTCAATTGCAATCGGATCTGAGATCACGAGATTATGCACATCAAGAATGACATTGCCATTGTCGGTTGTAAAATCTCTGAGCACAGGATTGCCCCCAAGCCTGGTTAATTCTCTAGCAACATAGCTTCTTGCCATAGGGAGTACTTCAACTGGCAGAGGAAACTTGCCGAGCACATCGACGTACTTTGATTCATCACAGATGCAAATAAAGTCTTTGGCATTTGCTGCAACAATTTTTTCTCTTGTTAATGCACCTCCGCCACCTTTTAACATGTGCATATGCTCGGTAATTTCATCCGCACCATCCACATAAATTTCCATACCATCCACACTATTTAAATCGAATACTTGAATATCATGGTCTTTTAATCTATTGGCTGTAGCTTCACTGCTGGCAACTGCGCCATCAATCTTATGTTTCACCTTTGCTAATTCATCAATAAAGAAATTTGCTGTAGATCCAGTGCCTACACCAATAATTCCAGATTCAACATACTTTACTGCTGCCTTTGCTACTTGTTGCTTTAATTCATCTTGCGTGAATGCCATTCTCTTCCCTTCAATGTATCTTAAAGATTATATTAAAAATTTTGATTACAATGATACACCTCTGTAGAATGAAATTAAAATACTAAAGATATATGACAGTAGTATGAAAATAGATTTAAAACAGCTAAAAAAATCCATTGATCGTGTAAATAATTACAACGTGGTCAAAAAAACACCTCTTCAAAAGTTAGAACAACTCTCACAACGATTTGATAATAATATTTTTGTGAAACGAGAAGATCTGCAGTTAATCCACTCGTTTAAAATTCGTGGCGCCATGAATAGATTTTCTAAGTTAACTAAAAAAAATCTCAATAACGGTGTGATTGCTGCTTCTGCTGGAAATCATGCCCAAGGTGTGGCGTTAAGTGCAAAAAAAATTAAATGTCGAGCCGTTATTGTCATGCCAGAAATTACTCCCCTAATTAAGGTGGAGGCTGTTAAGAGTCATGGGGCTGAAGTAGTGTTACACGGCGATAACTTTGCTGCTGCCATGGCACATGCCTTTGAATTAGCTGAAGAAGAAAAATTAACATTTCTACATCCCTATGATGATCTAGATGTCATTGCCGGACAAGGCACTACTGGTAAAGAAATCCTTGATCAATTTAATAAACCTATCCATGCCATCTTTTGTTGTGTTGGGGGTGGTGGTCTAGTATCTGGTGTAGCGGCTTATATCAAATCAGTTAATCCAAAGATAAAGGTTATTGGAGTCGAAGCTAAGGGAGCTGAGGCAATGACCAAATCATTAAAAGCGAACAAAAGAGTTAACTTAAAACAGGTGGCCTTGTTTGCAGAGGGCGCTGCTGTCAAGCAAGTGGGGGAACATAACTTTGAGTTATGTAAACAGCTTGTTGATGAAATGATTGTTGTAGACAACGATGCAATCTGTGCGGCAATAAAAGATATGTTTGAAGATACTCGTACTGTTCTTGAGCCAGCTGGCGCACTAGCTTTAGCAGGTATGAAACAGTACATAGAAAAAAATAAACTATCAAAGGAGAATATGATTGGTATCGCTTCTGGGGCGAATATGAATTTTGATCGACTTCGTTTTGTTTCTGAACGAGCAGAGATTGGCGAGCAAAGGGAAGCGATCATTGCAGTGACAATCCCAGAAAAACCAGGTGCGTTTAAAAGTTTTTGTGAAAAGATTGGCAAGAGAAATATTACAGAGTTTAATTATCGATACTCAAATAAGAAAAATGCTCAAATTTTTACTGGTATCAGCATCAGTGACCCCTCTGAAGTAAGATCAATCATTAATTCTTTGGGTGCCGCTGGATTAGAAGCCATTGACTTGACTGCTAATGAAATGGCGAAATTACATTTGAGACACCTGGTGGGGGGGCGTGCACCGCAGGCAAAAAATGAATTAATTTATCGTTTTGAGTTTCCTGAACAGCCTGGTGCCTTGATGAATTTTTTAGGTCACCTGAATAAGGGCTGGAATATTAGTTTATTTCATTACCGTAATCACGGAGCGGATACAGCTAGAGTGCTGGTGGGTATCCAAGTCCCTGCTAGACAAAAACAAACTTTTAAAAAGTTTTTAAGTCAATTAGGTTATCCTTATTGGGATGAATCAGAAAACCCTGGATATAGCCTTTTCTTAGGCAATTGATATACAGGAATATATCCTATTGAAATTTTTAATAATTTCACTAAAAATAATTTAAAATTAGATTTAAATAAAGTTAGGAGATTGAATGAAGTATTTAGCAGCTTTTTTATTTGTAGTCTTAGTTTCATGTGGTGCACCTGAAACTCCAAAGGCATATGTCACTTCTCAAAAAGGAGGCGTATCCGTTATTGATATTGAATCCAAAGAGGTGATTAATGATATTGATATTCAATCTTCAGGTCCAAGAGGCATAGGCATATCTCAAGATGGAAAGTATCTGATTACAGCGAATAAAGGCGATGCCAATTTAAGTATCATCGACCGAGAAAGTGGCAAGCTTGTTTCTCATGTTGAGGTTGGTAAAAATCCTGAATTCATTCGAGTGTTTGGGGATTTAGTATTTGTTTCTACCGAGCCAGCATCATCCGGTAAACCACCAGCACAAAATGATCATGCAGCGAAAGATGATGATGACGATGATGATGACGATAAGACGCCAGCGCAAATTGCTGTCGTGGATATTAAGAGTGGAAAAAAGCTGAGAGAGATTGAAGGTGGGCCAGAGACTGAGGGAATTGAATTCAATAAGGATGGCACACAGATCATCGTCACCAATGAGGCTGATAATACGGTGACTATTCATGACCTCCAGTCAGGAGAGTTATTGAAAACTTTTGATGTGAAACCATATGGCGACAGACCGAGAGGGATCAAGATGTCACCGAAAGGTAATATTTTTGTATCAACCTTAGAGCATAGCGATAACTTTGTTGTTCTAGACCAAGAATACAATCACTTACAAACCGTTGATACAGGCAAGAACCCTTACGGGGTAGCGTTTGATTCAACCGGCGATCGATTATTTGTGGCATCCAGTAAATCTAAGCTTCTCGAAGTGTTTGAAACTGAAGGATTTGCGAAAATTAAGGATATTCCGCTCGAGGGTAAAAGATGCTGGCACTTTACGTTTACACCAAATAATGATGAATTACTTTTAGCATGTGGCAGATCTGATGAGCTCATTGTCGTTGATATGAAGAGTCTTGAGGTCACAGGTTCAATTCCAGTATCTGGGATCCCATGGGGTGTAGTGACTTACCCAAAATCAATTGGAAGTCTTGACGACGTTAGATAATATTAATTTGATTGATATAGTTCCACTCATCCTCTGTTAAAGGGGTAATTGATAAACGGTTTCCCCTTTGCAGAATTCTCAATGTTTCTAATTGTTGATGTTGTCTCAATTCATTCAAGCTGACCAGTGGAATTTTTTTTACAAAAGCAACATCCACATTGACCCACCTCGGATTTTTTGGGTCTGATTTGGGGTCATGGTATTTGTGGCCTTCAATAAACTGCAATTTATCAGGATAGGCTAATTTGGAAACCTTCATTATGCCAACAATGCCCGGTTCTTTGCAGTTCGAGTGGTAAAAAAAGGCAAGGTCCCCGATTTGCATATCGTCTCGCATGAAGTTTCGCGCTTGATAATTTCTTATGCCATACCAATCTATACTGCCGTCCCGTTCAAGATCGTCAATTGAGTAATCCGAAGGTTCTGATTTCATGAGCCAATATTTCATTTATACTAATCCTAATTAAATAAATAGTAATTTTAACGATGATGCAAAAGAATGTAAAAGGGACCAATCTGCAAGTATGTAGCCTAAATCCAAAAACTGGTTTTTTAAGAAATGGTTTATGTGAACAGTGTGATTCTGATCAAGGAAATCACACAGTCTGCGCAGAAGTAAGTGATGAATTTTTAATTTTCTCTAAAGCTTTAGGGAATGACTTATCTACTCCGAGACCAGAATTTCAATTTGCAGGTTTAAAGCCTGGGGACCGTTGGTGTTTATGCGCAAGCCGATGGCTTGAAGCTGCAGAAGCCGGTATGGCTCCACCAGTTATTTTAGAAGCCACAAATGAAAAATGTCTTGAAATAATTGATATTGCTGATTTGGAGTACCACAGCCTAAGATAAATTTACTTTACTGTTGCCTAGACTAGCATCTAGAACCAAAGGTTCAGGTGGTAAAAGTCTATGATGCTTTAGGTTTGTTAACAAGAGCCCTTAAGAGGTTACCCAATTGTAACAATCTCACCACACCAGATGAACTTCAACCGATGCTAATGACTAGTTCAAAGAATATATAGCCTAAGCAACAGTAAGACAAACTTTATTGATGATTACTTAAAGCTTGGTCCAAAATTTTATCAAAATTGTTCAATTTTTCTTGGACTAATTTTAATTGCGTTAGATTTTCTGGGTTGTTATTAGTTGATTCGTGAATGATATTAAGGGACGCCATCAGTAAAAGTCTGTCAAATCCTGTTACTCCCGACTCTTTGAGTTGATCAACCTTTTGATTAAGATGATTCGCCGATTGTAAAAGAGCTTCCTCCTCACCATCGGGGCAGTTAATCTGGAAGTCACGACCTAAAATATTTATCTCAACAACTTTGCTCACAACAACTCCTCAGTAGGTATTTGCCCAAGTAGATTTTCTAATTTTTGAGAGGCCTCATGAATTTTTAAATTCAAACTTTTGATGGTTTCATCTTGGTTATTAATTTTATCTTTCAGAACCTTATTTTCTTCCTGTAAATCATTTAAAAGATTTACGATAGTCTTGAGCTTCTGTTCGATGATATCCAAGTCTTGTTTCATTTTTTTACTATAAGTGATTATTGGACTTGGATCAATCTATCTTTTTTTTGGATCTAGGATGGGCTTGATCATAAATTTTAGATAGATGCTGAAAATCTAGATGGGTGTATATTTGTGTGGTAGAAATATTTGAATGCCCTAAAAGCTCTTGAACCGCCCTCAAGTCTTGACTCGATTGTAAAACATGGCTGGCAAAACTATGACGTAAAAGGTGGGGATGAATATTTTCTGGGATATTATTTTTTTGAGCCCAAAACTTCAGTCGGTATTGAATTGCACGTGCAGTTAATTTCTTTCCTTGTTGATTAAGGAACAAAAATTCAGTATCCACGAGCTTGTTTAATTTATTCCTTTGCAGAGTCCATAAGTTCAATGCTTCAACGGCTTTCCTGCCCAGGGGAACAATTCTAAATTTGTTTCCTTTACCTAATACCTTTAATGTTTGTTCACTGGTATCAATATCGCTAAGATGTATATTAACCAGTTCAGTCAATCTCAAACCTGAGGAGTAAAAAAATTCAAGAATCGCCCGATCCCTTGTATCAATGAAATTAGTTTGAGGAATATTTATCAGATTAAATACTTGGTCAATGGAAAGCGTTTGTGGCAGTTTCTTCTGTGATTTCGGAGCTTTGATTCCTGATGTTGGATCATATTTCATTAGTTGGGATTTATTTAAAAATAAAAAACAACTCCTCCAGGAAGATAAAATTCGAGATAAAGATTTCCCACTTAATCCAGATGCATGGAGTTTGGAAAGTGATAAACGAATATCTTCAGAATTAAATTCTGTTAGTTTTTTGTCATTGATTAGTATTAGTCGATTGATATCATTCTGATAATTTTTTATCGTGAGCTCACTTAATCTTTTTTCAAACTTTATATAGTTTAAAAACTGATTCAGTAATTCATTGCTCATAGATCAATTATGCCCTCAAAGACTATCGATGCATCTCCCTTTAAGAGAATATGGTTATTAGTAGTAGTTTGGGTATATATTGAGCCACCTGGCATGTTAACTTTGACTAAAGAGTTTTCAACTTTTTTAAGATTTATTGCAGCAATGGAGGCAGCACAAGCACCGGAACCGCATCCAAGGGTTAGGCCTGAGCCACGTTCATACACAACTAATTTTATTTCGTTACTGTTGATAATTTCACAGAAACCCACATTTACACTATTAGGAAAAAGAGAGGATCCTTGAACACTCTTTCCAGTTCTTACGGCATCAACATCTTTGAGACTATCAACAAAAAATACGATGTGGGGGTTCCCTATATCAATATATATCCCTTGGATTTCTTCAGTGTTTTTATCAGAAAATATCTTAAAAAATAATGATGGTTTATTTTTCATACCAATAGAAAATGTTCCCATATCAACTGAAATAAGTTCATCATCTTTCGTTAAGGAAATCGAGCCATTAATAGTTAGCGCAGTAATTGGATTTTTTGAGGATATCATATGATGTTGGATGTATTCATAAAAACAACGAGCTCCATTTCCACAATGCTCCACTTCGGATCCATCTGCATTAAAGATACGGTATCTAAAATCAACTGCTGAGTTATCACTTTGTTCAATTATTAATAGTTGGTCAAAACCAATACCAAAATGACGATCTGCTAACTTAGCAATTTGAGCTTGGTTGAGATTGTACGCTTGGTCGATTTGATTAATGACGATGAAATCATTTCCAATCGCCTGCATTTTAGTAAATGGTATCTTCATGACTTGGGTAACTTATATCTTCTGTAATTCCATAAATATTGTTCAGGAGAAGTTTTTACAATTGTTTCAATATACGTATCAATTTTTTTTGTCGTGACTGAACCCTTAAATTCAAATAATTCAATTTCAAAACCTGATCCCATTTTGAGCCGTCTCCCGATTGCAAAAATTATTGGAGCTTTAGTAAGTGTATGTAATTTTTGTACCAATGTCATGGTGTAAACTTTTTGATTAAAAAAATTAGACCACTCGCCATGACCCTCTGGAGGGACTTGGTCCGGAAGTATGCCAACTGCTTCACCATTTTTAAGTGCTTTAAGTATCTGTTTCATGCCTCCTAATTCAATATTCACGGGAGTAACAAAATTTTTATTTCTGCCTTGGTATATCAGCTGATCAATCCATTTTCTACCGGTTGGCTTATACATCACTTTAATAGGTGAAAAAAGCCCATAATATTGAGCTGTGATCTCAAAGGAGCCGATGTGGGGCGTTAAAAAAATAATACCTTTATTTTTAGATTTTAATCTTTTAATGAGATCCCAATTTTTTGTTCTTACAACCAATCTTTTGATTCGTGTGTTGGATGCAAACCAGATGCTAAATGACTCCATTAGAGCCATACCAATATGCATTGCATTTGAGATAATCAAATTTTTTGTAGCAATTTTTCCGGAGACGATATGGCTTTGGTTGATGTGCTTTTCCGTTCGTTCACGAAATTTAGCATCTAATAAATACATCAGGAGACCTAGGACGCAACCGAGGAGATGAATGGCAATCAGTGGAAGGAAAAAAAAGACTTTTAAAACAATGTTCATCAGTATTTAATAATAACCTTAAATCTGTTATTCTAGCGCGAATATTTAAATATTTAGATTGATTACAAAGTATGAATGATTATTTTTTTACCTCTGAATCGGTTTCAGAGGGTCATCCTGATAAGGTTGCTGATCAAATTTCAGATGCCATTTTAGATGCTATTTTAGAACAAGATCCACTGGCTCGTGTGGCTGCCGAGACTTTGACAAATACTGGGCTAGTGCTGTTAGCTGGTGAAATAACTACCAAGGCGCGCGTTGATTATATAAAGGTTGCTAGGGAAGTCATTAAAGATATTGGATATGATCATCCTGAAAAAGGAATTGATTATAACGGCTGCTCTGTTCTGGTTGCCTATGATGAACAGTCACCGGATATTGCTCAAGGGGTAGATCAAGCAAATGATGATCCCTTAGATCAAGGAGCTGGAGATCAGGGGTTGATGTTCGGTTATGCTTGTGATGAAACGGCATCTTTGATGCCACTGCCAATTTGGTTATCACATCAACTAGTCAAAAAGCAGTCAGAGATGAGAAAGTCTGGAAAGCTATCGTGGTTAAGACCAGATGCAAAATCGCAGGTGACCTTAAAATATCAGAATAATACCCCCGTGGCGATAGATACAATTGTGTTATCAACGCAACACGATCCTGATGTCTCTCAAAAAGATATTCATGAAGCTGTTACTGAAGAGATCATCAAGCCAACACTTCCTGGTGATATTGATACAACTGCTACTAAATTTTTAATCAACCCAACTGGAAAATTTGTCATTGGTGGACCTCAAGGAGATTGCGGTCTGACAGGTAGAAAGATTATTGTGGATACTTATGGAGGCGCAGCTCCACATGGTGGTGGGGCCTTCTCAGGCAAAGATCCTTCAAAAGTTGACCGCTCTGCTGCATATGCTGCACGATACGTTGCAAAAAATATCGTAGCTAATGGTCTTGCATCCAGATGTCTAGTCCAGTTATCCTATGCGATTGGGGTTGCCCAGCCTACTTCGATTATGGTTGATACCTTTGGAACAGGAAAGGTTTCTAATGAGGAGATGGTTAAAATAATAAGAGAGAATTTTGATTTAAGGCCTAAAGGTATTGTTCAGATGTTAGACCTGTTGAGGCCCATTTATAGAAAAACTGCAGCTTATGGCCATTTTGGCCGTGATGAAGACTCTTTTTCTTGGGAAAAAACGGATAAAAAATTAACATAAACAACAACTTAACTTTTTAAAAAATTTCAAGTATAATCTTACCTGTCGAGGAACGTTGCGAGATTCTTTCCCAGGCTCGACAATCTAAACTGCGTTCACCTAACCTTGCCAGTCAAGGCTTCAGGTGAAGAAGCCAGCTGGTCACTTATTAATTTTAAATTTAAAGGATAAATTTATGAATAACGTGACAGAATCTAACATTCAATTGGATCATGTTGTTGCAGATATCAATCTTGCTGAATTTGGTCGCAAGGAAATATCAATTGCTGAAAAAGAAATGCCTGGACTTATGGCCATCCGTGAAGAATATAAATCATCCCAGCCTCTAAAGGGTGCTTTAATCACTGGCTCATTACACATGACGATTCAAACCGCAGTTTTGATTGAAACATTAGAGGCGCTAGGAGCTAGAGTTCGATGGGCTTCCTGCAATATTTTTTCAACTCAAGACCATGCTGCAGCAGCCATTGCAAAAAATGGCACTCCTGTGTTTGCTTTTAAAGGGGAAAGTTTAGATGACTATTGGGACTTCACACATCGAATTTTTGAATGGCCAAATGGTGAATATTCAAATATGATTCTGGATGATGGTGGAGATGCTACTTTATTACTGCATTTAGGAGTGAAGGCACAACAAGATCAATCTGTTCTAGATAATCCTCATAGTGAAGAAGAGACGGCACTATTTAAGGCGATCAAAAATAAACTTGCTGAACATCCAACTTGGTACAGTGACAGAATTAAACATATAAAGGGAGTTACTGAAGAAACGACTACTGGTGTGCATAGACTTTATCAAATGCATAAGGATGGCGAGCTTGCTTTTCCAGCAATCAATGTCAATGACGCTGTGACCAAATCTAAATTTGATAATTTATATGGTTGTCGTGAGTCTTTGGTGGATGCTATAAAAAGGGCAACCGACGTTATGATCGCTGGTAAAGTTGCAGTTGTTGCAGGTTATGGTGATGTTGGTAAAGGATCTGCACAAGCATTAAGAGCGTTATCGGCTCAGGTTTGGGTAACTGAAGTTGATCCGATTTGTGCATTGCAGGCGGCTATGGAAGGTTATCGAGTCGTTACAATGGACTATGCAGCTGAGCACGCTGATATTTTTGTGACCGCGACTGGAAATTATAATGTGATCAATCATGATCATATGTTACGTATGAAAGATGAGGCGATTGTTTGCAATATTGGCCATTTTGATAATGAGATTGATGTTGCTAGCATAGAACAATACACTTGGGAAGAAATTAAGCCACAAGTGGACCATGTTATTTTCCCAAACGGTAAAAAAATAATTTTATTAGCTAAAGGAAGATTGGTTAATTTAGGTTGTGCAACCGGACATCCTAGTTATGTAATGAGTTCTTCTTTTGCCAATCAGACTATTGCGCAAATTGAGTTATTTAAAAATACTCAAGACTATCCAGTTAATGTGTATACGCTTCCTAAGCATTTAGATGAGAAAGTTGCTGTGCTGCAATTAAAAACTCTAAATGTTCAACTGAGCAAGTTAACTGAGGAGCAGGCAAAATATATTGGGGTTAATGTAGACGGGCCTTTCAAACCAGACCATTACAGGTACTAAATGAAAGCAAGCTCATTTAGTTTTGAATTTTTTCCTCCTCGAACTCAAGAGGGGGAGGAAAAATTAAAGAGAACATTAAAGGACTTGTCAGAATTTAATCCTGAGTTTTTTTCCGTTACATTTGGTGCTGGTGGCTCGACTAAAGATAAGACAATTGGTATTGTTCAATCCATCAAAAATGATGGTTACAATGCGGTTCCACATATCTCATGCATCACTTCAACGAAAGATGAAGTGTTAGACCTCATTACAAGTTATAAAAATAAAGGTATCAATCGTTTGGTGGCCTTGAGAGGAGATAACCCATCGGGTATTGCTGGGTATGGGGATTTCCATCACGCTAGTGATTTAGTTGAATTTATTAGAACTAATACTGGCGACTATTTTCATCTGGACGTTGCAGCCTATCCTGAATTTCATCCAGAATCAGCAAGTTCTATTGATGACTTGAAAAATTTTAAGACTAAGGTTGATGCCGGTGCTAATTCAGCTATTACTCAATTCTTTTTTAACGTGGACTCGTACTTTAAGTTCATTGAAGAGTGTGAACAGTTAAATATCAGTATTCCTATCGTTCCTGGAATTATGCCTATTTATAACATCAAGCAACTGTCAAGATTTGCTCAAACTTGTGGGGCTGAGATTCCCAGATGGCTTAAATATAAATTAGAATCCTATGGGGATGATATTGAGTCGCTACGTGAATTTGGTATCGATTTCATTTCTGAATTATGTGAGACCCTTCAACAGTTTGGCGTAGAGTCATTTCACTTCTATACACTCAATGAGTGCGGGATTGTTTCGAAAGTATTAAAAAATATTTCTGATTAACTAGTGTACTGCACCATTTTTCGGATTGAAAAGTGCGTCTTCAACAAACAAGTATTCGTTTTCCCGACCAAAATGCCATAAAGTCATCATGACGATCCATTTTAATTCATCTAGGTTAACGTCAGTTTGATCAACAGCCATTGCTCGATCAATAATGATCTCTCTTTCTGCAGGTGATAAGATGGTTGCCTTTTCAAGGAAGATCAGGAAACCAATGCCTTCATTATTAATTTTTTCATACTCTCTCTTGGAGTAAATTCTTGATTTAAGACCTGATTCATTAATCTTCTTATCATTAATTTTTTCTGATAAAACTTTTAATGTGGCAAACCAATCTATAGCAAATTCTATCTCTTTATACTCAAATCCAGCCTCTTCTAATTCAGTGGTCATCTTTGATAAGTCAGAAACATTATGTTGGGATGAAAGGTAATTTTCAAATACGTAGACTAATAAATCAAACATATCTTTCTCCTAAATAAAATTTATTTGAATTAAAGAGTGAAAAAAAGTGGGTCTCTAAGAGAGTATAATATTGATAATAAAACTTATAAGATATAAAACTATTCACTATCTTTTAATTTACAGTATTAAGAATAAAATGCAAGTAAAAATATGGCTTTATTAAAAATCTTAAAATACCCTGATCCAAGGCTTCATAAAATTGCTGAGATTGTAGAAGTTTTTGACGAATCAATAGAAAAGCTAGTCAAAGATATGGCTGAAACTATGTATGAATTAAAAGGAATTGGCTTAGCAGCGACCCAGGTTGATGTTCATCAAAGAATTATTGTGCTTGATATAAGTGATGATAAAAAAGATCTATTGATATTAATTAATCCCAAGGTAATAAGATTTGATGGGCACCAAGAATACGATGAAGGTTGCTTATCAGTTCCAGGTTTTTTTGAGACGGTTAAACGGTATGAAAATATTACAATTAGTTATCAAGACCTGAGTGGGAATTCAAATACATTGGAAGCTGATGGCTTATTGTCGGTATGTATTCAACACGAGATGGACCATCTTGTTGGTAAAGTCTTTGTTGAATATTTATCCCAATTAAAGCAACAAAGAATAAAGAAAAAAATAAGTAAATTAAGTAGAGCTGGTTAATGTTGAAAATAGTATATGCAGGTACTCCAGAATTTGCATTTCCATGTCTAAAAAAAATAAATGAATCGGATATGGAAATCATTGCTGTATTGACTCAACCTGATCGGCCAGCAGGGAGGGGGATGAAAATAAAAGAGAGCCCCATCAAAAAATATGCAAAAGATAAGCAATTATTATATTTTCAACCAGAAAAAATTGAAGAGGAGTTTACAAAGTCTATTAAAGAGTTAAGGCCGGATGTTTTGATTGTTGCAGCTTATGGAATTATCCTGCCAAAGCACTTTATTGATATATTTCCAAAGAAAGCCTTTAACATTCATGCATCTATTCTCCCAAAATGGAGGGGAGCGGCACCAATTCAAAGGGCAATAATGCATGGAGACGATCAGATTGGTGTAACCATTATGGAGGTTGTTGAAAAGTTAGATGCAGGTAAAATTTTTTTAAAAAATAGTTTTGATAGAGATCCCAATAAAACATCAGGAGATTATTTTGAAATTCTCGCAAATGATGGAGCTGATTTAATGATGCAGCATCTTAACAATATTCAATTAGGCTTGCCTACAGAATCAATAGTTCAAGATGAAGAAGAAGTGACTTATGCAAAAAAAATAATCAAAAGTGAGGCTTATTTGAATTTAGAAAATAAGGCAGAAAGTATTGTGAATAGAGTTATGGCACTAAATCCATTTCCAATATCAAGAATTTCTTTCAGGCAGAAAGAGGTAAAAATTTTTCATGCTGAGTTAACCAATATTTCATCAATTGAAGATCAGCCAGGCAGTATTAATTTATCAGAAGATTTATTAGTTGCCACAAGTGATTTTTACATAAAAATAAACTCTATTCAGATCAGCGGCGGGCAAATATTAACGGGAAAAAAGTTTATTACAAATTATCAATTAAAAACAGCTGAAAAATTTTCTAATGTATAAGGATTTAGTCCAAGCAGCAAAAATATTATCTGATCTATGCAGTGGTAGGAAAATTGACAGTTTATTTGATCGGTTTTTAAAAGAAGAAAATAACAAAAATTTTATTAAAGATATTGTTTACGGCAGTGTTAGGGATTTCTATCTTAACGATTATATTTTAAAAAAATATGTGAAAAAAGATATCAAAGATCATTTAATTAGATGTCTGCTGATGAATACAATATATCAAATAAACCATCAGTCAAAAACTGAGTTTACAGTTGTTAATGAATCTGTTAAAGCTGCAAAAAAAATAAATAATAATTTTTATAATTTGGTAAATGCTGTCCTGAGAAATTTTTTAAGAGAAAAAGATAAATTTATTGCGCCAGATGAAATGGATATAAGATATTCATATCCACAATGGTGGGTTAACGATCTTGTGAAAGAGTACCCGAATGATTTCGAAGCTATTTTAGCAATTGGAAATACTCGAGCAACAACTGTTATTAGAATTAATCAAAGACAAATCTCTTTCAATGACTACATAGATCTTTTAGAACAAGCAAATATAGATTATGAATTAACTCTGGACGACCAATACATTCAAATAAATAATATAAAAGATATAACTATGCTGCCCGGTTATGAGAGAGGTAATTTTTATGTTCAAGATCCAGCTGCACAATTAGCGTGTAATTTTCTTGATTTAGAAAACGGTATGAATGTTCTTGATTTATGCTCCGCACCTGGAGGAAAAGCCACCCATATTCTAGAGAGATTCGATGTTGACCTAGACTGCCATGATATTTCAAAAGAGAGGATTAAACTTATAAAAAGTAATATGAAAAGATTGCAATTAAAAGCTAATATTATCGACAAAATAGAAAATAAAAAACGATATGATCGAATATTGATAGATGCCCCATGTTCAGGATCCGGAGTAGTCAGAAGAAATATTGATATAAAATTAATGCGTAAACAAAAAGATATTGAAAAATTTGGTAATCAACAACTTAAGTTGCTTGAAGAGGGGTGGAAAATTTTAAAAAGTGGTGGAAAATTACTTTATGTAACTTGTTCTATTTTCAAATATGAGAATGAAAATATTGTAATGAGATTCCTATCAAAAAATAAGAATGCTTCAAGTCAAGATATCGAAATTCCAAATGGTTTTAAATACAAAAATACACAACTCATTCCCAATCAATTTCATGATGGTTTATATTTTAAAGTCTTTAGTAAAAATTAGTTTTGCTTGGATAGTTTTTTCAAATATATCTTATGCAGACATTATTGTTGATGAAAAAAATTTAGATTCGATCAAAATTAAATATTTTTTAGATTACGAATTAGATAATGATTTAAAAAAAATTATAGATAAAGGTATAACCATTCAGATTTTAGAAACAATCATTGTAAAAAGAAAAAATAAATATTTCTTTGATAATGTTGTGTTCAAAAAAACTAAAAATATAAAAATTGAATATCATCCTTTAATTAAAAAATTCTACTTTTTTGAAGAGAATGAAAAATTTTCATTTGCAGAACTTAATGAACTAGTAATTTTTATCAATAAGCCGAGGTACTTAACAATAGAAAATCCCCAGGATTCTAAAAATAAAGTGCTTACAATAACCTGGGAGATTGATCAAAAAAATCTTCCAAAAAGTTTACAATTAAGTTTAAAAAAACCGAATTGGATGATGATAAAAAGTTTAAGGCATAATTTATGAGATACCTTCTTACTTCAGCATTAGTAATAAGTTTATCGCTATTAGTTATTTTAATAAGATCGCTATCAAATTCTGACTTTATTTCTAGCGAAACTTTTCAATTACTTTTAAAAATAAATTTAGCATTTGTGGTTCTGTTATTTATATTTATTGCATTACAAGTTTATCGATTATTTAAGGAGGTTAAAAAAGAAGTCACTGGCAGTAGACTGACATTAAGGTTGGTCATTTCCTATAGCATTATGATTATAGTTCCATTGATGGTTCTGTATTTTGTATCAGTGAATTTTTTAACTAAATCAATAGAGTCTTGGTTTAATGTTCGAGTTGAGTCTGCGTTAGAAAGTGGATTAAATATTGGTCAAAAGACACTAGACATCTTAAGAAAAGATGTTGAGCTGAAGTCAAGAAGTATCAGTTATTCATTATCAAATTCTGAAATTAAAGAATTTAACCCAGTACTTTCCGATCTTACTGAAAAATTTGATATTTATGATGCCATGATAATCGATGAAGAAAGTCGAATTATGGCTATTTCATCAAAAGATAATATCGACATTGATTCAGTGTTGCCTGATGAACAAGATTTGATTCTTGCAAATACTGGCTTTCACGGAAAGATAGATATCACTCAAGAAAATATTATTTTTTTAAAAACATTCCAGCCTTATATTTCAATTGATGACAAAATACAGAAGAAATTTTATTTAATCATTACACAAAAAATTCCTGAAAGTCTTTCACAGGCTGCGTTATCTGTTGAGTCTGTCTTTGAGGATTATCAAGCATTAACTTTTAGTAGGAACTCATTAAAGGTAATTTATCAAATAACATTAAGTATTATCCTTTTCTTGGCAATCCTTCTTTCAATATCATTAGCTCTTTATTTCAGTAGAAGATTTACAATGCCTTTATCAATCTTATCTGAAGCAACACAAAGTATTGCAAAAGGTAATTTCAAGAAAAAAATACCAGATCAGGGAAAAGATGAGCTGGGAATGTTAGTGAGGTCATTTAATACAATGACAACTAAGCTTGAAAGTGCCAATAAGACGCTTGAACTTAATAGGCAAAGAATTGAGTCATCAAGAAATTTCTTAGAAGGCATTATTAACAATATGTCATCGGGGATCATTGTTTTAGACCCAAAAAGTAATATAAGGCTTGCAAATAAACTAGCTTCAAGACTTCTGGGATTTAATCTAGAGTTACTAATCGGTCAAAGGTTTAACCAAATTTTAGAACATGGGGTTCAATTTGAAGAAATAGTAACATTGATAAATAAAAGCAAAGATAGCTATAAAGAAAAAGTACTTACGTTGAAATTTAAAAGACGAATTTTATCGATTCAGTTAACAGAACAGGGAACTGGAAAAAATAAAAATAAAATTATATTAATTGATGATATCTCTGAAATTACAGCTGCACAAAGAAATGAAGCCTGGTCTGAAGTAGCAAGACGGCTCGCACATGAAATAAAAAATCCATTAACTCCGATTCAGTTATCTGCGGAAAGAATTGATCATAAATTCTCAAAACAATTAGAAAAAAAAGATCAAACTATCCTGAGTGACATTACGAAAACCATCGTTAATCAGGTGGATGCTATCAAAAAAATGGTAAATGAGTTTACTGAATATTCAAGATCGCCAGAATTAACAAAATCAGAAATCAATTTGGTTGATTTATTGTATGAGCTAGTGAATTTGTTTCAAAAAGAAGATTTAAAAATAATGATATCATCTAGATCAAAAAAAATTAATTTTTCTTGTGATGAAATAAAAATTAGACAAGTTTTTGTAAATCTTATAAACAATGCATATGAAGCAAAGAAAGAAGATAATTTATGTGAAATTGAGATAAGGCTGAGAAAAACAAAAAATGCTGTGATTCTTAATTTCATTGATAATGGTTCCGGTGTCAATGATGACATAAATATTTTTGAGCCTTATGTGACGACTAAAAAAACTGGTACTGGATTAGGTCTAGCTGTTGTGAAAAAAATTATTGATGAGCATGATGGATCTATCACTATTAAAAATAATAAAATATCAGGGGCAAATGTAGAAATACACTTTAGCTATTAATTATGGCAAATAAATCAACAATTCTTATCATTGATGATGAAAAAGATATCCGAGAGTCCTTATCAGAAATATTACTTGATGAGGGTTATGAAACATGTTTAGCGGCAGATGCAAATGAAGCAAGAAAATTAATAAAGCAAAAAAATAATGTAGATATTATTTTGTTAGATATTTGGATGCCTGACTGCGATGGAATTACTTTGCTCAAAGAACTAAAGATCAGTCAAAAATTAAAACAACCTATTATTATGATGTCAGGTCATGGAACAATAGATACAGCGATTGAGGCGACCAAAAATGGCGCCTTTGATTTTATTGAAAAGCCAATTTCACTGCACAAAGTTTTGAAAGTTTTGAATGATGCAATTAATGAGTCATTAGATTTTAATACCTTGTCCATCGAGTTTCTAAAAAATAATAAAGATAAAGAGTTGTTTGATTTATTTGAAAAGCTAGACGAAAAGGAAAATCATCATTTTTTTAAAACTAATTGTAAAGATGCCCTTTATTCTTTTTTATCTTCAAATAAAGATCAAGTATTTAAGATTGATCAATCATCAATAAAAAAAATTGATAACTGCGAATCTTTTTTAGCAGAAAAGAAAAATTCTTTAATAATTTTTGAAAATTTTTCTGATTATAATGAAAATGCCATATCGATATTTAAGATCATTGAATCCAAGACAAAAAAATATAATGTAAAAATAGCTATTAATAGTGATGTTGATTTAACAGAAGAATATAAACATAAAATTAATTTCTCAGATTTTTATATTACTGACTTTAAAGTCTTTGGCCCGCATGATGAGGATAAGCTTATCAAATCAGCTAAAGAAATTCTTACTTATCATTTAAATTTTGTTTCAAACAAAATTTATAAGGAGTTTGATATTACTTTTTTAAACAAAATTAGATCGGATAAAAATTGTTATGACATTTTATATCTTGATCAGATTATCAGAAATTGCTTAAAATCTGCTCATGGAGAAATCATTGATGAGGAAGACTATCTCAATGCTATTAAATTAAGCCCAGTTGATTTACATGAGCTTACAAAGCAAAGTAATCCTATTGAGCATCTTTATGACTTTGAGCTTAAAAGTGCAAGAGAAGAATTTGATAAACTTTATTTGAAACATCATTTGGATAACAACGTAAGCATGAAAGACTTATCAATGGTTTCTGGTGTTGAAAGAACTCATCTTTATAGAAAACTAAAACAACTAGGACTTAAAAATTCAAAGTAAGCATTATCGGCGCGTGGTCTGAAGGCCTCTCTAATTTTCTATAATCGCTCAGAATACTGAAGTCTTTTAAAAAATTATTTAAATCATGCGAAGCAAGTATGTGGTCAATTCTTAATCCAAGGTTTCTTCTAAAGGCTGCCATCCTATAGTCCCACCAAGTAAATCCTGGTTCATTTTTGTTTAGATGGCGATGAGTGTCGATGAAATTACAATCAATGATTTCTTTAAATAAATTTCTTTCAATATTGCTAGTAAGAACAGTCCCAACCCATTTTTCAGGATCATGACAATCAATGTCATCTGGAGCAATATTAAAATCTCCCATCAATAATGAATTAGAATTTTTTGTTTTAATAAATTTTAAAAGAGCATTAACCCAAGATTGTTTATAAATAAATTTATCGCTATCTAATGATTGGCCGTTAGGAAAATATCCATTCATTATTAGAATCTTTCTATCATCAAACTTTACCTCAGCAGAAACAAACCTTTTTTGCTCATCTTGAAAATTAGGAATATTTAACAAAACATTTTCATATGGGAGTTTAGTTATTATAGCGACCCCATTGAATGTTTTTTGACCAGTGAAGATAGATTGATAACCAAGTTTATTAAAAGATTCAATTGGAAAGTTTTCATCTTGAGACTTTGTTTCTTGTAAAGAAATAACATCAGGATTATGTTTATTAATTATATCTATAAGTTGGTCATATCTAATCTTTAATGAATTGACATTCCATGAAATGATTATCATGCAGCAAGTCCATTATGTCTCAACAAAGCTTCTACAGAAGGTTCTCTACCTTTAAATTTTATAAATGACTCCTTTGCTGACCTTGAACCACCAACACTTAAAATTTCTTTTCTAAATCTGGCGCCAACATCTTTGCTTAATACCCCATTATTTTCAAATTCTTCGAACACATCTGCTGATAACACTTCCGCCCATTTATAACTGTAGTATCCAGCAGCATACCCACCTGCAAAAATGTGGCTAAAACTATGAGGAAATCGATTCCAGTGAGGAGGGCGAACAACTGCAATCTCATCTCGTACGGACTCAAGGGTACTTATAACATCTAAATTATCTGGATTACCTTCCATGTGAATTAACATATCAAATAATGCAAATTCGATCTGACGAAGAGACTGCATTCCTGATTGAAAGTTTTTACTTGCTATGAGTTTTTTAAATAATTCTTTTGGCATGGATTCTTTGGTATGAATATGTTGAGTCATATTCTTTATCACATTCCAATCCCAACAAAAATTCTCCATAAATTGGCTGGGTAATTCAACGGCATCCCATTCAACTCCCTTAATTCCAGAAACATTAAACTCAGAAATTTCGGTTAGAAGATGGTGAAGCCCATGGCCACATTCATGAAATAGTGTAATCACTTCATCATGTGTAAATAATGCTGGATTATTTCCTATGGGTGATGAAAAATTACATGTGAGATAAGCAACCGGGTAATCAATATTTTCATTAAATTTAGTTTTTGAAATACATTCATCCATCCATGCGCCACCTCGTTTATTTTTACGTGCATATAGATCAAGATAAAAAGAACCTATGATTTTATTGTCTTGTAATAACTCATAATACTTTACATCTTTGTGCCAAATTGCTGCTTTTGACTCGATAATATCAATATCATATAAATTTTTAATTACGTTAAACAAACCTTCAAAAACTTTATTCTCAGGAAAGAATTGTTTTATCTCTTGGTCGTTGATATTGTATTTATCTTGTTTGATTATTTCAGAATAAAATGCTACATCCCAGGCTTCAAGGTCTTCAACTCCATCTTTTTTTGCAGTTTCTTTAAGTTCCTCAAAATCTTTTAAACCATATGGTTTCGCTTTGTTGGATAAGTCTCTTAAAAAAGAACAAACTTCATTTGGGTTGCTTGCCATTTTCCTATCAATACTTAACTCGGCATAATTATTAAATCCTAACAATTTTGCAATGCTTGCACGATGGCTAAGAATATCTTTGATGATGGTTGTATTATCAAATTTTTTATCAGAAAACTCTGATGCTTTTTTGGCATAAGCTTCATACATTTCTTTTCTTAGATTTCTATTTTTGGCATACTGAAGAATAGGAACATAACAAGGAAAATGAAGAGTGAAAGTGTGACCTTTATGATCATTTTCATTTGCTAAGGACTTTGCAGACTCAAGGATATCTTCAGGTATGCCATCTAGCAAACTTTCGTCAGTAATATTTAATGTATAGTTGTTGGTTTCGTCTAAAACATTTTCTTCAAATTTTGATGCTAATTTTGCTAGTTTTGATCGTAATTCTTTAAACACAGTTTTTTTATCTTCATCGAGATCTACTCCACCAAGTTTAAAGTCTTTAATTTCATCATTAATTATTTTTTGCTGAATTGCATCCAAAGATTCAAAAATGGCAGATTTTTTTAATTCTTTATACAAATTAAAGATTTTTGTATTTTGCGATAAGTTTGAGTAATACTCTGTGATGAGCTCACGACATTTATTATATTCACCTCGGTATAGGTCAGAATTCATTACTGAATTTAGATGGCCAATTTGTGACCAAGCATTACTAAGTTTGTAATCTAGAAGGCTTAACTCATCAACAAATTTATAGTCAATTTCAGAAATATCATAACTTTCCATCTCTTTTATTTTAGTTTTATTTTCATTGATGATTGCTGAAATTGCTGGATAGATATGTTCCGCTTTAATTTGGTCAAAGACTGGTAAGTCTATTTGTTCTAAAATAGGATTGTTCATATTATTAATTATTGAGATTATTGATTAAATTTTCAATTTCAATTTTATCGTGAGTATTCAGGATTTTCTTGGCTTTCGATTTTAATTTTGAAAACTCAGATTCTAAGATTACTTTTTTTACTTTCAGTAAGCTAGATGGATGCATTGAAAAATTTGTTAAACCAAGCCCAATAAGTAATTTAGTTAACTTAGGATCTCCTGCCATTTCACCACAGAGAGACACTTCGATACCTGCTTTAGTTCCTGCATCTATTACCACTTTAATTAATTTAAGAAGCGCAGGGTGGGATGAATCATACAAATGAGATACAGCATCATCTGTTCTATCAACGGCTAAAGTATATTGAATCAAGTCATTTGTACCAATTGAAAGAAAGTCTAATTGAGAAGCAAAACTTTCAGCATCAATGGCTGCTGCGGGTACTTCAATCATTCCTCCAATTAGCGTTTTGGGATTGAATTTTTTTCTTTCTGAAGTAAGTATATCTTTTGCTCGCTCAATTAATAGTTTTACTTGCCTGAGCTCGTTATCAGAACTCAGCATTGGTATTAATATTCTAATGTCACCGTAATGTGAGGCTCTAAGTAATGCTTTAATCTGTGTGATAAAAACATCAGGCTCTGCTAAACAGAATCTTATAGCTCTTAGACCTAAAGCAGGATTCTGATTTGTATTTGGCATATGCTCAATAACTTTATCACCACCTGAATCTAGTGTTCTAATAGTGATTGTTTTATTAGGTAACGCTTTTGTTAAGTTTCTATAAATTGTGAATTGCTCATTTTCATCGAGCATACGATGTTTATCCATAAAAATAAATTCAGTTCTAAATAATCCAACACCCTTTGTATTATTTTCCATTACAGGTTCAATATTATTAGTATCTTCAATATTTACATATAAATTTACAGACACTTTATCAATGGTTTTTGATGTGAGTTTTTGTAGATTAAGTAATTTTTTACTTTCTAATTCATATAAGTTTTGTTTTAACTTATATTCATTTATAACTTCATCGGTTGGATCAATAATTACGCAGCCATGGTCTCCATCAACAATTAAATTATCACCGTTTGATATCAAGTTTTTAGCATTTTGTGTTCCAACCACTGAGGGTATATTGATACTTTTAGCTAGAATAGCAGTATGAGATGTGGTTCCTCCAATATCTGTAACAAACGCAATATTGTTGCTATTTTTAAATTTAAGAGCATCTGAAGGAGAAATATCATGTGCAACGATAATTCTATTTTTATCATTAGACAATTGTCTAGATTCATGACCGATTAAATATTTAATCAATGTTTCACAGACTTGATAAATATCATTTTTTCTTTCACGAATGTAATTATTCTCAATTGAATTAAATTTATTAATGATTTCTTCCATTTGAACTTTTAATGCCCACTCAGCATTTTGCTTAGATTTTTTAATAAGTTCTAATGGATTTTTGGAAATTTTTGGGTCATTAATTATGGCTAATTGCACATCGATGAATGATCCATATTCACCCATTTTATTTTTTTTTAGCTCTTTCTTTAAACCTAATAACTCACTCTTAAGTTTTTTAATAGCTCGGTTAAAACGTTTAATTTCATTTGTAATATTTTTCTCAGTGATAGTATATGGTTCGACCTCATTTAATGCATGAGCTAAGATATAAGCTTTACCAATTGCTACACCTGAGCTGACAGGGATACCTGAGATAATTAACAATTATTTCCCCTCACCAAATAAATTATTAATTAATTTTTCTATTGACTCTAATGCTTTTTTCTCATCGACGCCGCTTATTTTGATGGTGAAAGAATCATGAATTCCAATTGATAGGAGGAGAATGTCCATCATATTTTTACAATCAATAATTTGATCATTAAAGATAATTTCAATCTTTGATTTAAACTTAGCAGCTTCAATTGATAATTTGTTTGAAGCTCTTGCGTGAAGGCCTAGTTCATTCTTGATAGTAAGATTTTTTTTTATCATAAAAAATTAATGATGGATTTGTTTCCACATTTAATAATTTCATCCAACATGATTTGTATGTCATTTGTTTTTAATGTAACGGCTTTCATTAACATTGGCAAATTCAATCCTGATATGGCATAAACATTCTCTTGCGATGTATATTTTTTGACGATATTGCTAGAAGAGGCGCCATATAAGTCTGTAAGTATTATTATCTCGCAATCTTTATTTTTATTAACGTATATATCAAGCTCTTTTCTTGTTACATCAATATCTGAAGAATTTAAAGAAATAATATCAATTATGTTGTTACAATTTTTTTGTAAATTCTTCTCAACACACTCAACAAGTGATTGACCAAGATTGCCATGAGTAATTAATAAAAATCTAAACATCTAATTCTCGATGAAAAGTTGATACATGCAGATCATTATTATTATTTTTAATAATATTTGCAATTTCCTCTGTTATAAAGACTGACCTATGTCTTCCTCCTGTGCATCCAAATCCAATTGCAAGATATTTTCTTCCTTGGAGCCCATATTTTTTTATTCGTGGTCTCAAAAAAGACGAGATATCTTGAATCATTTCTTTGGTGTCTTCGAATTCTAGTAAGTATTTTTTAAGAGGCTTATCTAAACCTGTAAGGTTTTTAAGATCATCTTTATAAAATGGGTTTGGTAATTCTCTTACATCAAAAATAAAATCAATATCTAATGGAATTGCTTTTTTAAAAGCGAAAGATGATAGGTGAATATGAAAACTTAATTTTGAATCGATAAGATCATTTATTTTTATATTAAGTGACGTTAAATTAAGATTGCTGGTATCAATATGAATATAATCGTCCTCTATCAAACTTAAAATTTCTTGATCTTTAACTATGGCTTCTCGTAAGCCTGTCTTATTTTTACTAAGTGGATGCTTTCTTCTGGACTCATTAAATCGTTTGATAATTTGTTCAAAACTTGCTGTTAAAAAAATCAACTTAAATGAAATTTTTAAAAGTTTTAATTCTTCTAATATTTCTGGAAGCATTTCAATATTGAGAGATCGACTATCAATACTTATTGCAATTGATTTGATTTGGTTATTTTCTAGATCTTGAATTGCATTGGGTAAAAGTTTGGCAGGCAGGTTATCAATACAATAAAAGTTATTATCTTCAAAAGTTCTTAGGGCATTCGTTTTACCTGCACCAGACAATCCTGTAATGATATATAAATTCACAATTTATTGGTTATGCTTTCTAACAACCCCCTCATACTGGTGGTGATCTTTTGCCTTTTCTTTAATTTTAATAACTTGTCTATCTATTTTGTGAATCAAATCATCTATAACTTTGTACATGTCTGATCCAGATGCGTCGCTGAAGATTTCGTTATGCATAAGATGTAATTTACATTCAGCAATGTGATTATGATTTTCTGTTTTTAAAATAAACTTAACATCAGTTATATTTTCAAAATGCCTTGTTATTTTATTAAATTTTTCATGAATTAGTGATTCAAGAGCTTCAGTAATTTCAATGTTTTGGCCTGTGATTGTAATATCCATTTATTTAAGCACCTTTCTTTCGTTTTGAGGCAGATAATATCCCCAGTTGTTCACGATATTTGGCAACTGTTCTTCTACTGATTGTAATATTTTCTTTGTCAAGTGTTAAGAGAATTTGAGAATCAGACAATGGTTTGGCTTTATCCTCATCTCTAATAATAGCTTTAATTTTATCTAATATAGTTTTGTTCGAAGTATTGTTAACCTCATTTATGAAAAAATATTTTAATTCAAAAATACCATGAGGCGTTTCAATGAATTTATTATTTATAATTCTACTAACGGTTGATTCATGAATCTCCAGTTCATTCGCAATTGTTTTAATATTTAAAGGAGACTTTAGAATATTTTCATTTAAAAACTCTTTATGGTGAGAGAAGATAGAATTAACAACCCTGATAATATTAATTTTTCTATAATTTAAATTCTTTATGAACCACTTTGCTTGATTGTATGAATCTTTATCATTAATCTCATCTTTTTTTAAATTAAATAATCTAAGAGAGTCATAATTATTTTTTAGTGAAATATTAAATTTATTTCCATTATTTTTTATGATTATATCTGGGGTGATAAATTGAGATGTATCTGATGAGAGATAAGCAAGCCCAGGTTTTGGATTAAGGGACACTATAAACTCATTGCATTTAATTATGTGATCAGGTGGAAGGTCTAGATTTTTCGCAATTTTTTTGAAATTCTTATTTGCTAAGTCTACTAAATAATTTTCAATAATTTTTTTTGAGTCTAATACAACTTGATTTCGAATAAATTGATCAAGTTGAAAGATCAAACATTCTTTTAAGTTTCTGGCACCAATACCTGGAGATGAAATAGTATTTAAGTTCAAAATAAGATTCTTAATTTTTTTATTGGCATTGCCAGGATCAAGAGCTAATTCTCTAATGAAGAAATCATAATCTTCCTTCAAATAACCGTTGTCATCAATATAATCAATAATTAATCGCGCTAATACCTCATCCTCATAATCAAGTCCTAAATCAAATAAATTATTTAATAAATAATCCTTAAGACTAAATCCATAAATATTATTTTCTGAAATATTTTCTTCATTATTTTCAATAACACTAGTGGAATAATTAAGATTAATTTTTTCTGAATCATCAAGCTGTAAGTAAGGATTCTTGGATAAAAAGTCATTAATTAATAATTCAATTTCAATTTCATTAGATTTCAGTAAATTAACTGATTGTTCAATATTTGGCGATAACTTAAGTGAATTTTTGAGTGTTAAATGAGCGCTTAATGCCATATTTAAAGAGAAAAATCTTGGCCTAAATAAATATTTTTTACATTTTCATTTTCTACAATTTCATTGGGTGTGCCAGAAGTAAAAATTTTACCTTGATTGACAATGTAAGCTCTATTACAAATGCCAAGTGTTTCACGAACACTGTGGTCTGTTATGAGAATCCCAATGCCTCGGGAGGATAAAAATTTAATGATTTTTTGTATATCTAAGACTGCAATTGGATCAATTCCAGCAAATGGTTCATCAAGCAGAATGAATTTTGGATTCGTTGCAAGGCACCTTGCAATTTCAACCCTTCTTCTTTCTCCACCTGATAGAGAAATAGCAGAATTTTTTCTGATATGTTCTATGCCAAGTTCATTGAGAAGTAGATTAAGCTTTGTTTTAGTATCATCTTTATTTAATTTTCTTAACTCCAAAATGGAGATGATATTTTCTTCAACATTCATTTTTCTGAAAATGGATGGCTCTTGAGGAAGGTAGGCAAGACCTAGTTGTGAGCGAACATGAATGGGTTTTTTTGTAATATTGGTATTATCAACTAATATTGATCCATGTTCAGGTTGAATTAAACCCACGATCATATAGAAGGATGTGGTCTTTCCAGCGCCATTAGGACCTAATAAACCAATAATTTCCCCACTAGATATTTCTAGAGAAATATCTTTAACAACATCTTTATTTTTATAACTTTTCTTTATATTTTGTATTCTTAAAGTCGTCATTTTATTTCTTATCAGGACGAATAATAGCCCGTGTTCTTCCCTTTTTTAATTCTTCTCCATCTTTTGTTTTAGTATTTCCTGACATTGCCTGCGCAAACTCTGAGCTTGCATCGTACATTATGTAATCACCGATAACTAAATCATTTCCTTTTTTTACACGTGCTTTGCTATACAAGTGTATCTTATCCATATTTCCATCATACTCGATCCTTAAAGCTTGTCCTTCAATGTAATCATCACTTCCTTCCATTTTTTGTTTAAAGGTTGTGGGTTTTCCTTCTGAGGTGGAGTGTTGAAAACCTTGTTTGTCTTCTCTGATAATCAATTTATCACCTCGAATAATTAATGTCCCTTGCTGTAAAATGACATCTCCAGAATAGGTGCTAATATTTTTTGAGTCATCAATTATCAATTCATCTGAATCAATAATAATTGGCTGATCTTTGTCAGCTTTGTCAGCAAAAGAAAAGAAAGATAAAAATAATATTATGTAAATAAATTTATTTGTCATAATGAACTCTCACAGAATCATATATTTTTATGATTCCAGTTTTTTTATTATAGTTAAAACCTACTCCATCAATTTCTATATTTGGCTCCTGAATAATTTTAATTTTTTGATCCGAAGATAAAATTTCTTTATCTGGCACGATTGTGATTTCATTAGACAATAATTTCATTACTTTTTTTGATTTGGTTTCGTACCTTATCATCTGTGCATCATCAAGCATTTTTATTTTTTCACCATTTTCATAAATAACGCCTTTGTTACTTATTAAATCTAAAACTTTTTTCTTTTCTTCAAATTTTTTAAATACTGGTTTCTTTAAAATTGATTCATCACTGTAAGAAAAATAATTCATCTGTATAGCTTCTAGAGAAAAATTTAAGTTTCCAAGATCATCTGTTTGTTTAGAGATAAAATTTTTTAAAAAATACTCTGGATTATTAGTTAATTTTTTTTCTTCAATATTCAATTCTTTTTTTACCTCATTATTAAGCCAGAATGAAATAATTGAAATTATTACAAGAAAAATCATTGTAAAAAAAATTGAATATTTACTCATTAATTAAATGACTTTATTTATCAATAAATCTTGGAAATTAATTACACCTACAAGATTATCTCTGTTATCAACAACAACTAAACTGGATATTTTATTTTTTTCCATTAATTCTGCTGCAGATGTTGCTAAATTATGCTCATTAATAAAAAAAGGATTAGTACTCATCCACTTTGAAATTTCATCTGAAATAGATGCTTCTTGCAAAATTGATCTTCTCAGATCTCCATCAGTAAAGATACCTAAATATTTTAATTTATCAGCCACAACGGCATAACCTACTTTTTTTTCTGTGATTAATTTAATAGTTTGTTTTAGACTATCACCGGGATTAACAACAGGTACTTCATTAACACTTCTCATAACCTCTTTAATTTTTATAAATTTATTTTTTCCTAAAGCACCACCAGGGTGGGATTTTAAAAAATCTTCAGCTGTGAAACCTTTTAATTGGAGTAAGGAAATAGCAATTGCATCTCCAATGGCTAACATAAGTGCTGAACTTGCGGTAGGAGCCAAACCTAAAGGACATGCCTCGGTGGATACCTTTGAAGAAATATGGTGATCAGCATATTTGGCAATTTCAGATTTTTCATTACTAGTAATAGCAACTATTGACGCTCCTATTCTTTTTATACTTGGAATGAGGTTATAGATTTCATCGCTTTCACCAGAATTTGATAAAAAAATAACAATATCATCATGAGTTATCATCCCGAGGTCGCCATGACTTGCTTCACCTGGGTGCATAAAAAATGCAGGAGATCCTGTGCTAGACAAAGTTGAGGCAATTTTGCCTGCTATATGACCAGACTTACCCATTCCGCTTAAGATGATTCGTCCACTACATTCGCTTAGTTTAATAATTATGTCGGCAAAATTTTCATCGATGAATTTTTGAGCATTATTGATTTCTATTGATTCAATTTCTAAGACTTTTTTTGCAGAGTCGGTGATTATTTGTTTTATATCATTCATAATTATCTTTATTATAGTTAATTAAATCTTAAATATAAATTTATTAAATGTATTCATCTATAGAATTAATAATCCTTCTTCTGTTTTGTTCTGTTGGGCTGGTTGCACTTTTAAGAAATGCAAAGCTTCCACCTATGATTGCTTACTTCCTTGTCGGCCTGATATTAGGACCTAGTGGATTGGCAGTTTTAACTGATTCGGAATCGAACCGTCATCTAGCGGAATTTGGAATCGTTTTCTTAATGTTCACTATTGGTCTTGAGTTTAGTTTACCCACACTAAACTCGATGAGAAAGATTCTTTTTGGTGTAGGTTTAACTCAAGTTGGAATTACGCTTTTGATATCAACTATGCTAGCAATGTTTGTTGGATTGAGCCTTATTGATGGTTTTGTTGTAGGAGCAGCTGTTACTATGTCCTCAACTGCAATCGTCTCAAAAATTCTTATGGAGAGATTGGATTTAAATACCAGGCACGGAAAATTATCGATAGGAATTTTGTTATTTCAGGACTTAGCCGTTATCCCCGTTTTAATTTTAATCTCAACGCTTGCAAATCCAAATTTTGATCTATTTCAATCATTTTCTATAGTTCTAATCAAAGCAACAATTCTTTTTGTGATTGTTTTCTGGGTTGGAAAACCAATTCTAAATTGGTGGTTTGGAATCATCGCGAGGCAAAAATCAAGTGAGCTTTTTGTTTTGAATGTTCTTATGGTCACACTTATATTTGCTTATGTAACGGATTATTTTGGACTTTCCTTTGCATTAGGTGCTTTCGTGGCAGGGATGCTCATTTCAGAAACACACTATAGATTTCAAGTTGAATCAGATATAGCTCCATTCAGAGATATTTTACTAGGATTATTTTTTATCACTATTGGAATGATGCTAAATTTAAATCTGCTTTTTTCAAATATTTTGTTGATTTTAAGCTTTTTATTAATCCTTATCTTATTCAAGTCAACACTTATTGCTCTTTTAATTAAAATTTTTGGTTATGAGACAGGTGTTGGGATAAGGACCGGAGTCATTTTAGCCCATGCTGGAGAATTTAGCTTTGTTATTCTGGCCCTGGCACAACAAGAGAGAATACTTAATGATTTTGTTTCTCAGGTTGTGCTTGCAGTGGCTTTGCTTTCAATGCTTCTTGCACCATTTATTATTCAATTTAACGGAAGAATTGCTAGAAAATTATCTAAAACCTATTTAAAAAATAGTCAGGATAATATAAATAATATTGAAGAGCTCGGACATAAATTCAATGATCATGTAATTTTGTGTGGATTTGGAAGAAGCGGACAATACTTATCAAGATTTCTTTCCGAGGAAAACATCCCATATATTGCAGTTGATATAGATATGACAAGAGTAAATGATGCTGCTACAGCAGGTGAAAATGTAGTCTATGGTGATGCCAGTAGATTGGAGGTTCTTAAAGCAGCTGGTATTGATAGCGCTAAGGGGTTAATAGTGACTTACGCAGACGACAGGGCTTCTGAGAAAGTTTTAACAGTTGTTAGAAGTTACAATAAAGATATTCCTGTGATTGTAAGAACATTGGATGAAAGCGGCCTAGAAAAAATAAGAGCCGCTGGGGCAAATGAGGTTGTTCCAGAAGTTCTTGAGGGAAGTTTGATGTTGGCGTCACATGCGTTAGTAATTTTTGATGTTCCTCTGTCAAGAGTAATTAAAAAAATAAGAGAATTTCGTGAATCAAAATATAAGATTTTTAAGGGCTATTTTAAGGGCATCTCTGATGAAAAGGATGATTTAATAAATCAACACCAACTTCACTCAATTGAGATAAAGAATAAAAGTTTTCTTAATGGAAAACTATTGTCTGATATTCCTCTTGAAGAGTATGGTATCTCTATTCATCATCTAAGAAGACCTAATATGCTTGAAGATATAGAACCAAGAGATGATTTGAGATTAAATACAGGTGATGTTGTAGTGGTCTTAGGCCATTTTGAAGAAATAAGATTATTTGAAAATTATTCTTTAAATGGAAAATAATTTGAAAATCAACATAATTGGTGGTGGAATTATTGGTTGTATTCAAGCGATTGAATTAAACAAGTTGGGCCACCAAGTGACAATTTATGAGAAAGATACAATTGGCTCAGGGTCATCAATTTACGGAGCTGGTATCTTATTTCCACTTCTTCCTAATTATTATTCATCCGAGGTGTTTGACTTAATAGATAAATCTAAGAAATATTATTTAGAATTGAGTGAAATACTTAATTCACAATTTGACATTAATATCGAATATTTAAGATCAGGAATGACCGTTATCCTTGATGATTTAAGAGATATTGAGTTATGGTTAATAAAAAATAAATTATCATTTTCAACAGAAAAATTTAGATCATCTAACGCAATTACGATAGATGATGTGTATCAGATCAATCCAAAAAAATTAATCCTAGGCCTGCAAAAATATCTAGATTATCTTGGGATACAGATTCTTGAAAATAATTTGATTAGTACTGACTTGAAGAGTAATTTTATTGATATTAATGGAAAAAAAATTTCAGGCGATAAGTTTATTTTAGCCTCAGGTGCTTGGACTCAGGACTTAGATAATGATATGCGAGATAAAATCTTCCCAGTCAGAGGCCAGCTCATCGAATATAAAAATACCAATCATATTCAACTTGACCATATTTTATTCAAAGATGGTTTTTATCTTCTACAAAGAAAGAATGGTGCATTAATTGCAGGGAGTACATTAGAAAATGTTGGTTTTGATGATAATTTAACCGATCAAGATTTAGAGTTGCTTAAGAAAAATGCGGAGAAAATTATTCCGGAATTATGTGAACTTGAAGTTATAAATCATTGGTGTGGATTTAGGCCTGGCTCAAAGGATAACATTCCCATTATTGTTCAGGATAAAAAAATAAAGGAAAAATTTTATAACGTTGGTCATTATAGATACGGAATCTCAATGGCTCCAGCATCAGTAAATAAATTAATTAGTTTATTTTGATGATGTTTCCCAGTCACCAGATTTACCACCTGTTTTTTTTAATAGCTTAATATCGGTTATTCGCATATCTTTAGAAATACCTTTACACATGTCATAAATCGTGAGTAAAAATGAATTCACAGCAACTAAGGCTTCCATCTCCACCCCAGTTTTATGAGAAGTTTTGACACTGGCGAATGCTTCAATTATTAAATTTTCTTCCTGGAGGTCAAAATTGATATCAATGTAATCTAAGGGAATTTGATGACATAATGGAATAATAGCCTCAGTCATTTTTGCAGAATTTATTCCCGCTATTTTAGCTACTGTAAATACATCCCCCTTTTTTATTGAATCTTTTTTGATGGCTTCTAAGATTTCTGGTGTAATGTGAATAACTCCAGATGCTAATGCGGTGCGAGTTGTTGTCTTTTTATCAGAAATATCAACCATAGTTGCATTTCCATTTTTATCTAAATGAGTTAGCATTAAGTAAGCTCCTTATAGAGTATCGGATGAATTTACCCAAAAATTTTTTTATAATTTTTCTAATATTTAGCCACCTATCATGGGCTAATAATTTACCTGATCTGGGCGAGTTTAGTGATCAATTTATCTCTCCATATCAAGAAAAAATGATAGCTAGGGAAATATTATATCAAGTTCATTCTAGTCCAGAGGTAGTTCAGGATGAAGAAATAAATGATTATCTTAATTACCTTGGGGACAAACTAGTATCAAACAGCGATGCTCCGCAAAAAGACTTTACTTTTTTTGTGTTAAAAGATGACGCTATAAATGCTTTTGCAATGTTAGGAGGCTTAATCGGAGTTCATACGGGTTTATTTATAAGCGCAGATAACGAGTCTGAGATAGCAAGTGTCCTTGGGCACGAAATTGCTCATGTGACTCAAAAACATTTGCAAAGAGTCATTGCCAAACAAGATAGGGATAAGTATAAAAGTATTTTTTTACTTGCATTAGGTCTGTTAGCTGCAAGATCAAATCCTCAAGCAGCTGCGGGTGCGATGATGGCATCACAGGCGATGAACATACAGAATTTTTTAGATTATACCAGGGAGCATGAGCAAGAAGCTGACCGTATTGGCATCGATATCTTGTATAAGTCTGGATATAACGTTGGTTCGGCTGTAGATTTCTTCAATACTCTTCAAAAGGGAAGCAGATATTCTTCTTCTGCTCCTTCTTACTTGAGAACGCATCCAATAACCTCAGATCGTATTTCAGATATCAGCGATCGTTTAAAGGATTATCCCTACAGATACACCAATAATAGTAACTATTTTCATTTTATTCGTGGAAAAGTTCGAGCTCTATACTCGAATGAGAACAACATAAAAACTTTTGAAAAAAATATTAAAAATAAAACTTATGTTAACTTGGAGGGGGAGCAATATGCCCTAGCTCTTGCTTACCTAAAAGATAAAAAAATTAATGATGCAGAAAAAATATATTCCAATTTACTAAAAGAAAAAAATCCTCTCATTGATAATCTTAAGATTGATATTCTATTGCAAAAAAATGAGTTTGCAGAGGCCAAGCAAGAACTCGAAAAGCTTTTAATAAAACAACCTTTCTATAGAGCGTTTGTTTATCGTTTGGCTGAGGTAAATCTATCCTTGGGTAATTATTCTGAGGTGAAAGAGATGATAGAGCAATATATCTTTAAATACAGGTCTGATCCAAATTTGTATAAGTTTTTGGCGAAAGCATTCAAAGGTCTGAATAAGGATATCGAGTACCATGAAAATATGGGTGAGTATTTTTATTATCAATACAACTTAAAGGATGCCATTGTCCAATTCGGTATTGCAAAGAATATACGAAGTAATGATTTTTATGCTAAGTCCCGAGTCGAATCGAGATTAAAACAACTTCAAGCAGAACAAATAATGCTGGAAGAGGGAAGAAAAAACAAATAACTAATAATAAGTTTTATTTATCAAAAATATAATAATAATTAATTATACATATATAAAATAATCGCCTAAAATACAAACTCAATTTATTTTTATTAGGAGAGTTCGTATGTCTTCATTAATTAATACACAAGTAAAACCATTTAAAGCACAAGCTTTTCACAATGGTAAATTTGTTGAAGTAACAGAAGAAACATTAAAAGGGAAATGGAACGTTTTCGTATTCTATCCAGCTGACTTTACATTCGTTTGTCCAACTGAGCTTGGTGATGTAGCTGATCACTACGAAGAGCTTCAGAAGATGGGTGTTGAAGTGTACAGTGTATCTACAGATACTCACTTTACTCACAAAGCATGGCATGACGCTTCAGAAACCATCAAAAAAATTACATACCCAATGCTAGGTGATCCAACAGGTGCAATTTCAAGAAACTTTGACGTGATGATCGAAGAAGAAGGGCTTGCATTAAGAGGAACTTTTATTATTGATCCTGATGGCGTTATCAAAACAGCTGAAGTGAATGATCTAGGTATCGGTCGATCAGCAGCAGACCTTGTTAGAAAAGTACAAGCTGCACAACATATTGCTGCAAATCCTGGACAAGTATGTCCAGCATCTTGGAAACCAGGTGCTGAAACTCTTGAACCATCTCTTGATCTTGTAGGTAAGATTTAATTTAATTTGGGACTTGGTCTAAACTGAGTCCCTTTTTCAATTTTTAGAGGAACATTATGGCTTTAGATCAAAATATTAAAAATCAATTATCAACTTACATGGCTAAGATTGAAAATCCCATTGAGATTGTATATTTTGAAAATGAAAGCGATAAGTCTGCTGAAATGGTCGATTTATTGACAGAAGTAGACACGATGTCTTCAATGATTTCGATCAAAAAGGGAGAGTACTCAACCCATAGAAGTCCTTCATTCCAAGTTAACCAGCCTGATTATGTAACCGGAATCGTTTTCGCTGGCATCCCTATGGGCCATGAATTTACTTCATTCATCTTGGCTATCTTGCAGGTAGGAGGATACCCTTTAAAAATTGAAAAAGAATTAATTGAGCAGATTAAATCAATAAGTGGCTTATATAAATTTGAGACTTATATTTCTTTGAGTTGTCATAACTGCCCTGATGTTGTTCAGGCTTTAAATGTCATGTCCCTTCTTAATCCAAATATCACACACACGATGATTGATGGCGATGTCTATCAAGACGAAGTCAAAAATAAAAAAATCATGTCTGTGCCGACCATTTTTTTAAACAATGAAGAGTTTTATCAAGGTCGAATGGAGTTAGAGGAGATTGTTGCTAAAATTGATTCTCGCAGTGATTCTATTGAATCAGAAAAATTAAATAAAAAAGAAGATTTTGATGTTCTGATTGTTGGTGGTGGCCCTGCCGGAGCTTCTTCAGCTGTTTATTCAGCAAGAAAGGGAATTAAAACAGGCATAGTGGCTGAGAGATTTGGCGGACAAGTCATGGATACGCTTGGTATCGAAAATTTTATTTCAGTCAAGGCAACAGAGGGCCCTAAACTTGTTAAGGCGCTTGAGGAGCATGTGCTCGATTATGAGGTTGATGTAATGAATCACCAGCGAGCGAAGAAAATTCATATTTCCAAAAATAAAGAGGAAAAATTTGAGCTAGAGTTAGAAAATGGGGCTAAATTAAAATCCAAGACATTAATCTTATCAACTGGGGCAAGATGGAGAGAGCTTGGAGTTCCTGGAGAAACAGAATTTAAAGGAAAAGGGGTAGCTTACTGTCCTCACTGTGATGGTCCTTTATTTAAGGGTAAACATGTTGCAGTTATAGGGGGTGGAAATTCAGGCGTTGAGGCAGCAATTGATTTAGCTGGTATTGTTGGTCACGTCACCTTATTTGAATTTATGCCCGATTTAAAAGCTGATCAGGTCTTACAAGATCGATTATATTCATTGAAAAATGTTGATGTGATCTTAAATGCCCAGACCAAGGAAATTTTTGGTGACACAAAAGTCTCAGCAATTAAATACATAAATAGATACTCACAGGAAGAGAAAGAGCTTGCTCTGGAAGGGGTATTTATTCAAATTGGCTTGATTCCAAATACGGATTGGTTAAAAGATGATATTAAATTAAGCCAGTATGGAGAAATAGAGGTCAATGATCATGGTGAAACTTCTGTTCCAGGAATTTTTGCTGCGGGTGATGTGACGACCGTTCCATATAAACAAATTATCATTGCCATGGGTGAGGGATCAAAAGCAGCCCTTGGGGCTTTTGATTATCTGATCAGAAACTAATTAAATTATATTTTCTCTTTGTAAGTCTTTTATGAGATTAATGGTAATGGCTCTTTTGGATTTGAGCGACCACTCGTCCAGAGCTTGAAATGTATTAATCAAGGTGTGAAGATCTCGCCTTAGGTGACGAAGACAGTAATTGATCACCTTGTCCTCAATGTGGTAACCGTTTTCTTGCGACTTAATTTTTATGATTTGAAATTTATCTTCATCTGTAAGCGGGGATAGATTAAGAACCAAACCCCATTTTAATCGGCTATGTAAATCCTCATCAATTCCATTGAGTTCGTCTGGTGATCGATCGCAGGTGATAATGAGCTTCTTGTTTTGCGATTTGATGTCATTTATTAACATGAAGAGCTCTCTGTACTGATCATGGTTGAATTGTTGTATATCTTCAATTTTCTTGATATTGGTATTAGTTAAGGAATCTATTAAATGACTTTTTCCTGATCCTTCAGGACCCCATAAAAAAACAAGTTGCGTTGAATCTGAATCATTATTAAATGCCTCAAGAGATGAGACAATTTCAATATTTTTTCCAGCAACAAAATTTGCAAAATTTTTTTGTGGCACGGGAAGAATGTTTAGTAACAATTGATCCATGAAATATATCTTGGTAAATAAAAATGAGTTAAAATTCAGTAATAAATAATTCTACTACAAGCCAGGAAATCAATTGTCTGAAAAAAAAACTATTCCCAATAAAATTGACTATAAATCTTCCGGTGTCGACATTGATGCGGGAGAGAGTTTGGTTGAAAGAATCAAGCCATTTGCCAAAAAAACTTCTAGACAAGAACTCTTAGGTTCGATTGGTGGGTTCGGATCACTTTTTGAAATTCCATCTGGATATAAAAACCCCTGCATGGTATCTGGAACAGATGGCGTTGGAACAAAACTAAAACTTGCAATTGAATTAGATCAGCACAATACAATCGGACAGGACCTAGTTGGAATGTGTGTAAATGATATTTTAGTGCAGGGGGCAGAGCCTTTATTCTTCTTAGATTATTATGCTTGTGGAAAGCTTGAGGTTGACCAGGCAGCGAGTGTAATTGAGGGTATTGCAAGAGGCTGCGAGTTATCAGGATGTTCATTAGCCGGGGGTGAAACAGCTGAGATGCCTGGTATGTACAATGAGGGCGATTATGATTTGGCTGGCTTTGCTGTCGGGATAGTTGAAAAGAATGAAATCATTGATGGAAGAGATATAAAAGATGGCGATGTGTTACTAGGCTTGAAATCATCAGGACCACATTCCAACGGGTATTCATTGATAAGAAAAATTATTGAAAGTCATGGTATTAATATTCATGATCAAATTGGCGAACAAACTATCGCCACCCTGTTGATGGAGCCGACTCGTCTGTATGTCAAATCAATTTTAAACTTGAAAAAAGAAGTAAAAATCAAGGCAATGTCACATATCACAGGAGGTGGATTAACTGAAAATCTTCCCAGAAGCTATCCTAATTCTTTTAAAGCACAGATCGATCCTAAAAGCTGGAAGATGCCTTCGATATTTGAATGGATTATGGAAAAAGCAAATCTAAATATTGAAGAAATGTATCGAACTTTCAATTGTGGTATCGGATTTGTTGTTATAGTCGACTCATCAGATGTACCTATGGCTAGAGAAATACTTGAAGCTAATGGCGAAGAAGTAACTCAACTCGGACAAATTGAAAAGCGAGAGTCGAATGAGAATTTGGTCACTTATATTTAGCCTACTACTTAGTCACTCTATCCTTGCTAAGGATTTACCTAATTCAATTAACATTACATATGATCTAAGTTTTGAAAAGAAATCTCTGGGCTCTATTGATGTTAAATACAGGAAAGATAAGAATCGATATAAGATAATTGCATCATCAAGTTTCCTTGGTGCCATGAACCTTTTAGGAAACTATCAATTGATTAGCAGCGGTCATATCAAAGGTAATCATTATTTCCCGGATTCGATTGTGCGAAAAAATTTAAAAAAGGATAAACAAACAATAACGACAATTGATTACAAAAAAGAACTAATTCAAATACAAAGTGAAAAAAAATCAAAGGAATATCAATTAAAAAAAGGGACTCAAGACGTATTGAGTTATTTTTTTGAGTTTAATGGTTTTGAGATGTTAGAAGAAAATCATTCATTTTTTATCTTAGACTCCCATGAGTATAAAAAATATACGTACCGAAAAATTAAAGAAGAAAATCTTAAAATAAATGATCGATTTATAGAATGCATCAAATATCAGGGGAGAGTGAATGATGAAGAATTGACACATGATATTTGGCTTTCAAAAAAAAATCATATCCCAGTGAGAATTATCACACCCACGCCAATTGGGCTGGTGGTTGACCAGGTAATCTCAAAAGGGAATATCTTTAACTTATTGTGAGCCCAATATTGTGAATATATTTTTATTTAAAAAGATTTCATCCGCACTTCAAGATCATCTAAATTCAGAGTATCCAGCAGATTCCAATCTCAGTTATTTTTTTAAGAATAATACTAATTTGGGCGTCAAAGAAAGAAGCGAGGTTGCAGAGACATACTACGGGATCATTCGAAATAAGCTCTTATATGAAAACCTAATGCAATCAAGCCAGCCAGAGAATTTAGTCGTTGCGCACTTGATCATCGAGAAAAGTTATTCCGATGAAGAGATTAAGGTTCTATCCCCAGACTTTACTATTTCATCGCAAGCCATAAAAGATAAATTAAAGAAAATAAGTGATCTATGGATCCGCTATAGCCTGCCTGAATGGATCTTTCGTAAGTTAGCAGTATCATATGATGAAAAAAAAATAAAACTAGTGCTTAATAAATTAACCTCACCGTCTTATCTTGACGTCAGGGTTAATACAATAAAAGAAAAATCTAGAGAAGTTATAATTAAGAACCTTAAAGATAATTTATCAATCAATCCAAAAAAAATAACTGCGTCAAATCTAAGCCCAATTGGAGTTCGTCTGCCTAGAGGATCGCAAATACAAAACTTACCAATTTTTAAAGATGGTTTAATAGAGGTTCAGGACGAGGGAAGTCAAATTTTATCCTTCATAGTTGATGCTAATAGAAAACATATGGTGGCAGATTTTTGTGCAGGGGCAGGTGGAAAAACTCTTGCTCTTGGGGCGATGATGTCTGGTTCAGGCCGTCTTTACGCATTTGATGTGAATGATAAAAGGTTAACGAATTTGAGAAAAAGATTAAAACGATCTGGACTCTCTAATACTGTGTGCCATCATATCAATAATGAAAATGATATCCGTATTAAGAGATTGCGGGGAAAGTTTGATCGAGTTCTGGTTGATGCTCCTTGCTCTGGGCTTGGAACAATTAGAAGAAATCCAGATCTTAAATGGAAACATGACCTGGATTCTATTTTTGAGATGCAAAAAAAACAATTAAATATTCTCACGGCAGCTTCTAAATTAACTAAGTTAGGCGGAAGACTTATTTACGCGACCTGCAGCTTTATGCCAGAGGAAAACGAAGATGCTGTAAATAGTTTTTTAGAAGATAATTCAGGTTTTAAGGTCATGAGCATTCAGCCCATACTCGATAAGTATGATATTGCAGTAAGTACAGGCGACTTTTTCAAAACTAAATTTGACGAGCATGATATGGATGGATTTTTCGCAGCTGTATTAGAGAGAGTGAACTAATGAGGACGCTTAATCAAAGGATTGGTATAGCAGTTATTTTAGCCATTCTATTGGGCCTTATTTTTCGTCAATATCAATCATTTCAGTTGGTTGAATTTGTTACCCCAATCTTAGAATTAATTGGTGAAGTCTTTATTCTGCTGCTCAAGATGATCATGGTCCCTTTAATCTTCTTTTCATTAACAAGTAGTATTTCCTCTTTGAAAAAAAATAAAAGCTCTCAGCTATTGTGGAAGGGGGCTATATTTTATTATTTGTCGACGATGGTTGTTGCAGTCATCTTGATGATGGTTGTAATGAATTTATTTCAAGACAACCTGGGAGGAAGTCAGTTCGTGTTAGAAGGCAATGAGCCCCAGTCGATATTCAATTCTGTAGAAACACACTCAGTTAAAGACTCCATTAAGTCACTCATAAAGAATCCATTTGAGGCATTATCACAAGGAAATATAATGGCCGTCGTTATTTTTGCGATATTTTTTGGTATAGCGTTGAGGTCAGATAATGAACATGTCAAGAAAGTAAAAATATGGGTGGATGGGATTTTTGAAGTGGTAATGAATATAGTCAATAGCATTATGAAGATCGCCCCAGTGGGAGTATTTGCTTTACTAAGTCTTCTGATTATCCAACAAGAATTAAGTATGTTTTATCAGATTGGTTATTTTATTGTCCTTGTTATTGGGGTCATAACATTCCATGGGGTAATATTTTTACCACTACTTTTAAAAGTATTTTCAAACGAGAGCATAAAAAGTTTTTGGCAGGGTATCAAAAATGTGCTTATAACGGCTTTCGCCACAAGCTCATCCGCAGCAACCCTTCCAGTGACCATGAGTACCCTAGAAAATGATTTCAAGCTAAATAAAAAGGTCTCTCGATTTATGCTTCCATTGGGAGCGACCATAAATATGGATGGGACTGCACTTTATGAAGCCGCGGTGGCGTTATTTGTAGCCAGTATGGTTGGGGTAAATCTGGGCTTGTATGACCAAATTTTTCTAGTCTTTTTAGCAATGGCAGCCTCTATTGGAGCTCCAGCTATTCCGAGTGCAGGGATGGTAACCTTGGCCATCGTGCTCAGTGCTCTAAATCTTCCTGTGGAGTATGTGGCAATCTTTATCCCAATAGACCGACTTATTGATACGTTTCGAACCACTGTGAATGTGGAGGGAGATGTTATTGGTGCCCTAATTATAGATAAGCACTTTAAGTCTTAATTTTTTTAATCAGCTCAGAGGATAGTGAGTAGGCTGCTGGAATTACAATTAGCGTTAGTAGCGTTGAAGAAATCATGCCTCCTATTATTGCTACAGAGAGGGGTCCGTTCTCTTCAGATCCTGCCCCTACACCAAATGCAGCTGGTAGAAGAGCAAGAATTAAAGTCAAAGATGTCATCAACACAGGTCTGAGTCGAACCGGACATGCGAGTATCAATGCTTCATCCACTTTTTTACCTTTTTGGATATGATGGTTAGTTAGATCAACCAATAAGATTGAATTTTTAGCTACAAGGCCAACAAGTAGGACGAGTCCAATCATCGAATAAATATTCAAACTATTTCCCGTAAGCCATAAAAGAAAAACTCCGCCAATAATTGCCAGGGGCTGAGCAAGCATCACAATAAACGGCTGGAAAAAAGAGTTGAATAAACTGGAGAGAACCATATATAGTAAAACAGTGGCTAGAGAAAAGATAAATATAATATTCGAAAATGTCTTACCAAATTCTTTTGCCTGGCCAGAATATTTGATTGAGTATTCACTCGGTATGATCTGGTTACTAATATTTTCAATATTATCGATAGCCTCACCAAGCGGGATACTTGGGTTGGTATAAAAATTGGCCGCATACTGTAATTCTTCTCGACCTATAATGGCTGGGCCCAATTCTTCCTTAAACTTCGTAAAATTATCAATCCTGACCAGCTCACCCGATTTTGATCTCACATAAATTTTGTTAAGGTCCTGGATATTTTCAAATGAGCCCTCCTTGGCTTTTACTCTAATTTCATATCTTTGGCCATCTCCAGGATCGTCATTATATTTTGCAATGTCATAGCCATTACTGAGAATAGAAACACTATCTGCAATCTGTTCAGCTGATATCCCAAATGAGGCTGCTTTTTCACGATCAATATCGAGGATCATTTGTGGTAAATTTAGTTGGAGGTCCAGATCAATGTTACCCATGCCATTGATGAGTGATAATTTTTCATTTAACTGGTCTGCCAAATTAGAAACATTTTCAATTCCAGGACCAATTAGGGAGAATTGTAATTTTTCTGACCGATTTCCTCTAGCAATAGACACTCCTGCAGGGAAAGCTCTTACCCCAGATAGTGATGCTAAATCTTTTTTAAGAAGCTCCATGATCTCTGTTTGGCTTCTATCCCGCTCTCCTTTTTCTTTTAAGCGAATACTGATGTATCCTCTATTTACCTGGCCTCGACTTCCCAGACCAACAGATGAAAAGACGCTGGCAATCTCAGAATCATATTTTTGAATAACAGACTCTATTTCAATTAATTTACTGACGGTATAATCCATGTTTGACCCAAGTGGAGTTTTAAAGGTCACGGTGAAGCGACTCTCGTCAGTCTCGGGAACAAATTCTTTCTTGGCTGCTTTAAAAAAGAATCCAGATGTTAAAACAATTAGTAATGTAATGAGTAAGATTTTTAACCTGTGCTTGAGAACGTATTGAAGAGCATGTTTGTAGTTTCGTTCCAGCTTTTCAAAAAAAGAATTTAAAAAATTAAAATAATTTTTTTTAGCATCTTGTTTGTTAAGATACCTCGAGCAGAGCATAGGCGTCAGAGTGAGAGATACCAAAAGAGAGACAATGATTCCTACCGTAACAACAACCGCAAAGGACTCAAAGAACTTACCAATAATCCCGTCCATATAAATGACTGGAGCAAAAATACTGATCAAGGCAAGGGATGAGGCGAGGACGGCAAATACCACCTCACGACTCCCTTTGATGGCAGCCTCGATATTATTTTTTTCAATTTTCTGATGCCTAAAAATATTTTCCAGTACAACAATAGCATCATCAACAACTACTCCGATCAAGAGAATCAGCGCTAAAAGCGTCATGCTATTAAATGTATAACCAAAGAAATACATCACCGCTATTGCACCAAATAGAGAAATAGGAATCGCTGCTGAAATAATAAATGTTGAACGGATTGATTGGAGGAATATAAATACAACCAGGGCCGCTAAAAGGGTTCCCTCAATGATGTGGTCGATGAGTGAATTGATCATTTCTTTAATAAAAATTGAATCGTCTGTAGATACATCAAGATTAAGTCCTGGGGGTAGGTTAGGACGAATTTCTGTATCAATCTTCTCCTTGACTTTATCAATGATTTGCACTGTATTAGAGTTTGCTACCTTGATAATGCCTAGCCCAATGGAGGGATTAAAATTGTAGCGCGCTATCTGACGATAATCAGTCAGCCCATCTTCAATAACAGATATATCTTTTAACTTGATGCTCGTTTTATCTCGATGGCTGACAACCAAATTTTCTAAATCTTTTACCTTATGAAATTCAAGATCAAGCTTAAACATTTTTTCAGACTGATTTCTAACCAGATATCCACCCGGTAGCTGGATATGTTCTTTTTTAAAAGCAGACTTGAGGTCTTGTGCAGTGACATTTAGGGATGCCATCTTTTCAAGGTCAATATTGACGCGAATAGTTCGATCTCGTCGCCCACCTAACCGAACTTCTCCGACACCATCAATCGTCTCGATTTTCTTTTTGAGAATATTATTTGCATATAAGTTAAGTTGTTGTGTGGTCCTGTCACCTGTTAGACCTAACCACATAATGGGGCTTGCGTTTGTTTCCACCTTCCTCACTACAGGCGGAACAATATCATCAGGCAGCCTCCGGCTTAATTGACTGACTTTGGATTGGACTTCATTGAAGGCAACTTCAATGTCTTTATCCAATTCAAAGGTTATCGTTACTACAGAGACTCCGGGAGAAGATTGTGATTTAATTGATTCAATTCCGGTGACGGTATTTACAGCGGTCTCAATCAGATTGGTAATAGAGGAGTCAATAATTTCAGGATTAGCACCTTCAAGCGTGGTTGTGACTGAGAGTACTGGAAATTCGATCATCGGAAAACGATCAACTCCAATTTTTTGGTAACCTATGTAGCCGAAAAGGATGAAGATAAACGAAATCATCCAGGCAAACACATGTCTTCTAATTGAAATTTCAGGCAGGGTCATTTTGTTTAAGGACTATGTTTGCATCATTAGTCAGATAACCAGCACCATCGACAATGATTTCCTTATCAGCCTCTAGACCATCAATAATTTCAATCCAACCATCTTGAGTGATACCCGTCTTTACATTCCGCGCAACAGCTTTGCCGTTGACTGCTTCATAAACGACACTACCTGATGGCCTTAATACAACTGATGGTTCTGGAACAGAGACAGAGTCTTTTTTATCAAATACAATGGTCCCTTTCACACTCGCACCAGCTTGCCAGTCATCTTGTTTTTCGATATCGGCAATTACATCAATTGATCGACTGTCCGCAACAATTTGTGGTTTGAGTTCTTGGATTACCGTAGTGTATGGAATGTTGGTGGTGGGTGTCTCTAGTTTTATATCAATCCCAGGTTTTAAAATATGTGCTAATTTTTCTGGGAACATTACATGCGCGCGGAGTTTCTTATTGTTGATGATCTGATAGAGTGGGTCACCAATTTTTACATAGTCACCAATTGAAATAATTTGCTTCTCAATTTTTCCAGATATCGGTGCAAAAATTTTAGTTCGACTATTATTTAACTTAGCAATCTCTAGTCGAGCTTCTGCAGAATTAAGTTCTTCCTGAGTCTCTTCAATTTGGACCTCAATAGTTTCAAGCGCATTTGGGGAAATAAAATTTTCATCAACCAACTTTAAATTACGCTCGTATGTGATTTTTTGATTACTTAATCTCGCCTTTAATTTCTTAACCTCTGCTTCAGAGAGTGACAATTGATAACTGGTATCCGCATTATCAACTTCGGCCATCATCTGTCCTTTTTTAACGGTTGTTCCTGGGCGAACAAAAATCTTCGTAATCTTTCCAGCAACTTCAGAGGCTACAGTAGGATCTATGATTCCTTCGATGCTCCCTATAGCAGATTCTTGATACCGAAATTCCATCATCTTTGATTTTGTTGTGGTAACGTAAATGTCTTTTGATTTGCTATCTTTATTTTCAGGCTCACTAGTTTTACTGCATGATACCAGCAGGCAGATAAAAAATAGGGTAAGTAGATTAAGTTTCATTATTTTATTTTTTTCCAATCAAACAAAGGTCCTGGGTCAGTTTTTCTGCTGGGCGCAATATCTGAATGACCAACAACATCTTGGATATTGTATTCTTTTTTCAGACATCCGAGTAACTCTATTAGTTTAATATATTGATCATCTTCATAGGGGGTTTCGTCGTCACCTTCAAGCTCAATACCGATTGAAAAATCATTACAGTTTTCTTTTCCTTGATAATGTGATTCTCCAGCATGCCATGCACGATCATTGCATGAGACAAATTGAATAAGCTCCCCAGTCCTCTTTATAAGGAAATGAGCGGAGACTTTTAAATCCTTAATTTGTAAAAAATAAGGATGTGCATCAACATCCAACTGATTCAGAAAAAAATCTTCGATGTAATTATTATTATAGACGCCAGGAGGGAGGCTAATGGAGTGAATCACAATAATATGTTCTGGTGTATTTACAGGCCTAGAATTAAAATTAGGTGAGACAAGATGTTTACACTCTGAATACCAGCCGTCAGCACAAAAAAAATTGTTTTGCTTCATAGTAATAGTAATTATAATTGATTAGCATTTCTTAATTAACTTACAAGGAAAAAATATGCACTTTTTTGATGGAATTATTTTTGGGATCATCGATAACGGAGTTTTAATTATCGGTGCACTATTTGGACTAAGTATAGAAAAATACCTACCAAAATATTTTCATAAAGGAATTGGAACTGTATTTGGTGCAGGGATTGGAAATGCTGTGAGTGACTTCCTCGGAGGAGTTCCGATTGCAATCGATTTCGCATGGGGTACCTTTGTCGGTTGCATGGCAACATTAATTTTTATCCCCATCTTTGTTGAAATAAAAAAAAGAAAATCAAAATTGTAAGCAATCAAATTGATGATTTATATAAGGTTACTTGTTGTTTTACTCTATGAGCTCCTCCTCCTCATTGCTATCTCTTTTGTCGTTGGCTTCTTATTTCTAATTTTTTTTGACAGTTTTGAAAATGATCTCTTAAGATATCTGCACCAGTTATTTATATGGGCCGCTTGGGGCGCTTATTTTGTCATTAGTTGGAAAAAGTTTGGACAGACACTACCGATGCGTTCATGGAAATTTAAAATCAACTTGGAGAGCAATAGCTATAAATATTTATTATTGCGTTACATTAAGGTGTCAATATTTTGGATTTTTTTCCCATTCAATTTTTTAGCTGTGATATTTTTAAAAAATAAATTTTTACATGACATCAAAACCCAAAATCAGATTATTGACGTTCGAAATAAACCATCAAATAAATAGCAATTCCTAGGATAAACAATGATGGTGCAATGGCGGTTAGTAAAGGTTCCCAATCATTGAGGACGCCAATGTGGCGGATCATCGAGTTCATGATTTGATAAACAATCCCAAAGATTATCCCTAAAAACATCTTTAAATATTTACCACCTGAACGCTCTTGAAAAAAACCAAAAGGAACTGAAAATAAAATCATAATGATAGGCATTATTGGCTGGATAATTTTCTCCCAAAACGATACTTCATACCTTGATGTTGTTTGATTATTCTTTTTTAGATAATTAATAAAATCATTGAGATCAAAAACAGACATCCGGTCCGGTGAAATAAGCAATACATTCATCATCTCAGGTTTGATCATGGATTTCCATGTACCAGACGAGATATTTCTAACATCAAAACCCTCTTCAAGAATAAAAGATTGTTTAATTTCTTCTAGTTCCCATATGCCATTTTGGTACTTTCCCTTCTTTGCATCAACAATGGATCGTAATGAGAAATCATTATCAAATTCATAGATATGAATATCTCTTAATGAGGCATCTGGGAGAACATTCTCAATGTTGACAAAATTATTGCCATCCTTCATCCAAACACCAGACTTAAAATCTGTCGTGACCGAACCATCGGTCGAGCTTATTTTAATCTGTTGTGCATTTTTCTCACTAATGGGTGTAATCAAATTACCTACTAAAAAAGTCATCGCACTAAAGAACAATGAAACTAAAATGAGTGATGAGGCGATTTTTTTAATTGACATGCCACTTGTTCTCATCACCACTAATTCTGAATTCCCAGAGAGTTGACCTACCGTAAACATTGCACCAATTAGGCAAGACAAAGGAATAATTTCATATAAATGACCGGGCATGCTTAGAGTAATAAATACAATAATTTTTGAGAGGTCATATTTGCCAGAATTGAGATTTCCAATCTCTTGTAAAAAGTCAAAAAAAGCGAACAGAAAGACAAGTCCGATGGCTACAAGGCTAATATTGATAAAAAATTCAAAATTTATATACCGCGCCAGTTTCATTTTTTCCGTCTCAGATTTCTTACTTTTGATGGCAGTAGAGGTAGATTAAGATTCCTTCTCATCATCAGATAGCTAGCAATTAGGATGATTAATAGATGAACAATTGACCCACCAACATAAGGATTTAATATACCGAGATTGATATAACTCTGAGTCACACCCATCAGATTGTTATAGATAGCAAAAATCAAAATCGCAATGATGATATTGACAGACCTTCCTGACCTTGGGTTAATAAAACTTAGTGGTATAGCCAAGATTATTAAAACTATTCCCGATATGGGTAATGAAACTCTCCAGATAAATTCTGCAATCTCACGATTCCCTTTTGTCAGAAGAAGGAGGAGTGTTGGCATCGCTTCAACTTGTTTCACATCAATAATAGGCGGTAGCTTTTTTTCGACCAAGAAACCATAGTCACTAAATTTTATTTCTGTGAAATGATTATTTTCATGATTTACTTCGTAACGTTTTCCTTTTTTAAGAACAATGTATTCATCATCCGTATTTGTTGAAACTCGACTGCCTTCATTTGAAACAATGATCCCAAGTTTTCCATTTTGCTCAGATTGAACAAAAACATTTTTTACTTTCGAGCCTAAATCACTAAAACCCTCAACATAGAAAACCCTGTCTTTACTTTTTGATTCTTTAAAAGATCCAGGTGAAATAGTCGCTAATTCATCTCGATTTTTCAGACCAGCCTTGTATTCTTCGGATTTTTGAACAGCCCATGGACTCAAATACAGGCTCAAAAAGCCTATCAACAAAATTATAGGTAATGAAAAGAAAAGAATAGGCCTGATGAAGCTGGTTAAGCCTAATCCTGAACTGAACCAGATCATCATCTCACTGTCTCTAAACCATCTGCTCAATGTTAATAGAATTGTTAAAAAGAGTGTGAGAGTGAGTAAGATCGGTAGATATTTTAGTAAACTAAATATCAATATAGTTAGAATGGAATCATTGGGTATAATACCTTTCGATGCAAGCCGAAAAACAATAACGCCACGTTGAGCAACAACGATACCGGATAAAATTAGTATTGTTGAGAGAGAGTTGAAAAATAACTCATTTTTTAATTTGTTTTGATATAACATTTATTAAGGATACTGTATGAAATTTGATATTACCTCAACCGAAAAAATTACCCATTCATCGGATATTATCATATTAGCAATTGATGATAAAAATAACCTTATTAATGGGAATGGTATCAGTAAGGTTGATGAATCTCTAGTAAAAAAATCTTTAAAAAAAGATGTTCTCGGCCAGCCTGAGGGGGATACGGTAATTCTTAATGATTCAACTGGATCTAGACAATACCTTTTACTTCGCATTACTGATCTTCAGAATATGAGTACCAAAAGAATGGGCGAGATTTTTAATAAGACGTTCGCACATTTATCAAAATTGTCTTTTAAGACTGTCCAAATGTGTTTGTGTAAGTTTGCTGGAACTGAAGTTGGAGCTGAGGAAGCTGTTAAGTTATATGTTAGAGCATCTTTACATAATTTCTACAAGATCAATGCAGTCAAAAGCAAGAAAGTTTCTCAGGCTATCGTCAAGAATATAATCCATCTTAATAAAAAGTATCTTAAAGAAGCAAAACTTGGTCTCAAGTTGGGTCAGGCGATTGCTGATGGGGCCAATCTAACCAAGGATCTCGGTAATTTACCACCGAACTATTGCACCCCGACATACCTAGGTTCTGTAGCAAAAAAAATAGCTAAAGATAATCAGATGAAGGTTAAGGTGCTTGGAAAGACAGAAATTACCAAGTTGAAAATGGGTTCATTTCTATCTGTTGCAAAAGGTAGTCGCGAAGAGCCAAGGTTTATTGTTCTTGAGCATATGAGGGGTAGTAGGAGTCAAAAACCTATTGTTCTAGTCGGCAAGGGCATTACTTTCGATGCAGGTGGGATATCCTTGAAACCTGGGTTAAATATGGATGAAATGAAATGGGACATGGGTGGTGCCGCAACCGTATTGGGCGTGATGCATACTGTTGGCCAACTAAAACTTCCATTAAATATTGTGGCTTTGGTACCTAGTTGTGAGAATTTACCTGACGGTTTGGCTGTAAAGCCAGGAGATGTGGTGACAAGTATGTCTGGACAAACGATAGAGATTTTAAATACCGACGCTGAGGGACGATTAATCTTATGCGATGCCTTAACTTATGCTGAAAGGTATAAGCCTGATTCAGTGATTGATGTGGCAACATTAACTGGGGCATGTGTTATTGCTTTAGGCCACGAAGCAAGTGCGGTGTATTCAAATTTAGATTCTTTGGCTGATGAGTTAATTAGTGCAGGGGAAAAAGCAAATGATCGAGCATGGCATATGCCACTGTGGGATGAGTACCAGCCATTACTGGACAGTAACTTTGCCGATATGGCGAATATTGGTGGACGTGCTGCCGGAAGCATCACAGCAGCATGCTTTTTATCTCGCTTTGCAACTAAATATAATTGGGCCCATCTAGACATTGCAGGAACTGCATGGATTTCTGGAGGAAAAGCAAAAGGTTCAACTGGTAGACCTGTAAATCTTTTATCAGAATTTCTTTTAAACCGCCTTAAGACTAAATGACCCAGATAGAATTTATCTACAATTTAGATTCTTACGAAGAGGGTTTGTTTCTAATTTTAGATAAGCAATATATGAATCAGAAGACAATGATTTTTTGCGATAACACAAAAAAAAGTCATGAGCTTTCTAATTCTTTATG
>CAJWVO010000009.1 GCA_913048465.1 uncultured Nitrosomonadales bacterium
AAAAAGACCGAATTTGTTATTATGTCGGGTCGTTCTGTTAATTAATTTAAGGCATTCATGCATGGGAAGACCAAGAAAAAATCCTGAAGAAAAAGTTACTCCTAAAAGAACAAGAAAACCTCGTGTCAAAAAACTAAAAGATTTATATTTGGATGAGGCTTCCAGTCCAAAAGAAGCTGAAAATAGAAGAAACCAGCTTAAGTCATTAATTATTCTTGGTAAAGAGCGCGGTTACCTTACTCATGCTGAAATTAATGATCACCTCCCTGATGAGATATCTGAAACAGATCAAGTGGATGAAATTATTTCTATTATTCACGACATGGGTATCCGAACCTATGACGAAGCTCCGGATGCTGAGAATTTATTAATGGATGATGCCCCAGCTCCTGTTACTGACGAAGAAGCTGCGGAAGAAGCGGAACAAGCCCTGGCTACTGTGGATTCAGAGTTTGGTAGAACAACTGACCCTGTGCGAATGTATATGCGTGAAATGGGTAAAGTTGGCTTGCTTGATAAAAAAGAAGAAATTGAGATTGCTAAAAGAATCGAAGAAGGCTTAAAGCATATGGTTCAAGCCATTTCAGCTTGTCCAGGAATCATTGACGACCTCATGCAAATGGGTGATAAGGTTAAAGCTGGAGAATTGTCTGTTGATGAATTCGTTGATGGTTTGATTGATATAGAGGCCGAGAAGGAGCTGAATGAAGCCCTTGGCATGAATGAAGAAGAATCTTCCACTGATGATGAAGCAAGAGACGACGATGATGATTCATCTTCATCTGATAATGGCAAAGGTATGTCTTCTGAAGACTTGAAAGTGTTAACAGAAGAAGTCTTGAAACGATTTAAAAAAATTAAATCAGCTCATAAAAAACTAGCATTATTACGTGAGAAAAATAAATGGATTGATGATCCAGAATATAAGAAACATCAGGATATTATTCAAAAAGAATTACTCAATTTTAGATTTTCAGCAAAGCTTGTTGAAGTCTTGTGTGACAAAGTCAGACAATTTATTGTACAGATACGTGGACACGAGCGTACTATCATGGATTTTTGTGTAAACCAGGCAAAGATGCCACGAATTCACTTCATTAAATCATTCCCTGGAAATGAAACCAGTAATAAATGGTTAAAAGATGAAATGAAGGGTGACAAACCATACATTGATAATTTAGAAAAACTAAAACATTCAATTTTAGATCAACAGGCGCAATTAAAAGAGTTAGAAGATTTTTCTGGTATCCCTATCAAAAATTTCAAAGAGATTAATCGCCAAATGACGAGAGGCGAATCACGTGCAAGACGTGCTAAAAGAGAAATGATTGAAGCTAACTTACGTCTGGTGATTTCCATAGCTAAGAAATATACTAACCGTGGCTTGCAGTTCTTGGATCTTATACAAGAGGGAAACATTGGGTTGATGAAGGCAGTTGATAAATTTGAATATCGAAGGGGTTATAAGTTTTCAACGTACGCTACATGGTGGATTCGTCAGGCCATTACGCGTTCTATTGCTGATCAAGCAAGAACCATTCGTATTCCAGTTCACATGATTGAGACGATCAATAAGATGAATCGAATTTCTAGACAGATTTTACAAGCAACAGGACAAGAACCGGAACCGGCAGTATTAGCTGAGAAAATGGAAATGCCTGAAGATAAAATTAGAAAAATTTTAAAAATATCTAAGGAGCCAATTTCAATGGAAACTCCAATCGGTGATGATGAAGATTCTCATTTAGGTGATTTTATTGAAGATCTTGGTACATTGACTCCAGATGATGCTGCAGTATATTCAAGTCTTAGCAGTGTGACCAACGAAATTCTTGAAGGGCTAACACCAAGGGAAGCTAAAGTATTGAGGATGAGGTTTGGTATTGAAATGAATACAGACCATACTTTAGAAGAGGTTGGAAAGCAGTTTGATGTTACACGAGAAAGAATCCGTCAGATTGAAGCTAAAGCTTTAAGAAAGTTAAGACACCCAACAAGATCTGATCGATTGAAAAGTTTCCTTGAAGGAAAAGATTAATTTTAAATAGGGCCTATAGCTCAGTTGGTTAGAGCAGAGGACTCATAATCCTTTGGTCCCTGGTTCGAGTCCAGGTGGGCCCACCATATAATAAAGATGTTTTGATTAAAATCTAATTTATTTCATTCGAATTTATTTAATAAATCCTCTTTCTGAAATTCAACCCTTTTAATAAATGAAGAATCATTTTTGAAAATTACTTCAGATGCTTTTGTGATATTTATAAACTTATCCTCTAAAGCGCTAAGATAAATCTGACATTCATTTCCATTAAGACTTTTTGCATTATTCAGACTTTCTTGAATTGCCTCCTTAGTAAATAAAGGAGAAAAGTTTTTGATATCAACTAAAGTTTTATTAAATAAATCATCGTGGGTAATTTTTTTAACAGATCTAGAAATGTTTTCAATCTCTTTTGGTAAAAGACAAATTAGCGAGTAGGTATTAATTAAAAAACTTTTAATAATTAATTCATTCATTAATATTTTTTTATTTTTTTCTATCTAATACATAGCATACCCATAACCAATTAAAAAGCAAAAGAAAACACAACAAATCAAAAAAATATTTTTTAAATCCATCAAAAGCCCCTTTATATTAAGTGACTAGCCTATTTGATACGCCGGCTAGTCATGGCGTTGCTTCAAGGGAAGTAAGCGGTTATCAACTTTTATGCCAGATAACCATGGCAATGGAGGTTCAGTAGAGAGATTAAAGTTCGCCTCCTTATATGATTGATGGTATAAATTAAAAAGGTCAGGAATAAATTTTCCTGACAATTACGTAATTTGTGCATCAATAAAATAAAAAGAAAAAGCAGGGGATAACAATGCTTGCTGGGGAAGTATTAAAACAATTACAAGATAAGGCTAATTTAGATATTGCCTATAAGTCTTTAAATAGCTTTTTCTATAGAAACGCCATTCGTTTTTTGATGGCAAATAAATTAAATGCAGCCGATGCAGATGATGTAATACAAGAAACATTCATAAAAGTATTTGAAAAAATAGACACCTTAAAAGATGACAGCAAGTTTGAATCGTGGTTATGGACGGTTCTTAGAAATAATATGAATGAGTTTTATCGTAAATCTAATAAAAAAAATAATGTCATGTTTGGCTTAGAAGCAGAAGAATTAGAAAACCTGACAGGTGATGATGATGTGAAAGTGAGTCATGGCCAAAAGTATGCCGATCAGCATAATTGTGTTGAAGAAAAAATGAAACTATTCCAAGTAGATATGCCTGATCAGCATTATGCGATTAAATTGCAAATGGAAGATGTGTCTATTAAAGACATCTCAATCAGGATTGGTCGTTCCTATGCTGCAACAAAAGAATTTTTATCACAATCAAAAAAGAAATTGAAGTCTTACTTTGAGGAATGTAAAGAGATGGAATCATAATGACTGAGCATCAAATACAAGATAACTTTATAAGTATATTGCAGGGCAAGAAAGTGTCAGGTATGGATGCTAAGTGGCGAGTTGTTGCGCGCATGGTTAGAAACGTTTTGCTTAGAGAAAATAATATTGAAGAACAGATGATTGCAACACGCCAACAAGCTTTTGAAAAGAGAATCGGTAAAGTGTTAGAAGATCGATATCTAATTCCTAAACAAAGAAGAACATTTGCATATAAGAGCTGGATACTGGCACTATTCATTGGCGCCTCTGGAGTCTATGCTACAAAAGAATACGTTCATTTCACGACACCACTGCCACTAGAGCTTACTCATACGCAAGAGGAATTAGAAGGCCAAGACCCAAAATTATTTTGGAAGAAATGGTTTAATAATGGCTCTTTCATCATGTTCGGACATCGTTATTTAGCTAACCCAGTACCTACCAATATTGGTGGATGTGATGCCGATCAGATTGATCTTAAAGGTTGTTTAGAGCTCCTTAATAAATACCCTGGCAATCCAAATCTTTTATTTAATATCGGTTTGATTTACCAGATGGGTTTTGATGCTGAGGTTAATATTGAAAAAGCGGCTGAATATTACAAAAAAGCGGCAGCATTGGGTAATGATTATGCTCGTGTAAATTTTGAGTATTTAGTTAATCAGGATTTAATTAAATAATCCCTGACCTTTGATGATTACTCCATCTATTAGATGTAGTTAATCAATTTAGGGTTAGAAAATGAAAATCAAAACAATCATGGCAGTGATTGCCAATGTGTTCCTCATCTCAAATGCTGTTACAGCGAATGAGATTCAAGCACCTGAAGTTAAAGTCCAGGAAAAGAATCCCTGTAAGGAAAAAACTTTCTGGCAAACTAATTTTACCAATAGTCAATTCAATGGCTTTTATTCACAAATGACAAATAGTGACATTAGCAATGCTCAACATTTATTTGCTAATCATTATTTTGAAGGTTCGCTATTCAATAAAGATTTAGCTAGAGCATTAGATCTGTATCAGCGAGCACACAATCGTGGCAACCAAGAATCAACAGCAAAATTAGGCTTGGTTTATCGTTATGGTTTATCAACTAACAAAGATTATAAAAAAGCAATTGAGTATTATGAGTCTATTGAAGCTAATAATCCAGAAGCTCAATTCAACCTTGGTTTGATGCACCGTTATGGTATTGGGACTGCATCCAATCAACAGCAAGCATTTGATTATTTCAAACAAGCAGCATCCAATCAGGTCGTTGCAAAAAAAAATTGTGAAGTAGAGGTCAAAGGATTGGCAGAGGCTCAGTTTCAATTGGGGCAGATGTTTCGTTACGGTTTAGGCGTTGAGAAAAATTTAGATCAAGCATTATTGTGGTTTAAAGAAGCAGCTAATCAAGATTTAAAAGAAGCACAATTTAATGCAGCACAATTGATGATGACAGGAGTCGGAGAACATTATGACTATGATGGAGCTATACAATATTATCAGCGAGCCGCCCAACAGGGACTGGCTGAAGCACAACTTAATTTGGCGCGCGAGTATCACTATAATAATCGCCAAAAAGATTACCTTAAAGCGCATCACTGGTATACGAAAGCGGCAAAAGGAGGACAAGTTGAAGCAGATTTTAATTTAGGTTTGATGGAACATTATGGTCATGGTGTTTATCCGAATTATCAAAAAGCTTTACTGCATTATCAAAGAGCAGCAAAGATTAATCAACCTGAAGCATTTTTAAATATCGCCCACATTCACTTTTACGGTATGGGAAAAGCTAAAGATTATTTAGAGGCTTATCAATATTACCAAATGGCTTCAAATTATAATTTATCTCAAGCTGATTATCATTTAGGACTCATGAACGAAAAAGGATTGGGGACATCTGTTGATTTAGAAACAGCTAAAGATTACTATCAACGATCTGCAGATCAGGGCAATGAGGATGCAAAAATTGCATTAGAGTCATTACCAATGAAGGAGCCTGAAGATTTTGACTATTTAGCTATGCATTGATGGAATTAATGATTTTAGTCTTGGCCAAATATTCAATTGATAATAAATTACATGCTGTGAACAAATTTATGTAATATTTATTAAGTTTGAACAATTTTGGATTGAATATGGCGAATTTTTTTGAAAGTGGATTTACAGTGTTGCAAGAACTTGCAAAACTGAAAGAAAAAGAGCAAAAATTAACTGAGCAGAAGCCACAAGAAAAAAATAAAGAAAAAAAATAAATGTAACTTTTCATTAGATTTCTTATCATAACCTGGTAACTGATGGTTCTCTATAAAATTATATACGGAGGAATTATGAAAAAAGTTACTTACATTATTATCATTCTGCTTTTAATTGTTGGTTATTTTTATATTTACCCAGAACGTTGCGAAAAACTGCTTGGTGATGAAAATTTAATTTGTGAATTAGGTTGGTAATCACCTTTTTCTAATAAAACAACTTAAGGATCTTTTTATGACTGCCCTAAAGTCATGTGCTCTATTTTTGCTAATTTTTTGTTTCTCTTTTAGTTACTCAAAAACAATTAATATTGAATGTGATTTGAAACTCACCACCAGCAGTGAATGGGCAGAGCAGGCATCTGATAATCAAAAAGAATTATGGGTGTATGACGACCAAGCGGGATTAAAAACAAATCATGTCAACTACAGTCTTGCAGAATGCAAGTTAGGCGAAGAAGAACTGGTATGTGAAAAATACACACAAAATGTGGATTCTAAGACTGTTGCGCACTATCAGAAAACTTATCTGAATCGATACAACTTGTTGTTAAAAGATTATTCCGAATTCGAACACCAAGATAAACAATTTTCTTCTCGAATGCGAGAAGGTACTTGTATGTTAATAAATTAATTTTATCTTGCCCTTCCTGAACTAATTTTGATATCCTTAATCGTATAGTTTTAGCCACAAGCTAATTTTATAATAATTTGATCTCACAAGGAGAAAGATGATGCCTAGTTATCACACTAGCGGATTTGAGGCGATGAAAACCTTATCCAAAGATAAAAAATTACCCAAAGAAAAATTAATGCCTGAAGATATTGACAAGTGCTTAAGCGAAGATAAAGAATGCCAGACAAGATATCTTGAAGCTTTTGGTGATTGTGCGTAATTAATTTTTATGAAATTTTTATTGGCAGGAGTCCTGCTAATTACTCAATCTGTCATGGTTTTTTCAATGCAAAAAAAAGAAATTTATTTAGCCGGCGGTTGCTACTGGGGGTTGGAGTATTTATTGCAAGACCTTCCTGGCGTGCTTGATACTGAGGTAGGATTTTCAGGGGGTTCATTTGAGAATGCGACTTATGATGATGTTAAGACTGGATTATCTGGCCATGCTGAAACAATTTATATCTCTTACGACGAGAAAGTTATATCGTTAGAACAGTTACTGTTTGAATTCTTCCGGATGCATAATCCAACAACTAAAAATCAGCAAGGTAACGACATTGGTACTCAGTATCGTTCTGCTATATTTTATTTAAATGATGAACAAAAACAGATAGCAAATGAAGTGATTATCAAAGTGAATCAAAGTGGTCATTGGCCAGACCCAGTGGTCACGGAAGTGCTCCCTTTTCAGACATTCTATGCCGCACAACTGGATCATCAGGACTACATAAAAAAGAACCCCAATGGTTATTCTTGTCATTTTGTTAGAGATTTTTCATTTACTAATTAATAAGGAGTTGTAAACATGCGTTGTGCATTTGTTCGTGTATTTTTTTGGATATTTTTACTCTTACCCTTAACTTATGTTCCTGCAGTGACTTCATTAGTCCAGGATGGCGCTACTTTGTATGAAAATACAAGAGTATTTTTTATGTGTCTTGGAGCAAATTCAATGAGCCAACCTGTCACGGATCTTGTTTCAATTAATTGGGGCAGCTACATTGTTCAGGTGCTAGCATATGTAGTAATTTTTCAACTCATTATTGATCTTTTAACAGTCATGTGTGCTTATAAAAGAGGCAGTTCCTGTCACACTCAGTCTGATTCGGTAAAGAAAAAAACTAAGAAATAAAATTTATTTCAATTGCCATAAATACCAGGCTGCAATAGTTCGATAAGGACTCAGATATTCGGTTTCTTTCATCAATTCATTTGGAGTGATTAGACATTCTCTTTGTGTAAATAGAGAATATTTTTTACGAATTGCTAAATCTGAAGTTGGCATAATATCTTGACGACCCTGATTAAAAATAAGCATCATTTGTACAGTCCATACACCGACTCCTTTAATTTCGGTGTATTGCTTAATGATCTCTTGATCATTAAGCAGCTTTATTTTTTTTTTACTAGGAATGAATTGTTTTAAATAGCCATCAGCAATAGATAAAATCGTTTGAGTTTTTTGATTTGACAGTCCTGTTGAGCTCAGTAAATCTTTATTTTTAATTATGTCATGCTCTGTGGGAAATACATCGTTAAATAAATCTAAAAAGCGTTGATAAATTGTTGAAGCTGCTTTTGGATGAAGCTGTTGATAAAAAATACTTTTAATAATACTTTGATGTGGCAAGAGCTCATCGCTAACTTTTAAACGACAAGGACCAATTTCTTGAATAAGCGTTGACCACTCTTTGTTTTGATTGCTTAAAAATTTTTCAGCTTCTTCAAAGGGCATTACCAAGGGATAATTTTTCCTACGTAATCAATGTACTCTCCAGAATTATCAATTGATAGCTGATCAATGACTTTGATCATGCCAGAAACACTTTCTACCACATCAATCCAGCCTCCAGGACCACCCATATCTGTTCGAACCCACCCTGGATGCAGAGTACAGGTGGCAATGTCATAATTTTTTAGATCATGATGCATGCTTTGCATGGCTGAATTTAAGGCAGTTTTTGAAGAGCGATAAATATACGACCCACCACTGGTATTATCATCAATACTTCCCATTTTGCTTGTAATGGAAATCACTTTTTTGTCTTGCCCTAACTTAATATTTGGGAGAAAGGATTCAATAGTTTTAATAGGCGCGATACTATTAATTCGAAAACTTTCCATCCATTCGTCAATAGAAATATTTCCTAATTGACTACTTCGCCAAATGCCGGCATTGTTGATAAATATATCTATGGGCTGATCAGCAAGGAGTTGTTGTAATTTTTGCACGGCATTATGATCGCCGACATCAAGAGAAAAAATTTCTAAGTTTGGATTACCTTGAAGCTGATTTAACTCTGTTGCATTCTCTGAGTTGCGGCAGGTTGCGATGACTTCATCACCCCTTTTTAAAAATTGTTTGACAAATTCCAAACCTAAGCCACGATTGGTTCCGGTAATAAAAATTTTACTCATTTTTTTCCTTATAAATTCTGTTTTTATAATATGAATACCTTATAATATATTGCAATGATTTCAAAACAGTCAAAATACCTTATTTTTATTTTTTTTGTTTCATTTGAATTGTTTTCAAATCCAATCTACACCCTCGACGATCTTATCGATATGGCGAATCAAGCCAATCCTGTGATTGATGTAATCCAAGCCAAACAAGATGCCGCCAAGGCTGGTATCACTGTTGCAGAACAATATTTAAACCCGTCGGTAGGTCTTGCAGTAGGCCCTACAAAAACCAGAACTCCACCCACTGAAAATGATAAAAACTGGGCATTGGGTATTTCACAACCATTAGAGTTTTCAGATGTTCGAAGATCACGAAAAGATATAGCCGAATCTAATCTAGAATTTGTTGATGAATTAAACCGTGGAACAAAAATTAATCTAATGTTGAATATTAAATCAGCATTTTATGACGTGATTCATAATCAGGAAATTTTAAAAATTGCTGATGCTGACCAAAAAGTCATACAAGATATTCGAGATCGTGTTGAACTGAGAGTCAATGTGGGTGAATCTCCGAGATATGAGTTAATCAAAGCAGATACAGAGTTGTTGGCTGCTAAACGTGATGCTCAGGCGGCGAAATTAAGGATTCAGGAAAGCAAGTTTTTTCTAAAAGGGTTGATTGGACAAAATATGCCTGATGATTTTGATCTCGAAGGCAAGTTTCCTCAGTCCAATATCAATATTAGCAAATCAGATGTGATCAACTTAATTTCTAACAGCCCTAGATTAAAGCAACTGAAAGCCGCTTCATCAGTTTTTGAAAATAAAATTAAGTTAGAAAAAAATCTTGTTAATCCAGGGTTAACCTTGAGTGCAGGCGTTAATCAAGACCCAGGCATTAGAAATTATACGATTGGTGTAAGTATCCCCCTCCCCATTTGGAATCAAAGGGAAGGTCAGATTGGTCAAGCAGAGGCTAATTTAAGAGAGGTAGAAGCGACTTATAACCAGCAATCGATGTTATTAAAAAGAGATATCGATGCCGCTTATCAACGTTATTTAATTGCGAAAGAACAGGTATTAACATTTGAAGAAAATTTGTTGGCTCAAGCTGAGTCAGTATTAAAGGTGGTTGAGGCCGCATATCGATTTGGAGAAAGAGGAATTTTAGAATACCTTGATGCACAAAGAACACAGCGAATTGTTCGAAAAGATTATCTATCAGCACGGCTTGATTACATTGTTTCAATTATGGAGATGGAGCAGTTGTTAGGGTCAAAAATAATGGAGTGATATGAAAACACAATACTTATTATTATTTATTTTTTTAATTTTAGGATCTTGTAGCAATGATAGCGAGATTGCCGATATAAAGAAAAAAAATCCAAATGAAGTCACCGCTAGCTCGGAGATATTAGATCAAATTAAATTTGAGCCTGCAAAAATTACTCCTATTAAGAAAACATTAGATATTCCTGGCAGCATCGAAGTGAAGCAAAATTTGTTGGCAAGGATTGGCTCACCGGTGCAAGGAAGAATAATTGAGATTAAAGGGGAGTTAGGAAAAACCGTTAAGCAAGGGGATGTGCTCGCAGTAATAAACAGTACAGAACTTGCAAAGCAACAGCTTGCCTATATTAAGTCTGTTCAAATGGTGGAATTAAAAACGAAAGCATATGAAAGAGCTGTCTTATTGTTTGATGCAGATGTTGTGAGTGAGGCTCAAAAATTACAACGAAAAACTGAATTATCTGCAGCAAAGGCAGACATGGAGGCCAGTAAAGATCAGCTAACGGTCATGGGTATGACAGTTAAAGAAATTGAAGCTATTCAATCTGAAACGCAAATTGATGCAACAACGAATATTGTGGCTAAGATTGACGGAAAAATTATTAAGAAAAATGTGAATGTCGGACAGGTGGTTAATCCCACAGAAGATATCTTTACCATTGCTATGTTGAATGAAGTGTGGGGTGTGGCTCAGGTACCTGAGAGACAAATTGGTTTTTTAAAAGAAGGTGACGAGCTTCTCATTGATGTCCCAGCATATGAAAGTAAATTTGTTGAAGGAAAAATTACTTACCTTGGGGATATTGTGGACCCTGTAACCAGAACAGTAACTATTCGTACTGAAATCGATAATGCTCATGGCTTATTAAAACCAGACATGCTGATTACTATGAAAGTGTCAGGGAAAAAAATTGAGAAAGTTGGTGTTCCAACCAATGCGATAGTCTCTATTGATGACATCCCTAATATTTTTGTTAAGACGGGTGAAAATAAATTCTTAATGCGCCCTGTGACATTAGGAATAAAAAATAAAGATGCCGTTCATATTGATGACGGTCTTCTTGAGGGTGAAGAAGTGGTGATAGATGGTGCTTTTCATCTGAATAATGAACGACTTTATGCCAAAGAATAATTTCATATGATTGAAGCTTTTATAAGAGGGTCATTAAACCAGAGATTAATTGTCATGGTGATTTCTGCCATGTTAATTATTAGTGGTTTTTTTGCTGCACAAAAATTATCTTTAGATGCATTTCCTGATGTAACCAATATTCAGGTTCAGGTAGCAACGGTTGCAACCGGAAAATCTCCGGAAGAGGTGGAGAGGTTCATTACCGTACCAATTGAAATTGCTATGACTGGACTCCCAGGATTGGTGGAAATGAGATCTCTCAACAAAGATGCTCTTTCATTAATCACGTTAGTTTTTAATGATGCCACAGATGTTTACTTTGCTCGACAGCTGGTGATGGAGCGCCTAATGCAAGTGCAAGATGTCATGCCAAAAGGCATATCGCCTATTTTAGGACCTGTATCTACTGGCTTAGGTGAAATTTTTCAGTACACTCTCGAACTTCCTGGTGAAGAGGGGCGACAACTCACAATTCCTGAATTGACTAATCGTCGAACAATCAATGATTGGGTCGTAAGACCTTTGCTAAGAAACATTACAGGTGTGGCCGAGATCAACTCACAAGGAGGATACGTAAAGCAGTATCAGGTGTTGGTGAATCCCGATAGGCTAGCACACTATAAAATAAAGATGTCTCGAGTATTTGAGGCATTAGAAAAAAATAACATCAATAGCGGAGCTGGAGTTTTGCCGAAAGGTGCTCAGCAATATCTGATTAGAGGCGAAGGCCTAATTCAAACCGTGAATGATATAGAGAATATTGTATTGAAAGAGACAGACGGTATTCCAATTTACATGCGAGATATCGGAGAGGTCAAAATTGGTTATGAAGTTCGAGTTGGTGCGGTAATCAAGAATGGAGTAAGTGAAGCGGTTGGTGGTGTGGTGATGATGTTGAGAGGTGGAAATGCTAAAGAGGTAGTTAAAAATATTAAAGAGCGAGTTCAGGAAATTAATGACAATGAAATGCTTCCAGGAGGCTTAAAAATTGTTCCTTATTACGATCGAAGTGAATTAGTCAGCGCAGCAATCTCGACGGTAGTTAAAGTCTTGATTGAGGGTATTATTTTGGTGATTGCAATCTTATTTATTTTCTTGGGTGACTTTAGATCAAGCATGATCGTCGTGATGACCCTTGTACTAACCCCATTAATTACTTTTATGGTGATGAATTACATAGGAATTTCTGCCAATTTGATGTCACTAGGTGGTTTAGCAATTGCCATTGGGTTAATGGTTGATGGTTCGGTGGTGATTGTTGAAAACACCTTCCATCGTTTAGGGCACAAAAAAAGAAATGAGAATAAAAATAATGTTATCTTTGCTGCATGTAAAGAAGTGGCCACCCCAGTCCTGTTTGGTGTCGGTATCATTATTTTAGTATTCTTACCACTGATGACAATGCAAGGCATGGAAGGAAAAATGTTTTCTCCTCTTGCATTAACTATCGCGATTGCATTAACTATTTCATTAATACTATCATTCTCATTATCCCCAGCACTCTGCAGTTTCTTTCTCACGGGCGGCTCAGGTGAGGATACAAAGTTAATTCAGAAAATTAAGACCCCATATATCAATGTCTTACAGAAAGTTTTAGTAAATCAGAAGAAAGTGGTTACCATCGCTGTTGGTTTTTTTGTGGCATCAATCATTACCATTCCTTTTTTAGGAACCTCATTTATTCCAGAAATGAAAGAGGGGTCCATCGTCCCTGGTATTGATCGAGTACCGAACATCTCCATTGAAGAATCGATCAATATGGAATTTAAAGCCATGAAAGCAATCATGGAAGTCCCTGGTGTGAAGTCAGTGGTCAGTGCATTAGGTCGAGGGGAAAGTCCAGCTGACCCACAAGCACAGAATGAATCGACCCCTTTAGTAAGCTTAAAGCCAAAAGAAGAGTGGCCTGAAGGATGGACGCAGGATGATATTGCCAATGCCATTAAAGAAAAACTCAATTTTTTACCTGGCGTGGTATTGATGATGATGCAACCAATTTCCGATCGGGTTGACGAGTTGGTGACGGGTGTTAGAGCTGATGTTGCTGTTAAAATTTTTGGTGATGATATTAAAATTTTAAGAAAAAAAGCTGATGAAGTGGCGGAGTTAGCAAGAGGAATTGATGGAGCAACAGGAATAAAAGTAGAAAAAATCACGGGCCAGCAATATTTGAATATCGTCTTAGATCGTCCAGCTATTGCGCGACATGGATTTAATGTTTCTGAGATTAACGATTTGATTGAGATGGCCATTGGAGGAAAAGAAGCAACTCGTATTTATGAGGGCCAAAGAAATTTTGGAGCGGCCGTCAGATTTCCTGCACAGTATCGTGATGATGAGGATGTGATTCGTAACATTATGCTGACTTCACCAAATGGTTCTCGTGTCTCCTTGGGAGATTTAGCAACCATTGAGACGCGTGATGGCCCTGCACGTATTAGTCGAGAGTTTGCCAAACGACGTGTCTACACCGGTATTAACGTTGAAGGCCGTGACTTAGGTGGTTTGGTTGCAGATCTGCAGCAAGTGATTAATCAAAAGTTAGATTTACCCGATGGATATTATATTGAGTATGGCGGACAGTTTGAAAATATGACCCGCGCCCTAGGACACTTATCCATTATTATTCCTTTAACCATTGCTGGTATTTTCTTCCTTTTATTCCTCTTATTTAACTCTGTCCGCTTCGCTACGTTAATTATTACTGTATTACCATTCGCTAGTATTGGAGGAATTTTTGGTTTAGCTTTAACTGGTGAATATTTATCTGTTCCTGCATCGGTTGGCTTCATTACTCTTGCTGGGATTGCTGTTTTGAATGGTGTGGTTTTGATTTCTTGTATTCAAGGATTACAAAAAGATGGAATGAAAATAGACCTGGCTATTATTGAGGGGTGTAAACAAAGATTAAGACCGGTATTGATGACTGCATCTGTGGCGATGTTAGCATTGATTCCATTTTTATTTGCTACAGGCCCTGGATCAGAGGTGCAAAAACCTCTGGCGATTGTCGTTATTGGTGGGTTGATCACTTCAACATCGTTAACTTTATTGGTTCTGCCAGCGCTATATAAAATGTTTGCTAAAAATGCTACGAAGTAGAGGCCTAAAGAGATATAAAAAAACCCAGAAAATTCTGGGTTTTTTTATATTCTAAAATAAATAATTTTTGAATTAGTTTACCGCATCCTTTAAGCCAGCACCTGCTTTGAATGATGGAACTTTTCTTGCTGGAATTTTTAATTCAGCACCTGTTTGTGGATTACGGCCTGTTCGAGCAGCACGTTTTGATACTTTAAAAGTACCAAATCCAATTAATGTTACTGTGTCACCTTTTTTAAGAGCTTTAGTGATGTTTTCGATAGTTGCATCAAGAGCACGTCCGGCATCAGCCTTTGTGGATCCTGTTGCGCTAGCGATTGCTTCGATTAATTCGCCTTTATTCATTTATTATTCCTCCATATTTTAAATTGAATAAGTTTTTGCTAAATCATAAAACTGATATTAGCTCAAACTACCCACAAACTGGTGTTCTTGAGAGCTTGTACTTCACTTTGCCGTTTTTAAATTTACTTGTCAACACCATTTTTATAAATTTTTTACAATTATTTAACGTTAATGAATAGAAATATATTTTGAATAATGTTACATTATTCAAAATATGAACAATAAAAAAAATCAAAGAGGCGGTGCAAGAAAAGGGGCTGGTCGCAAAAAAGGCAGCGGTCTATATGCAGAATCAACGAAGGTGGTACGTATCCCAACAAGCCGCATTGGTGATGTTAAATCATTCTTGCTCAGCACTAAAAAAACTAATTCGAATGTCGTTAATTTTATACAGCCATCTGTTCAAAAGCCTTTCCCTATAACGTTATTTAGCCATAAGGTGCCTGCAGGATTTCCCTCTCCCGCAGACGATCATGCAGAAAGTCAACTAGATTTAAATGAGTATTTGATCAACCAGACCGAATCAACTTTTTTTGTGAGAATCAAAGGAGACTCCATGATCGATGCAGGAATTTTGGATAACGATATTGTCATTGTTGATCGTTCGAAATCAGCTGCAATTAATGACATCGTACTGGCATCGATTGATGGTGAATTTACCGTCAAGGTGTTGGTTAAAAACAACAAAGGACCTTATCTGATGGCAGCCAATAAAGAATTCAAGCCAATTCATATTGAAGAGGGAAGTCAATTTGAAATATGGGGAGTGGTAACAGGATCAGTGCGTAAGTTTAAATAATGATTGCATTGGTTGATGTTAATAATTTTTATGTTAGCTGTGAGCGTTTATTTAATAGAAGCTTAGAGCATGTCCCTGTTGTCGTGCTCAGTAATAATGATGGCTGTATTATTTCCAGGAGTAATGAAGCAAAAGCCCTTGGTATTAAAATGGGAATGCCATTTTTTCAGGCGCAAGATTTGATTAAAAAAAATCATGTTCATGTTTATTCCTCCAATTACCCTCTCTATGCTGATATGAGTAATCGAGTGATGCAGTTATTAGCATACTTGTCTCAGGATCAAGAAATTTATTCGATTGACGAATCTTTTTTAAAAATAAATCAAAAAAATTATTTGTTACATGGCCAACATATTCGGACAACTGTATTAAAAAATGTCGGATTACCTGTCTGTGTCGGTATCGCAAAAACAAAAACATTGGCAAAATTAGCCAATTACATGGCAAAAAAATATCCCATGTTTAATGGAGTAGTCTGTTTTTCAGAGTCCAACTCTAAAACTTTAACTAAATTAATGTGCGAGATATCTGTGGGTGAGTTATGGGGTGTTGGCGTACGCTTAAAAAAAAGATTAAACGAATTAGGCATATTGACAGTACATGATTTAAAGACTGCTAATGCAAAATGGATGAAACAAATGTTCAGTATCAATATAGAAAGAATGATATACGAGCTGAATGACATTCAATGTTACCCGATTGAATCAATAAAGCCTGATCAAAAACAAATTGTATGTTCAAGAAGCTTTGGGCAAAAGATTAATCGTTACGAAGACATGGCTGATGCGGTAGCGACTTTTGTGCAAAGGGCATCGATTAAATTAAGAAAGCAGCGATTGACAGCCAAGCAGATGACGCTATTTATGCGCAATAATCTATTTAGCAGCAAGCATAGGATACAACATGTTATTCGATTACAACATTACGATTACACGGATAATCACCAACAGTTATTACGATTAGCAATGCACGGGTTAGAAAAAATATACCATCAGGGCATCGACTACCATAAAGCTGGGATTGTTTTAGGTGACTTAAGAAGGTCGGTAAACTTAAATCAAGATTATTCAGCGGGACCGCAATGGCATCATTTGTCGAATATCATTGATGCGATTCGGGATAAATACCATGCAAATATTATCATGAGTGGCTGGCAATCCAAAGATGGTAAATGGCACATGAAACAATCAAATAAAAGCTTCAGGTTTACAACTTCTTGGCAGGAGTTACTCGAAGCTTCCTAAGTTTGGGTCTTTATAAGAGTTAAGCATAATCACCTGATAGTTTGGATCTAATGGCACTTGCCAGCCTTGAAAAAAAACCTGCACACCTTCTGAGTTAGATATATAAAGGGTAAATGGAGCCTGACCTCTGAAGGTAAGCGGATCGTTGTTAGTCACAGTGAAAGATTTAGCATCCCCATTATTAGAGTGAATACACAAAGGGAGCTCTTGATTAGATTTTATATGCACATAATTATTGGGCTTATCAGGCACGTTCGGCGTACGATAATTTTGAATATCAGATGATTGGAAAATACTATTGCAAGATTCCTCATCAAGTTGCTCAAAGGAAGAATTATTAGCAATAATCCCACCCTGATCTTGGTTTGTTATATCGGTTGAGCCATTATCAACAGACTCAAATAAAGAAATTTGATTAGCTACATCATCAGAACTTGGATCATTATCAATTTCAATTTCTGTGTCAGATTCATTAAGATTCATCTCTGATTCATCATGCTGATTAAAAAAATAAAAAATGAATAAAACAGCTGCTAAAACAAGAAGGGTAATTAACACTTTTAAATTTTGAGAATGCTTCAGGCGAGCAAATAAGAATTGATATTGAAATATTTCTGAGCCCTTGTTTTCATGGATATTATCAGTATTGTTAACTTTATTTAAAGCCGGGTCATTGCTTTGAGTTGAGATAACATCTTCAGAATTAATTTTTAAAAAATTAATATATTTTTTTGCGCAGATGATTTTAAAATTGTCATTAAAGAAACCTAGATCAGAACCTGTTTCTAATGACAAAATTTGTTGTGAGGATAAACTGCAAGCAGAGGCTGCATCATTAACAGATAACTTGACTTTTTCTCTTGCAGACGAGAGAACGTTGCCATCAATCTGTACTGTTGAGTTTTTCAGATTAAATTACCCTAAATAGAATAACCGTAACAAAAGTTGGTATTAGTGCTCCTAGGAGCAAACCTAGAGGACTTACAGCTTCTTCATTAAAATATTTTTTTAATATACTAATACCAGCTGGGTTAGGTGCATTAGCAATTACAGTTAGTCCACCACCGGTGACAGCTCCAGCGACTAATGAGATTTTAAAAGGATCACTTAAGCCGTCGACAAGAGAGCCTAGATAAGTTAATGCAGCATTGTCAGTGAAAGCTGTCAGGATCGTGGCGCCGAAATAGACAGCGTTATCACTCATGGAAATGAGAACGGGTTGAAGCCACCATTGTTGAACACCACCAATTACCACAAGGCCAGCCAAAAAGAAGGCCACTAATAAAGCTTCTTTTAAGATCAATTCAGATTGATAATGTTTGTATGCGGTAGTAATTCCAAGGAAAAATAAGAAAAGCGACATAAATACAGCAGGGTGATGAGCAAAAATTACTACCCCCAATAGAAATAGTAAATGCACAATTGTCAGAGCTACAGGCACCCCTTTTTTTGTCTGAGCATTAAAATTAATTTTATTTAACGCGTTCCTATAAAAATAGGTTAGTGCTGATGCATTAATGAGAACCGCAATAGCCGACCTCCATCCAAAGTTTTCCATCATAAATAAGATATCCCAATTCCAAGTCCCAGCAACCATAAGTACGGGCGGGGCAGCGTAAGGAGTTAAGGTGCCCCCAATTGAGATATTAACGAAAAGAACACCAAGCGTTAGATACTTAAATTTTTCACTTAATTTATTGTTGTAATAGAGTCTTCCTAAGAGTAAAGCAGCAAGCGTCATGGCTGCCGGTTCTGTGATAAAAGATCCTAATAAAGGAACAAAACTCAGTAAAAGAAAAAACATTCCAACTTCAGTCTTTATGGGTATGAATTTGCTTATTAATATCACTATTTTTTCTGAAAACTCCAAAATAGGCTTTGTTGCAGCGATGACCATAATCACAAATACAAACATTGGTTCGGTAAAGTTACGAGAATCAACATAACCAACAGCTGAGGAGCTGCCCTCTAGAATAAACATAAAGACCACAAGAATCATAGCCCAAAACCCAAATACAATCTCTACCTCACCAAGGAGATGAAGAATTCCAGAAAACTTTTTGTGAGTATGAGCCAGATGTTCAAAGTACTTTGTAGAAAAAGTATGTAAAATTGCAATAGCGAATAAGGCTGTTCCAATAAAATTTATAGTAGATATAGTTTCCATAGCGGCAATATTTTAGCATGTTAATTTTGATTAATTGAACGTAAATAAATAAATTTAATCTCTGCAAATGACAATGAAACAATTTACACAAACCGATATTGAAAAAATGATTGCCCTTCACAACTCGGGAGATCATTCACAGGTAATCAAGCTTGCCAAAGGTTTTTTAAAACATCACTCTAATCAAATTTTTCTCTGGAATATTATGGGCGCCAGCTATGAAAGAGAAAATGATCTAGTGAATGCTAAAAATTGTTATGAGAATGCCGTTCGTTTGAATAATCAAATTCCTGAGATTGTTTTTAATTTAGGTGCGGTTAAATTTAACTTAAATGATCTTGATGGGGCGTTGCAAAACTACAATCAAGCACTATCAATCAAGCCGGATTTTGTAGAAGTTTTTTTTAACAAAGGAATTTTGTACCAAAAAAAAGGTGAATTTGATTTGGCATTGGAAAATTATCACAAGGCACTAGAAATTCAGCCAGGTTTTTATGAAGCCCTCAACAATATTGGATCCGTTTATCAGCAATTGGGTAAATTGGATGATGCTATCGAAATTTATAAAAAGTCACTAGCCATTACTAAAGCATCGAGGACTCATTTTAATTTAGCTGGCGCTTTCAGAAATCAAGGAAATTTAAAGCTAGCCATTACGGAATACAAAAATGCAATAAATATTGAAAATGATAACCCAGAATATTTTACAGACATTGGGGATGCACTTTGGCATGATGGTAATGTGGATGAAGGAAAAAAATTTCTTCTAAAAGCAATTGAAATTGATCCTCACCATCCCAAAGCAAATTATCAATTAGCTATTTTTTATTATGACCATGTTTTATTAGATCAAGCTCTTCCTCACTTTGAAAAAGCTAATTTATTTGATTCTGATTCTAGGGCATTACATTGTCTTTACAAATTAAAACATTATCCAGACTTTGAGAAAAAACTAAAAAAAGTGATCGGAAAAAAACATACCTCGCCACTCTTAGCAACATTATCAACTCATTTTGCGGTCAATTTTAACAAACAAGATGTTTATAATTTTTGTCCTGATCCACTGAGCTTTGTGATGCATACTAAAGTGCCTGAGCTGCTAGAAAATAATCATGCATTACTAAAATCATTACTCAACGATATTGAACAAGCAGAGATATCTGATCGAAAGCAAAGTAGGCTGTTTAATGGAACTCAGTCTTCAGGTAATTTATTTCAACGCTCAGAAAGTTCTTTTAAAGCATTATCTGAGGGTTTAAAAAAACTTATTCAATTGTATTTTCAGTCAAATCAAGAAAAATCTTGTGCGTTTATCAAAATGTTTCCAAAAGAGATTATATTTAGTAGTTCGTGGTATGTTCGAATGAAAAAAGGGGGTCATCTTACCTCTCATATTCATGAGGATGGTTGGATCAGCGGCGCAGTTTACCTAAAAATCCCTCAGCATAGAGATAATATAGATGAAGGAGCAATTGAGCTTAGCACGCATGGCGATAACTATCCTGTTGAGCAAGATAATTTTCCTAAAAAAGTGATTCTGCCTGAAGAAGGAGATGTGATTTTTTTCCCATCCTCTGTTTTTCATCGAACCATTCCTTTTACTTCAGATGAAGAGAGAATTTGTATCGCATTTGATTTAAAACCGAATTCTGAACTAATTAATAATAATTTTATTTAAGTTTTTTAAAATATAATTTTGAAACTCAAGATCTTCACCTAATAATCTCTTAAAAGTTGAATTTGGAATTTTAATAATTTTTGCCCAGTCAGAAACAACAACAGCCTCTCCCAACCTTTTTGTATTATTAATTACAGACAATTCCCCAAAGTATTGATTATTGTGGAATACCCTTTCATGACGATTTATTGTTGTTTTGATCTGACCATCAACAATAAAGTAAACTGATGAAGATGGCATGCCAAAGCTAAACAGAACATCATTTTTTTGTAGCCGAACGATATGGGATTGAAAAAAATTTTTTAACAATGATTTAGAGGGCTGTAGAAATAAAGATCTAAACTTATAGACCTCCAAGTTAAATATAAATGCTATTAATTCAATCCCAATTAAAAAGCCAGCAATGTTCAGAAAAAGCCAAATCAATGAAATAAATAAATTCCTCATACTGCCATAAAAGATCCCGTAGGATTGACTCATGCTCATAATTAGGTCAAACATCTCATGCAGAAAGATCCAAACAAAACAGGATGCGGCTGCACCAATAAGTAAAAGAGATTGAGGTAGTTTTTTTTCAGGCGTCATTATTTTGTAAAAAATAGCGACAAAGATTATTAAGGAAACACTCGAAAGTAAAATTAGTAGCACAGATTTTTCACTTACTGGGATTAGAGAATGAAATAGTCCAGCGAGGTTAGCGAGATATTTGGAGATGAAAATGTAGCTAAAGAAAAGAAAGATCACCAATAAAAGAATAGTGATATCAATAAATTTATTTACATAGAATTTTCTCTTAATTTTTCTATTGAAGATTATGAGGAAGTTTTTTCTTATAGAGTTTGCAAGCGGACTGGCTGCCCAAAAGAGAATTAGAAACCAAAACCAACCCAAACCTTTTGAGCTATCGGTAAACTTCTTGACTTGAAGCATTATCTTTTCTGAGATTTCAGGCAATAAGTTAGATGTGATGTTCTGTAGTTCATTAAAAATAATATCTGAATTTGAAACCCACTTGCTAAGTATGAGAAAAATGAGAATGATGAATGGAATTAGAGTAAATAAAAAATAAAAGCTGGTCATGGCACATAAAGATAAAAAACGATGTTGATTAAGATTTTGTGAAAAGTGAGTAAAGTAAAACTTACTTTTCCAAATAAAATCTCTCAATTAGGAATACCTTTTAAAAATATCAGTTGCATCAATTAAAGCGTCAGTTATACCAGGTTCTGAGGCTGAGTGACCTGCATCGGGAATTAATCTAAAATCAGCATGAGGCATTACCTTATATAAGTCATCTGCTGTTTGGGGTGGGCACACCATATCATATTGGCCCTGCACAATAACAGTAGGAACCTCTGTTAAATCTTCAATTGTTTTTAAAATCGAACTTCCATCGACAAAACACTTATTTTTGATGTAATGTAATTGCACTCTTGCCCGGGCTAGTTCTTCAGGGTAATTAATAGTTGAAGCTTCTTCTTGATCTTCATAAGTGAGTTTTAAAATACTTCCCTCAAAGCTATTCCATGCATGAGCAGCCTTCTCAGCAAGCTCTATATCTTTACCAAAAACCAAGCGGCTGAAGTCAGTAACTAGTGATTTTTTATTTATCGCATGATGAAAAGATAATAACTTTTCATATTTTTTTGGAAAGAATATCTCAACATCTTTTAAAAACCAGTCGAGCTCAAATGGTCTACTAAGAAATATTCCTCTTAATATTAAACCTTTAACCAATTTTGGGAATTTTATAAAATAAGCCAGTGCTAGAGTACTACCCCAAGAGCCACCAAATAAAAACCACTTATCTATGTTTAAATGTTTCCGAATTGTTTCAATATCATTGATTAGATCATTGGTTGTGTTATTTACAATTTCACCAGCAGGAGACGATTGACCACAACCTCTTTGATCGAATAAGATGATGCGATAGTGGTCGGGATCAAAAAAACGTCTTTGCTTAGGACCTGTCCCACCACCTGGCCCCCCGTGGAGAAAGATTATGGGTTGACCAGATGCATTCCCAGATTCTTCAACATATATCGTATGTCCCGAATCTACTGGTATATGGTGTATTTGGTAGGGTTCTATCTCTGGATAAAGAGTTTTCATAAATAAAAAACTTTCAAAATATTTACATTTATTTTCAATTATTTAATTATATATGATGTATTAAACCATGCTTATTTTTTAAAAAAAACACTATATATAGATTAAATTTAATAGATCTATACAACATTTATTTATAAAAAATTTAAATCAAATAAATGTAAATAAATTGTAACAAAAGTGTTGCAATTTAATTTAGATAGGTATAAAGTGTTTTTCAAGCACATGAAGTTAGTGCTACAGTAAATAAAATCCACTGTATAAATTATGTTATAGAGAGGACTTTATTTGCTTCTTTTTTAACCCTTAGTTTTAACTATGGAGTTTTTATAATGAAATTAAATAAAATTAAATTAGCTCTTGGTTTAGTAGCTGGTTTTGCTGCTGCAGCACCTATGGTTGCTTCAGCTGCTGCTGATCAAGAAAAAGCTATCAGTGATCCAAATAACTGGGCTCACCCACGTGGTAACCACTCAAATAACGGTCACTCAGCTTTAACACAAATCAACAAAGGTAACGTTAAGAACCTTAAAGCTGCATGGACATTCGCGACTGGTGTTAACCGTGGTCACGAAGGTGCACCACTAGTTATTGGTAGCACAATGTACGTTCACACAGCGTTCCCAAACAACGTTTACGCTTTAGACCTTAACAACGATCAAAAAATCGTTTGGTCATACTTCCCAAAACAAGATCCAAGCGTTCAAGCAGTATTATGCTGTGACAACGTTAACCGTGGTCTAGGTTTTGGTGACGGCAAAATCCTTCTTCAACAGAACGACGGTATCATGGTTGCTTTAGATGCTAAAACTGGTAAAGAAGTATGGACTGCTAGAATTACAGATCCTAAAGTTGGTGCTACAAACACATCAGCTCCACACGTAATCAAAGACAAAGTTCTTCAAGGTTGCTCAGGTGCTGAATTTGGTGTTCGTTGCTTCTTCACAGCTCTTAACCTTAAAGATGGTTCAGTAGCTTGGAAAGCATACTCAACAGGTCCAGATAAAGAAGTTCTTATCGGCGCTGACTTTAACAAAGACACACCTTTATACTCAGCTCTATCAGTTTACGAAGATGTAAACGGTGGTAACAAACAAGGTGGTTCTTTCAAAAAAATCCCAACTGACCAACTTAAAGGTGGTGAAGCTGACCTTGGTGTTAAAACATGGTTAAAACCACAAGCTGTTAAAGATGGTTGGCAACATGGTGGTGGCTCTGTATGGGGCTGGTGGCCATATGATGCAAAAACAAACTTAGTGTACTACGGTACAGGTAACCCATCAGTTTGGAACCCAGACGTACGTCCAGGTGACAACAAATGGTCTATGACAGTTTTTGCTCGTGACTTAGACACAGGTATGGCACGTTGGGGTATGCAAATGACACCACACGATGAGTGGGATTACGACGGTATTAACGAAGTTATCTTATTCGACAAAGGTGGTAAAACATACGCTTGGCACCACGATAGAAACGGTTTTGCTTACACATGGCAAGCTGACAACGGTGTTTTAGTTGCTGCTGAAAAAGTTCACCCATTCGTGAACTGGGCAACAGACGTTGATATGAAATCTGGTGTTCCAAACAAAGTTGCAGAACACGCAACTCACCAAGACTACAACACTAAAGGTACATGTCCAGCTGCTTTAGGTACTAAAGACCAACAGCCTGCTGCATACTCACCTAAAACAGGTTTAGTCTACTCACCAATGAACCACGTATGTATGACATACGAGCCAGTTGAATCTAAATACGTTGCTGGTCAGCCATGGGTTGGTGCGACATTAACAATGTTCGCTGGTCCTGACGGTGTTATGGGCGGTTTCGCTGCTTATGACCCAATGACTAACAAAAAAGTATGGTACAACAAAGAGAAATTCTCAGCTTGGGGCGGTGCTTTAACTACTGCTTCAGACTTAGTTTTCTACGGTACTTTAGATCGTTGGTTCAAAGCTCTTGACGCGAAAAGCGGTAAAGAACTTTGGAAATTCCAAGTTGGTTCAGGTGTGATTGGTAATGCATTCACATATGCACACAAAGGTAAACAACACGTTGGTGTCCTATCAGGCATCGGTGGTTGGGCTGGTGTGGCTATGAACCTTGGTCTAACAAATGACACAGACGCACTTGGTGCTGCTGGTGGTTATAAAGAACTAACAAAATACAACGCTGCTCCTGGCGGTGGTGCATTAACAGTATTTAGCTTATAATTCTCGAATTATAAGAAACTAATTACTAGTTAGTTAGTCTTACAAACACCCTACTTCGGTAGGGTGTTTTTTTTTGTGTATAATCACAAACGGTAAATAATTTAAGGAAAGTTTGATCATGTTGAAAAAAGGATTATTAGGAATTTTGGCGGTATTGGCATCTCCATTTTCGATAATGGAAGTCTATGCAAATGATGTTTTAAATGATGGTAAAGTTGGCGAAGTAAGACGGGTACCAGGAGATAAAGAGTTTAAAGTGTGTGCCGATTCTAATAACATGCCATACTCGAATGACAAAGGTGAGGGTTTTGAAAATAAGATTGCTGAACTTCTTGCAGCAGACATGGGAAAAGAACTATCTTACCAATACTGGTTTGATCGCTTTGGTTACTTAAGAAATACTTTAAATGCATGGCGCTGTGATTATCTGATTGGTACTAACACAACTTATGATGCCGTGGATACAACCAAACCTTACTACCGTGCTGGACATGTGTTCATCTATCGTAAAGATAGTGGCCTAGATATTAAAGATTTTAAATCAGAAGATTTACGTAAAGTTGAAATTGGACTTAAAGATAAAAGTCCAGCAGCTGTTGCTTTAAATGATCATGACCTTATGGCGAATGCAAGGCCATACCGTATTCAACGTGACCTCACAGAATCACCAGGTAAATTAGTGCAAGATGTGATTGATGGTGTGGTTGATGTGGCGATTGAATGGGGTCCAATTGGAGGTTACTATGCAAAACAATCGGGTGTTGATTTGGTGGTAGTACCTGTTCCAGAATATGAGCAGGTCAAACAAACTGGGAAAACGTATTGGAATATTTCAGCCGGTGTTCGAAAAAGAGAGGCTGAGCGACGTGATGAAATTGAAGCTGTAATTATGAGAAATAAAGATAAAATCTTAAAAATTCTTGATGACTATGGCATCCCACACGCAGAACCAGTTTTTGGAAGCAACTTAGACGGTTATAAGCGCCATAAGAACTAAAAATGTAAATAAATTGTAAAAAAAAGTGTAAAAAGGGGTGTACTTTCACCCCTTTTTTTATATAATAATTTATAGATATTGACTACCTCAGATCAAGTTTTTAAATAACCCTGATAGTTATAAATTATTAAACTATTAAATGATTTTGATAGTCTTGATAATATGGACAGTCCATATTGTTTTGGATTACAAAATAAATAGGAGAAAATATGTTTTCAAAGAAAGTAGTAGTTTCATCACTATTAGCTGCATTAGTTGGAGTCTCAACATTAGCTTATGCTAACGTTAAGTTCGTTAAAACAACTGACAATAGTGAAATTAAATTCCCTAAAGAAGCACTAGTTGGTACAGATGCTGAAAAAGAATTCTTAGCCACTGGTAAAAACATTTACGTTGGCGATGCTGAAGCAATTAAAATGGGTAAAAAACGTTACAACCTATGGTCATGTACACAGTGCCACGGCCCAACAGCTAAAGGCCAAGTGGGCCCAGGTCTAACTGGCCCTAAATATAACTATGCTAAAGACACAACCAACAAAGGTATGTTTGAAACTATCTGGGCTGGTACAAACGGCGGTATGGGCGGTAAAGGCTACGGCATTATGGCGGCAGATGATGGTGTAACTGTTGACGAGTTACTTAAAATCATCGCTTTCGTAAGAAGTAACAGTAAAGATTTAACTGGTAACGAAGGTCTGTAATTCTTCGCGACTAACTAGTTTCATCTAGTTTATAATAACGGCTGATATTTTATCAGCCGTTTTTTTTTGTGATCTGGGAGGGTTATGAAGTTTATTAGTGTGTGTTTACTATCACTTTTTTTGCTGGCATGTTCAAAAAATAATAGTGATCCAGTAATTAAAGATATTAACCTTACTTCGGAAGATCAACCTCATTCTCATGATCAAGCCTCAGATATCTTGGACAAAAAACAAGAAACTGTTAAGTTCGTTAAAACAACTGACAATAGTGAAATTAAATTCCCTAAAGAAGCACTAGTTGGTACAGATGCTGAAAAAGAATTCTTAGCCACTGGTAAAAACATTTACGTTGGCGATGCTGAAGCAATTAAAATGGGTAAAAAACGTTACAACCTATGGTCATGTACACAGTGCCACGGCCCAACAGCTAAAGGCCAAGTGGGCCCAGGTCTAACTGGCCCTAAATATAACTATGCTAAAGACACAACCAACAAAGGTATGTTTGAAACTATCTGGGCTGGTACAAACGGCGGTATGGGCGGTAAAGGCTACGGCATTATGGCGGCAGATGATGGTGTAACTGTTGACGAGTTACTTAAAATCATCGCTTTCGTAAGAAGTAACAGTAAAGATTTAACTGGTAACGAATAAAGGAATATCATTTGGAAAATATACATCGGGTAGTGGTCGTTGGTGGTGGTGCAGGTGGACTGGAGCTAGTAACAAAATTAGGCAATACCCTAGGCAAGAAAAAGGTTGCTGAAATTATATTAATTGATGCCAAAAAAACTCACGTCTGGAAGCCATTACTGCATGAGATTGCAGCAGGTAGTTTAAATCCTGACAAAGATGAATTGGAATATCTGGCTCAAGCGCATTGGCATCATTTTAAATTTCGATATGGACGTGTTCATCAAGTAGATAGTAAGAATAAAACTGTATCTATTGAACCAACCTATGATATCGATGGAACTGAAATCATACCTTTGCGTAAAATTAAATATGACACTTTAGTCTTGTCTGTTGGAAGTACAGTCAATGATTTTAATATCCCAGGTGCAAAAGAATTTGCAGTGGCCCTAGATACCCAAGATCAGGCTGAACGTTTTCATCAAAAATTACATAATTCAATTTTAAGAGCCCAAACCCAAAAAGGTTCGGTAAGGCCAGGTCAATTAGAGGTAGTGATTGTAGGAGGCGGAGCCACTGGGGTTGAGTTGGCTGCTGAGCTTCACAAGGCAACTCGTGAGATGACAGCTTATGGATTAGATCGAGTCAATCCTGATCGAGATATCAGTATTTACCTTGTTGAAGCAAGCAATCGATTACTTCCAGCTTTACCACCAAAAATTAGTGCGTCTGTGGAATCCGAATTACACAAACTCAATGTAAAACTATTTTTAGGGGAGCGTGTGACTAAGGTTACTAAAGAGGGTATTGAGACTCATTCCGGAAAAAAAATTCTTTCCTCGCTCGTGGTGTGGGCTGCAGGAATTAAGGCCCAAGAATTTTTATCTCAGATTAGAGGGATAGAGACAAATTCTATTCATCAGATCAAGGTTGAATCGACATTGCAAAGTACATCAGATACTAATATTTTTGCATTTGGCGACTGCGCAGCATGTCCAGTTAAGCCCGGTTCTGATCTATTAGTGCCTCCTCGAGCTCAGGCTGCACATCAACAAGCTTCTATGCTGAAAAAATCTATTAAATCTAAGGTATTAAAACCTTACAAGGCATTACCCAAGTATGTTTACAAAGATTATGGTTCTTTAATAAATTTAGGAAGATATTCAACTGTAGGTAATTTAATGGGCTCACTCCTTGGGGGGAGTATGTTTGTTGAGGGATTAATTGCTCGCCTAATGTATCTTATGCTATATCAGATGCATTTGTCAGCCTTGCATGGGGTGGTGAGTGTTGTCTTTAGGTTGTTAGGTAAGACTATTTCCAGAAAAACTGAGGCGAGAGTAAAACTGCATTAAGGTTATTTGCCAGCATCTTCATAATAAATTAAGGCGATGATCATAGTCAGGGCTACAAATAAACCAAAAATAAAAACAATCCCATTGATAGGAAGCGACAATTTGACCATAAATGTATAAGCCCCACTCAGAATTAAGATTCCAAGGTTTTCACTAAAATTTTGAACAGCAATGGAGTGTCCAGCTCCAATAATTTTATGACCTCGGTATTGTAATAAAGCATTCATCGGTACAATTAAGATTCCACTGAAAACACCAATTAAAACTAGATTAATCGCTGCACTTTCCCAGGTGCTGAGAAAAATCATTGCGCAGACTAAGACACCCATAAAAAAACCAATAATTAAAATATTTACCGCATCTTTCATTTTGATATATTTTGCAGCTATCACTGACCCAATAGCTACCCCCAATGCAACCATCGCAGTAAGCATGGTAGCTTTATCTAAACCGAATGATAGAGCGAATGCTGCCCATGCGATCACAACCAACCTTAAAGTTGCACCTGCACCCCAAAACAATGTGGTCACAACTAATGAAAGTTGACCGAGTGGGTCTGCCCATAATTTTTTCAAAGAGATAAAAAAGTCTTTTAGTAGGTAGATTGGATTTTTAGTATTCAACTTATGATCAATCGGTACAAATGGAATATAACGATTACAGATTGCTGCAGCTAAATATAGAAAAGAGATAATGATGATGGCAATCTGTGGTGAAAAATTAGCAAATATCCCACCGACAATAGCGCCTAAAATAATTGCAGCGACAGTTAATCCTTCAACCCACCCATTCGCTGCGACCAATTCTTTTGGTGGTAATAATTCAGTTAATATTCCATATTTAGCTGGTGAGTATGATGCTGCACCAATACCTACAATACCGTATGAATATAATGGAGGAACTCCAGCTAACATCGCGAGGCTACCAACCAGCTTAATGGCATTTGAAAAAAACATGACGTTACTTTTAGGGAATGCATCTGCAATTGCTCCCACAAAAGGGGCCAAAAATATATAAGAAATGACAAAAAACTGGAGCAATAAAGGTTGATGCCATTCAGGAGCTTGCATATTTGCTAAAAGGGCAATGGCAGCGAACAAAAGAGCATTGTCAGCTAATGCTGATAAAAATTGAGCACTTAAAAAAAAGTAAAACCCTCTGCTATGAACAGATGATTGGTTAGAGAGCATCTGCTGCATAATCTGCTAAACGTGAACGTTCACCCCTTTGTAAGGTGACATGCCCGTTGTGTTGCCAGCCTTTAAATCGATCCACTACAAAAGTCAAACCTGAGCTACCTTCTGTTAAATAGGGCGTATCAATCTGCGCAATGTTACCTAAACAAACCACTTTCGTTCCAGGTCCGGCTCGAGTAATAAGAGTTTTCATCTGCTTCGGGGTGAGGTTTTGGGCTTCATCGATAATTAAGAATTTTTTAAGGAAAGTACGTCCTCGCATAAAATTTAAAGATTTCACCTTAATTCTAGACTTAATTAAATCTTGTGTCGCTGCTCTGCCCCAATCGCCAGCTGTTTCATCAGATTTATTTAGAACATCCAAATTATCCTCTAATGCTCCCATCCAAGGATTCATTTTTTCTTCTTCAGTTCCTGGCAAAAAACCAATATCTTCACCTACAGATACCGTCACTCTAGTCATAATGATTTCAGAGTAAAGTTTTAGATCCAAGGTTTGTTGTAAAGCTGCAGCAAGAGTTAGTAGTGTTTTACCAGTTCCCGCCTGACCTAGCAGGGTAACAAAGTCAACATTAGGATCCATCAAGAGGTTAAGTGCAAAGTTTTGTTCTTTGTTACGGGCATTGATACCCCAAACATTGAATTTTGAATTCGAGTAATCTTGAACAATCTCTAACGTCGCTGTGTTTTTTTGCACCTTACGAACAATGGCATGAAACGGCTTATCGAACTCATAATAAATAAATTCATTTTGTACAAAATCTTTACATTGCGGGCCGGTTATTTTGTAAAACATTCTTCCTTCCTCTTGCCAGGATTCCATGTTTTTACTGTGTTTCTCCCAAAAATTTTCTGGTAATTCAGTGATTCCAGAATGAAGTAACTCGGTGTCCTCAAGTACCTTATCGTTAAAATAATCTTCGGCCGAAATAGATAAAGCACGCGCTTTAATACGAATGTTAATATCTTTAGAGACAAGAATAACTTCCCTCTTAAAGTACTCTGTTTTAAGGAAATGGACGACTCCAAGAATCTGATTATCTGCCTTACTTCCAGCTAACATAGGAAGCTCATAATCAATCGGCTGGGTTTGTAAAAATAAACGACCAGAGTTTTTACTGAATTTATCTAAGATGCACCCCTGATCAAGGTTGGTTTCTGTATCAGCGATAATTTCTTCAATAAAACGACTGGTCTGCCTTGCATTTCTAGCGACCTCAGACCCTCCTTTTTTAATATTATCAAGCTCTTCTAGAGTCACCATTGGCAGGTAGATATCATGTTCTTCAAAACGATATAAACAGCTAGGATCATGCAGCAATACATTCGTATCTAGCACAAAGAGCTTTGTTTTTTTATTTACCATAGATTTATATTTCTATTGAACTTAGAAATTCAAGGACTTCATCAACGTGACCATTTACTTTTACTCCGCGCCATTCTTTAATGATTTGGCCATCTTCATCAATAACAAACGTACTTCTCTCTATACCTCTCACTTGTTTACCATACATATTTTTCATCTTAATAACGTCAAATAAATTACAAGCAATCTCATCGGGGTCTGAAAGCAATTCAAAATCAAAGTCATATTTCTTTTTGAAATTTTCGTGAGATTTTAAGCTATCTCTCGAAATTCCAAACACTTCGCAATTTTTGGCTTTAAACTCTGGCAACTTGGTTGAAAAATCAATTCCCTCATTGGTACAACCTGGAGTTGAATCTTTTGGATAAAAATAAATGATTAATTTTTTTCCTGAAAAGTTATTTAATTCAAAATTGAGATTATTGGTGCCTTGAAGCGAGAAGTTTTTTAATTTCATTTGTTTATTTTACCTAAAAATTACTACAAGTTTATGACAATCAAACTTTACTCAAGTTTAAAAGATATTGGCACTAATACGGTGAAATTTTTTAGTCTTAATTCTTCTGGTGGTTGAGGAAATGGCGATGCTCTTTTCACCATTTCGATCGCCTCATTATTAAGTATCTTATATTGTGACTCTTCAAGAATGTCTGCTTTTACAAGATTACCTTGAGGATCGATTTCGATATTTAATAACACCTCACCTTGCCATTGACGCATCTGGGCAATTTTAGGATATTTTTTTTGTTTAGCAATAGCTCTGGTCAATTGGTTTGTATAGCTGTCAGTTACTTTTTTTACAACTTCCGGAGAAGGTTGTGGTGGAATATATTCTTGTACCTCTTCTATGGGAGCAGTCTCCTCTGGCTCAATGAATTCTGTTATTTCTTCGACAATAGGCTCTGGTAATTCCTCAATAATAGGCTCAGGTATTTCCTCAATGACTTCTTCTTGTATTTGGGCTATCTCTTTCACGGGCTCTGGTTTTTTTTCAGGTTTCGGTGGATCAATTTTCTTAGGCTGCTCGATAATTTTTGGTGGTTCAGGTTGAGTTAAATCAATTTCAACATTTAAGATCTCTGGGACAACAATATCATCAAGTTGCATTTGAGGAATAATGACCAGTAAAGAGGCATGCAGTAACAGAGACAGGATTATTGTCTCTAGAAACTTCACTTCGTATTTTTGTGTTGCGGGCATCATTGAACGGACAATTATAATATTTTTTGGTAAATTCTCTAAATTAAACCATCAAAAAGTATGACTTTGACGCTGGTGTTTTTTTCTAAAACTTCCTCTTTTTCAGCCATGAAAATAAAACAATTTGCATCAGACATTGATTTCAGCATACCAGAGCCTTGCTGAGTCAATGGTTTTACATGATAACCTTTCACTGTTTTTTCCAAATGAGCACGAATAAATTCAGTTCGACCTTTTTTTCGAATGATTTTTTGCCCTAATTTTGCTTCAAGAGTTGGGGTTGTTTCAAACTGAGAATTACCCATCATAAGCTTAATGCTTGGTTTGACAAATTGAAGGAAGGTTACGGCAGCAGAAACTGGGTTTCCTGGCAATCCAAAATAAAAAGATTTTTTAATCTTACCAAAAGCCATCGGCCTACCAGGTTTGATGGACATTTTCCAAAAAAGGACCTTTCCTATGTTTGATAGAACTTCTTTCATGTAATCAGCTTCACCCACCGATACTCCACCGGTTGTGATAATTAAATCATTCTCTTCGGAGGCTTTTTTAAGTTGTTTTTCTAGCTTGGATTTATTGTCTGATAGGTTTCCGTAATCATTGAAATGAAGATTCATTTTGTGAATGAATGATTTAATCAGATAACGATTGCTATCATAAACCTGACCAGGCTTAATTTTCTCCCCGAGTTGAACAACTTCATCTCCTGTGCTGAAGAAACCAATTTTTAAATGCTCAAATACCTTTATTTGAGAAATTCCTAAAGAGGCTAATAGGCCAATATGTAGGGGATTTATGTATGTTCCTTTTTTTAAGGCAATTTCATTTTTTGATATGTCTTCACCAGTTTTACGAATGTTCGCCCCCTTTTTTGGCTGAAAATCAAAATAGATAAAATCATTATCAATTTTGACTAGCTCTTGAGGTATGACGGTATCGAATCCTTTTGGGATCATTCCACCAGTCATAATTTTGAAACAGACGTTACTTGTCTTACTAGAGTCGACTGGATGACCAGCTAATATTTTGCCAAACAACTTAACTTTATTATTATTTTTTTTTAGTGATTGATGTCGAAAAACATAACCATCCATTGCCGAATTATCATAATTTGGAACATTTATGGATGACTTCACATCTGTGGCTAAAATATGCCCTTCTGCATCTTCAATAGAAATTTTTTTAGTTTTTTTGATGGGTTGAATGAGCTGCTCAAGATAAAGAATGGCTTTGTCATAGCTTAGAGAGTTGGGATCATACTCAGATAAACATCCCTTGTCTTCATACAGGTCTTTTAAGTTAATTTTTTTCATATTTTTTTAAATCGTCATGTGAATTAATATTGGTAAAAGAATTTTCATCAACAAATGGGGTTGATAAGTAGCCAACATGCTCAATGAATTGGATAAAACCCCTTTGCCCCGTTTCTAAGAATTGATCCAAAATAGGTAGTATGGATTGATTCATTAATCCCAGAGTAGGATGCAATCTGTCATTGACTGATGGAACGATAATTGGTTTGTCTGTATTAATCGCTGTGGATATCAGTTTTTCTGTCAAATCAAGAGGAATAAAAGGGGTGTCACATGGAGCAATTTGTAACCATTGGCAATTAATTTTTCTTAAACCGGCTTGAAGGCCTGCGAGCGGACCTTGGTAATTTGATATTTCATCTTCAATCATTTTTGTTTTTAAATTAAGACTAGGTATTAGGCGATTACTGTTAATAAAAACATTGTCGACTTGAGTTTGAAGGCGCTCAAACACATGATTAATTAATGGCTGTCCTAAAAAATTAATCGAGGCTTTAAATTGCCCCATCCTGGATGATTGCCCTCCAGCAATAATTAGACCATCAACTCTCAATTATCCTCCTGTGTGGGACATGAATCTAATCACATTGGTTTTATTTTCTAGATTAAATTCATGAGACTTAGGTTTGCTTGATAAAGAGTCAATAATTAATCTTTCAACGGCATGGTCTGTATCATGAGCTCTCAAAGGCTCAATCAAATTCACTTTTTCATCATGACCTAAACACAAATGCAGATATCCATCGGCACTCACTCTCACTCTGTTGCATGAATCACAAAAATTATGACTATGAGGAGAAATAAATCCTACAAAAGAATTGCTGCCTTTAATTTTCCAATACACTGCTGGACCGCCAGTACTTTTATTGTTTTCTTCAAGAATGTACCTTTTTTCTATGATTTTTTTTGCCTCGTTGCTGTTGATAAAACTTGTGGAGCGATCATAGCCAATTTCACCCAAAGGCATCTGTTCAATAAAACTGATATTAAAATTTTGCTCTACTGCGTAAGAGACTAAATCAATAATTTCATGATCATTAATATTTTTCATCAAAACAGTATTCAATTTTATTTGTAAGTATTCCTTTGCAACTTCAAGGTTAGCAAGCACTTCATTTAAATTACCAATCCTGGTGATTTTTTTAAAATTTTCAGAACATAAACTATCCAAACTGACATTGATACGTTTAATTTTTGATTGTTTAAGCACGTCAAGTTTTTGATCAAGCTGGGATCCGTTTGTCGTTAAGGTAAGCTCTTTAAGTTTTTTATTGTGGCTTAGTTTATCGATTAATTCGTTTACCCCTCTCCTGACAAGAGGCTCTCCACCGGTGAGTCTTATTTTCTCAACACCTAAATTAATGAAAATATTCGCGAGTCGATTCATCTCTTCAATCGTCAACATTTGATTTTTTGGCATGAACTCAATATCTTCACTCATGCAATATTGACATCGAAAGTCACAGCGATCGGTCACCGATAACCTTAAATAATTTATTTTTCGCTTAAAAGGGTCTTGTAACATGCAAATAAAACGTATATATAATGAATTCTATTATTAAAAAATAGTCTACTATCCAGTATAATGGGGGTATTCTGAAGGTCAACTGATTTAAACCAAATGGAAAAAAATAAAATACAACATCATATAGAGAAATATAAATCTTTACCGGGCGGATTACTTCCCCTAATGCATGCCATTCAGGATGATTTAGGCTATATTCCCGAGGAAAGCTATCCACTGATATCACATGAGATGAGTTTATCCGTGGCAGAAATCCATGGATTTGTTAGTTTCTATCATCATTTTCGAACCAAAAAAACAGGTAAAAATATTATCCAGGTGTGTCGTGCAGAGTCCTGTCAGGCAATGAATTCGAAATTAATCGAAGCTTATTTAAAAGATAAATTAGGTATTGATTATCACGAAATGACAGAAGACGAAAAGTTTAGTTTAGAGCCAGTGTATTGTTTGGGAAACTGTGCCTGCTCTCCCTCAATTATGATAAATGAAGATGTGTACGGCAGGGTGGATAAAGAGAAAATTGATAAATTGATCAAGGATATTGAATAAATGACTATTAAAATTTTTGTTCCGATTGATTCAACTGCACAATCTTTAGGTTCTAATGAGATTGCTCACAAAATTGAACTGGAAGCTCAAAAAAGAAGTTTAGAAATTGAGCTTGTTAGAAATGGATCAAGAGGTCTGTTCTGGTTAGAACCTTTAGTTGAAGTTGAATATAATGGCGAGCGTATAGCTTACGGCCCGATCAATGAGGAGGATATTCTTAGTTTATTTGACGCTAAGTTTTTTGAAGGCGGTAAGCATGACAAATACCTTGGAAAAACCGATGAGATTGCTTGGTTAAAGAATCAAGAAAGACTCACATTTGCCAGAGTTGGTATTACAGACCCACTTTCATTAAAAGATTATATGGATCATGAAGGTTTTGTAGGGCTAAAAAAAGCTATCAACATGGAAGCGCAAGAGATTGTCAACGAGGTAAAGGATTCTGGTTTGCGAGGAAGAGGAGGTGCAGCCTTTCCAACCGGGATTAAATGGCAAACTGTTTTAGATACTGAATCGACACAAAAATACATTGTGTGTAATGCAGATGAGGGGGATTCAGGTACATATTCTGATCGCATGACTATGGAAAACGATCCATTTATGCTGATTGAAGGAATGATTATTGCAGGTCTTGCTGTTAATGCAGACCATGGGTACATTTATTTAAGATCAGAATATCCGCATGCACAAGATGTTCTAAATAAGGCAATCAAAATTGCTACTGAAAATAATTTTTTGGGACAAAATATTTTAAATTCCAACAAAAACTTCACATTAGAAGTGACAAGAGCGGCTGGAGCCTATATTTGTGGTGAAGAAACGTCGTTACTTGAAAGCTTGGAAGGGAAGCGAGGGTTAGTAAGGTACAAACCGCCACTTCCTGCAATTGAGGGCTTGTTTGGAAAACCCACTGTTGTTAACAACGTCGTGTCTTTAGCTACAATCCCAATAATTATGTCTAAAGGAGCCAAATACTATGCTGATTTTGGTGTGGGTCGATCAAAGGGAACACTTCCAATTCAATTGGCAGGAAATCTTAAACAAACAGGCTTAATTGAAAAAGCTTTTGGTATTACTCTTAGAGAGCTTCTTTACGACTATGGTGGAGGCTCAGCAACGGGTAAGAAGATCAAAGCTGTTCAAGTTGGAGGCCCGCTTGGAGCATTTATCTCTGAGGAAAATTTTGATATCGAATTAGATTATGAAGCTTATTCAAAATTAAATGCGGTTGTTGGTCACGGAGGTATCGTGGCATTTGATGAAGATGTCAATATGGCTGAAATGGCAAGATATTCATTTGAGTTTTGTGCAATAGAATCATGTGGTAAATGTACTCCATGTAGGATTGGATCAACCCGCGGCATGGAAGTAATCGATAAGATCGTAGCCAAAGATGAGCAGCCAAAAAATGTCGCATTGTTAGAAAATTTATGCGACACCATGGTTAATGGTTCACTTTGTGCAATGGGAGGGATGACGCCTTTTCCAGTCATGAGCGCACTGAAGTATTTCCCCAATGATTTTGGGGTTGAATCTAAGCCATCAGAGACATAAAATAAGATAATTGAAGAAAAAGGTTTAATTATGGATGATACAAGAGATTACGGGACACCAAAAAAAGATAGCGCCACAATGGTGACACTAACTATTGATGGTCAAAAAATCTCTGTGCCTCAAGGAACCTCAATTATGCGAGCCGCATCTGAACTCGGTTCAAGCATTCCAAAACTTTGCGCTACAGACTCTTTAGAACCTTTTGGTTCTTGTCGCTTATGTTTGATTGAGATCGAGGGTCGTCGTGGATACCCGGCCTCATGTACAACCCCGGTTGACGAGGGCATGGTTGTATCGACCCAAACACCTAAGCTAGCAGATATCAGAAAAGGTGTGATGGAGCTTTATATCTCCGACCATCCGCTGGACTGTCTTACTTGTTCCACTAATGGTGATTGTGAATTACAAGATATGGCTGGTGCAGTTGGCTTAAGAGAGGTACGTTATGGGTATGAAGGTGAAAATCACCTTAACGCTGAAAAGGATGAATCCAATCCATATTTTACCTTTGACCCATCCAAGTGTATTGTTTGCTCCAGGTGCGTTAGGGCCTGTGAAGAGACTCAAGGAACATTTGCTCTAACCATTGATAGCCGTGGTTTTGAATCAAAAGTTTCAGCCGGTAATAAAAATTTCTTTGATTCTGAATGTGTATCTTGTGGCGCCTGTGTTCAGGCATGCCCAACGGCAACATTGATGGAAAATTCAGTTATTGAGTCTGGGGTTCCAGAAAAGTCAGTCACCACAACATGTGCCTACTGTGGGGTGGGATGCTCATTTAATGCTGAAATGAAGGGTGAAGAATTAGTTAGAATGACTCCTAATAAAAATGGGGGTGCTAACCATGGTCACTCATGTGTTAAAGGACGATTTGCCTGGGGATACGCCACGCATAAAGATAGAATCACAACCCCAATGATCAGAAAAAGCATTCATGACTCATGGCAAGAAGTGACCTGGGATGAAGCTATTAATTATGCAGCCAGTGAAATAAAAAGAATTCAAAAAAAATATGGTACGGACTCTGTAGGCGCTATCAACTCCTCAAGGTGTACTAATGAGGAAACATTTTTGGTGCAAAAATTGGTTCGGGCTGGTTTTGGTAATAACAATATAGATACTTGCGCCCGAGTTTGTCATTCTCCAACCGGGTATGGATTAAAGCAAACTCTTGGTGAGTCAGCTGGGACGCAGAATTTTGATTCAGTAATGAAATCAGACGTAATCATGGTTATTGGTGCCAATCCAACAGACGGACATCCAGTTTTTGGATCACAAATGAAGAGAAGACTTCGACAGGGTGCGAAATTGATTGTTGTTGACCCTAGAGAGATTGATCTTGTTAATAAGTCTCCACATATACGAGCTGATTATCACTTAAAACTCAAGCCAGGGACAAATGTTGCCATTATTAATGCTATAGCCCATGTAGTAGTAACAGAAAATCTAGTGAAACAAGATTTTGTTGATGCTCGATGTGAATCAGATTCATTTAAAAAATGGGCTGACTTTGTGAGTCTTGAAAAAAATTCTCCCGAAGCATTACATTTGGAAACAGGAGTTCCATCCGAGACTCTGAGGCAAGCAGCAAGACTTTTTGCAACAGAGAATAACGGCTCAATCTATTATGGTCTTGGTGTAACAGAGCATAGCCAAGGTTCAACAATGGTAATGGGTATTGCCAATTTAGCAATGGCAACAGGAAATATTGGTCGCGAAGGCGTTGGCGTAAATCCTCTTAGGGGTCAAAATAACGTTCAGGGATCATGTGACATGGGATCGTTTCCTCATGAGTTTCCTGGATACAGACATGTATCTGACTCAGAAACAAGAGAGATGCTTGAGAAAACGTGGGGAGTATCGCTACAGTCTGAACCCGGTTTAAGAATTCCAAATATGCTTGACTCAGCAATTGATGGTTCTTTTAAAGCTCTTTACTGCCAAGGTGAAGATATTGCCCAGTCTGATCCAAATACACAACACGTTACTCATGCATTGGAATCAATGGAATGTGTTATCGTTCAAGACCTTTTCTTAAATGAGACAGCAATGTATGCACATGTTTTCTTGCCGGGGTCATCATTTTTGGAGAAAAGTGGGACATTTACTAACGCTGAACGCAGAATATCACCTGTAAGAAGAGTAATGACTCCGAAAAATGGTTATGAGGATTGGGAAGTGACGCAAATGTTATCCAATGCTCTTGGTTATTCAATGAACTATAACCATGCCTCTGAAATTCTTGATGAAATTGCAAAAATTACCCCAACGTTTACCAATGTTTCGTTTGAAAAATTAGATCAACATGGCAGTATTCAGTGGCCATGTAATGATGATCATCCTGATGGCACCCCAACAATGCATGTTGATGAATTCGTTCGAGGTAAAGGTAAATTCTTTATTACTGAGTACATCCCAACAACAGAAAAAGTGAATAAACGATTCCCTTTAATTCTGACCACTGGAAGAATTCTATCTCAGTATAATGTTGGTGCTCAAACTAGAAGGACAAATAACAGCAAATGGCATTCTGAGGATTTAATAGAAGTTCATCCACATGATGCGGAAGAAAGAGGCATTAATGAAGGTGACTGGGTTGGGATTACTAGCCGAGCCGGTGAAACTGTTTTGAGATGTAAAGTGACAGAGCGAGTGCAACCTGGAGTAGTTTATACCACCTTCCATCATCCATTCTCTGGAGCTAATGTAATCACAACTGACAACTCAGATTGGGCAACAAATTGTCCAGAATTCAAAGTTACTGCTGTGCAATTAACAAAAGTCTCTCAGCTATCGTCCTGGCAAGAGAAATACAAATCCTTTAGTGAGGAACAAATTTCTTTTGTAGAATCCAAGAAGGAAAAAGTGTAACTTTTGAATCAGCAGAACCTATATTCTGAATATAAAGTTTCTGACTCAGATAATCTTGAACAAAATAGAACCGATTTTTTATCAAATGAATTTCCAGTAGCAATAAGCTTTAATGGCATTAGTCATGTTGTTATGATGGCTTCACCAATGGATTTGGAAGATTTTGTTATTGGTTTTTCATTTACTGAGGGAATAATTTCATCAATTAGTGATGTATTTGATATTGAAATTTCAAATAACGATCATGGTATAGAGGTTGCAGTAGAGATTGCGCAAGAGCCATTTCAAAAATTAAAACATCTAAAAAGAAACTTATCTGGTAAAACAGGATGTGGTATCTGTGGTATAGAGAGTCTTGAGTATTTTAGCAATAGACTAAAATTAAATTATCCTGAAAAGATAGATCACCAAATTACAAGTGAGCAAATTACAGCAAGTTTAGATGCTTTTAAATCAAACCAAAAAGGTCAAGTGAAAACTGGTTCCATTCATGCTGCCGCATTATTTCATGCAGATGGAAATCTTTTAAGTATTAAGGAAGATGTTGGCCGTCATAACGCATTGGATAAATTGATTGGAAGAAAATTAATTGATAATTTAGACGGCTCTTTTATTGTATGCTCAAGCCGAGCAAGTTACGAAATGGTTCAAAAAGTGCTGGTTACAGACATTCCAATTTTGATTGCAATTTCAGCACCTACATCGATGGCTGTAAATTTAGCTTCACAACATAATCTCTCAGTGATTGGCTTTGCAAGAGATAAAAGATTCGTTGTATATAGCCACAAAAACAGAATAATCGAGTAGAATAACGCCCATGGAAGATCAACACATAGTCAATATGGCAAACCAAATTGCTAGTTTTTTTGAAGCCTATCCGGACCAAACGGAGGCAATTGATGGGGTGTCTGGACATCTCAAGAAATTTTGGTCTCCTAAAATGAGAGTTAAATTAAAAGAAATTGCTGACCAGGGAGATATAGATAATATCCATCACCTAGTTCAAGATGCGATAAAACTGATTTAGTTTTTTATAATATAAAATGTCTTCTTATCGTTCGGCATTTTACCTTCCCATAAAATGCTGCTTTTAAATTCTGGATCATTTGATAGTGATCTAATGTCTTTGTGAGTTATTGTATATTTACAATTTTTATCATTTTTTCTCATTTCTATTTGAGTAAAGTAGAAAATTAAATCAATATAGCTATCATTCAAATCATTTGCTGACATACAATGATTTTTTGAGATATTATTAGCAGTGATTTTTTTGAAGATTTGACCATAGTCTTTCCGATTTTCAATCATAGGAAACCATAGCAGAGTCGTAGTTACCCATGCAAGAGTAATGCCTAGAGCCCAATTAGTGACAGAGGATCGATTAGTGAGATTATTTTTCCAAAGTAAAATGACCCATCCTATAAGGAAACTTAAAGCCAGAAAAATTTGAAAAAAGTTTAGTTCCGGTGAAAAGTTTCCTGAAAGATAAACCATTCTTTCATGAATTTTATATGGAATACCAAAATTTAGTGCAAACCAACCAATCCAGAGTATTAATGTTATTGCAGAAAAAATAAGAATCCCAAACCAATTTAAAGCTCCAGATGCTCCTCTTTGAAGAGTATCAATAGATGTGCTTGCCATGATCGCTATAGCAGGCAATAAAATCATCAACTTAACTTGACTAATTTGACTTTCGCATATTAAGAGCAAGAAAAACCAAGCAATAAAAATTAATGGCAAGTTTGTTCTTTTATATTTAAGAAAAGTCGATAGTTCATTAAATAATGTGACAACAAATAATGGTACTGCTGGCCATGCAAACCAAAGTGAATTTATAAAATAGTATTTAATATTTTCAGTTGAGAAATGTATTGTTGGAGATAAAAATTTTACTAAACTTTCAGGATGATATTTTGATAAAAGCAATAACCAGAAACCTATAAAAAAGAGACTGGATAACAAACCCAAGCCAGCAAAGATTATAGTTCGCTTATAATTCCAATTAGGAAGTATTGCTAGAGTGGCAGTGATGCCAATTATTGGAATTAAATATATTAAGCCTTTAGAAAGCAAGCCAACGATTAAAGATATACCCAATAAAATTGCAGCCCGAAAAGGCCTTCTGTGTGAAAGAGAAAATGAGTATAGGGTTATACTTGCCGCAGCTAAAATCGCTATTTCGTGAGTGAAAGTGTGAATTGTAAAAAAAAGGCCAACAGATGATAGAAAGATGATATTACTTTGTCTTCCATATCCAAAACCTCTTAACTCTCGATTAGTCAGCCCAATGCTTATCATAGTTAAAGCAATCCACAGAAGATTGCTTAAGCGAGCAGCATTATGTGGCTCAAGAAAAAAAATAATTTTTGCGAAGATCGCTCCAAGCATTTCATAAATATGACCATGGTCAAAACTGTTAATGCTAGTAAGATGAGGAGCTAAAATGTCACCATTAAAAAAAATGTTAGCAAATATACTTAAGGAGTTTGTTTCTAATGGCCTCCATGGGCTATGATTCAATAGTCCGAAGACTAAGTATATTGCAGCAAATATGATTAGAAAATTGATTTTGGCTTTTTCCCCAACTTTTTTCTTTGGGGTTTGCATATTTCCTTGCCAATCATGATCTAAAAAGTATTTCATAAAAGTAATATACAAAAAAAAAGGCAGCTTTGCTGCCTAATTTTTATATAAAATCGAATTACATTCCATATTTTTGTTTAAACTTCTCAACTCGACCTGCTGTATCAACAATTTTTTGTTTACCCGTGTAAAAAGGATGACATTGAGAGCAGACTTCAATATTTAAATCTTTACCTGCTGTTGACTTCGTCGTGAAGGTATTGCCACAACTGCAAGTAACATTTATTTCAGGATATTTTGGATGTGTATCTTTTTTCATAATAATTAGTTTAAAAATAAATTAAGTTGCGTATTATCGTATTAATTTGCTAAAAAAGCAAGATTATCCACGCCTCATGCTGTCAAAAAAGTTATCATTAGTCTTGGTTGATTTAATTTTATCCATGAGGAATTCCATAGCTTCAATATCATCCATTGGATAGAGCAGTTTTCTTAAAACCCAGATTTTCTGTAGCACTTCTTGGCTTATTAATAATTCTTCACGTCTAGTACCCGACTTATTAACATTAATAGCTGGATATAAACGTTTTTCTGCCATTCTTCTATCCAGATGGATTTCCATATTACCAGTACCTTTGAACTCTTCATAAATGACGTCATCCATTTTTGAACCTGTATCAATTAAAGCTGTAGCAAGGATAGTTAATGAGCCACTTTCTTCAGTATTTCTGGCAGCACCAAAGAATCTTTTAGGTTTATGTAATGCGTTCGCATCTACACCACCTGTTAAAACTTTTCCTGATGATGGAATAACAGTGTTATAAGCTCTGGCCAATCTAGTAATAGAGTCAAGCAAAATCACAACATCTTTTTTATGCTCAACCATTCTTTTTGCTTTTTCAATTACCATTTCAGCAACTTGAACATGACGTGTGGCTGGTTCATCAAATGTTGAGGCAACCACCTCACCTTTAACTGATCGAGTCATTTCGGTGACTTCTTCTGGTCTTTCATCAATGAGCAAGACTATAAGCTCTGTTTCAGGATGATTTGCAGTAATCGCATGAGCAATATTTTGCATCATGACTGTTTTACCACTTTTTGGACTAGCAACTATCAAACCTCTTTGCCCTTTTCCAATAGGGGCAATCATATCAATTATTCTGCCTGTAATATTTTCTTCGCTGGATATATCTCTTTCGAGATTGAGTCTCTCCGTTGGAAATAGAGGTGTAAGATTTTCAAAAAGAATTTTATTCTTTGTATTTTCAGGCGGCTCTTCATTAACTTTTTCAACTTTGACTAATGCAAAATATCTTTCACTATCTTTCGGAGTTCTTATTTCTCCAGCCACTGTATCTCCAGTGTGAAGATTAAATCTTCGTATCTGGGATGGTGATACATAAATATCATCAGGACCGGCAAGATATGATGTGTCAGCTGATCTAAGAAAACCAAAACCGTCAGGCAAAACTTCTAGAGTGCCTTGGCCATATAAAGTCTCACCATTCTTAGCTTTGGTTTTTAAAATTGCGAAGATTAGATCTTGCTTTCGCATTCGACCTGCATTATCAACTTTACTTTCATTTGCTAGGTCAATGAGGTTTGTTACTGGTAAATGTTTGAGATCAGAGATTTGCATAATTAAATTGTCGAATCAATAAATGCAGATAGTTGAGATTTTGACATAGCTCCTACCTTAGTTGCTTCAATGGATCCGGATTTAAAAATCATTAACGTCGGTATTCCTCGAACTCCAAATTTAGCTGGAGTGCCAGGGTTTTCGTCAATATTTATTTTGGCAACTTTAATTTTGCCTGAATATTCATCAGCAATATCGTTCAAAATAGGTGCTATCATTTTGCAAGGCCCGCACCATTCGGCCCAATAGTCTAGTAAAACCGGAATTTCAGAACTTAGAACTTCTTGCTCAAAGCTTGAATCTGTTACGTTTATTATATTATCACTCATGATTGTTTTTATTTGGATGTTAATTTAATGATGAAGTACTGTAACGCTGAATTGTGAATTACATTATAAAACTTTTATTAAATAAATCAATTCTTTTTGTACTGATTATCAATCTCAAAATAGGTTTTAACCTTTACAACACCTTTACTTGTTTTTGCAATTTTTTCAGCCTCTTCTGCTTCTTTGTCTGAAACAATCCCCATAAGATGAACAATTTGTCTTTCGGTGACAACCTTAATATGAATTGGTGATAGATTTGATTTTGTTTCTTCTTTAAAAATCCTCGCCTTAACATTGGTTGTGATTCCGTAGTCTTTCGTTTTTGATTTGACTTTCTCTTTAAGCGCAAGGGGTTTGGTAACAAGGATTTCATTGTATATTGCCTTAACGCCTTCTATTTTTGCAACTGAAGATTCCACTTTGTCTTTTAATTCCTGGGATTCAGATTCACCTGTCAGTAACACAATTTGATTATAGCTTGTTGCGCTTGCGCTAAAGTTGCCCTCAATCTGTTGAAATTCATACGTTGCTTTGAATTCAATAGTTTGATCTTCTACTTGAATACCAGTTGTTCTTCTATCTGCGATAGAAGCAGGAACAGTTATGACTGCAGTTGGGGCACAGGCTGATAAAGTAAAGAATAAGAGTATTATTGATAAAAATTTTATAGGCATATGTAAATAAAATTATTAATATTTTTAGATTGTATACTAGAGTTATCTTAACAAGGTAAAAAAATGTCAACTAAACTATATATTGTAGCTACTCCAATTGGAAACTTAAAAGACATCACTTTAAGAGCTATAGAAACTCTTCAATTGTGTTCAATTATAGTCTGTGAGGACACAAGAGTAACAAAAAAATTATTGAACCATTTGGGTATTCAAGATAAAAAAATTTACACAATCCATCAACATAATGAAAAGTCGGCTGCAGTAAAAATTTTTGAGGAAGCAAATTTAGAGGGTGAAGCAATTGCTTATCTAACAGATGCAGGTACACCATGTATTAGTGATCCAGGTATGTTTTTAGTGTCTCAAGCACGTTCTCTTAATATTAAAATAGAACCAATACCTGGTCCTTCTGCTATTACTGCTGCATTTTCAGTATCTGGAATCGATGAGGGAAGATTTAACTTTGTAGGATTTTTACCAACCAAATTAATTTCCATACAAGAAGCGTTGAGTCTAATCAATCAACAAAAAAAGCCAACCATATTTTATGAATCACCAAAAAGAGTTTTAAGTTTTTTGGAGAATGTTGTTAATTTTATATCTCCATCAACCAAAATATTCATAGCGAGGGAGATGACAAAACTATTTGAGACCTTTTATTCTGATTCGGCTGAAAATCTATTTCGTTATTTTAAGGATACCCCACAAGAATTAAAGGGTGAGTTTGTTATTATAGTAATTCCGAACAAGATTAAAGAGAAATTAATATCTAATGAGGAAATTAATCTTTTAAAAATATTGATGAATGAATTACCTTTAAAGAAAGCTGCCGCGATTGTCTCAGAGTTTTATAATAGCAATAAGAAGGATATTTATAATATAGGTATTGAACTTAAAAATGAGTGAATTAATTACAATCAAACTTCCTAATGATATGCATATCCATTTCAGAGAAGGAAATTTATTAGATTTTGCAGTTAATGCAACTGCAGAACATTTTCATCATGGTGTAGCTATGCCTAATCTTGAAGATCCAGTTACAAACTATAAAAAAGCTTTAAAGTATTTTGACCAAATTGATTTGGTTTCAAAATATTCACATTTTAAGCCTCTTGTGACTATGTATTTAACCGGAGATATTAAAGAAATTGATATAAGTGAGGGCGCATCAGACCCAAGGCTTATTGGTGTGAAGCTTTATCCAGCAGGAGTAACAACAAACTCTTCCAATGGCGTCAGTAATATTAGAAACTGTTATAAGATCTTTGATTGGATGGAGAAGTATGATTTACCCCTATTGGTTCATGGAGAAGTGAATAATCCTGAAACAGATATATTCGATCGAGAAAAATTATTCATCGATGATGAATTGATATCAATCACTCAGAATTTTCCAAAGTTAAGAGTAATCTTTGAACATATTTCAACAAAAGATGCTGTTGACTTTGTTAAAGAATCTTCTGATCTAGTTGCAGCAACTATCACCCCTCAGCATATGGTTCTGAATAGAAATGATTTATTATCTGGAGGATTAAAACCTCATCATTATTGTTTACCGGTAGTTAAAAGAGAAATCCATAGAAAAGCAGTAGCGGAAGCCGCGTTTTCGGGTAATAAAAAATTTTTTCTCGGGACGGATAGTGCGCCACATTATAAAAATCAAAAACAAAGCTCATGTGGCTGCGCAGGTATTTTTTCTGCATCTACAGCATTGGTTATTTATCTAGAAGCCTTTGACAAGGCTGGGGCGTTAGATAAATTTGAAGATTTTTCTGTGAATAACAGTTCTGATTTTTATAACTTAGTAAAAACAGATAAAAAAATAACATTTAAAAAAGAGCAATTTGAAGTTCAATCATCATACGTTGTTGGTGATCAAGAAATCATCCCATTTATGGCCAATCAAAAGATAACATGGTCTATAGCAAAGGAGTTATAATAACCCCTAAGTTAGCCGGGCAGTCGCTATTTATAGAGGAAAGTCCGGGCTCCGAAGAGCATGGTGTTGGCTAACAGCCAACCATTGTGAAATGAGGAATAGGGCCACAGAGACGAGCGTATTTAGTTACGGTGAAACGCGGTAACCTCCACCAGGAGCAAGGCCAAATAGGATGACGATAGTATGGCTCGTACTGTCATCGGGTAGGCCGCTAGAGATGATGAGTAATCATTATTCAAGATGAATGACTGCACAAATACAGAACCCGGCTTATAGGCTAACTTATTGACTTCATTAAAAAAAGCGCTTGCAAAGCGCTTTTTTTTTGCCTATAGTGTAAATGAGGGGAAAAAGTGGTAATAAATGGGAAATAATTAACATTACTAAGGGTTGTTAGCTATTTCACATTCCCCTCAAACAATAGGGGATTTCAGATGTTCAGAGGTTCAAGCATTGTTGCTTTGGATGATAAATTTAGATTGGCTGTACCGAAAAAATTTCGGGACAAACTTTTTGAGCAAAATTCTTCCCTTATCGTTACCGCTCATCCAGATAAATGTTTAATCTTATATAACCTTCTCAGCTGGGCACCAATAGAAAAAAAATTAATGTCCCTCTCAAGCTTTGATCCAAAAATAAGTACCCTTCAAAGACTTTTGGTTGGATATGCGGATGAGGTTGATCCAGATAAAGCAGGCAGAATTTTGTTATCAGCCTCGCTAAGAGAATTTGCAGGAATCCAGCAAGAAATAATCATGTTAGGCCAAGGATCACATTTTGAAATATGGGACAAAAGTACTTGGTCCAAAAAAATTAACAGCACGGTAAAAAATTTAAATCTTGAAAACTTTCATGAACTTGAAGGATTTTCTTTATGAATAATTTTAGACATCTTCCAATAATGTCACATGAAGTAAAAGAACATTTAATTATTAATAAAAATGGTAAATATTTGGATTGTACTTTCGGGCGTGGTGGCCATTCCAAAATCATATTAGACAACTTGGAACAAAAGGGCGAATTAATAGCCATTGATAAAGATCATGAGGCAATTAATTCAGCCAAATTAATACAGGATGAGCGTTTTGAAATTCATCATTCATCAATATTAAATTTTGCGAAATCTTTAAAAAAAAAAGTCTTGATGGGGTATTCATGGATTTAGGTGTTTCATCACCTCAATTAGATGATGCATCAAGAGGTTTTAGTTTTATGCATAACGGACCCCTTGATATGAGAATGGATCAATCACAAAGAATAGATGCAAGTGAGGTTGTAAATAAATATGATGAATCAGATTTAATAAAAATTTTTAGGGACTATGGTGAGGAAAAGTTTGCTAGAAGAATAGCTTCTAATATTTGCAAGATTAGAGATGAAAAAAATATTACGACAACTTTAGAGCTTGCAGATATAGTAAAAAAATCTGTACCGTATACTAATTCCAGAAAACATCCAGCTACAAAAGTTTTTCAGGCCTTACGAATTGAAGTAAATCAAGAATTAAATGAATTAATAGAGGCACTTCCGGTGTTATTTGATGCATTAAAACCACAAGGAAGGGTTTTGGCTCTGACGTTTCATTCCCTAGAGGATCGCATTGTTAAAAATTTTATCAAAGAAATAACAAAACTACCTCCTGACACAATTCCAAAATTTATACCAATCCGCAATACAGATCATCACGAGGAGACCAAAGCAAATGTTATTTGTAATTTGGTTGCCTCAGCTGAAGAGGTAGAGGCCAATCCCCGCTCAAGAAGTGCAAGGTTAAGAGGGGTGGAAAAAAAATGATCAAATTAAATTTATTGTTATTTGTAATTCTTATTATCTTTGCATTGCTCAAAGTTAATTCGGAACACTTGTACCGAAAAAATTTTTCACAATTAGACTCGGAACAAAAGAGAGAAATTGAATTAAAAGAAAATCAAACCAAGCTTGAACTGGAAAATACTGATCAATCAGGAAGTAATCGTATTGAGGAGTTTGCGAAAAATAAATTAAATATGATTGAAGCAAATCCTGAAAATATTATTGAGCTAGAAAATAAATGAAAAAATTTAGCCATCAGAGTGATATTTTTGAATTATCAAAAAATAGAAGACGAGTTGCTTTATCCTTAATATTAATTTTCTTCCTAATTTTATTTTCAAGAGCTTTGTATCTTCAACAGATTAAAAAAGATTTTTTACAAAATAAAGGCGATGGGTTCATTGTCAAGAATGAAGTCTTGCAATCTTATCGTGGAAAAATATATGATCGAAATAATAAGTTGTTGGCAGTAAGTACCCCTACATTTGATATTGGACTTTCAATTTCACATAAATTGCCAAAAAAATATAATGATCAAATTGCAGATAACTTATCAAAAGAAAATGTCAGTGAAATTTCAAAAATATTAAAAACTGATGAAAAATTACTTTTAAATAAAATTAAAAATAAGAAAAAGGGATATATTTATATCCAGAAAAGAGCATCCCCAGAAACAGCAAAAAAATTAACAGCAATGCGGATTCCAGTTCTAAATTTTGAAAAAAAATATACAAGGTATTATCCAAACCGAGAAGCATCAGCACATGTTGTTGGAAAAACAGATTTGAATGGGTTAAAAGGAACTGAAGGATTAGAAAGACAGTGGGATTCTATTCTTAAAGGAGAAAAGGGTCATAAAAAGGTAGTTGTAGATGGGGTAAAAAGAGTAATTGATGATTTGAATGATTTTAAATTACCTAAAAATGGATCTGATATCTTAACTACCATTGATAATAGACTTCAACATATTGCATATGAAGCATTAAAAAAATATATCGATAGATATGAGGCTAATTCTGGATCAGCCATTTTAATTGATGCGAAAAATGGCGATATTTTAGTAATGACAAACTATCCCTCTTACAACCCAAATGGTGTAGTTAAAAGTTATGACTCAATGCGAAATAGAGCAATAACAGATGTTTTTGAGCCTGGCTCAACTTTAAAACCAATTTCAGTGGCATACGCAATGGAAAAGAAAAAAGTAAAGCATAATGAAATAATAGATACAAAAGATGGCTTCATAAAAGTTGGTGGCCGAGTTATAAAAGATGATCATCCGCAAGATCAGATGTCAGTTAAAGAAATAATTCAGAAGTCCTCGAATGTTGGGGCAACAAAGATTGGTCGAAGGTTAGAATCTAAAGAGTTGTGGGATTTGTATAATAAATTAGGTTTTGGAGCGAAGATTAATGTTGGTATGCCAGGAGAGTCAAATGGACGCTTATCTGACTATTCAAACTGGAAAGAGATTGATCATGCCACCTTGACTTATGGGTATGGTGTAAATATGAACTTATTACAGCTAGTTAAAGCATATACAGTTTTTGCAAATAATGGCTTGATGATAAAACCAAAACTTTATAAAAATGATAACTTTGTTGAGACAGAGAGATTATTAGGTGCATCAACAAGCAAAATAATGAAAGATTTTATGAAGTCAGTTGTTGAAGAAGAAGAAGGAACTGGAACTAAAGCAAGAATTCCTGGTTATACAGTAGCTGGAAAAACTGGAACAGCAAGAAAATACGATAATGGCGAATATTCAAAAGATTATTTCGCCTCATTCATTGGAATGTCGCCAAGCAGTGACCCTAGATTCATTGCTGCAGTGATTGTGGATACCTCTACAAAAAAAAGTTTTTATGGAGGTACTGTTGCAGGACCAATATTTAAAGACGTGATGAAAAATGCTCTTAAACTTTATGATGTGCCGTATGATAAAGAGATCAATGAAAACTTAATGAACAAGGTTGTAAAACCAAAAGTTGATGATGTTCAACTCTAAACTTATCTCAAGCCAAAAAAAAATTACTAACAACAGTATAAATGTAAAAAGAGGATATATCTTTTGTGCTTATCCAGGAAGAGATAGTGATGGTCGGAATTATATAGATAATGCAATTAGCAATGGAGCCTCATTAATTATGTATGAGGAAGCTAATTTCGATGCCACTCTTTTTTTAAAAAAATACCCAAAAATAGAATTTTTAGGGGTCCGTGATCTTGCACGTAAACAAAAAAATATCTTGGATAAGGTCTATGGTAATTTAAATCAAGACATAAAACTATACGGTGTAACCGGAACAAATGGCAAAACATCGACCGCTTTTTGGTTAAATCATCTACTAGATAAGCTTGAAAAACCATCAAAATTGATCGGCACTATTTCTAAAGAAAAAGTCATAGTCAATACCACTCCTGACCTTTTTGTCTTATATAGTCTTTTTAACAAAGGAATACAAAAAAATATTAAAAATTTTGTACTAGAGGTTTCTTCGCATGGAATTGATCAAGGAAGAATTAATGGTTTAAATTTTGATTATGGAATTTTTACCAATCTAAGTAGGGACCATTTGGACTATCACAAGACAATGAAAAATTATTTTTTATCTAAAGAAAGGTTTTTCATAGAAAACGTAAAAAAAGAATCAGTAATAAATATTGATAGTTCTTATGGCATGAAATTGGCAAAGAATTTAATAAAACTTAATAAAAAAATTATTACATTTGGATTTAGCAAAGAAGCAAATGTAAGAATCATTAATATTAATCAACCATCTTTAACTAATAACTATTCTGAATTTAGTTTACAAATAACCAATAAAATTCATACTTTTAAAACTAATATAATCGGAGAGTTTAATTTATATAATTTAATAAGTGCCATTTGTATTTGTTATTTAAAAAAAATAGATATACATAAAGTTACGGAAGTTATTAAAAGACTCCCCCTACCTGATGGACGCATGAACGTAATTAATAAAATAATTAATAACATACCAAAAAAAGTAATTATTGATTATGCACACACTCCTGATGGACTAAAAAATCTTCTTCAAACAATAAGAAAAATATATCAAGGAAAAATTCTGCTTGTGTTTGGCTGTGGCGGAGATCGAGATAAGGGTAAAAGAAAATTAATGGGAAATATAGCAAATCATTACGCTGATTTTGTTTGCATCACAAATGATAATCCAAGAAATGAGAATCCAAAAATAATTGCAGATCAAATATGCGAAGGTATTTCATGTTTAAAAAAAATTATCTTAGATCGAAAAAAAGCAATTGAATATGCCATCAAAAAAACCAACTACCCAATCGTAGTCATCGCTGGAAAGGGTCATGAAAAATACCAAATTATTAAAAACAAAAAAATTGATTTTTCTGATAAAAAAGTAGTAATGGATATAAATTAAAATAATCATGAAACTCCACATAAGAGACATTAAGCACCTGTTTATTAAATCCAGTGATCTTCCTGATGATTTGTTGTTTGATTCATCAAATATCAACACAGACTCGAGGACTTTTAAAGGTAATGAAATTTTTCTAGCGCTAGAAGGAGATAAATTTGATGGAAATAATTTTATTGTTGATATATTAAAACAAAAGCCATTATTTTTTATTACTAACAAAGAACAAGTTTGTACTGCAAGACATGCAGTTGTTGAATCAGGTAAAAAATTTCTAATTGAATTATCAAAACTAGTTCTGAAAAAATTATCTATAACAAAAGTGGCTATCACAGGTAGCAATGGTAAAACAACCACTAAAGATTTAATTGTCCACTTTTTAAAAAATAAATTCAACGACGATACTGTTTTGTTTACTAAGGGTAATTACAATAACGAAATTGGATTGCCATTATCTATTTTACAGTCTCAGGGTACTGAAAAATTTGCTGTATTTGAAATAGGAACTAACCACCCTGGTGAGATTATTCATTTAGCTGATATTATTCGTCCAAATATTTCAATCATTACTAATATTGGTGATGCACACATAGGCAATTTTGGCTCAAAAGAAAAAATTGCAGAAGAAAAAAGACAAATCTTTCATTTCTTAAAGACGAATGAATTAAAAATTATAAATAAAGATGATGAGTATTTTCAAATCTTAAATCAATCTCCTGGAAAAACATTCTGTATTTCAAATAACAATGATGATCCAGATACATTGAGATTTAGATGCAGTGGACCTAATGAGATTGAATTAGCTTATCAGTCTAAATCAATCAGGATTAAATTCCAATTAACTGGACAACATAATCTTCAAAACCTCGCAATTGCATGTGCTGCTTTGATAAACATGGGAATAGATTTTCAAGAATTAGAAAAATATTTTGGTAACTTTGAGTCTACCAACGGTAGATTTAAAAAATATATTTTCAAAGAAAACATTGAATTAATCGATGATAGTTATAATTCAAATCCATCCTCATTAATATCTGCAATTGATCATATAAATCAATCTGAAAAGAACAAGATATTGATCATCGGTGATATGGGAGAATTAGGTGAATTAGCAGATCAATATCATCGTCAAATAATTGAAAAAATATCAAAAACTAAAATTAATGTTGCTTTAACTATGGGTGAGGCGTTTAAGGCTGCTATCAATAAAAATGATGGAAATGTAATTTTAAATTTGGCGACATATGAGGATTTGCTAGATAAAGCCCTTCCTGCAATAAAAAAAGATACAATAATCCTGGTAAAAGCATCAAGATTTATGGGATTTGAAAATATTGTTTCTCAACTTAAAAGGCGGCTTCAATGATATTAGAATTACTCAGATATCTGCAATTAGATCTTAATTTTTTAAATGTTTTTAATTACATTACATTTAGAGCTGTATTAGCCATTATTACCGCACTTGGATTTTCTCTATTTTTTGGATCTTTATTTATAAAAATCATGGGCGAATACAGTCTTTCTCAGTATGTAAGACAATACGGTCCAGATCATCAAAAAAAGATGGGCACTCCAACAATGGGAGGTTTATTAATCATAATATCGATTGTTGCTTCAGTTCTTTTGTGGGGAGACTTAAAAAATTCGTATTTATGGCAATTGCTCTTCATCTTGTTAGGATTTGGTTTAATTGGCTTCTTAGATGATTTAAAAAAAATAAAAGAAAAAAACTCCGAAGGCTTGTCGGCAGGAGTTAAATATATATCTCAATCAGCTATTGCGCTTGTTGCTATTTATTTTCTATTAAAAAATAACAGTAATTCGGGTGACATGAATTTACTGATACCTTACATCAAGTCTACCTATTTATATCTTGGCACTATCGGATTTGTTATCTTGTCTTATTTAGTTATTGTAGGAAGCAGTAACGCAGTAAATTTAACAGATGGTTTAGATGGCTTAGCAATTATGCCTACAGTCATGATTGCATCAGCGTTAGGGGTTTTTGCCTACGTTACTGGAAATCAAATTTTTGCAAACTACCTCCAATTACCCTTTCTTATTGGAGTTGGAGAAATCACTATATTTTGTGCAGCAATTGCAGGTGCAGGTTTGGGTTTTCTTTGGTTTAATGCATATCCTGCAGAAGTTTTTATGGGTGATATCGGCTCATTATCACTAGGTGCTGTTCTTGGAGCAATTGCAATTATGGTAAAACAAGAATTAGTATTATTTATTATGGGTGGTGTTTTTGTTATGGAAACACTCTCAGTAGCAAGCCAGGTTCTATATTTTAGATATACAAAGAATAAATATGGCACAGGCAAAAGAATATTTTTAATGGCACCGGTGCATCATCATTATGAAAAAAAAGGATGGAATGAGAATCAGGTGGTAATAAGATTTTGGATTATTACTATGGTGCTCGTTTTAATTGGATTAGCTAGTTTAAAAATTCGCTAATGAATTTTCAAAAAAAAACGATTGTTTATGGTTTCGGCATTACTGGCCAATCAATCGTTTCTTATTTATTAAAAAAAAATCATAAGCTGATAGTAATAGATAATAAAAAATTATCGGAAGACCAGAAAATTTTCTTTAAAAATAATAATATTGAATACAGTGAAAATGAAAATGAGATTAATGACCTATCAATTATTGAACAGTGCTTTGTAAGTCCCGGAGTGGATTTAAGAAAATCATTTTTTCAAGAATGTATAAAAAATAAGATCCCTATTCGTAATGATACTTTTTTCTTAAATCAAATTGACAGGAAGAAAACTAAATTAATTGGAATCACTGGCACAAATGGAAAAACTACATTCTGTTCATTGCTTGCATCGATCTTATCACTCAATGATTTAAAATCTATAGCAGTTGGCAATATTGGTGTACCAATTTTAAATATATTAACGACTCCAAATGAGTTTGATTATATTGTTGTAGAGCTATCTAGTTATCAGGTTGAAGTATTAGATAAGGCGACAGTTTTTGATTACGGTGTCATTCTTAATATAGAGCCTGATCATCTGGACAGATATGATTCCTTTATAGATTATAAAAATGCTAAGTTAAAGTTAGCCAATTATTCCAAAACCATTCTCTATGACAAAGAATCTGCAGTCGTTAATGAACATACTAATGCTTTTCCCATAGACTTAAAAGATTTTCACATCAAAGAAATAAATACTGATTATTTTACATTTAAAAACCAAAATAAAATTTTCAGGCTTGACACCCCATATTTGAAAGGTATTCATAATGTGAAAAATATTATGTATTTGTTGAAACTGCTAGAAATTATGAATTGCAACATTTCATATGAAAAGGTAAGGAAGTTTTTCAGAAATCAAAAAGGAATCCCACATCGTTTTGAATATCTTTCAATTAATAAAAATTATATTTTTATTAATGATTCAAAAGCAACCAATCTGGCTTCATCTATATCAGCATTAAATTCATTAAATGGAAAAATTCATTTGCTATTTGGAGGTGAATTAAAGAATCAGCCGTTGGATGGAATAGAAAATTTTTTTAATGAAAAATTGATTTCTTTAAATTTATATGGAAAAGATGCCGTGATTATCAAAGACTACCTTATGAATAAAAAAATTAAATTTAATATGAAGTGTTTCGTTTCGTTAGAAGCTATTTTAGAGTCAATCAAGAAGATAGTTAAAAAAGATGAAATAATCCTCTTATCACCAGGTTGTGCAAGTCAAGATATGTTTATGAATTATCAAGACAGGGGCAATCAATTTGTTGAACTATGTAAAAAAATTTTTTAATGCAGTTAAGAAATAATTTTAATCAGCCTAATTATGACCCACTGTTACTGTGGATAATTTTGATTTTATCTGGAGTTGGTTTAGTTATGGTTTATTCTGCTTCAGTTGATGTAGCCGCCTTAAAACAGATATCTAATTATCAAAATTACTATTATTTGCTAAGGCATTTTATATATCTCATCATATCTATGTTTTGTGGATTTATTGTATTTCTAATTCCAATCAGTTTCTGGCAAAAATTTGCCCCTTCCTTTTTTATCCTAGGATTAATATTGTTGATAGCTGTTCTCTTACCAGGAATTGGAAAAATAGTTAACGGCAGTCAAAGATGGATACCATTAGGCTTTATGAATTTTCAACCATCTGAAATAGTAAAATTATTTACCATAATTTATGCTGCAGATTATGTCTTAAGAAAATCTCGTCAAATTGGAACATTTACAAAAGGTTTTCTACCTATCTCTTTAGCGATTGCAATCATTGGTACATTATTAATCAATCAACCAGACTTTGGTGCATTAGTTGTGATTGTATGTATATCTTTAGGAATTTTATTTCTGGGTGGAATATCATTAAAAATAATACTTGGTCTTACACTTTCAGTCCCAATAGGCGTGTATGCATTATTAAAGATTGCACCCTATCGAATGGATCGAATAACTGGATTTTTAGCACCTTTTGAAGACCTCTATGGAAAAGGATGGCAGTTATCACATTCACTAATCGCCATTGGGCGCGGTGATTTTTTTGGGGTTGGTTTAGGTGAGAGTATTCAAAAACAACAATATCTACCCGAGGCCCATACAGACTTCGTTTTAGCAATACTTTCTGAAGAGTTAGGATTGTTTGGCTTTACCCTAATTATTTGCCTGTATATTTTGATGATAATTAGAATATTTGGAATAAGTAAAATATCAACTCAATTAAGAAATAACTTTTCTGCTCTTTTGGCGCAGGGAATTGCTATATGGTTCAGTATTCAAGCAATTATTAATATTGGTGTTAATGTTGGATTTTTTCCAACCAAGGGACTTACTTTACCCTTTGTATCATACGGAGGTAGCGCATTGTTAGTAACATTTATTGCGAGTGGTATTTTGATGAGAATTGATTATGAAAATAAAATCAAAGCCAAAAGAAACTAATACTAGATCGATCCTGATTGCTGCCGCAGGAACCGGTGGGCATATCATGCCTGCAATGGCAGTTGCTGATAAATTAATCAATAAAAAATTTAATTTATTTTGGGCTGGAACGCCAAATGGCATGGAAAATAGAATTGTTGATAAAAAAAAGATATTTTTTATTTCCCTTGCTATCGGTGGATTTCGTGGAAAGAAGATTATTTCATTAATTAGCTACCCATTTAAATTTTTATTATGTCTTATGAAGGTAATGTGGTTGATTCAGAAATATAAAATATCTCGAGTGCTTGTCTTCGGTGGATATATTTCACTCCCAGTGGGTTTTGCAGCAAAACTGATGAGAAAAAAATTATTCATTCATGAACAGAATACGATCATGGGGACAAGTAATAAATTACTAGCTCCGTTTGCAGAAAAAATTTTTTCTGCTTTTCCATTAAAAATTAATCAATCCGTTAATGTGTGTGGAAATCCTATTAGAGGAAAAATAGCTAATATAAACAAAACAATTAATCAGGGTAAAAATAAAATTAATATTTTGATCTTAGGTGGAAGTTTGGGCGCTCAAGTTATTAATGAAAAAATACCAATTATTTTAAATAAGTTAAAAAAATACGATGTTGTACATCAATGCGGCAAAGGAAAAAAATCAACTCTAGAAAAACTCTATGATAAAAAAAATAATGTCATAGAATTTATTGATAACATTGAAAAATACTATAAATGGGCTGATTTAGTTATTGCTAGATCTGGTGCAATGACAGTTGCTGAATTAGAACAAGTTGGTTTACCTGCTATTTTTATCCCATTCCCATTTGCAATTGATAACCATCAGCAAAAGAATGCAGAGTACTGTGTTGATAAAGGGGGAGCCCTAATATGTAAACAAGACGAGATTGATTCACAGTTAGAGAGTATGCTCAATAAAATTTCATTAAATGAATGTCTGAAAATGTCAAAAGCTATGAAGTCTTTAAGACATAAAAATGCTGTGAAAGAAATTTACAATAAAATAAAATAATATGGAAAATAAAATCAAATATATTCATTTTGTTGGTATCGGCGGTTCAGGTATGTCAGGTATCGCTGAAATTATGCACAATATGAATTTTGTTGTTTCTGGATCAGATCCTAATCAATCCTCTGTAATTGAACATTTAAGAAAAAGAGGGATCCCAATTTTTTCAAAACATGAAGAAAAAAATATTCAAAAAGCGGATGTGGTTGTTACATCGACAGCAATACCAAAAAATAATCCTGAAATAGTTGCTGCTAAAAAACAAAATATTCCCATAATTCCGAGGGCAGAAATGCTTTCAGAGTTGATGCGTTTTAAAGAGGGTATTGCCATCGCTGGTACTCATGGAAAAACATCGACCACAAGTATTCTTGCGACAATTATGAATGATGCTGGTTTAGATCCAACCTACGTGATTGGCGGCAGAATTAATTCGCTTAGACAAAGCGCAAGACTCGGTAAAAGTAAGTATATGATTGTAGAAGCAGATGAGTCGGACGCATCATTTTTGCATTTAAATCCAAGCAATGTGTTGGTGACAAATATTGATAATGATCATATGGAAACATATGGCCATGATGAAGAAAGATTGAAGCAAACCTTTGTTGATTTTATCCACCAAATACCTTTTTATAAT
>CAJWVO010000010.1 GCA_913048465.1 uncultured Nitrosomonadales bacterium
GATCCATTGATGGCTGAAGATATTGACCTATAGTTACCATTTTTACATTATGTTTGGCTAAATCGGCAAGCGTTTCTTCGATTTCTTCAAATGTCTCGCCTAGGCCAATCATGAACCCTGATTTTGTAACTAATTCAGGGTAGGTATCAGAGAAGTCTTTTAATAATTTCAAAGATTGCTTATAAACTGATCCTGGCCTTACTTCTTTGTAAAGCCTGGGAACGGTTTCAATATTATGATTTAAAACATCAGGCAGTGACTTTGCAAAAGAGTTAATCGCTATTTGCTCCCTGCCTCTAAAATCAGGAATAAGTATTTCTATTTCGATACTTGGTATTTTTTTTCTGATGGAGTCAATACATTCAACAAAGTGCCTTGCTCCACCATCTTTTAGGTCATCTCGATCAACACTAGTTACCACGACGTAGTTTAAATTAAGTTTGTAGATTGATTCGGCTAGATTTTTTGGTTCATTTTTGTCTAGGGGTAATGGTCTCCCATGTGATACGTCGCAAAATGGACAGCGTCTGGTACATATATCACCCATAATCATGAATGTTGCCGTACCCTTGCTAAAACATTCTCCAATATTGGGGCAGCTCGCTTCCTCGCAAACAGTATGTAAATTATTTTGATGAATAATTTCTTTTACTTTTTTAAAATTCTCTGAATGAGGTAACTCTATTTTTAGCCAAGTGGGCTTTTTTTTTGGAACACTAGGATAAATCTTTATCGGATTGCGAGAAACTTTATCTTTATGACTGTCTTTAGTCCCTGGTAATTTCATATTCCATTAATTTGTTTTTTATAATGGTTATTATTTTATCAGCTACATCTTTATTATCTAAAATAATTCCTAAATCTTTTAGCTGCGTCATTTGTAAATTTGTATAACCACATGGGTCAATAAGACTAAAAGGCGACAGGTCCATATTGTTATTAATACTGATGCCATGATATGTTTGATTATTTTTAACTCTTAGTCCAATAGAGGCTATTTTTTTTAATTCGACGTATACACCAGGTGCACCAACTTGTTGCTTTCCAGATACATTGAATCGGGATAAAAATTCTATTATCGATTCTTCAAAAACTCTGACTAACTTAGTTATCGTCATACTAAATTGATCGAGATTAATAAGTGAATAAATAATAACCTGGCCAGGGCCATGGTAGGTAATTTTTCCACCACGATCTGAATTTACAATTGGAATTTTTGTGTTGGGCAGGGCAATATTTTTTTTATCTACCCCTAAAGTAAAGACAGGGTAATGCTCAAGTGTCCAAAATTGATTGATATCTAGAGGTTTTTTTATCTCCTCCTTCATATCCTCAAAAATTACATTGTAATCTTCGATTTTAAAATATTTGATTTTAAATTTAGATGACAAATCTGGTATCAGGATGAGAGGATAGATGTTGATAAATTAAATCTAAATCTGATTTAGAGTTCACATAAACATTACAAGTCAAACCAATATAATTTCCTTTTTGACTTGGTCGTATTTCTATTTTTGAAGCATTGAAGGTTTTATCAACTTTGTTTATTTCCTCAATGATGGAGTGGGTGAAATTATCTTTCATAACTCCAGTTACTTTAATGATAAAGTTACATGGAAACTCAATCAAAGATTCTTGTTCATTAATGATATTTTTTGACATATACCGTGAGATTATATTCTGATTCTAAATTTTCTTTAATTTTATTAAGCTCACCATTATTTTTGATTGGCCCGATCAAAATATGAAATAAATTATTGATTTGGATATTTTTTACTTCATAGTTATCGAGCATTTTTAAGTTGTTAATTTTATCAAGCAATGTTTGGCTATTGATAAAATCCTTAAAAGCACCTACCTGTAAATAATTTTCATCATAATTTTGATTATCTACTACTGCCTCTTTATAATCTTTGGGGTTGATTAATTCAACCTCAACTAACTCACTCCCTTTTTCAATAATATCTAATTTATGCGCTGCAACATAAGAAAGATCAACTATTCTATCCTTTAAAAAAGGTCCTCGGTCATTCAACCTAATAATCACCGATTTTTTATTTTTTAAATTCGTCACTTTGACATATGAAGGTAGGGGAAGAATCTTATGTGCTCCTGTCATAGTATACATATCGTAGATTTCTCCTGTAGAGGTTTTGTTGCCATGATATTTTTTTCCATACCATGATGCATAGCCTTTTTCTTTAAATGGCACTATTTTTGTCATCGGAATATATTTTTGATCAAAAACTTTATATGGTTTTTTTGTGTTTTTATTAATTGGTTCAACTTTTGGAATAGCATTCTTAATATTTTCGAGTTGTATATCTATTACTTCATGTGGACCATCGTCTTGGTAATAGGCCCCTTTGTTATCTGAAGAGATTTTTACTGAGGAGCAAGAGTTTAATAAGATAAAAATAAGTACAAATAAAATTCTCATAACTAATCGGCAATCAATGTTTTGTTATAGTTTAATGAATTGATTAAGGCAAACATAACAAGGTATATAAATAGAGATGATCCACCGTAACTGATCAACGGCAAAGGAATTCCAACAATTGGAAAAAGACCCGAGACCATGGCAATATTTATTAAAAAACATAAAATAAAAATCATAACATAGGTCATTGCAAGTAATCGGTGGGAGTGGGAGTGAAGATTAATGGAAATGATTACTAATTTATAGATAAATAAAAGGAATATTAAGAAAAAAATGATATTTCCTAAAAATCCATAGTTTTCAGATAATACGGCAAAAATAAAATCAGTATGCGTTTCTGGTAGAAATAAGAGGTCATGCTGGCTAGAGAATTCAGAACTTTTTCCAATCAAGCCGCCAGAGCCGATAGCTATTGATGATTGAATTGCATGGTAGCCCCCATCAAGTGGATTGCTGAATGGGTCAATAAGATTTAATATTCTTCCCTTTTGATAATCTTTAAGGATATTTAACCATGTATAGGGTAAAAGTATTAAAAAACCTAAAATTCCGATTAATATCTTTTTTAAACTTAGCCCATTTAGAAAAATAATAATCAATCCTGAAGATAGAATAATTAGCCCAGAGCCAAGATCAGGTTGTTTCAAAATAATATAAAATGGCATTAAACTAATACAAAGAAATACTAATTCGGTTAAAGTTTGTGATCTATTTTTAAAATAATCGATGAGTGAAACAAGAAAAATTGGTAATGTCAGTTTCAAAATTTCTGAAGATTGGAATTTAAATACCCCAAAATCTAACCAGCGTTTGGATCCATTAATCTCAGTTCCAAATAAAGCGGTGAAAAGTAAAAGTAGAATCGACAATACATAAATGATTAACGAATACCTAAATAAAAATCTTATATTTAAAATACTAATCAGCATAAATATCATAAGGCCAGCAAAAATAAAAAGAAGTTGCTTTAAAAAGAAAGTAGAGTTAAACCCCACAGCCTGCCCTATTAAATTTAAACTAAAAAGTAGGATGATTAATAGAAGGATAAATAATTGCTTATCTGTTCTGGAAAATAAAAAGGTGAATAAATTTGTCATTTTATTGTTTCAAAATAGAAATCAATCATTTTTTTTGCAATTGGAGCAGCAATTGTACTCCCGTGGCCTCCATTTTCAATAATAACAGCAATTGATACTTGAGGGTTGTCATGTGGGGCATAGCCGATGAATAGGGAATGATCTTTGAGGTGGTCGGCAATATTATCCTCATCATAAGTTTGGCTTTTCAAAGAAAAAACTTGAGCTGTTCCAGTTTTTCCGGCAATTTTATTTTTATTGTTATTGGCAATAGATCTAAATGTTCCGTTTGAGCTGGTCACTTCCTGCATACCTCTTTTTACTATTTCAATATATTTTTCATCTGTAATTTTTTCATCACTCAAAGGCACATCAGAAAATTTATCTTTTATTAGACTCAACGGAGGCATTTGCTTATTATTCAAGAGTATATTTAAACCATGAACAAGTTGAGCTGGCGAGCTTAAAAAGTCTCCTTGTCCAATTGAGGTATTGATGGTTTCATAAGCATTCCACTTTTTTTTATGATGTTTAAATTTCCATTCTGGTGACGGAAGGATTCCACTTTTCTCAGTGGGTAAGTTGATTCCTGTTTTTTGACCAAAAGAAAATTTTCTCAAACTGTTATCCATTTTTTCAATACCTAATCGGTAAGCTAAATCATAAAAATAAACATCACAAGATTCGGCAATTGCGGTAATGACATTGACATTACCATGTCCTTCCTTTTTCCAGTCCATGAATATTTTCTTTGTTTTAGGCAGTTGGTAAAAACCAGGATCATTGATTGAATAATCTTTGTTAATTACGTTGTTCTCAAGTCCAGCTATGGAAAGAAACGGTTTTATTGTAGATCCAGGTGGATAAACTGCGTTGGTTACCCGATCCAGCATAGGTTTGTTAGGATCTGTATTTAATTTATCCCAGTCCGCAAAACTTATGCCATTAACAAAAAGGTTCGGATCAAAGCTGGGGTTGCTTTGATAGGCCAAAACTTCATTATTCGAAATGTTTGTCATGATCATTGATCCCTTATAGTTTTTTAGGAGTTCATGTGATTGTTTTTGAAGATTAAGGTCGATTGATAAGATTAAATCTTGTCCATCTAAAGCTTTTTTATTTTCAATTTCAGCAATAAATGAATTGTTGGCATTGACTCTAATTTTTTTAAAACCAGACTTTCCTCGTAAGCTATTTTCAAATGAATTTTCTATGCCTTGCTTGCCAATATGTGTCATTCCAAAATAGTCATCTAACATCTCAGGATCATTTTCTATCTTTTCAAGATCTTTCTTAGATATTCGATTAATATAGCCAATTAAATGGGCATTCTCTATACCATATTTGTAGCTTCTTAAAAATTCTTCTTTTAAGGTCACATCAGGGAATAAAAATTTTTTTGATACAAAAAAAGTTAATTCCTCATTATTAATATTTATTTTAAGTGGAATTTTTCTGAGAAATTTTCGCTCGGATCGCATTTTAAAAAATAGATCTCTTTCATGCTCAGATATAGAAAGTATTTTTGATAACTCTCCAATGATTGAATAGAGTTCTTCTGTCGATTTATTTTCAATATCAATTTCTAAATTATAAGTGAGTATATTTTCTGCTAGGATATAATCGTTTCTATCAAAAATGAGACCTCTCAGAGGTTTTATTGGTTCGATTCTCTCAGAATTTGATTTCGATCTTTCAAGATAAAAATCATTTTTATAAATTTGTAACCAAAATAATCGAATGGTAATTAAAAGAAGAAATAAAAATAAAATTACAAGAAGGATATTAAATCTTCGAACGAGTATGAATCGATTATTCAGCATACCTAATTAAAATCATAAGATAAATAAAACTGATAGCGCTATTAATGATGAAATAGAAAATAAAATTTTGGCTTAAAGGATGAATAAGCAAAAAAATAAACTGTGCCAGGAAAATCAATAAAAGAAAATAATAATTCGTTTGTTTTTTCTTTATGGAAATGAACTTTTTTAGTGCTAAATCAAATAAAACCAAGCTTAAAAAAATTAAATTGCACGTACCAAAATTAAAATTAAAAAAACCATCAAATAAAAAGCCGCTAATTAATATACAGAGAAATTTAAATCCATCGTTGGAGACAAAAAAGCAATAAATAAAAAAAGAAATAATCAAACTAATTGTGGGGTATAAAATATCAAAGAGGCTTACCAATAAGGTAAGAACAGCACTAAGAGCAAAGAGCTTTATCTGAAAAAATTTAACCATATTATTTAACGATCACCAGAAACCTTTCTTTGTAAGGATTTGAAGATGGTTCAATGACAAGTTTATAAAAATCATTCAATTCAGTATTAAGTAACTTTTTAACTTTACCTATTCTCAAGCCTTTGGGGATATTCAAATTATCACCAGTAGTAAATACTTCATCACCCAGGTTAATTTTATTGGTTTTGTTGAAATAATTTATGATGAGATTTTTTCCATCACCTTTGATGAGTGATTGATAAATTATTTTTCCTGATTTGATATAACCAGTCAGATATAGTTGATTGGATAATATTGTTCTAATTACAGAGCTGGCATTGTTTACTTGGATAACCTGTCCAACAATTCCTGATTTATCTACAACAATTTGTCCAATGTATACTCCATCTATTTCTCCTTTGTCGACCAAAAAATGATGATTTTGACCTTGATAATTTAAATTTAAAATTTGAGTTACAATGGAGTCCTTAAAATATTTTTTTTGGATATTCAATTTATTATTTAATTCATGGTTCTCTGACTCAATATCAGCCATTTGCATGACATAGGCTTTTAACTCAGCATTTTCTTTTTGAAGATTTTCATTTTCACTCAGAAGATTTTGTTTAGAAGCAAAGTAGTTCGATACGTCATTAATCAAATTTTTTCCATATTCAAAAATTAAACTAATTGATTGAGGAGCTAATTGAAGTGATATTTTAATCGGATTGAGGAATCTATTGTCTTGATTACTCGAGTAAATTGAATAATTTATGATTAAAAGAATAATTAATAGATTTAAATTTACTTCATGCTTTGAGAAAAGGAATTTATTTTTTCTTTTTTTTGAAGATAAAAACATTAATCATTTGCAAACGCAGTTTTAAATTCATCTAGAGAATCAAGAGCCATCCCACAACCATTTACAACACACATTAATGGTTCTTCAGCCACAAGTACAGGGATCCCAGTTTCTTCAAATAATAATCGATCCAAGTTTTTCAGTAAGGCTCCACCACCAGTGAGAACCATACCGTTTTCAGCAATATCTGCACCTAGTTCTGGAGGAGTTTTTTCAAGAGCACTTTTAGCTGCACTAATTATTGCATTTAATGGCTCCGCGAGTGCTTCGAGAATTTCATTGCTACTGATAATAATTTTTCTAGGTAGCCCTTCTGACATACTTCTTCCTGTCACTTCCATTTCTAAAATTTCATTTAACGGGAACGCGCTACCAATTTGTTTTTTTATTTTTTCTGCAGTGGGTTCAGAAATCATCATGCCATAGTTTCGTCGCATATAATCAATAATGGCTTGGTCAATTTTATCACCTCCCACTCTCTCAGATTCGGCATATACAATTCCACCCAATGAGGTAATCCCAACTTCAGTGGTTCCTCCACCGATATCAATGACCATAGATCCTGTTGGGTCATTGACTGGAAGACCAGCTCCAATAGCAGCCGCCATAGGTTCTTCAATTAGGTAAACCTGTTTGGCTCCAGCACGTTCGGCAGATTCACGAATTGCTCTTCGTTCAACCTGGGTAGCCCCATATGGAACACAGATAACAATTCTTGGATTGGGTGAAAACCAGCTTTTGGAAGTAACGGTATTGATGAAATATTTAATCATTTCTTCCGTGACGTTAAAGTCAGCTATGACGCCATCTTTCATAGGCCTGATTGCAGTAATATTTTGTGGCGAACGACCCAGCATAGTTTTTGCTTTAGCACCAACTGCAAGAATATCTGTTTTAGGTTGAGATCCAGTAGGACCAGCTTGATATCTCATAGCAACAACTGATGGCTCATTTAAAACGATTCCTCTTCCTTTGACATAAATTAATGTATTAGCTGTACCAAGATCGATAGCCATATCTTGTTCAGAAAAGAGGTTTTTTAAAAAATTATTCATGATTAAATTATGTATTACAAACTCTTTATGAATGCTTCTGTCCATGTATAATACTGCATTTTGAACATTATATCCTTATATTTATGGCCCTAACAGACAAAGATATTAAAAAACTAAGTCATTTAGCAAAAATTAATATTGATTCTAAAGATGAAGAAATAGTACTTTCGAAATTAGAAGGAATTATCAAGCTGATTGACTCCATGCAGAAAGTTAACACCGTTAACATTGACCCCATGTCACACGCCCTAGATATTACTCAGCCACTCAGAGAAGATGTGGTCACAGAAAAAAATCAAAAAAATGATTTCTTAAAGCTAGGCCCTGAATCTAATGAAGACCATTTTATAGTTCCTCGGGTAGTTGAGTAAAGTTATGAAGAATCTATCTTTAAAAGAATTAAATTTGGGGCTTTCAAGTAAAAAATTTTCAAGCGAGGAGCTTACCAAGTTTTTTTTAAATGAAATAAAAATATCTAATCCTAAAATTAATGCTTTTATTACCGTTGATGAAGAGAAAAGTCTTCAGCAAGCTCGCGATGCTGACAAGAGAATTAGTCAAAATAATATAAATGAATTGACGGGAATACCAATTGCACAAAAAGATATTTTTTGTGCCAAAGGCTGGAAGACAACCTGTGGCTCCAAAATGCTTGATAATTTTTATTCACCATATGATTCCAAAGTGATCGAGTTATTCAACCAAAGCGGTGCAGTCAATCTTGGTAAAACTAACATGGATGAATTTGCTATGGGATCGTCAAATGAAACTTCTTACTATGGTGAAGTTAGGAATCCATGGAATTTGGACTATGTCCCAGGAGGAAGTTCTGGAGGAAGTGCAGCTGCTGTAGCTTCTGGTATGGCACCGGCTTCAACAGCAACTGACACGGGTGGATCAATTCGACAGCCATCATCTTTGTGTGGCCTTACAGGTTTAAAACCGACCTATGGTTTAGTATCTCGTTTTGGGATGATTGCCTTTGCATCCAGTCTTGATCAAGCTGGCCCAATTGCAAAATCTGCTGAAGATTGTGCTTTAATGCTGAAAGTCATGGCAGCCCATGACACAAGAGACTCGACTTCAATAAAACAAAATATTCCTGATTATCAAAAAAGTCTTGATCATCCAATTAAAGGGAAAACAATTGGTTTACCAAAAGAGTTCTTTAATGATGATTTAAATCAAGAAGTGAAGATTGTATTAGAGCAAGTTATCGATTCCTATCAGAAAATGGGGGTTAACTTCAAGGAGATTTCACTAGCTAATTCTCATCTCTCAATACCTGTTTATTATGTGATTGCACCAGCAGAAGCTTCAAGTAACCTATCCAGATATGACGGAGTTAAGTTTGGATACAGAGCGAAAGAGTTTAAAGATCTTGAAGAAATGTATTTAAAAACTAGAGAGCAGGGATTTGGAGAAGAAGTTAAGAGACGAATTTTAGTGGGCACCTATGTTCTCAGTGCCGGATATTACGACGCTTATTATTTAAAAGCACAAAAAATTAGAAGACTAATAGCTCATGATTTTAAAAATGCCTTTAAAGAATGTGATTTAATTTTGGCTCCGTCCTGCCCATCAACAGCTTTTAAAATTGGTGACAAAACAGAAGATCCTGTCTCAATGTATATGCAGGATATGTACACAATTTCAACAAATCTAGCCGGACTTCCTGCGATTAGTTCTCCTGCAGGGTTTATAAACAAGATGCCGGTTGGTTTTCAGCTGATTGGAAACTATTTTGATGAGGCCACGATATTAAACTTTACACATCAATATCAGCAGATAACTGATTGGCATCAAAAAACTCCAGGGACTGATATATGAGCTGGGATATTGTAATAGGTATAGAAACTCACGTTCAGTTAACCACCCAGACAAAAATCTTTTCTGGCGCCTCTACATCTTATGGTATGCCAGCTAATGAAAATGCTTGTTTAGTCAGCCTTGCCTATCCCGGAACACTTCCGGTACTAAATAAAGAAGCTGTCAAAAAAGCTATTAAGTTTGGTTTGGCCGTGAATGCTGATATCGCTGAGCATTCTGTATTTGCTAGAAAAAATTATTTTTATCCTGACCTTCCTAAAGGTTACCAAATTAGTCAATTTGAATTACCTGTCGTGAACAATGGTTTTTTAACAATTGGTGATAATAAAAAAATTAGAATTCTGCGTGCTCATCTAGAGGAGGATGCCGGTAAGTCCGTCCATGGAATCTTAAATAATCAAACAGGTATCGATTTAAATCGTGCAGGGACTCCCTTACTCGAAATTGTGACTGAGCCTGATATGAACTCCGCTCAAGAGGCAATTGCCTATGCAAAAAAATTACACAATCTGGTCCAATGGATCGGAGTTTGCGATGGAAATATGCAAGAGGGCAGTTTCAGATGTGACGTCAATGTTTCTGTTAAGCCGAGTGGTTCTGAGAAGCTCGGCACACGTAGGGAGATTAAAAATTTAAATTCATTTAGAAATATGGAGCAAGCAATCAATTTTGAAGTGAATTGGCAAATTGAACAACTTGAGGATGGAAATGAAATAGTTCAATCCACGGTTTTATTCAATCCTGACACCGGTGAAACTAGAGCAATGAGATCTAAGGAAGAGGCTAATGACTATCGTTACTTCCCTGATCCAGATTTACTTCCTCTAAAAATCACTCAAGAAGATATTGATGATATTAGATCCACTTTGGGCGAACTTCCTGAGGTGTCAATTAAAAGGTTAGTAGAGGATTTTAAATTAAATGATGCAGATGCTTCAATCATCACCTCCAATAAGAAAACTTATGAATTCTTTCAATCATTGATTTCTGAAGGACTAGATCCAAAAATTACAGCGAATTGGATTGTGGTAAATTTATTTGCAAAATTGAATGATAATGAATTAAGCATCAATGAGTCCACAATCAATAAAGATCAGTTTGTGTTGCTTATTCGTCGAATAATGGACAAGACTATTTCAAATAATGCAGCGAAGAAAATTTTTGATCTGCTTTGGGATGATCCAAAGGTTGAAGTTGATCAATCTATTGAATCTCTCGGTCTTAAACAAGTTAGTGACTCATCAGCGATTCTCCCTTTAGTGCAGGAGGTTATTGCACATAATCAAGCCATGGTTGAACAATTCAAATCTGGTAAAGACAAGGCCTTTAATGCGCTTGTTGGACAGGTAATGAAATTATCCAAAGGGAAGGCAAACCCAGGACAGGTTAGTGAACTTCTAAAGGATGAGCTGAATAAAGTTTAGGCTCCATAAACACTTCGGTAATTTTCAATTTTTTCTAAATATTGATTCAACTCCGCATTTTTCTTAATGAAATCTATAACATCATCAAGATTTATCAAAGGAAATACATCAATATTGAAATCATTTTTAACCTCTTGAATTGCACTTTCATGCCCTTGTCCTTTTTCTTGGCGGTCAATAGCCACGATAATTGCTTTTGGGTTCCCTCCGTGTGCTTTAACTATATTTATTGATTCACGAATAGCAGTACCAGCAGAAATAACATCATCAATAATGACCACATCACCCTGAATTGGATGCCCAATAATTTGACCTCCCTCACCATGATCTTTTACTTCTTTTCTATTAAAAGCAAAGTTTATCTTTGCATCTCCAAACGCTATTGCTGTTGCACTGACTATCGATATTCCTTTGTATGCTGGACCGAATAATAAATCAAAAGTAATATTATTTTTTTTAATGAGATCCCTATAAAACTCTCCTAATTCTTTCAAATCCTTACCGTTATTGATAAGACCCATATTAAAGAAATAAGGAGAAATTCTTCCTGCTTTTGTTTTAAATTCTCCAAATTTAAGTATCTGATTTGAAATGGTAAAATTGATAAATTGTTCAGAAAGTGTATTCATGTATGAGAGTTATAACAATTAATTTAAATGGTATCAGATCTGCTTCAAGAAAGGGATTTTTTGAATGGATGCGATTACAAGATGCTGATTTTATTTGCATTCAAGAACTTAAGGCTCAAGAGAAAGATATGACCGAAGACATGCTCAATATTAATGGGTATGCTGGGTATTTTTCATATGCTGAGAAGCCTGGATATAGTGGTGTCGGCATCTATACAAAAATTAAACCAAAAAAAATAATTTCCAAATTAATTTTTGACACTGTTGATGATGAAGGACGATATATTGAATTAATTTATGATGATGTATCCATAATTTCTTCATATTTTCCATCCGGTTCAAGTGGCGATATTCGTCAGGAAATAAAATTTGATTTTCTTAAATTTATGACTGAATTTTTAAATTTGAAAACTCAAAAAAAAGAAAAAATTATTCTATGTGGTGATTTAAATATTGCTCACAAAGAGATCGATTTAAAAAATCATAAAGGCAATAAAAAGAATTCTGGGTTTTTACCTGAAGAAAGGGCATGGATAACTTATTTAATAGAGGAAATAGGTTGGAAAGATACCTATCGAAATGTTTATCCTAATGAAGAAGAGTTGGCTTATACATGGTGGAGCAACAGGGGTCAGGCCTGGTCAAATAATGTTGGATGGAGGATTGATTATCAAATGACATCACCTAGCTTTACCTACAAGATAAAAGATGCTGTTGTTTACAAGAAGGAACGATTTAGTGATCATTCCCCATTGATAGTTGATTATGATTTTAATTTATAAGGAGCAACTTTTAGAAGTAATAACATTCCAGGGATGGCCAGCATAAAACACAAATAAAAGAAATTTGTCCACCCTAGTGATTCCACTATAAAGCCTGTTGAAGCATTGGTGATGGATCTTGGGATAGACGCAAGGCTTGTAAACAAAGCAAATTGAGTTGCCGTATATCTAGGGTCAGTCTGTTTGGATATAAAAGCAATTAATGCTGTTGTACCTAAACCCATTGCAAAAGATTCTAAACCGACTGTAATGCCTAATAAAATTAGGTTATGCCCGACCATTGATAAGACAATAAATGGAATGATTGTAACAAGCTGGAGGAAACCAAAAATCCAAAGCGCCTTATTAATACCAATTTTGATCATCCAAATCCCACCAAGAAAGCCACCAATCACACTTGCCCAAAGTCCTGCATTTTTTGCAATAATTCCTATCTCGGTCATCGAAAAATTGAGATCAATGTAAAATGGAGTAACTAATGCTGTCGCCATACTATCACCCAGCTTGTATAAAAATATGAATAATAAAATATACAAAGCATTTTCCCTGCCATTCTTTTTGAAAAAAGAAATAAAAGGTTGAATCACAGAATCTTTAAGATTTTTTGGTTGAATATATTGTGTGTCAGGTTCTTTGACTGCTAAGGTCATCCCAATTCCAACCAACATAAATAGGGAAGTAATTAGGAAAACATTTTGCCATGAGATCATATCTGCAAGAATAAGTGACAGAGATCCTGGGATTAAACTAGAAATTTTATAAGCATTCACATGAATTGCATTTCCTATACCGAGTTCAGTATCATCCAGAATTTCTCTTCTGTAAGCATCAATAACGACATCATGACTTGCGCTAAAGATTGCAATTAAAAATGAAATTAAAGCGATTGTTTTTAAATTTATCGCTGCATTGAAAAAACCAAGTGATGCTATTGATAAAAGTAATAAAATTTGGAAAACAATTAGCCATCCCCGCCGCCGGCCCATTAAAATTCTATATCGATCAAATATTGGAGCCCATATAAACTTCCAGGTAAAAGGTAGCTGAATTAGAGAAAATAATCCGATAACTTTTAAGTCAATATTTTCAATTCTTAACCAAGCGGGTATTAAGCTAATTAAGATAAAAAGGGGTAGGCCAGAAGAAAAACCAGTCAGGCAACATATGCCCATTTTTTTATTAAGAAGAACTTTTAGGTATTTATTCATTGGCTATTTGCTTAATTTAAAAATACCAATTGACCCTCTTAAGTTAGAAAAATATTTGATTGGTTGATTTTTAGTAAGAAATAACTGATCTTCAATAATTAAACGTTTTTTTTCGCATAAATCGTAAAAGTCTTCCACTGTACATAAATGAATATTGGGAGTGTTATACCACTCATGAGGCAAATCTGATGATTTTGGCATTTTGCCATTTAGAATTTGCAACCTATTTTTCCAATAACCGAAATTAGGAAATGAAACAATGATGTTTTTTGCAACTCTTTTCATTTCATCCATAATCTTTTCAATATTGACCATGGCTTGTAGGGTCTGCGATAAAATAACTGTATCGAAAAATTGATTATCAAACACAGATAAACCATCCTCAAGATTCATTTGGATAATGTTTATTTTATTTTTAATTCCTTTTTCAATATTTTCTGGAGTGATTTCGATGCCATAGCCAGAAGTCATTTTTTCTGCTTGTAAATATTTCAATAAAGCTCCATCTGCACAACCCAAATCTAATACTTTACTATTAGGCTCTATCCACTCAGAAATTTTAATAAAATCGAGTCTATTCATATTATGACCTTAGATAGTTCCTCACAGTATTATGATAATGTTCACTTTCTAACAAGAATGCATCATGGCCTGTTTCAGCTTCAACCTCTGCGTATGTGACATTGATATTATTATCTAAGAGAGCTTTTACAATTTCTTTAGATCGTGATGGAGGAAATCTCCAGTCACTTGAAAATGAAATAATCAAATATTTAGATTTTATTTTTGCAAACACTTTTGATAATTTATTTTTGAAATTTTTTTCGAGGTCAAAATAATCAAGCGCCTTAGTCATTCGCAGATAGGTATTTGCATCAAAAGTCATTGCAAATTTATCGCCCTGATAGTTTAAGTAGGATTCTATTTCATAATTTTGTTGAAAATTATAGTTATATTTCCCTTGAATTAATTTTCTTCCAAATTTTTTGTCCATTGAATCATTTGACAGATAGGTGATGTGACCAAGCATCCTAGCTATTCGAAGCCCCTTTTTTGGTTTTGTTTTTTGTTGATAAAAATTACCCTTATAAAATTCATCATCTTGAAGAATGGCTTGTCTTGCAACCTCATTGAATGCAATATTTTGTGCTGTAAGGCTTGGAGCTGCAGCAATACATAATATTTTTTCAATTGCATCAGGAAAGTCAATGGACCACTGCATAGCCTGCATTCCACCTAAACTTCCTCCTACAATTGCATATAGTTTTTCAATACCTAAACTATTAATTAATTTTTTTTGAGAGGCAACCCAATCCTTCACCGTTAAAATAGGAAATGAAGATCCCCACACTTTTTTTGTTTTTGGATTTATTGATTTTGCAGAAGTAGAGCCATCGTTACCGCCAAGATTATTAATACCAATAACAAAATATTTATTTGTGTCTATGGGCTTGGCTGGGCCAACCATGTTGTTCCACCACCCTGAATATTTATCATTTTTATGATACTTACCTGCTATGTGGTGATTCCCTGATAGGGCATGAGGAATAAAGATAGCATTTGTTTTATTATTATTTAATTTACCATAGGTCTCATAAATTAATTCAAATTCACTGAGTTTATTGCCACAAACCAGTGCTAATTCATCCTTACAATGAAATATTTTTGACTCTACAATACCAACCGATTTACCCAATTTAAGAAAATAGCCCTTTAGTGATTCTGTAATGACCTAATAAGTCTTTATATGACTCTACTTGATTAAAATTATACCTATTAAAAATATCTTGTACTTCATCTTTTTGATTATAACCATGTTCAATGATAATTAAACCTTGTCTATTTAAATAGTGAGTACTGTTTTTGATAATTTTATGAATATCAGCAAGTCCATGATTTCTCGATACTAATGCTCGCCTAGGTTCAAAGTGAAGTTCATTTAAATGTGGATCTTTATAAGAGATATAGGGTGGATTAGAAATAATGAGATCAAATTTTATGTTGGGAATATTTTCAAACCAGTTACTCAAATAAACGTTGGCCTCTATGTCAAATTTTTTTAGATTTTTTTTAATACAATGAACGCAACGTATTGAAATATCACTTAAATGAAGATTAACTTTGTTTTTTGTTTCTAATTTAGCTGAAATGCCAATTGATCCACTGCCAGCACCCAAATCTAAAAGCTCGATATTATCTTTTAAGATATTTTTTTCTTTCAATATATCAATAATTAATTCTGTTTCAGGTCTGGGAATTAAAATCGATGAATTAATATAAAAAGCTCGCCCATAAAAACTCCATTCTTTAAAAATATAGGCGAGGGGTTTTCCTGTTACCCTAATACTGACAAATTTTTTAATTTTTTCGTATTCAGCTTTGTTTATTGTTTTTTTTAAAACCAATTGAGAGTTATTTATTTTCAGGACAAAAAGTAAAATTTGATTTAATTCTAAAGATATTTCTCTAGATGAAGCTTTTAAATTATCCGATAATAATTTTGTACACTCTTGTTTTGTTTGACTAAGATTGATTGAAGTCATTTCTCATTTTCTTCAGCCAGAAGTGATGCTTGGTGCTCAAGAGAAAGAGCATTGATCATTTCTTCAAGATCACCGTCCATAATAAAATCTATCTTATAGAGAGTTAAATTAATACGATGATCAGTAATTCTTCCTTGAGGAAAATTGTATGTTCTAATTCTCTCACTTCTATCCCCGCTGCCGATCAAACTTTTCCTTTCACTCGCCCGTTGGGATTGCTGAGCTTGAATTTGATTATCTTTTATTTTTGCTGCAAGAATACTCATCGCTTGTGCTTTATTTCTATGTTGTGAGCGATCATCCTGACATTCAACTACAATTCCAGTTGGCTCGTGAGTAATTCTAACTGCAGAATCAGTTTTGTTAATATGTTGTCCACCTGCGCCAGATGCACGATATGTGTCTATTCTGATATCTGCAGGATTGATATCTACATCTTCAATTTCATCTGCCTCAGGCAATACAGCAACAGTACATGCGGAAGTATGAATTCTTCCTTGTGTTTCTGTGTCAGGAACTCGTTGCACACGATGCCCCCCAGATTCAAATTTTAGCTTTGAGTAAGCTCCGTCACCGTTGATCTTTGCAATAATTTCTTTATAACCTCCAAGCCCGCTTTCATTTGATGAAATAACTTCAACATTCCAATTATTTCTTTCCGCATATCGCGTGTACATTCGGTAAAGATCCGCAGCAAATAAGGCAGATTCATCTCCGCCAGTGCCAGCCCTAATTTCTAAGAAGATGTTTTTATCATCATTCGGATCTTTAGGTATCAAAAGTGTTTGTAATTTTGATTCAAAATTTATGATCTCATCTTTACTGTTATCAATTTCCTCTTGAGCAAATTCTCTCATCTCAGGGTCGGATAACATTTCTTTTGCCTCCTCAATATTTTGGGTGAGTTTTTTATAACCCGAATAAGTTTCGATAATAGGAGTTAGATCAGCATGTTCTTTTGAGATTTTTTTGAATAAATCTAAGTCAGAAGTGATTCCTTCCGAGCTCAATTTATTATTTAATTCTTCATATTTTAGGATTAAATTTTCTAATTTATTTTTCATTGAGTCTTTCATTACTTAATCCTTTAACTTATATATTTGTTTAATTAGCTTGGCGTTATTTTTATCTTCATTAATAGATTTTGTTGGAAAATGAAGTAACTTTTTAGTAAGGTTCCTAGCAAGTTTTTCACATACCTCTGTTGGATCAATACCCTTTTGAATATCCTTGATTGCTTTTTCAAGCTCTTTAGATTTTGTATCATCAAAAAGATTTTTTAGTGAAATAGTAAGAGGAACATTTTTTGTGTTTTGATTAATAAGATAATCATTTAAAAGTTTATCAAGAAGCCTAAAGGCTTTTTCAAGTTCTTGTGTGCGAAGGTCCATACCTTCTTGGGCCAACAACGCCAAATCATCTAAGTTGTATAAAAAGGTATCATCAAGGTTTTCTATTTCTTTTTCAATATCTGCTGGGACAGCCAGGTCGACAAAAAACATGGGTTTATGTTTTCTGATCTTGATAGCCTCTTCGATCATGCCAAGTCCTATAATAGGCAACTGACTGCCAGTACATGACACTACAACATCATATTGATGAATGATTTTTTCAATGTCACTGATTAAACATGAATCCCCATTAATTTTTTTTGCTAGCTTGGATGCCTTATCTATTGTCCTGTTAGCTATTGTTGATTTTTTTGGGGAATATTTCGCAAAGTATTTTGCACTTAATTCATTCATTTCTCCTGCGCCAATGAATAAAACATTAAGGTCACTGATGGCCCCAAAAATTTTTGTAATCAGTCTAACGGCAGCGGATGCAATGGTGGTTGAATTGGTGCCTATTTGGGTCTTTGAACGAATTATCTTTGATAACTCAAACACTTTGCTAAAAAAAGGTATTAAATTGTTATCTAGTAAATTGCCATTTTCAGAAATACGATAAGCTTGCTTCACCTGACCAAGGATTTGAGGTTCCCCAATGATCATACTATCCAGACCGGCTCCAACCGATATGGCATGTCGAAGTGCTGCCGATCCATTTAAAAAATAACAATGATCATTAATTTCTTTTATTTTTACGTTGTGATGTTTGCACAGCCATTCTCGTAAAACTTTATCATTTGACACGGATGAATATATTTCTGTTCTATTGCAAGTTGATAAAATCACCACTCCAGTTTTCAAATTAGCTTTGAATTCATTTAATGATTTTGTTAAGGAATCTTGATTAAAAACAAATTTATCTCTTAGCGAGGCAGGAGCAGATTTATGATTAATGCCAAGGACAGTTACTTTCATGTAGATCGTCGCGAAATTTGTTTACGTTGTTACTAATATTATGTAAAAGCAGTTAAAATACTCATTTTACATGACTAATTAGATATTAAGGATTAAAAGTATGAGTAAAGACTTTAGGATTGCGCCAAGTATTTTGTCTGCCGACTTTGCAAAATTAGGACAAGAGGTCAGTGATGTAATTACCTCAGGCGCTGATATCGTTCATTTCGATGTAATGGATAACCACTATGTTCCCAATTTAACAATTGGTCCATTGGTATGTGAAGCAATTCGGCCTGTCACAGATGCGATTATTGATGTTCATTTAATGATTGAGCCGGTGGATAGAATTATTCCAGATTTTGCTAAAGCAGGTGCAAATATCATTACCTTTCATCCTGAAGCTTCAAATCATATCGATAGAAGTTTATCTTTAGTTCGTGATCAAGGTTGTAAATCTGGATTAGTTTTTAACCCAGCAACACCACTTGACTACTTAGACTATGTCATGGATAAAGTTGACATGGTGTTATTGATGTCAGTCAACCCCGGTTTTGGAGGTCAAAAATTTCTTCCTTCTGCCTTAGAAAAATTAAAAGTAGCAAGAAAAAAAATTGATGCTTATACGCAAGAGACAGGAAGAGAGATTTGGTTAGAAATTGATGGTGGGGTTAATGCCAATAATATTGCTGATATTGCAAGAGCAGGGGCTGATACCTTTGTTGCAGGATCAGCGGTTTTTGGTGCAGCTAATGATAACGACCCAAATCGATACAATACGATTATTAAACAATTAAGAGACTCATTAGCCAGTGCTTAAAAAATATGACCGCTGGAATATTAAATAAAAAATTAAAAGCTATTCTCATTGACCTTGATGGAACTATGTTTGACACTGCTCCAGAAATCGCTATGGCAATGAATCACACTTTACAGGCTTTAAATTTTAAAACTCTCTCGTTTAATACAATCAGGCAGTTTATTGGTAAAGGGGTTGATAATTTAGTTGATCAATCATTACTGGCATCAAATGAAAAAGGACATAAAGAAAAAAATAAGGCTTTAATGTTGTTTAATGATTTTTATAAAAAGATTGCAAAACAAAGCAAGCCTTATGATGATGTTGAAAGCACTCTTCAATTTTTACAAGATAAACAAATTAAATTAGCTTGTGTAACTAATAAGCCATCGTGTCATACATATTTAATTTTAGAAGAATCAGACTTTGAAAAATTTTTTGATTGTATAATTTGCGGCGATGAGATGAAATTTAAGAAACCTCATCAATTTTCAATCGATTTTGTGAGAAAAAAATTAGCTGTTACAGAGATGGAAACTTTAATGGTTGGTGATTCGAGTAATGATATTAGGGCTGCAAATAATGCAGGGGTAAGTGTGGCAACTGTTCCATATGGTTATCAATATGAAGAGCCAATAGAAAACTTCCCTGTAAGTTATGCGCTTCAACAATTTAGTGATCTTAAGCATTTAGTTCATTAACAAATGGAAATTAATCTATCCAAAGAGCAGTTTTCAATTTACCAGTCCCAGGGGTATAACAGAATCCCTCTTGTGAAAACTTGCTATGCTGACCTTGAAACTCCTCTATCTATATATCTTAAAGTTGCTAATAGCCCATACTCATATTTGCTTGAATCGGTGGAAGGCGGAGAAAATTTTGGGCGATATTCAATCATTGGCATGCCAGCAAAAAAATTAATCCAAGTTCGACAAAAAACTGTTGAAGTAATTGAGAGCGGAAAAACAATTTTTACTGAAAATAATTCAGATCCACTTGGATTCATTGATCAATTCTTGGCCAACTATAAGACACCTAAAGATTTAGACCTCCCGCGTTTCTCAGGAGGTTTGGCTGGATATTTTGGCTATGAAACCATTCACTATATTGAGCCAAAGCTCATCAAAGAATTCATAAAAGATCATTTAGATTTACCTGATATTCACTTAATGGAATCTGATGAGGTTATTGTGTTTGATAATTTGACGGGGAAATTATCCATAGTTGTTTATGCGAACGATGATTTATCTTCCTATGATCATGCTATCAGCAGACTAACGAATATTGAGTTGATGATTGAATCGCAACTTAAAAATGAAGATGCTCAATCGAAAAAGAAAGTTGATGATGTTAAAGCAGAATCTGAATTTGGTGAGAAGAATTTTCATCAAGCGGTGGATAAAATAAAAGAATACATCGTCGAAGGTGATGTAATGCAAGTTGTTTTATCTCAAAGGATGGTAAAAAAATTTCAGCTTCCCGCAATTTCTCTTTACAGAGTGTTAAGAAGTATTAACCCATCTCCCTATATGTTTTTTTATCACTTTGATGATTACTTCATTGTTGGTGCTTCACCAGAAATTTTGGTTCGTTTAGAAAATGACACTGTTACAGTACGTCCAATTGCAGGTACTAGGCCAAGAGGAGAGAATAGTCAGCTTGATAAAGATTTAGAAAAAGATTTATTAAATGATCCTAAGGAGATTGCTGAGCATATTCAGCTGATGGACTTAGGAAGGAATGATATTGGTCGTGTTTCTCAACCAGGCAGTGTTGTAGTAACTGATAAAATGACAATAGAAAGATACTCACATGTGATGCATATCGTATCGAATGTGGAGGGATCAATTCAAGAAAATTTATCACCCATGGATGTGTTGAAAGCTACTTTCCCAGCCGGAACAGTGAGTGGGGCCCCAAAAGTTCGCGCTATGGAAATAATCAATGAACTCGAATCAACCAAACGTGGAGTTTATGCAGGCGCTGTTGGCTACATTGGATATGACGGTACGTTAGATGTCGCGATTGCTATAAGAACTGGTGTAATCAAATCAGGAAAGCTATTTGTACAAGCTGGGGCAGGTGTGGTTGCTGATTCAATAGCAAAAAATGAGTGGGATGAAACTAATAATAAGGCAAAAGCCGTTTTGCGAGCTGCTGAAATAGCAGAGAAGGATTTCGGATAATGTTATTGATGCTTGATAATTACGATTCTTTTACATATAACTTGGTACAGTATTTTGCTGAACTTGGTCAAGATGTAAAGGTATTCCGTAATGATAAGATTTCAGTTACTGAAATTGATGAGATGAAACCAGATTATATTGTTATATCTCCTGGACCCTGTACACCAAATGAGGCAGGTATTTCACTTGAAATCGTTCATTATTTTCAAGACAAGATTCCTTTGCTAGGAGTATGTCTTGGACATCAATCAATTGCTCAAGCGTTTGGTGGAAAAATAATTCATGCCAAAAAAATAATGCATGGCAAAACCTCAAAAATCGGACATGATAATCAAGGTGTATTTGCAAATCTATCTAATCCTTTCACAGCCACAAGATATCATTCCCTTGTGGTTGAAAGGGAGAGCTGCCCGGAATGTTTTGATATAACTGCTTGGTCAACAGATGATAATGAGATCATGGGCATAAAACATAAAACTTTACCAATTGAAGGCGTTCAATTTCACCCTGAGTCAATTTTGACTGAGCATGGACATGACTTGTTGAAAAATTTTTTAGAAACTCATGAGTAATTTTTTAAAAAAATTAATAGCTAAAGAAAATTTAAGTCATAACGAGATGACTGATTTAATGCAATCGATTATGTCAGGCGGGTTATCACCAAATTATGTTTCAGCAATCCTGACTGCCCTGTCAATTAAAGGTGAGACTATTGATGAAATTTCTGCTGCGGCTCAAGTGTTAAGAGATAATCTTACCCCTGTAGACCTAGACGATGATGTTGTAGACACTTGTGGCACTGGAGGCGACGGACTAAAGACTTTTAATATATCAACATGTGCGTCTTTTGTTGCTGCTGGTGCTGGGGTCAGAATAGCAAAGCATGGGGGACGCTCCATTTCATCATCCTCCGGAAGTGCGGATGTGCTTGAAAGTCTTGGGGTGAATGTGTCAATTGATAATATAAAGATGAAAGAACTGGTTGATAGTATTGGTATTGGTTTCATGTTTGCACCCAATTTTCATCCTGCTATGAAACATGTCGCCCCAATAAGAAAAGATCTGGGCATTCGAACCATATTTAATGTGTTGGGACCTCTTGCCAATCCAGGGAATGCTAAAAGACAGGTGATAGGAGTATTTAATAAATCATTAACCTCAATCTTTTCAGAGGTGTTAAAGAAACTTGAATCAAAAAAAGTATTGGTTGTTCATGGGTACGATGGCATGGATGAGATATCGATGTCTGGCAAAACATTTATTTCTGAACTAGATAGCGGAAGTATTACAAATTATGAAATACACCCAAATGATTTTGGTTTTAATGAAGAAGATAATAAACATTTATTTGCAGCTGATGTAAATGCATCTAAGGAAATCATTTTAAAAATTCTAAATAAAGAAGACCTGTCAGCAAAAAATATTGTGCTTTTGAATTCAGCTGCAATCATTTATGTTGCAGGGCTTACAAATAATTTAAACGATGCAATAGAGTTGGCAGTCAAATCAATTCATGATGGTAATGCCTTAAATAAATTAAAAGAATTAGTAAAAGAATCAAATGAGTAATATTTTACAAAAAATTGAAGCGACCAAGTTTCAAGAGGTTGAGCGATTAAAAGGTCACGTCAGCCTTAATGAAATTAAGGTACATAACAATTTAAAAGACCTTTGCCGTGATTTTATGGGATCCATAAAAAAAAATCATTTGACTGGCAGATCATCTGTTATTGCTGAAATAAAGAAAGCCAGCCCCTCAAAAGGTGTTATCAGAGAAAAATTCAATCCTGTAGATATTGCAAGATCATATGAAGAATATGGAGCCGCATGTCTTTCGATCTTAACTGATGAGCAATATTTTCAGGGAGATTTAAAATATTTAAACTTAGTAAAGCAAGAAGTAGGCCTTCCTATTTTAAGAAAGGACTTCATCGTTGATCCTTATCAAATTTATGAATCCAAAATTAATGGAGCGGATTGTATATTATTGATTGCAGCTATACTCAGTGATCAACAATTAATTGAATATGAAAAAATTGCCCATGATTTAGGTATGGCAGTGTTGGTCGAGGCTCATGATGCAAAAGAACTTGATTCATCTTTAAAACTTCAGACAGAGTTAATTGGAATCAACAATAGAAATTTGAAAACATTTGATGTGACACTGGATACAACTCTTGACCTAAAAAATAAAATTGGAAAAAATAAGATAGTTGTTACTGAATCTGGAATTTTTACAAAGTCAGATATTGAGCTCATGAATAAAAATGATGTGCATACTTTCTTGGTAGGTGAATCATTTATGCGCCATGAAAATCCTGGAGAGGCATTGAATAAATTATTTGAGACTAAATAATATGAAGCTTATTAATAGAATGAGAAGAATGAGATCTGATAAATTTTCCAGATCCCTGATGAGAGAAAATCAATTAACTTCAGATGATTTAATTTTGCCGGTATTTGTTTTAGATGGAAGAAAAAAAAATGAACCTGTTCAATCTATGCCTGGCATATCCCGCTTAAGTCTTGATTTGCTTTTAAAAAAAATTCATGAAGCACAAGAATTAAAAATTAATGCCGTTACCCTGTTCCCGGTTATTGAGGATCAATATAAATCTGAAAATGCGCATGAGGCTTTTCGAGATGATGGATTGGTGCAAAATGCTATCAGAGCAATTAAAAAAGAATTTCCAGATATGGGTATCATCACAGATGTGGCTCTTGATCCATATACCTCTCATGGGCAAGATGGATTGATTGATAAAAATGGTTATGTGTTAAACGATGAAACAGTCGATGTGTTGGTCAAGCAAGCACTGAGCCATGCAGAAGCAGGGGCTGATGTAGTTGCCCCATCAGACATGATGGATGGAAGAGTCGGAGCCATCCGTGAAACATTGGAGTCACATGATAAAAAAAATATCAAGATACTTTCATACACTGCCAAATATGCATCATCTTTTTATGGCCCTTTCAGAGAGGCTGTTGGATCAAAAAATAATTTAGGCAAAGCAAATAAAGATAGTTACCAAATGGACCCAGCTAATTCAGAGGAAGCAGTTCATGAAGCCTTATTAGATGTCAATGAGGGTGCTGACATATTGATGGTGAAGCCAGCAGGACTATATTTAGATATCATCTATAAAATAAAAAAAGAATTTAATAAACCAACTTTTGCTTACCAGGTATCTGGCGAGTATGCTATGTTGAAAGCTGCCGTTCAAAATAATTGGCTTGAGGAAAAAGCCACAGTGATTGAATCACTTTTATCTATTAAAAGAGCTGGTGCTGATGCAATTTTAAGTTATTATGCGGTCGATGTTGCAAAGTGGTTAAGTGATTATTCTCATTGACTCCACTTTTTTGAATTCATCAATTTTGATGCCCCTGCCTTTGATCATGCTTTTATGCTTTTCCCTATGTCTTGGTTCCAATATATCAAATACCGTTAATTCTGTTTCAATATTTTCATAAAATAAAATATATTTAATCAAAAAATTATCAAGCCTTTTTGGGTCTTTAGTTTTGAATTGGTAACTATTACTTAATAAAAAATACTCAATTTCTTTAAAATTGTCTGTAAAAAGATTTATTAAGATTTTTTGATTATTGGTTACCCTTCCCTCTTGAAGGGTTCCTGTAATCAGAGGATTGAACGGCTTCAATTCATGCATGATTTTAATGGCAATTTCTTTATAAAAAATAAAATCTTCTGCGTTGATGGTTGGAAATGTGGCCTGATGCTCTCTTATTGCTTCATCAATTTCATTATTACTTGGAAGTGTTTGGTATGAAGTGTAATTTAAATATTTTGCAGCTTTTTTTTTGGCATACAAATAATCACTCACTCCTTCTTCAAGAATGATCTCAGCAGCCATTGAAGCAATATGTTTTTTAACATGCTGATCTGATAACTTTTTCATTTTAATTGATCATAAAAAAGGCGTTATCTTGAGGATAAAATTCTTCATAAAAATATTCATAAATTCCAGATTCATCATCATTGGAGGTTAATGTTCCATCAACTGGATTTATTTTATGTGGAATGATTCCTTCAGGCTCTGCATAAATCTTTTCTGGAAGTCCATCTAATGCCCCCTTCATGTAATCAATCCAAATGGGTAATGCTGCTCTAGAACCTGTTTCCTCATCTCCCAATGACTGAGGGGTGTCATAACCAAACCAAGTAAGGGCAATATGGTCTGGATTATATCCAACAAACCAAGCATCTATGAGATCATTTGTTGTTCCTGTTTTACCGGCGATATCAGTCCTTTTTAAAATTCGTGCTCTTTTGGCTGTTCCATCTTTGATGACGTCTTTAAGCATCGAGTCCATAATAAAAGCATTTCTTGGATCAATAATCCTTGGCGTGTCTTCATTGGTAATGCTGAATTTTAATTTGATTTGTCGATCATTTGAATCGATGATTTTATCAATGTAGTAAGGTTCTTTTAAATATCCTCCATTAGCAAAAACAGCAAATGCAGAAATAAGCTTGATCGGTTTCACTTCTGCAACTCCAAGCGCTAAAGATAAGTAAGGAGGAATTTTCTTTTTTTCAAAACCAAATCTTGAAACATAATCCTGGGTATATTTAGGGTCAATATATTTGAGAGTCCTTATGGCTACCATATTTTTTGATTTACTTAAACCGACTCTTAATCGTGTAGGACCATCGTACTTATCATTATAGTTTTTTGGCTCCCAATTTTCTTTAGTCATTAATTCGTCAGCAGTCATAAAGAAAAAATTATCATTTACCAAGGTCGCTGATGTTACACCTTTTTCAATGGCTGCAGAGTATATAAAGGGTTTAAAGATAGATCCTGGTTGTCTATATGCCTGGGTAATATGATTGAATTTATTTTTTTCAAAATCAAACCCACCAACAAGAGCATTTATTTCTCCTGAATTAGGATCCATTGCTATTAGTGCAGATTCAACTTCTGGCAATTGCGTAAGGGCCCACTCTTTTCGAATTTTTGTAAAATGATAGACCCCACCAACCTTTATCCTTCTATAATCCTCGGCTTGATCTTCATAATCTTTATCATTTTCAATCAGTCGCAACCCTTTTTTATAAATATTAATAGTTCTTCCATCTTTTAAAATCGCTTCAATTTCTAATGGTTGCATTTTGGTGATTATTCCAGGAATGAAATCACTGAAGCTAGGAAACTGCTTTAGATATTTTGTAACTTTAATATTTATTTCCTCTTCAGTTTCACTAACTTCGTTTGAAGAAATTTTTTCTAAGTCAAAAAAACCATCTGGCTCGCGAGGTTGATGTCGATTGATGTAACTGATAATGCCATCCCTAACAGCTTGGTTGGCTAATTTTTGATTTTTGCTTTTAATCGTCGTGAATACTTTTAATCCGCTTGAATAGATTTTTTCTCCAAATTCATCAAATAAGTCTTTTCTGACCATTTCAGCAATGAACTCAGCATCAACATCTTTTTTAATTTTTGACTCTTTAAGATTGATTGGTTGTTCTAGGGCAATGATATAAGATGACTCATCAATGAAACCATGCCTTAACATACTAGCTAATACATCTTTTTGACGTTTTATTGCTAAATCATAATTATTAAACGGATTATATCGACTGGGTGCTTTAGGAAGTCCTGCTAAAAGTGCCATTTCAGCCGTGTTAAGTTCACTAAGATTTTTACTAAAATATGTATTAGCCGCAGAATTAAAACCAAAACTTCTTTGCCCAAGATAAATTTGATTCATGTATAACTCAAGTATCTGTTCCTTGGACAAATGTTTTTCTATCTCCAAAGATAGTAATATTTCACTTATTTTTCTTTTGATGGTTTTATCTGAAGTGAGAAAAAAATTACGTGCTACTTGCATGGTAATCGTGCTTGCCCCTTCAAAACTTATTCCGAGTAGCGTCTTGTAAGTCGCCCTGAATATTCCAATGAAGTCGATCCCATTATGCTCAAAAAATCTTCTATCCTCAGTTGCAATGATGGCATTGATCATTTTCTGAGGGACATTATTTATTTTTATAAAATCTCGATGCTCTTCGCCAAATTCTGCAATTAAGTCACCCTCCTTAGTGAAAACCTGAAGCGGTTCCTTAGGCCGATAGTCGGCTAAATTATCTAAAGGTGGGAGGGATGGAACAATAAGAAGATAGACATAATAGATTAACGCTATTGAAGATAGGATTATTGAGGTTGAGATTATTAAAATTTGTTTGATTGAATTCATGATCAATCTAGAGTATTTAATATACTTGTATAATGAATTATTAAACAAAGATTATATATTAGATATGGTGACAAAAATAATATTAGTTGGAATGATGGGGGCTGGAAAAACCACAATTGGAAAACTTTTATCTAATAAATTGGGTTACGACTTTATTGATTTGGACAAAATCATCGAGGAAAAGTCTGGTGTCAAGATCAATACAATTTTTGAGATTGAAGGTGAAACAGGTTTCAGAGAAAGAGAATTCCAGGTACTCAGCGACTCGATTGAAAAGGATAAGGTGATTATTTCTACTGGTGGCGGCATAGTATCTAATGAGAAGAGCAGGGCTCAGCTTATAAAACATAATGCTTTGATTATTTATCTGAAGGCAAATCTCCAAACCCTATGTAATAGATTAAAAAATGATAATTCCAGGCCGATTCTCAACGTTGATGATAAAGAGCAGGTTATTGAAAAGATATTAGAGGAAAGAGAACCTTATTATCAGGACATTGCAGATATTGATGTTGATACAAGCAATATGAAGTCAATTAATGTCGTTAAATTTATAATAAAAAAAATGGATGCTATATGAAAATTTTAAATGTTGAACTTGGAGACAGATCTTATCCTATATATATAGGCATTGGTCTTTTAGAAGATCCAAAAATAATTACAAGTCACATCAGAACAAAAACCATCTGTATCGTATCAAATACAACAGTTTCTAAATTATATCTAGAGGTTATAAAAAATTTTCTAGATGACTATCAAGTAGTAGAGGCAATCATTGATGATGGGGAGGAATTTAAAAATCACGATTCTTTAAATTATATTTATACAAAATTATTAGAAAATCAGTGTAATCGTGACACAACTATCCTGGCACTCGGCGGAGGGGTTGTTGGAGATATTGCTGGATATGCTGCCGCTTCATTTCTAAGAGGTATCCCATTTGTGCAAATACCAACCACCCTTCTAGCACAAGTTGATTCATCAGTCGGGGGTAAAACTGGCATAAATCACTTGTTGGGTAAAAATATGATTGGGGCTTTTTATCAACCACAGGCTGTAGTGATTGACTTAAATGTTTTAAAAACACTTGATAATCGACAAATATCTGCAGGGCTTGCTGAAATTATTAAGTACGGTCTAATTTGGGATGAGGATTTTTTTGAATATCTCGAACAGAATATTGACAATTTAAAACAATTAGATTTTGAACATTTGGAGCATGTCATATATCGATCCTGTGAAATTAAAGCTAAAGTTGTGTCGGAAGATGAAAAAGAATCAGGCATTAGGGCCATTCTTAATCTTGGTCATACCTTCGGACATGCGATTGAAAACTGTTTAGGTTATGGTGAGTGGCTCCATGGAGAAGCTGTTGGCTGTGGGATGGTGCTTGCAGCGAAAATGTCACTTGCACAAGGATGGTTATGTGAGTCTGAGTTCGATCGAGTAAAAGATCTTATTTTCCAGGCTAATCTCCCTATTGAAAAACCTAAAATTGATTATGAAAATTTTATTGGGGCAATGAAATTAGATAAAAAAAATAAAGATAAGGAGATTTATTTGGTACTTCAGCAAGGAATTGGCAAAGCCATAGTGACCAATGAATATTCATCGAACATATTGGATGAAATTATTAAAAGCTAAGTGAAAGCATGCTCAAGAAAAATGAAAAAATATGCTGTTCATGAGGACAATTCTCTAGGAAGAGAGTATTTAGAAAATAAATCACCTCTTAGGAATGACTTTCAAAGAGATCGAGACAGGATTATTCATTCATCTGCTTTCCGAAGATTAATGTATAAAACACAAGTTTTTGTGAATCATGAGGGTGATATGTTTCGAACAAGATTAACCCATTCGCTTGAGGTTTCACAAATCTCCAGAGGTGTAGCCCGTTCTTTGGAATTAAATGAAGACTTAGCTGAAACTATTGCATTAGCTCATGATTTAGGCCACACTCCTTTTGGCCATGCAGGCCAAGATGCATTGAATAAATGTATGAAAGATCATGGAGGATTTGAGCATAATTATCAATCCTTACGTGTTGTTGATAAGCTTGAAAAGAGATATTGCGATTTCGCTGGACTCAATCTTACTTTTGAAAGCCGTGAAGGCATCTTAAAGCACTGTTCAAAAAAAAATGCAATATCATTAGGACCTCTTGGAGAAAGATTTATCAATAAAACACACCCAAGTCTTGAAGCTCAAATTGTTGATATTGCCGATAGTATTGCCTATAACATTCATGATATTGAAGATGGTTACCGATCAGGTATCCTTCCGTTATCTAAATTAAAACGACTTGATTTTTTTAATGAAAGTTATCGTAATTTAAGAAATGATTTAAATGGTTATGAGGCTGCTGAAAAAGTATACGTTTATGAGACTTTGAGGCGAATGCTGTTTTTATTAATAAATGATGTTACAAATAATTCAAGAAAATTAATTAATGACACAAACATTAGAACAATCGATGAAGTCAGAAATAATAAAACTACCTTGATTAATTTATCTACACCCATTCAAAACTACATTAATGATTGTAGAAATTTTTTAAGAACTAACCTTTACCAGCATTCCAGAGTAAATAATATGACAAGGAGTGCTCAAAAAATCATTTCAGATTTATTTATTTATTATGATGATAATTTTGAAGCTCTTCCAAGTGATTATAAAATTCATGAAAAAAAATATCGCTCAATTGCTGATTTTTTATCCGGTATGACTGACCGTTTTGCACTGGAAAAACATAAATCATTGAATTAATAGTACAAATGATACATTTTGTTGCAAAAAAACAACAAAATTACTTTAATGTTGCAAAAAAAGCACTTTATCCTAGTAATGAATATATTAATTCAGCATAATTGTATTAACTTCTTAACGTTAATCGTTGAGAAAGTTCGCGAACTTTCTCTCAACATTGTTTGAGAGGTATTTTTAACTTAGGAGATTTTTATGAAAAATAAAATCAAATTAGCAGTTGCTGGTGCAGTTTTATCTGCAGCTTCAGTTGCAAATGCTGGTATCGTCATTCCAGCAGGTGATTGGACAATTGATATTAACGGTAACGTTAATGCTTTTGCAATCTGGACAGACACTGACGGTGCTACTGCTATTAATGGTGGTATTACTAACGGTGAGAACACTTATGATGATAATGACTTTTCTATCAACACTGGTCTTTTACCATCATGGTTAGGTGTAACAGGTACAACACGTGCAAATGATTTAGACGTAAGCTTCACTATTTCTATGCAGCCTGGTGCTTCTACAAGAACTCCACTTGGCGGTGGCGGCGGTAACGAAAATCGTCAAGCATTTGTGACTTTTGGTGACAAATCATGGGGTACAGTTAAAGTTGGTAAAGATTTAGGTATCTTTGCTTCAACAGCTATCCTTAACGACATGACACTTCTTGGTGTTGGTTCACAGGGTGTTGTTGGTACATCTGGTGGTACAACTACTACTTTAGGTGGTATCGGTACTGGTTATATATATGCTGATTGGAAAGGTCAAATTTCATATACAACACCAAACATGAATGGTTTCCAAGCAACTATCGGTATGGTTCAACCATATGATGCTACATCAACTGGTACAGCAAATACAACATCAGCAACAAACGCTGGTACACACTCAGGCCCTGGTTTTGAAGGTCAAGCTTCATACTCATGGACTGGTGATGTTGCTGGTAAAGTTTGGGCTGGTTTTGCTCAACAAAGCATGGACGACCTTGGCGCTACTGCTCAATTAGGTAATGAAGATATTACTGCATGGGAACTTGGTGCAAGTTTAACAGCTGGTAACTTAAACTTGGTTGGTTACTACTATGATGGTCGTGGTATCGGTACTACAGCATTTGGCCGTGACGGTTTTAACGCTGCTGGTGATCGCCGTGATTCAGATGGTGGATACGTTCAGGCAACATATGTAATTCCAACAGGTACGAAACTTGGTGTTTCATATGGTGTGTCTAACTTAGATAAAGAAGGCTCAAGTGATGCAGCTGCTTCATTCAACTTAGTTGAAGAAAACAGTCGTTGGACAGTTGGTGCTTATCACCCACTAACAGCAAATCTTAACCTAGTTGTTGAATATAACGACATGGAAACTGAAGCGATGGGTTCATCTGTTGCTGACGTAGAAGAAGATAATATCTCTGTTGGTGCTATCTTATTCTTCTAAGATAATTATTTATCTTAAAGATTTCGAAAAACCCCGCTTTATGCGGGGTTTTTTTTTGAAATTTTATTATAGAAATTTTGATTAAGATCATCAAAAAGTTGAATCACTATAAAAAGAAAATAGCTTAATTAATCTTTTGCAGATATACCATGTTCTTGAATTTTTCTAGTAATGGTATTTCTTCCAATTCCTAGAATTTTTGCAGCATTTATTTTTTTCCCTCCACAATGATTTAGTGCCGCTTTAATAATTACTTTTTCAAATTTTTCAATATAACCTTCATAAAGATTCTGGAGATTATTTGTTAAGTCATTGGTTACAGCTATCTTTAGAGAATCTTCCCAGCTATTAGCTGGTTTGTTATAAACATTTTCTTTTAGAATTTCTGTAGGTAAATCAGAAACTCCTACCTCTTTTCCAGGTGACATAACAGTTAGCCAGTGACAAATATTTCTAAGCTGCCTAATATTGCCTGTCCAATTTAATTTCTTGAAATAATCTTGTGTTTCTTCATTAAGGTATTTGATATTAGTATTTAACTCTTTAGCGCTCTGGCTAAGAAAAAATTTTGCCAGAAGGAGAATATCATTTTCTCTCTCCCTAAGAGGAGGAAGGTGAATTGTAATTACATTAAGTCGATGAAATAAGTCTTCTCTAAATTCTTGATTTTTTATTTTTTCTCTTAAATCTTGGTGTGTTGCCGCAATGATCTTCACATTTGCTTTAATCATTGTGCTTGATCCTAGCTTTTGGAAAGAGCCATCATTCAATACTCTCAAAAGTTTAGATTGGAGATCAATTGGCATATCTGCAATTTCATCCAGAAATAATGTACCATTCTCAGCCTCCTCGAAATAGCCTTTTTTTGAAACATTAGCTCCAGTAAAAGCTCCTTTTTCATATCCAAATAATTCAGACTCAAGCAGATCTTTGGGAATAGCAGCAGAGTTAAGTGCAACAAACGATTTATCTTTTCTTAAACTATTATCATGTATAGCTTTTGCTATTAACTCTTTACCGGTTCCGCTCTCACCAGTAATGAGAATAGATGCATCTGATTTGCTTAACTTTCCAATTTGTTTAAAAACTTCCTGCATCGCTTTTGAAGTGCCAATTATTTTATTGGTACTTTCAATATCATTAAGATCATCATTTTTATCTTTAAATGCAGAGTTAATTACACTGATGGCGTTATCAATATCGAATGGTTTCGGAAGATATTCATAAGCACCATGCGAATATGAATCTACTGCAGAATCAAGATCGCTAAAAGCTGTCATGATAATTACAGGAATATTTGGAAATTTTCCCTTCACTTTTTCAAGGAATTGAAGCCCTGTTTCACCTGGCATTTTTATGTCACTGACAATAAGATCAGGCATATCATGATTAAATTGATTTATAGCTTCGTTAGTATTTCCGAATGCGGTTACATTATAATTATTTTTTTCTAAAGCCTTTTGAAGTACCCATCGGATTGACTTATCGTCATCTAGAATCCATATTTTCTTTTTTGAAGTATCCATATTTAATTTTGAATTGGCAATAAAATTTTAAATTCTGTTTCACCTGGGAGGCTATTAACATCAATAATACCGTTGTGTAGCGTTATAAAGTTTTGACTTAGTGGTAGCCCAAGTCCTGTTCCAGAATCTTTTCCGCTGACAAGTGGAAAAAATATTTCTTCAATTTTTTCTTTTGGAATTCCAGGACCATTATCAATAATTGAGATATTTAAAACTGTGTGGTGAAGTTTCTTATGAAAAATAACTTTTCTCTCAGAGCGGGTAACAAATTTGATTTTATTTTTTTCTGCAAATGGTGATGAGGTTAAAATCTCACAAGCATTTTTAACAATGTTGAATAGGGCTTGATAGATCTTTTCGTAGTCGCAAGAAATTAGAGGAATAGATATATCATAATCCCTAATAAATTCTATTTCGGAGTATTCTAATTTTAGTGTACTACGAATCTTTTCTAGAATTTCATGGATATTATTTTTTTCAAATTTCGGTATTTTGTGTGGGCTCAACAAACTATCCATTAATTTTTGTAAACGTTCACTTTCAGAAATGATGATTTGAATATACTCAGACAAATCCTCACTCACCTCATCAGCTAAAAGTTGAGCTGAGCCTTTAATTCCACCAAGAGGGTTCCTGATTTCATGCGCAAGATTCCTAAGAAGTTCAGAATTAGCTTTTTGTTGCAACATCATCCTTTCTTCTTTGGCCACTTGCAGAACTTGGTCCATCTCGATAAATTCTAAAATAAACTCATACTCTTCATCATCATGCGGTGTAACTGTAAAAGTCACAGTTTTGATATCATCTTTAATCTTAATTTGACACTCATGCTCTTTATAAGTGGATGATCTTTGTATAGATTTATCAATTCGATATTTTAAGTAATCAATATCTTCAAAAATAATAGATATTTGCTTATCTTTGGCTTTCTTGAGTGAAATCTGAAAAAGAATTTCCGCGCTAGGATTTAAATATTTAATATTAAGATTCTTATCAATTAGAACAACAGATGTTGCCAACTGCTCTAGTTCATTATTTTCTTTTACTTTGATTGGGGGCGACATTAAAATTAATTCGGGGTGAAAAATCACCCCGAAAATTAAACATTACACTGAATAATATAAATCAAACTCAACAGGATGAGGTGTCATTCTAAGCGTGGTAACTTCATCCATTTTTAATTCGATTAAACTATCGATAAAGTCATCAGTGAATACACCACCCTGAGTTAAAAAGGCACGGTCTTCATTTAATGCTTCAAGAGCCTCTTCGAGGGATCTTGCAACAGTTGGGATCGCTGCATCTTCTTCAGGTGGAAGATGATATAAATCTTTAGTTGCTGCCTCACCTGGATGGATTTTATTTTGAATACCATCTAGACCAGCCATTAAAAGTGCACTAAAGGCAAGATATGGATTCGCTGTTGGATCAGGGAAACGTGTTTCAATTCGTCTCGCCTTGTCACTTGAAACGAATGGCACTCGAATTGAAGCAGACCGATTTTTAGCTGAATAAGCCAACTTAATAGGCGCTTCAAATCCGGGGACTAATCTCTTATATGAGTTAGTGGATGGATTTGTGATTGCATTTAATGCTCGTGCATGCTTAATGACGCCACCAATGTAAAACAAAGCTGTTTCACTTAACCCCGCATACTCATCACCAGCAAACATATTTTTACCGTCTTTCCAGATTGACTGGTGGACATGCATACCTGAGCCATTATCATTTAGGACTGGTTTTGGCATAAATGTAGCAGTTTTGCCAAAGTTGTTGGCTGTGTTATGAACCACATATTTTAGAATTTGCGTCCAATCAGCTCTTTGCGTTAGTGTAGAAAACTTGGTACCAATTTCACATTGTCCAGAACCGCCGACCTCATGGTGATGAACCTCAGTAGGAACACCGAGTTGTTCTAGTGTCATACACATCGCTGATCTGAGATCTTGCAAAGAATCAACTGGTGGTACAGGGAAGTATCCACCTTTCACTGCTGGACGATGCCCAACGTTACCACCCTCATGATTATTTTCTGAATCCCAGGTGGCTTCCTCAGTATAAATTTTGACATGAGAGCCGCTCATGTCGGTCTTCCAGGTAATTGAGTCAAAAACAAAGAATTCTGGCTCTGGACCGAAATAGGCTGTATCACCAATACCTGTGGATTTAAGGTATGCTTCAGCTTTTAAAGCAATACTTCTTGGATCCCTGTCATAAGGTTTACCGTCTGTTGGATCAACAATATTACAAGTAAGTGTTAATGTTGTTTCCTCAAAAAAAGGATCAATCTTTGCTGTGTCAGGATCTGGCATAAGCAACATATCTGATGCATTAATACCTTTCCAACCTGCAATAGATGAACCATCAAAAGCATGACCATCTTTAAACTTTTCTTCATCAAAAGCGGATACTGGAACAGACACATGCTGCTCTTTTCCCTTTGTATCGGTAAATCTGAAATCAACAAACTTCACATTGTTGTCCTTTACCATTTTCATTACATCTGAAACTGCCATAGTAAAATTTCCTCTCAAGTTTAGTTATTTACTCTTTATTAATGCAACATCTATGCCAAAATAAAATAGATGTAATATATTAGTTGATTAGTAACAAAATGTTACAAGTGTAGTCAAAAAAGTTATTTTTTTGATCAAATTTAATACAAATTTACTACTAAATGCACTATATTAGTGCAAAAATAGGAAAAAATGAAAAAATTTGCTGTTATAGGTAATCCAATTAATCATTCATTGTCACCACAAATTCATTCAGAATTTGCTCGCCAATATTCAATTGATTTGCTTTATGAAAAAATTTTGGCAGATGACGATAAAGCTTTTGCATCGATAATTCAAAACTTAATGGATAAAGGTTATTCAGGTGTAAACGTCACCCTTCCTTTTAAAATATGTGCTGCAAAAATCTCAACAACAAAAACTTCAGAAGTTGACTTAACTAGGTCTGCAAACACACTTTCTTTTAATAATAATGCGATTGAAGCTCATACAACAGATGGAATTGGTTTGGTAAATGATTTATTAGAAAAAATTGGGACACTGGCAAATTCTTCCATACTATTGCTTGGTGCTGGTGGCGCTGCTAACGCTGTTATCTCATCGATATTGAGTGAAAAAATTTCTAATCTTTATCTTTGGAACAGGACCATACAGAAATCATTTGATATGACACAAAATTGGCAAAAAAATTATGAAAATATTTCGGTGATGGATCACATTGATCTTGATAAGATCGATATAGTGATTAATGCAACCTCTGCTGGGATAATGGATACAGCTTCTTCCCCAATTTCATTAAATGATAGCCATAAAGATCTTATTTGTTATGACATGATGTATGGTAAACAGACCCCATTTTTGAAAAGTGCAAGAGAAAATAATTTAACTCTTTTTGATGGGCTTGGCATGCTTGTCAAGCAAGCAGCAGCAAGTTTTGAAATTTGGCATGAGGTTAAAGTTGAATCTAAAAGCATTGAGGAATCTTTAAGATCAATTCTAATCTAAAAAAAGTATTTGTTGTAATTTCAATACTAACAATTGGATACCTGGTTTTTCTGACTCCAAAAATTATTGAGATTTATAAGTTTAAATCTATTAATCCAAAAACAACTTCGATGATGAAATATCAAGTGGGAATTGATTATGCAAAAAATATCAAAATTGATTGGGTGGCTTATGAAATGATCAATAGCTCTATGAAGAGAGCAGTAGTAGCCGCAGAAGACGATCGTTTTATGCAACATTCTGGAATTGATATCAGATCGATTAAGGATGCATATTTAGATAATCTTAACCAAAAAATTAAACGAGGTGGTTCAACAATTTCTCAACAGCTGGTAAAAAATTTATTTCTCAGCCCAACGAAAAATATTTTTAGAAAGATCAATGAAGCAGCTCTTGTTATATTTTTAGAAATGGTTTTAAGTAAAAAAAGGATATTAGAACTGTATTTGAATATCGCAGAGTGGGGCGATGGGCTCTTTGGGATTAAAAATGCATCAAAATTCTATTTTAATGTTGACCCAAATTCTTTAAGCTCATATCAATCGGCAAAACTTGCATCCATGTTAACTAACCCAAAAAAGTATCAGAAAGATATGCATTCAGAGTTTTTAACAAAAAAAACAAACCAAATTTTTAAGAGGATGGATTATTCAAGTATCCCTTAAATTAATTTTTTTAAATATTGTCCTGTATAACTTTTTGCAACATTAGCTAGTTCTATTGGTGAACCACAAGCAATCACCTCTCCACCACCAGAACCTCCTTCAGGCCCTAAATCAATAATCCAGTCGGCTGTTTTGATGACATCCAAATTATGCTCAATAACAACGATGGTATTACCATTGTCTCTGAGCTTATGAAGAACATTTAAGAGTAGCTGAATGTCTGCAAAATGTAATCCCGTAGTAGGCTCATCAAGAATATACATTGTTTTTCCAGTATCCCTTTTAGATAACTCTAGAGCTAATTTAACCCTCTGTGCTTCTCCCCCAGATAAGGTGGTTGCATTTTGACCAAGGGTTATATATCCAAGGCCAACATCTAAAAGGGTTTGTAATTTTTTTGCAACGACAGGAATGGATTCAAAAAATTGATAAGCATCCTCAACAGTCATGGATAAAATTTCGTGAATATTTTTACCTTTATATTTGATCTCTAACGTTTCACGGTTGTATCGATGTCCTTGGCAAATATCACATTTAACATATACATCAGGAAGAAAGTGCATTTCTACCTTTAAAACACCATCTCCCTCACAGGCCTCACATCTGCCACCTTTGACATTAAAAGAAAATCTGCCAGGACCATATCCTCTTGATTTACTTTCAGGTAGTTTAGAAAATAGATCTCTAATCGGAGTGAATAAGCCTGTATAGGTGGCAGGATTGGATCGAGGCGTTCTACCAATCGGGCTTTGGTTTACATCAATGACTTTATCAAATAAATTCACTCCTAAAATTTCGTCATGCGAAGCCGTTTCATGATTGTTTCGATTTAATTTATTCGATAAAGACAGATAAAGTGTGTCGTTGATTAAGGTAGACTTACCACTTCCAGACACGCCCGTAACACAGGTAAATAGGCCAACAGGAATATTTACATCAATATTTTTTAAGTTATTTCCTTTCGCACCTCGGATTCTAATAAAATTATTGGTGGTTTTTGGAAGATTGTTAATTTCAATTTTTTTATTTTTTGACAAGTATTGTGCAGTAAGTGAATTTTTATTCTTTAATATCTCTTGAGGTGAGCCAGAAGCAATGACTTCACCACCGTGCACGCCAGCGCCAGGACCAATATCAATAACATAGTCAGCACTTAAGATAGCATCCTCATCATGCTCAACCACAATTACTGTGTTACCCAGATCTCGAAGATTTTTTAATGTTTCCAGTAGCCTATCATTATCTCTTTGATGCAAACCAATTGAAGGTTCATCTAAAACATACATGACTCCCGTTAAGCCACTACCAATTTGCGAGGCTAATCTAATTCTTTGAGCCTCCCCCCCAGACAGAGTATCAGCTGTCCTGGATAGGCTCAGATAGTTAAGTCCAACATTATTAAGAAAAAAGACTCTGCTTTTTATCTCATTGATTATTTTTTCTGCAATATGTTTTTTTGATCCAGCTAAATTTAAATTTTCAAAATATTGATGACATTCTTTTAGAGACATATCGCAGATCGTATGGATATCTATGCCTTCTATTAATACATTTAGTGATGATTTTTTTAATCTCTTGCCTTGGCAATCAGGACATTCTTTGTGGCTGAGGTGTTTTGCTAACTCATCTCGGACTAAATGAGAATCAGATTCGCGATACCGTCTTGAAAAATTATTGAGAATGCCTTCAAAAGTATGATTTTTTTTGTAAATTTTTCCATCAGAACTGAGATATGAAAAATCAATTTTTTCATTATTCCCATACAGAATGATTTGTTGAATTTCCTGAGGCAACTCATTAAATGGTGCATCGATATCAAATTGATAATGATCAGCGAGTGACTTTAAAATTTGATAATAGAAATGGTTTCTTTTATCCCAACCTTTTATGGCCCCAGCTGATAAGGATAAGTCAGGCATCGCGACTACCTTGTCTGAATCAAAAAATGTTTTGTTTCCAAGGCCATCACAAGAAGGACATGCCCCCATCGGATTATTAAAAGAAAATATTCTCGGCTCTAATTCTTCCAGAGAAAAATCACACACCGGGCAAGCAAATTTTGTAGAAAATAAATGTGTACTGTCATTATCCATATCATAAACAATGACTTTTGATTTTGATAACCTCACAGCGGTTTCAATTGATTCTGTAATTCTTTGTTTTGAGGATGCGTCAATTTTTAGTCTATCAACTACCACGTCAATAGTATGTTTTTTATTTTTATCAATCTCTGGCAAATCATCAATTTCAAAAATCTTGTTATTTAGTCTGACACGAATAAAGCCTTGTGATCGAAGCTCATCAATTAGATCTTTGTGACTTCCTTTATGCTCACTGATTATTGGAGATAAGATCACAATTTTTTTATCTTCTCCAAGCAATAGGATGTTGTCAACAATTTGGGAAATAGTCTGAGCTTCTAGTTTGTGGTTATGATCTGGACAATGTGGGTCTCCAGCTCGGGCAAAAAGTAATCTCAAATAATCATGGACTTCTGTCACCGTTCCTACGGTTGACCTTGGGTTGTGCGATGTTGATTTTTGCTCAATGGAAATTGCTGGAGATAAGCCCTCAATTAAATCTACATCAGGCTTGTTCATCCTATCTAAAAATTGTCTCGCGTAGGCTGATAGTGATTCTACATATCGTCTCTGACCTTCAGCATAGATGGTGTCGAAAGCAAGTGATGATTTACCTGATCCTGATAGTCCGGTGATGACAACTAACTTATTTTTAGGCATTGAGACAGAAATATTTTTTAAATTATGAGTTCTTGCTCCTTTGATTATTAGATTGTCATTATTTTTTTGCATAACCTGTTAATATACGAGAAATTTATAATTTTTGTAATACGAACTTCAAAACATGACTTCCTTTGAAATCAAATCGACACTAGGTATCGCTTTCGTTTATATGTTAAGAATGCTTGGTTTATTTATTGTTCTCCCAATAATGTCAATTTACTTAACTCAATTAGGCAGTGGTGCTTCAACATTTTTAATTGGTCTAACATTTGGTATTTATGGGCTTACTCAAGCATTATTCCAAATTCCATTCGGGATATTATCTGATCGCTTTGGAAGAAAGAAGTTAATCATTATTGGTTTATGTATTTTCCTCATTGGTTCACTAGTCATTTTTTTTTCTGAGTCAATGATAATGATTACTTTGGGCCGAGCCCTTCAAGGCGCTGGCGCAATATCAGCTGTTCTTTTAGCATTGCTTGCTGATTTAACTACAGACAAAGCGAGAACAAAATCCATGGCGATTATTGGAGCATCTATTGGATTCACATTTGGGATCTCAATTGTTCTTTCTCCAATTTTGAATACTTATCTAGGTTTTCAAAATATATTTATGTTAATTGCTATACTCTCTTTAATTGCAATGGCAATTGTAATTTATTACATCCCGAACCCCATAAGGTATTCAAAAAATAAAAAAACTGATTACCCCATAAAAAAAATTATCTTTGATAAAGTTTTCCTCAAGCTTGATTATGGAATATTTGCTTTACATGCATCTCAAATTATCATGTTTATGATGATTCCACTAATGCTCAATGGAATCGGATACCCAATTGAATATCATTGGCAAATTTATTTGCCTGTCTTTGTTTTATCTATGTTAGCCATTATCCCAATGATCATTTTATCTGCCAAGAAAAAGATGTTGAGAGGATTTTTTCTACTTAATGTATTGCTATTAATTTTTGTACAATATCTTTTTATGAGTTGGTCTGATAGTAAACAAACCATTATGATCACTTTATTAATTTATTTTATTGCCTTTAATTTTTTAGAGGCAACTCTTCCAAGCTTGATCAGCAGACTCTCTCCAAAAAACTTAAAGGGTTTGGTCCTTGGTGCTTACAACACATCCCAATCTTTGGGGATTTTTATTGGGGGAATTTTAGGTGGATTTATTGCAGTGCAATTTAGTGATCAAGCCATATTTATCCTAAGTGCTATTCTGCTCTTAGCCTGGTTGATTATGATGATCAGATTTATCTTTCCATCAAGTAAAAATGACATGGTTATTAAGATAGAGCCTGAGTTCTTCAGAAAATCTGATAAATCAAAAAATTTAATTTTTAATAAGATCGAAAACTTAGATTTTGTTGATGAAGCCTTAATTTTCCCCAGCGAAAGCTATATAATTATAAAATTAAAAAATGACACAAAATTTGATAACAATAAAGTTATGAAAATTTTAGGAGAAAAAAATGCCATCAGTTAATAAGGTAATTCTTATGGGTAATCTTGGAAGAGACCCTGAGGTTAGATTTATGCCTAATGGAGATGCTGTATGTAATTTTAGTATTGCAACTACTGATTCATGGAAAGATAAAGCAGGAGAGAGACAAGAAAAAACAGAATGGCACAATATTGTTATGTATAGAAGGTTGGCGGAAATTGCTGGGGAGTACTTAAAAAAAGGACGACCTGTTTATCTTGAAGGACGACTTCAGACAAGAAAATGGCAAACCAAAGAAGGTCAAGATCGATATACCACCGAGATTATTGTAGATTCAATGCAAATGCTTGGAGGTCGTGATGGAGCTCCAACTCAAGATTCTCAACCAAGCTCTCAGCCAGAAGCGAAGGATGAATTTGATCAAACTCCCTCTCGTAACAATCAATCAGGATCATCAAATAGTAGTTCATTTGATGAGTTTGAAGACGATATTCCTTTCTAGAGAAATCAATGCCTATATACGAGTATAAATGTTCTACCTGTTCGCATTCAGACGATCTTTTTTTAAAGCTTACAGAAGCTACCACTAAGAATTGTCCAGTTTGTAGTGGCAAAGAAACTTTTGAAAAAAAAGTATCTGCCCCTGCTTTTAAATTAAACGGATCAGGCTGGTATGAGACAGATTTTAAAAAATCTAAAACAACATCAGAAACGAAATCAACATCTTCTGAAGGACCGGTAAAGACGGAAAATCAAAAAAATGTTTAAGAAAAATATTTTGACAGGACTGATTGTCCTTATACCCCTTGTTCTAACTATTTGGGTCATATACTCATTGGCACATTTCCTTGACCAAGTGGTTTTATTTTTACCTTATGAATATCAACCCAGTCAGTTAATCGGATTTAATATTCCTGGTGTTGGAGTCATCTTAACTGTAGCTTCAATTTTTATTGTGGGTTTGATTGCAAATAATTTTTTTGGAAAAAGATTGATTTCTCTGTATGAGCTTATCCTTGATAAGCTTCCGTTTGTTAAATCAATATATGGAGGAATCAAACAAGTTTCTGATACTTTATTTTCAAATAACTCGAATGCCTTTTCTAAAGCTGTTTTAATTGAGTTTCCTGATGCAAAAAATTACACATTTGCCTTTATCACTGGTGAGACGGATGAGAAGATTGCGAAAATTTTAAAAGGCAAATACGTTAATGTTTATGTCCCTACTACCCCAAACCCGACCTCAGGCTATACATTAATGGTGCCAAGAAATAGAATTAAAGAAATTGATGTTTCCGTGGATCAAGCGTTAAAGTATGTTATTTCCATGGGAGTTGTCCCCCCCCAATCAAAATCACGTTCAAACAAAGCTAAGAGATAATTATTATGAGAACTTTATATTGTGGGCATGTAAATGCATCCCATATTGATCAAGAAATTTATTTATGCGGATGGGCTCATCGCAGAAGGGATCATGGCGGTGTTATTTTTATTGATTTGAGAGATCGGGAAGGTCTCGCTCAAGTTGTTATTGATCCAGATACACCAGAGGCTTTTAAGATTGCTGAAACAGTAAGAAGTGAATATGTTTTAAAAGTAAAATGTAAAGTTCGAAAACGTCCTGAAGGCACGGTTAATAAAAATATACCGACTGGCGAAGTTGAAATGCTTGTTTCCGAAATAGAAATTATCAATGCTTCTTTAACGCCACCATTTGTTATTGATGATGAAAATATTACTGAAAATATCCGTCTAGAAAGTCGTTTTATTGATTTGCGACGTGATCAGATGCAGAAAAATTTAAAAGTACGCTATGAGATCACAAAAAGTGTTCGTCAATCATTAGATCAAGATAATTTTATAGAGATTGAAACACCGATATTAACTAGAAGCACTCCTGAAGGTGCGAGAGATTATCTTGTGCCATCAAGAGTTCATCATGGTGAATTCTTTGCTTTGCCTCAATCTCCTCAACTTTTTAAGCAATTATTAATGGTTTCTGGATTTGATCGATACTTTCAAATTGCCAAATGTTTTCGTGATGAGGACTTAAGAGCAGATAGGCAGCCTGAATTTACTCAAATTGACATTGAGGCATCATTTGTTGAAGAAGAAGATGTAAAAAAAATTGCCACAAAGTTAACGCAAAAAGTATTCAAAGATGTGCTTGATGTAGGTCTGCCGGAAAAATTTCAGGAAATATCCTACAAAGAGGCAATGACTAGATATGGTTCCGACAAACCTGATTTACGTGTTGATTTAGAGCTCATTGAATTAACTGATGATATGAAAGATGTGGACTTTAAAGTATTTTCTAGTCCAGCTAATTCATCCAATGGTCGTGTTGCTGCTTTGAAGATTCCATCTGGATCAGATATGTCAAGATCAGAGATTGATCAGTATACGGAATTCGTTAAGATATATGGGGCTAAGGGATTAGCATATATAAAAATAAATGATGTGACCAAGCTCAACGAAGAGGGCCTTCAAAGCCCAATTGTTAAAAATATTCATGAAAAAGGTTTGACAAAAATCATTGAGAAAACAAAAGCTGAAAATGGAGATTTGATATTTTTTGGCGCGGACAAAGAAAAAATTGTGAATGAAGCCCTTGGAGCTTTAAGAGAAAAAATTGGACATGATCGTAAAATACTCACGGGTGATGAGTGGTCTATTTTATGGGTTGTTGACTTCCCTATGTTTGAGTTTAATGAAGATGAAGATCGTTGGGATGCTTTACATCATCCATTTACTTCACCAAAAGATGGTCATGAAAAATTACTTACCTCTGATCCTGGAGCATGTCTGTCAAAAGCTTATGATCTTGTAATTAATGGTTGGGAAGTTGGCGGGGGTTCAATTCGTATTCATGATCAATCTGCTCAATCGCAAGTATTTTCAGCATTAAATATTTCTAAAGATGAGGCCAAGGAGAAATTTGGCTTCCTTCTGGATGCACTTCAATACGGAGCTCCTCCGCATGGCGGCTTGGCATTTGGCTTAGATCGTCTAACAACATTGCTAGTTGGAGCAGAATCAATTAGAGATGTGATTGCATTCCCTAAAACACAACGTGCACAGTGCTTATTAACATCAGCTCCAAATGAAGTCGATGAAAAACAGTTGAGAGAGTTACACATTCGTGTGCGTAATCAAAATGTTTCGACAAGTTAATTTTTAAAAAATGATCGAGGGCATTAATCACTACAATTTAAGAGCTGATGAAGAAACTATTGAAGTTTTAAAAGACTTTTATATAGAAATCGTTGGCTTGGAGCTTGGACATCGCCCCCCTTTTAAAAATGGAGGGTATTGGCTTTATGCGAATAACAAAGATGTATTGCATTTAAGTTTTTCAAAAAATGACATTGTGAATGAGTTAAATGTTAACTCCACATTCGACCATATGGCATTCACATGCAATAACGAAAGTAAATACGTTGATCTATTAACTACAAAAAAAATACAATTTTCAACACGTGAAGTACCTGAGATTGGAACTCGTCAAATATTTTTTAAAGATCCTGCTGGAAATGGCATTGAGCTTATTTTTCCAAATGAAAAAGAATAAAGTTGGTTTGGATGATATTTGATATCATTATTCTGTAATAAAGAAAAGGATTTGATTCATGAAAAGCTATAGAAAAGAGTTATGGTTTAATGCACCTGAAAGAATGCACTTTACGAACATCACCCATGAAATCAGAGAATGTTTAGCTGAGAGTGGTATTAGTGAGGGATTGGTTTTAGTGAATGCCATGCATATTACTGCAAGCGTATTTATTAATGATGATGAATCAGGCCTGCATAGCGATTATAAAAAGTGGTTGGAAAGACTTGCTCCCCATGAACCCGTAAGCGGTTATCGTCATAATGATACTGGTGAAGATAATGCTGATGCTCATATGAAAAGACAAGTCATGGGAAGAGAAGTAGTAGTTGCAGTAACCGATGGAAATTTAGATTTTGGCCCATGGGAACAAATTTTCTATGGTGAGTTTGATGGCCGAAGAAAGAAAAGAGTATTAGTCAAAATTATTGGAGACTAACTTTTAATAAAACTTTCTAATTGATCAATTAATAATCTCTGGTGGGTAATGGTTTCTTTAGCCAAATCTCCCAAAGATAACATGCCAACTACTTTTTTATTCTCTAAAACAGGAAGGTGACGAATACGATTTTCTGTCATTATCTCTAAACCCTTGTCATAAGTATCTTTGGCATCAATTGTAATGACATCTTTTGTCATTACCTCTCCAACTAAACATTGTTTCGATGATTTTCCTTTTAAAACTATCTCTCTAGCATAGTCTCTCTCAGATATGATACCGAGCAGCTTATTCTTTTGCATAACTAGCAAGGCTCCTATTTTATATTCTGCCATGATAATTAATGCATCAATGACTGGCCTGTCTGGTTCAATTGATAAAATGTCATTGTGTTTTTTATCATTTAATATTTGCTGTGCTGTTTTCATAATGCATAATTAATAAATTTTGAAAATCTAGAATAACAAATTTTATAAAACATGCAAAATTCTTTTAAAAGAAAACTTTTTCCAATTTTAAGTGTTGTTTTAATGACTTTTTTTTGGGGTTATAACTGGGTAGTAATGAAACAAGCAGTTCAATTGGTGGGACCTTGGGAATTTGCTTTTATAAGAAATTTTTTTGGTGCAATCATTCTTTTGTTCATTTTAGCTTTAACGCAAAAGTCATTAAAAATTATAAATATTAAGTTCGTTTTTTTAATCGGTATTTTTCAAATGATTGGGTTCACTGTATTAGTTTTGGTTGCACTAGTTCATGGTGGAACAGCAAAAACATCTGTTCTAACATTTACGATGCCTATATGGGCAAATTTGTTAGCCTTTTATTTTTTAAAAGAAAAAATGACTAATAGACAAATTTTAGCAATTGCTGTCAGTTTGATTGGATTGATACTGATATTTGATCCTGTCCATAAAAATGCAGACTTCAATAGCATGATGATTGCGATCAGCGCCGGTTTTTTTTGGGGCTGTGGGGTGATCAGTGTCAAAAGATATAATGAAAAATATCCACAAATAGATCTATTAAATCTGACGGCCTGGCAGATGTTATTGGGCTCATTACCTATTCTTATTGTTATTGCTGCAAAAGGTATAGAAATTTATGAGATCAATCCTTATTTCTGGAAGGCTTCGCTTTATAACATTATTTTTTGTAATGCATTGGCTTGGTTATTATGGAATTACGGAGTCAAACATTTAAAAACTAGTGAGGTATCGACTATTTCATTATTGGCTCCAGTTATTGGTTCATTGGCAGCATTTATTGAACTCCAAGAAGCTCCCAAAATAAATGAGGGAATTGGACTGACTATGATCCTATGTGGGGTATTATTGACGATTCTTCTGGCTTCACGTGTGACCACAAGATGATAAAATAGAAACTAAATACTTATTAGGAAAACTTATGGCAGGACACTCCAAGTGGGCAAATATTCAGCATCGTAAAGGGCGCCAGGATGCGAAAAGGGGCAAGATATTCACGAAATTGATCAAAGAAATCACTGTTTCAGCTAGGATGAGTGGCGGTGATCCAAACTTTAATCCTAGATTACGTGCAGCAATTGCAGCTGCAAAAGATGAAAATATGCCTGCAGAAAATATTACGAGAGCAATTAAAAGAGGAACGGGCGAACTCGAGGGAGTTAATTACGAGGAAATTCGTTATGAAGGCTATGGAATTAATGGCGCAGCGATCATCGTAGATTGTTTAACTGATAATAAGAATAGAGCTGTCGCTGATGTACGCCATGCTTTTTCTAAGAATGGTGGAAACTTAGGTACGGATGGTTGTGTCGCTTTCATGTTTAAACATTGCGGCAGTATTTTTTTTGCTCCAGGGTCTAATGAAGAAGAAATTATGGAAAAAGCGATTGATCTTGGTGCTGAGGATGTTGAAATTAATGAAGATGGTTCTATTGAAGTAATTACCCCACCAAATGATTTTATAACCATTAAGGAATCATTTGAAAAAGATAATTTAAAATTCGAGATGGCTGAATTAACAATGAAAGCAGATAATGAAGTGGAGTTATCTGGAGATGAGGGTGCAAAAATGCAAAAAATTCTCGATGTACTTGATGATCTTGATGATGTTCAAGAGGTATATACTAACGCCATAATTGAGAACTAATTTGACCTCTACTAGGGTAATTGGAATTGATCCAGGATTAAGAGTCACAGGATATGGCATAGTTGATTGTTTAAATAAAAAAACAACGTATATTACAAGTGGCGTCATAAAAACAACCTCAGAAAAACTTCCCTACCCTGAAAGATTAAAAATAATTTTTGATGAAGTCTCTGAGATTATTTCACAATACCAGCCCAATCAAATGTGCATTGAAAAAACCTTTGTTAATATGAATGCAAATAGCTCCTTGGCACTAGGGCAGGCACGAGGAGTTGCAATGGCAGCAGGGATTCAACACCAACTGCAAATATATGAATATACCGCTCTGCAAATTAAGAAGTCTGTCGTAGGGAATGGCCATGCTCAAAAAATTCAAGTGCAATCCATGGTGCAAAAACTATTAAATCTTCCTGAGGTCTTGGGCCCAGATTCTTCGGATGCACTTGCTTGCGTATTGTGTCACAATCAAGTCATGCAAATTCAACAGGATAATTCCCCAATTAATTTTAAAGGTGGTCGAATTTTATGATCGGAAGTATTCGCGGAATTTTAATTGATAAGTCACCTCCTTGGATTCAGGTTGATTGTGGCGGCATTGGCTATGAAATTGAAGTTCCGATGTCGACTTATTATGACCTACCAGATTTGCAATCTGATATTTTTCTTCATGTTCACATGGTAGTTCGTGAAGATGCTCAGTTGTTGTTCGGGTTTCTTACCAAAGAGGAAAAATCATCTTTTAAAAGTTTAATTAAAATTAATGGGATTGGAGCTAAAGTTGCCCTCTCAATTTTAAGTGGTGTATCCATGGATCAGTTTTCTAATGCAATTGAGCAACAAGATGTGTCTCTTCTCGTTAAAATTCCTGGTATTGGCAGAAAGACTGCGGAAAGGTTAATTGTTGAATTAAAAGATAAACAAGATCTGAAGCTGCAACAATCATCCCAGCATTCAAAAAATTTAACTGATATTATGGATGCATTAGAGGCTCTTGGGTATTCTAAAAGTGATATCCAAAAAGCCATTAAAAATTTCAATGAAGATATAAATGTTAATGAAGGAATCAAGCAAGCATTGCAATGGTTGTCTAGTTAATTATGATTGAAGAAGATCGTTTTATTGCTAATACGCCCAAAGAGAATGAGGAAATTCTCGAGAAATCGTTGCGTCCTGCAGATCTTGATGAATATGTTGGCCAAGAAAAAATCAGAGATCAATTAGAGATTTTTATTAAAGCTGCTCAGCAAAGAGGAGAAGCTTTAGATCATGTGCTTTTGTTTGGTCCTCCAGGTTTAGGTAAAACCACTTTATCTCATATTATTGCCCGTGAAATGAACGTTGGTTTAAAACAAACATCAGGTCCTGTATTGGAAAAAGCTGGAGATCTTGCAGCACTCCTCACCAATCTTGAGCCCAATGATGTTTTATTTATTGATGAGATCCATCGACTGTCTCCGATTATTGAAGAGATTTTATATCCAGCGATGGAAGATAACCATCTTGATATTATGATTGGGGACGGGCCATCAGCTCGCTCAGTGAAATTAGACTTGCCTTCATTTACCTTAGTAGGAGCGACGACTCGCGCAGGAATGTTAACCAACCCACTTCGAGATCGTTTTGGAATAGTTTCTCGCTTGGAATTTTACTCGCAAAATGAGTTAATAAGAATTGTGAAAAGATCAGCGAAGTTGCTTGATATTTTTATTGACGACTCAGGTGCAGCAGAAATTGCTAAAAGGTCACGAGGTACACCAAGAATTGCTAATCGTTTATTACGACGTGTGAGAGATTATGCCTCGGTTAAAGCGGATGGAAATGTTAATGATAAAACAGCCGACGCTGCTTTAAAAATGTTAGATGTTGATAAAATTGGCTTAGATAATATGGACCGTGCATTACTATTAGCAATCATTGAAAAATTTAAAGGAGGGCCAGTTGGCCTTGATAATTTAGCGGCTGCGATCGGTGAAGAAAAAGAAACGATTGAAGATGTAATTGAACCCTATTTAATTCAGCAGGGTTACTTGATGAGAACTCCTAAAGGAAGAATAGCCACAGACCTTAGCTTGAAGCATTTTAATATCCAAATTGAACAATCGAGTAACACAAAAAATTTATGGTAGCTCTGGTTCATCACTGGCCAATAAGAATATATTATGAAGATACCGATAGTGGGGGCGTGGTTTACCATTCGAATTATTTAAAATTTATGGAGCGAGCAAGAACGGAGTGGTTAAGAGATTTTGAAATTGACCAGAAAGCGTTAAAAGATAATCTAAACTTAATGTTTGTTGTTCATGAAATTGATATAAAATTTACTAGACCTGCTGTTTTTAATGATGAAATAGAGGTTCAAACTAAATTAGAAAAATTGGGATCAGTAAAAATTGATCTTGAGCAAAAAATTTTTCGCTCATCTGAACTTTTAATTGAATCTCGAGTTGTTGTTGCATCAGTTAACTCCTTTTCGATGAAGCCGATGCGAATCCCAAATGAAATAAAATTATTAATGGAGAATGAATAATGAGCTTAGGTGGTGATCTTTCCTTTTTGTCCTTAGTAATGGGAGCAAGCATACCTGTTCAATTGGTGATGTTAATCTTAATTGCTGCCTCTGTTTTCTCATGGAAATATATTTTCATTAAAATAAAAACCATTAAAAATGCAGAAGTGAATGCTACCGAATTTGAAAAATATTTTTGGGCAGGAGCTCAGTTTAAGCAGCTCTATGAGTCTGCCAGTCATTCTTCAAATAATGTTGGTGGATTAAAATCAATTTTTTTTGCCGGTTATAAGGAATTTATAGCAAGCACGAAAGATCAAAAACTAGACAAACAAAGCAAAGAAAGTATTCGACGAGCTATGCAAGTTGCATATAATCGTGAACTTGATTCCCTTGAAAGACACCTGCCTTTTTTAGCTAGTGTTGGATCTGTAAGCCCTTATATTGGTTTGTTCGGAACGGTATGGGGCATTATGAATTCTTTTATTGGTCTATCTAATGTTGCTCAATCTACCTTAGCTCAAGTGGCTCCGGGCATTGCTGAAGCATTGATAGCAACGGCCATTGGTTTATTCGCAGCTATCCCAGCGGTGATTGCATACAATCGATTTGCAGCCAAAGTGGATCGATTGGCTATTCGATACGAGAGTTTTATGGAGGAATTTATTAATAACGTGGATCGAAGAGCGTGATGAAAAAACGCCGCTTAATGAACAATATCAATGTTGTTCCATACATTGATGTTATGTTGGTATTATTGGTGATTTTTATGGTTACAGCACCGATGACTAATCCTGGAGTGGTTGAATTACCCCGTGTAGGGCAAGATTTAAAACAACAAAACACCCCAATTACTGTATCTGTAAAAAAAGATGGCAGTCTTGAGATGGAAGGAAAAAAAATCAAAGCGGATGCATTGTTGATTGAATTAAATCAAGCGCTTGAAAAAAATCCTGAGCTATCTGTAGTGATTGCAGCAGACAAAAAAACGCAATATGAGAACGTGATCACGGTTATGGATTTGTTGAAACAAAATCAGATTCATAAAGTGGGTTTATTATTAAAACCAGAGAAGTAATTGATATTCAATGAACTTTGACGAAAATTTAAATTTACAATCAAATTTATTTTCTTTTTTAATCCATTTATCTATTCTTTTTGTGATGATCTTCACGGTGCAATGGTCACCGCAATATCCTTATTTTGGTGAAGTGGAACTATGGGAGGCGGTACCCACTGTGAAAGAACAAGCTCAAACACCACCAAAACCAAAACAGGTTGAGCCAGCAAAAGTTGAAAAATCAACTCCCAAGGTGAATCAACAAATTAAAGATACTCAAGCTGAAATTAATCTAAAGAAGAAAAAAGAAAAAGAATTAGCAGAAAAAAAGAAACAAGAACAAATTAAAAAAGTGCAACAAGAGCTTTTAAAACAAGAGCAGATCAAACAACTTCAGGACCAATTGCTTCAGCAAGAGCAATTAGAAAAATTACAAAAAGAGTTACTAGAACAAGATAGTAAAAATGCTGATCAAGAAATTATTTCAGAGGATAAAAAGAAATCCGAAAGAATTGCGATTCAAGCAGATCAAGATATGGAAGCCGGTAAAAATAAATCAGAGATTGATAAATATAAGGCGTTAATTCAACAAAAAATTCAACAGAATGTAAATAATAATTTATGTGGTTTGGATTATTTAAGTTTAAGCTTTGAGATTACATTATTACCATCAGGGGAGCTATTAAATGATCCAGTCTTGAAAGATTCAAGTGAAAATTTAAGTTGTGATGAAGCGGTCGAAAGAGCAATATATCAATCTGAGCCATTACCAGTACCCACAGACCCAAAAATTTTTGCAAAACTGAAAAAAATTAAATTAAAATTTTACCCAAACGGACAGCCTCAATGAAAAAACTTATTCTCTTACTTATTGCCCTTTTTTATTTAATTCCTCTTCATGCCATCGAAGTGATTGATATTTTGGGCGGCAAAGCCAATGAATTATCTGTGGCGGTCATTCCATTTCAAGACGACTTGATTGAGAATGAAAAAAATCAAATTCACAGTGTCATTAAATCAGACTTTTCGCGATCAGGTTTTTTTAGAGTGATCGATACCGGTGGCGTTAATAAATTGCCAACATCTTTAAATGAAGTTGATTACAGTTTTTGGTCAGGCCTGCAGACTGAACTCTTAGTCATTGGTCGTGTGCAGAGAGGCGATGATCAAATCAAAGTGGTGTATGAACTGATTGATGTTTTTAAAGAAAAAATGATGATGTCGTCTGAATATTCAGGAACCATAAAACAAGACCGTCAGATTGGACATCAAATCTCAAATGTAATTTATGAAAAGATTACAGGTAGTAAAGGTGTGTTTCACACCAAGATTGGGTTTGTGGAGAAAATTAATAATAATAAATACCAGTTAAATATTTCCGATATGGATGGCTTTAATAAAAAACCAATCGTCACCTCGACTCAGCCAATTATTTCCACTCGTTGGTCTCCAGATGGTCAAAAAATTGCGTATGTGTCATTTGAAAAAAAGAAACCAGTGATTTATGTGCAAAATTTACGAAATGGAGAAAGAAAATTAGTAGCTAACTTCAAGGGTAATAACAGTGCACCTGCTTGGTCACCTGACAGTAAACGGCTTGCAATTGTCCTTACCTACAATGCCTTCTCACAGATATACATTATGGATGCAGATGGTAAGAACATAAAAAGATTAATGCGCAGTCGATCCATCGATACCGAGCCGACTTGGGCTCCGGATGGGAAATCAATTTATTTTGTATCTGATCGAGGGGGCGGACCACAAATATATAAAATTGAATTAGCAAACGAGCAGATAAGGAGAGTGACTTTTGAAAGGAAATATAATGTCAGCCCTCAATTATCTCCTGATGGAAAATTACTCACTTTTATTACGAACGATAATGGTGCTTTTAAAGTGGGAGTGCAAAATTTAATTTCAAATCAAGTCATGATATTATCAAAAGGGAGAAATGACGAGGCACCTGTTTTCAGTCCAAATGGACATATGGTACTATACACTCATAAAGATTCAGAGAAAGAAACAACTCTCTCAACTGTTTCTTTAAATGGTTTTAAACAACAGGTGATTAGTTTGGATTCATCCAAAAACTATGAAGCTACATGGTCTCCAATTGATTTTTAATGAAAGGATAAATCAATGAAAAAATTAGTGTTTGCAGGTCTCACTTTAGCATTACTTACAGGGTGTAGCTCAACCCCGTTAAATGATGCTGATGCTCCATCAGATGCTAAAGCTGGTGAAGCAGTTGATCGAACTTCTGACCTTGGTTTAGATAAATTAAGATCGGACAGCTTATTAACTCAAAGAAGTATATATTTTGACTTTGATAAGTTTGAAGTTAAACCTGAGTACATAGATATCGTTAATGCTCATGCGCAATATGCCGCAGATCACTCAGGCGTAAAAATGACTCTCAAAGGACATGCTGATTATCGAGGTTCCCACGAGTATAACCTTGCGCTAGGCCAAAAACGATCAGTATCAGTAAAAGATGTTATGAATACGTCCGGTGCAAATGATGCTCAAATTGAAACTGTAAGCTACGGTGAAGAAGAAGCTAACCAAAACTGTCAAGGTGATGAGTGCTCTCAAGACCGTCGCGTAGATATCAGCTACGAAGTAGAATAATTTTTTACTTTGTAGATTTATGAAAAGAATACTATGGGCTGGTTTATTAGTTTTATCTTTTAATACTCATGCTTTTTTTGAGGATGAGGATGCAAGAGAGAAAATTAATGACCTGCAAAACCAGCTCAATTCTTTAAAAAGTGATCAATTAAGGTCGCTTGAAGACAAAGTAACTGACTTACAACAAGTCCTTCAGGGCGGAAGCCTTCAGCAATTTAACAGTAAAATCAATGAGATTTTGGACGATATTGCCAAGATTAGAGGCGATGTTGAAGTCCTACAATTTAATTTTGAAAGTTTTGAAGATCGTCAGAAAATAAATTATCAGGATATAGAGAATCGCTTCAGTCGCATTGAAGAAGAATTAGAATCACTTAAAAATAATTCACAAAAAAAAGAAGAAATCCCAAAAGAAACAACAGAAAGTAACCAGGCTGGAGAGGTTCAGGAAAACCCTGTAACATCAATTGAATCCATTCAAGGTGATATTGCTCAGGAACTGGAAAGTGCCGAACAACAAGGGGTTGATGGTATTGATGGTAACGTGGAAACTGGCAAGGACTTGCCACCACTGATTGATGAAGAGCAAGAACTCAACATGTTTAATGACGCTGAAGGGTTGATGAGGTCAACAAAATATAAAGAGGCATTCGAATTATTTGATCGATTTGTCACGACATACCCAAAATCCCAACGTCTTGTGGAGGCAAAGAAGAACATTGGATACATTCAGTTTGCCTTAAAAAACTACAAAGCTTCATTGAATACCTATGACAAGTTGATTGCTAATTATCCAAGTCATGATCTAATGCCAGAAATTTTATATGGAAAAGCCAATACGGAAATTCAATTGACTCGAATCACCAAAGCTAAACAAACCCTGAGAAGAATCATTAAAGAATATCCAAATGCTTCCAATATCAAGAGCGCTAAGAAAAGATTAAAAGCTCTTGAATCTATCAAGCTTTAAAAAAAGATAATGTCAACATTGAGAATCAATGAGATTTTTTATTCGATTCAGGGTGAGTCATCCCGAATTGGAATGCCAACAGTCTTTGTAAGATTGACAGGTTGTCCTATGCGATGTACCTATTGTGATACGGCGTATGCATTTCATGAGGGTCAACAAAAAGAAATTGAAGAAATTATTAAAGAAGTAAAAAAGTTTGATACCAATTATGTGACGGTCACAGGCGGAGAACCTTTGGCGCAAAAAAATTGTATAGACTTAATGAATCAATTATGTGAATTAAGATATCAAGTATCTTTGGAAACGGGGGGAGGCTTGGATATAAAAGATGTTAACTCAGAAGTTAAAATTATCTTGGATGTCAAAGCCCCTAAATCTAATGAAGATAAAAATAATTTTTGGCCGAATTTAGCAAAGATTAAACCAAATGATGAAATTAAATTTGTGATTCAAGATTATGACGATTTTTCTTGGTCCATAGATATCATTGAAAAATATCAGCTGAATCAAAATCAGATTCTTTTTTCTCCTGTGTACAATGTTCTTGCAAGTGAACAACTTGCAGAGTGGATTTTAAAGCACCAACTAAATGTGAGGTTGCAGCTGCAACTGCATAAAATATTATGGGGAGAGAAAAAAGGTGTCTAAGAAAGCCATTGTATTATTATCAGGTGGGCTGGATTCCTTAACAACACTTGCCATTGCTCAAAATGATGGATTTGATTGCTATGCATTACATGTAATTTATGGTCAACGGCATTCCTCTGAAACAATGGCCGCAAGAAATATTGCAAAAAAATATAATCTTGCTGAATTTCTTGAAATTAATGTGGATATGAGTTGGCTCAAATCCTCAGCTTTAACTAATCACGATATCACTATACCGGAGGAAAGATCTGAGGGTATTCCAGTGACTTATGTTCCAGCGAGAAATACCATCATGATGTCATTTGCCGCAGCTTGGGCTGAATCTTTAGGAGTTAGTCATTTATTTCTGGGGGTCAATGCTGTTGATTACTCAGGCTACCCTGATTGTCGACCAGAATTCATAGACGCTTTCAAAAAAATGGTGAATCTTGGAACTAAGGCAGCCATAGAAGGCACTCCATTCAATATCCATACCCCTCTTATTGGATTAACAAAAGATGAAATTATTGCAAAAGGCAGTAATTTAGGCGTTGATTATTCAATGAGTATTTCATGTTATCAGGCTGATCAAAACGGTAATGCATGTGGTAAATGTGATTCTTGTTACCTCAGACGCCAAGGATTTGAAAAAGCAGGTATTAAAGATCCAACACCCTATCAAAATGTCGTTAATTAATTTTCAAGAATACTTGCCAAAACACCCAAAAATAGCGTAAAATCCACCCCTTTTCTGTATAAAATTTTTTAGAGATTATTTATGGTTATTATTAGATTATCAAGAAGCGGTTCAAAGAAGAAACCTTATTACAACGTAGTGGTTCAAGACTCTCGCAAACGAAGAGACGGTCGTTTTATTGAGCGTGTTGGCTTCTACAACCCAATGGCACAATCTGGAGCTGAAAGTTTAAGGCTTGATCAGGAAAGAATTGCTTATTGGAAAGATAATGGTGCTCAAATTTCAGAGACAATGTCTAGAATTATCAAGCTGCAAGCGAAAGGCCCGGCTGGTCTTGAAGCAATGAAACAAAAAGATTTGAAAAAAGCTGAAGCTAAAAAAGCAAAAAAAGCAGCTGAAAAAGCTGCAGCTGCAGAGCCTGTAGCTGAGGAAGCTGCTCCTGCTGAGGAAGCTGCTCCTGCTGAGGAAGCTGCTCCTGCTGAGGAAGCTGCTCCTG
>CAJWVO010000011.1 GCA_913048465.1 uncultured Nitrosomonadales bacterium
CAAAATTATGACAAATTATAATAATTTGAATTATCTAAAAATTGATCTATAAATTAACCTGAAAAAAAAACTTACAGATCGAACTGGACATGACCCGTAGCAAGATCATACACTGCGCCTATTAATCCTATTTCTTTTTTCTCTATCATTTCTGAAATGATTTCGCTTTGATTTTTAATATTTTCAATTTGTTGATTAACGTTTTGCCAACATACTTTTTCGACAAAAGTAGGGTTGGAGGAAGTACGATTGTCTTCTTCTGATTTTTCTTGACTAACAGCTGGGTCAATCATTTGAATGATTTCTCCAATGTTGCCACCTTTAAAATGATCGCAGGCAGCCTTTACTGCACCACAATTACTATGTCCCATTACAACGACTAATTTTGACCCAAGATATTGGCTAGAAAATTCTAAACTACCTATAGCCAATGTTGAGGCAACATTTCCTGCCAACCTAACAGAAAAAATATCGCCAAGATTTTGATCAAAAATAAGCTCCACTGCTGTTCTTGAATCGCTACAGCTTAAGATTGAAGCAAAGGGGTGTTGTTTATCTTTCAATTCATCACGCACAGCCAACATGTCATATTGGTGCTTACCATATTTTACAAAACGCTCATTCCCTTGCTGCAAAATCTCAATTGCCTGTTGAGGTGTCATTTGATCACGATCAATTTCAGGGTGCATATTCATAATTATTCTGGCCTCATATGAGGAAATAAAATAACATCTCGGATACTTGGTTTATTGGTGATTAACATAATTAAGCGATCAATCCCAATCCCACATCCGCCAGTGGGAGGCATGCCATACTCAAGAGCACGAATAAAGTCTGTATCATAATACATCGCCTCATCATCCCCAGCTTCTTTTTGTTCCACTTGTTTTTTAAAACGCTCTGACTGTTCTTCAGGGTCATTAAGCTCAGAAAAACCATTAGCTATTTCTCGACCTGCGATAAATAACTCAAAACGCTCCGTGATAGTTGGATCGTTATCTGACGCTCGGGCCAATGGTGATACTTCGGTTGGATAATCGATAATAAATGTGGGGTTCCAAAGATGCTCCTCAGAGACTGCTTCAAATAAAGCTAATTGAAGCGATCCTAATGATCGATTTGGTGGAAGCTCTTCCCCCATCTTTTGTAAAGTTTGTTCAATAAATCCAGCATTAAGAAGATCTTCAGATTTGAATTTATCACTGTATTTTTCGATCGCTTGCACCAGTGTTAAACGGTCAAATGGCTGTGAAAAGTCTATCTCTTTATCTTGATAGGTGAGTTTTAAATCAACCCCACATCCTGTGATACTGGAACGAATGCATTCCTCAGTGAATGTCATCAGCCATTGATAGTCAGCGTAAGCAGCATAAAACTCCATCATCGTGAATTCAGGATTATGTCGAACACTTAAACCTTCATTACGAAAATTTCGATTGATTTCAAACACACGGTCAAATCCACCTACCACCAATCTCTTTAAATACAATTCTGGAGCAATACGCATAAACATTTCCATATCCAATGCGTTGTGGTGTGTCACAAAAGGTTTTGCGCTCGCACCTCCAGGAATTGGATGCAACATCGGTGTTTCAACTTCAAGAAATTTATTGTTGACCATAAATTCTCGAATAGACTGAATTGCCTTTGATCTGGTTAAAAAAGTATCTTTCGTCTCTTGATTTACCATTAAGTCAACATAACGCTGACGATATTTCATCTCTTGATCTTGCAAACCATGAAACTTCTCCGGAAGAGGTCGTAGAGACTTTGTCAATAAACAAATTTCTGTGACCTCAATCGTCAATTCATCTGTGTTTGTTTTAAAGAGCTTACCTTTGGCACCAATGATATCTCCCATGTCCCATTTTTTAAATGAAGAATATAGTTCTGGGTTGTTTTCATTATTAATAAGATCTCTTGCTACGTACAATTGAATTCGGCCTGTTCGATCCTGAATCGTCGCAAAACTTGCCTTACCCATCACCCTTTTGAGCATCATTCGTCCAGCCACAACAACTTCAATATTTTTTTCTTCCAGGGTAGGCTTATCAAAACCATCATATTCTTTATGGAGCTCTGAAGATTCATGTTTAGGGTTAAAGTTGTTCGGAAAAGCAACTCCTATTTTTCTTAACTCTGTGAGCTTATTTCTACGCTCCTGAATAATCGAATTTTCATCTACTGTTTGATTTTCTTTATTTTCCAACTTAAACCCCTTGTTTTAAACTTTCTGTAATAAATGGATCAAGATTACCATCAAGAACACCTTGAGTGTTTCCCACTTCAACACCTGTCCTAAGGTCTTTAATTCTTGATTGATCCAGCACATAACTTCTGATTTGATGACCCCAGCCAATGTCTGATTTTGCATCTTCCATTGCCTGCTTTTCTTCGTTCCGTTTTTCTAACTCAATACGATATAGCTGAGCTTTTAGCATATCCATTGCTTGTGCTTTATTGCGGTGTTGTGATCGATCATTTTGACATTGCACAACAACTCCACTTGGCTCATGTGTAATTCTAACAGCAGAATCTGTTTTATTGATATGCTGACCTCCTGCACCAGATGCCCTATACGTATCAATTCTTAAGTCGGCTGGATTAATATCTATATCAACAGATTCATCTATCTCAGGATAGACATTCACTCCAGCAAAAGATGTATGTCTTCTGCTACCTGAGTCAAAGGGTGATTTTCTGACCAATCGATGGATGCCAGTTTCTGTTCTAAAATAACCATAGGCATAATCTCCTATGATTTTAATCGTAGCTCCCTTAATCCCAGCGACTTCTCCTTCTGTAATTTCCATTACCTCAACTTTAAAGCCCTTTTCTTCACAATACCTGAGGTACATCCTTAGAAGCATATTGGCCCAATCTTGTGCCTCAGTTCCTCCGCTTCCTGATTGAAAATCAATGAAGCAATTATTAGGGTCTAGCGGATTTGAAAACATTCTCTTAAATTCCAATTGCCCTAACTTTTTTTCAAGATTAATCGTATCTTGAAATAGATCATTTAATGTCGACTCGTCTTCTTCCTCTATCGCCAATTCAAAAAGCTCTTTGTTGTTATCAATTCCGGAACTTAGTTGTTCAAATTCATGAATTGTGTCCTCAAGAATTCGTTTTTCTTTCCCAATTTTTTGACTGAGAGAATGGTCCTCCCAAATTTTAGGGTCTTCTTGTTGGCGTGCTAGATCTTTGAGCTGCTCTTTTTTATTATCGAGGTCAAAGATAGCTCCTGAGAGCTGAAAATCGATCGTCGATTTCAGATAGGGTTGTTTTTAACTGATTGAGTTTTTCTGCTTCCATATATCTTTAACTATTTATTATTCTGCGACATTTTACCTTTTTTTCTCTAAAGATTAAATTGTCATAAAACTGTCATACTTAATATTTAAAATCAATATATCTAATTTTTAACAGGAGCATATAAATGGTTTCAACTCTCAACAAAGTTTTGTTTTCTTCTGTTGCATCCGCTGTTGTTTCTACATCAGTACTTGCTGCAGATATTGTCAAAATTGATGGTTCATCAACTGTCTACCCAATTACCGAAGCTGTTGCGGAAGAATTTCAAAAAGAAACAGGAATTAAAGTAACTGTTGGTGTTTCTGGTACTGGTGGTGGTTTTAAGAAATTTTGTCGAGGTGAAACAGTTATCTCCAATGCATCAAGACCAATTAAAGCAAAAGAAATTGCAAAGTGTAACGAAGCAGGAATATCCTTTATTGAAGTGCCTGTTGCCTTTGATGCTCTAACTGTTGTTATCAATAAAAATAATGATTGGGCAAAAGAGCTAACCCCAGCTGAGTTAAAAAAAGCTTGGGGCCCAGATGCACAAGGAAAAATATCAAACTGGAATCAAATTCGTGAAGGCTTTCCAGATCAGCCTCTTAAACTATATGGACCTGGGGCAGATTCAGGTACATTTGATTATTTTACTGAAGCCATTATTGAAAAATCTAAATCAATTCGTGGAGATTTCACTGCTTCAGAAGATGACAATGTTCTTGTACAAGGCGTTGCTGGTGACAAAGGGGGCATGGGCTATTTTGGTTTAGCGTATTATGTTGAAAATAAAGATAAGATAAACTCAGTAAAAATTCAAAATAAAGATGGAAAATTTATTAATCCATCATTAGAGACCGTGATGGATGGTTCATACAACCCTCTTTCTCGACCTTTATTTATTTATTTAAATGCAACAAAAGCAGCATTTGATCCAAAAGTGAAAAAATTCGTTGAGTTCTTCCTGAACAATGCAGGGAAGTTATCTCAAGAAGTTGGTTATGTGCCTTTTTCAAAGACTGAATACGAAGCCATCAATAATCACTATAAATCTTTAAAAACAGGTACAGCATTTAAGGATGGTCCTGCTATCGGTTTATCTGTGGAAGAAATACTAAAAAAAGCAACAGATTAACTCGAATTTGTAAACTGAAATTATAAAAAAAGGGTTAAATTTTTAACCCTTTTTTTTGTTCTATACAGTAAATAATGTGTAATAATTATGTTGCGTTTTACAACTAATCTTAATTAATCCATGGCGAAAAAAAACCCAAAGATCAGTCGAGCACTTGCCAAAAATATTCGTCGTAACTTTGTTGAGAGATTAATTGAGATAGCATTAATGTTATCTGGTTTAATAGCTGTACTGATTACTTTTGGTATAGTCTTTATATTGGTTACTGAATCGTTACCTTTCTTTGAAGCAGTCTCATTAAAAGAATTTTTAACCTCTACTGTATGGACTCCGAATTTCGAAAAGAAAAATTATGGAATTCTTCCATTAGTTTCGGGTACTCTCACAATAACTGGCATTGCACTTATAGTCGCAGTTCCACTTGGGACCATTACAGCTGTTTATCTGTCAGAATTTGCATCACATAAAATTAGAGAAACAATCAAGCCTGTCCTAGAGTTGTTAGTAGGTGTTCCAACTGTAGTCTTTGGTTACTTCGCACTTTTGTTAGTCACACCAATTTTACAAAAAATTTACCCAGATCTTCCAACATTTAATATGCTGGGGCCAGGGATCGTAATGGGCGTCATGATTGTTCCCTACATTGCCTCTGTAGCTGAAGATGCTATGCGGGCTGTTCCAATGTCAATGCGTGAAGGTGCTTATGCTATGGGTGCTACGAGATTTCAAACAGCAGTATCTGTAGTCATGCCTGCCGCAACTTCTGGTATTGTCGCTGCCTATATTCTTGCAGTGAGTCGTGGTATTGGAGAAACAATGATTGTAGCTATTGCTGCAGGGCAACAACCTAACTTTACTTTCAATCCTGTTGAAAGTGCTGCAACAATTACCGCTTATATTGTTTCTGTCGCTCTTGGAGATCTTGAGCATGGCGGTATTGGTTACCAAAGTATTTTTGCTGCTGGGATCGTATTGTTCATAATGACTCTTTCACTCAACATATTAGGTCAATGGACACGTAAAAAATTTACAGAAAGATATTAAGTAATGTCAAAAATTATAGGTCATGAAGATAATTTAAATGCTATAAGAGTATTAATTAAGAAACATAAAAAAAATGATCGTATATTTTCTTATATAGGTTTATTTGTTATTGGTAGTCTTGCAATTGCCCTGTTGGTTCTATTTCTTGATTTGGTCATTGATGGTTACCCAAAAATGAATCTAGAATTTTTTAGTAATTTTCCATCCAGAAAACCTGAAGGAGCTGGTATCTTATCCGCCTGGGTTGGTTCCGCGTTAGTTCTTATTGTTACTTTTTTTGTTGCTGTGCCTATGGGTGTTGCCTCTGGGATCTACTTGGAAGAGTACGCTAAAAAAGGTTGGTTTGCCGATCTTATTGAGATTAATGTAGCCAATCTTGCGGGTGTTCCCTCAATTATTTATGGTCTATTAGCATTAGGTTTGTTTGTCTATGAGTTTGGCTTGGGGCAAAGCATACTAACTGCTGGTTTGACTCTGTCTCTTTTAATGCTGCCTATTGTTATTGTTGCAACAAGGGAGGCGATTAGAGCCATTCCAGTTCATATTCGAGAAGCGGCTTATGCTGTTGGTGCAACAAAATGGCAGGTAACTCTTCATCATGTGTTGCAATACGCCATGGGCGGCGTACTGACTGGAATTATTATCGGCATGGCTAGAGCAATTGGCGAAACTGCACCAGTAATTACTATTGGAGCATTAACATTTATTGCTTTTTTACCTCCAACGCCAGTGACTGATGTTGCTCCATTTATTAATTTTGCATGGCTCGAGGCTGGTTTTACTGTATTACCAATTCAAATGTTTAACTGGATTTCAAGACCCGAACATGCATTTCATATCAACGCAGCAGCCACAGGTGCAGTGATTATCATTCTTACATTGTTAATGAATGGCATTGCTATTAAACTTCGTTATAGTATTCGTAAAAAAATTAAATGGTAACCCTAGGAATAAAATCATCATGGCCAGAAAAGAAATATTAAAAGCAGAGTCGAAAAATTTTAACTTTCATTATGCTGATGGAACTCATGCTCTTAAGGATATAAACATTCCTTTGTATGAAAAGAAAATAACTGCTCTCATCGGCCCTTCAGGTTGTGGTAAATCAACATTCCTTAGATCATTTAATCGTATGCATGATCTATATGCAGGTAATAAATATGATGGTGAAATTATTCTTCATCCGGATGATACAAATATTCTTGACAAAAAAGTTGATCCAATTGAAGTACGGATGAGAATAAGTATGGTTTTTCAAAAACCAAATCCATTTCCTAAATCTATTTATGAAAATGTGGCTTACGGCTTAAGAGTTCGTGGTGAACACAATAAACGACTCCTTGATGACAAGGTCGAAGAAGCACTTAAAGGCGCATCACTATGGAACGAAGTAAAAGATCGTCTGCAGGATCTAGCCTACAACCTCTCAGGTGGTCAACAACAAAGACTCTGTATCGCGAGAGCATTAGCCACAGATCCTGAAATCATGTTATTTGATGAACCAACATCAGCACTGGATCCAATTGCCACAGTAAATATTGAAGAATTAATGAGTGAGCTAAAGAAAAAACTTACAATTCTTATTGTCACTCACAATATGCAACAGGCTGCTCGTATTTCGGATTACACAGCTTACATGTATCTTGGTGAAATGATTGAATTTGATGAGACAGATATAATTTTCACCAAACCTTCAAAAAAAGCAACAGAAGACTATATTACTGGGAAATTCGGTTAAAGCTACTTTGTAACTGTTTCTTTAATTAAGTTCGCCGCATCTAATGCATTATGCTTGTCTTTAGACTCTGTCATAATTCTTATTAATGGTTCTGTTCCTGATTTTCTAAGCAAAACTCGCCCATTATTGTTCATTAATTTTTCAGCCTCACGAATTGCGCTTTGTATTTCGTCGGCTTCTAAATCAACCTCTTTATCAAGTGGGATATTTAATAAAATTTGAGGATATAAATTAATTTCTGATACGGCCTTATTAAAACTTATTTGTCTTTTTTTAATCGCTTTAAGAACTTGCAATGCAGAGATGATTCCATCACCTGTGGTATGAAAATCTTTTAATAAGATGTGGCCTGAATTTTCACCGCCATAGATCCAATTTTTTTCCTGCATCATTTCTGATACATACCGGTCACCTACTCCTGACCTAGAAAAACCAATCCCTAGCTCTTTCATGTTCTCTTCAAAAGCTAAATTAGTCATCAGAGTCCCGACCACACCACCATCAAAATAACTCTCCTCAAATGCGGCACGAACAATAATAAACAGCAGTTGATCCCCATCCACTTTATCGCCATTGGAATTCACCATCAGCACTCGATCACCATCCCCATCAAAAGCAATACCAAGATCAGCATTTATTTTCTTTACTTCTGTACTTAATAATTCAAGTGATGTTGACCCACATCCATCGTTAATATTTGTTCCATTAGGACCAACACCAATAGTATGAATATCAGCCCCTAATTCTGTAAAAATTTTTGGGGCAACCTGATAAGTGGCTCCATGCGAACAATCAAGGACGATTTTTAACCCCTCAAGCGATAGGTCTTTGGGAAATGTATTTTTACAAAACTCTGCATAACGACCTTGTGCATCATCCACTCTTTTTGCTTTGCCAATATTCTCGGAATCTAAATTCTCAATCCCATCTATTGTTTTTTCTATCTCAAGCTCGATCCCATCATCTAGCTTTAGGCCATTGCTTGAAAAAAATTTAATCCCATTGTCCTGATATAAATTATGGGATGCAGAAATCACTACCCCAATTTGTGCTCTTAAGGCTTTTGTAAGATAGGCTATGGCTGGGGTTGGAATAGGTCCTGTTAAAAAAACATCCACACCAGCAGCAGAAAAACCAGCCTCCAGAGCTGATTCCAACATATAGCCTGACTCGCGAGTGTCTTTTCCAATAATTACTTTTGGTTTACTTAATGATTGATTATCTTTCGTTAAGACTTTACCTGCGGCAAAACCAAGCTTTGTAAAAAAGTCTACTGTAATTGGAAATTTGCCTGCCCTGCCACGTATTCCATCAGTACCAAAATACTTCCTCATATGTTTCTTTCCAGATATTTTTTTGTCACAGCAACATTATGTGTTCGGATAATTAAAGGATTTTTAACATTTACCATCGATGAAAAAAAACCTGTTGCATCGTCTAATCTTTGTAAATCATCGCCCACTATTTTTTTTAGCATACTTTTCCTCGACATAGCGATAAGCAAAGGTGTATTCAATTCTGCAATTGTCTCAAGATTTTGATAAATTTCCCAGTTATCTTCAAAAGTTTTTCCAAAACCAAAACCTGGGTCAAGAATAATTCTATTTCTATGAATACCATCAGAGAAACATACATTTAGTCGGTCTAGAAGAAACTGTTTTATCTCCTCTGTGATGTTTGTTGCATAATGAGGATTGTCCTGCATTGTTTCTGGCGTGCCTTGCATGTGCATCAAACAGACCATGCTATTGGGGTAACCTTTTACTGTTTTAATCGAACCCTTCTCTCCTAGTGCTTTAATATCGTTAATTACATCTACCTCATGATCCAGGGCAAACTTCATCGCCTCTGGCTTATAAGTGTCGACCGAAATAAACACTGAGGTTTCTTTTTTTAGCGCTGTAATAATCGGGCCAATTCTTCGAAGCTCTTCTTCCAAAGTCACTGGCTTTGCTCCGGGTCGTGATGACTCACCACCAATATCTATAATGTCAGCTCCCTCATCTATCATTTTTTTTGCTTGCTTGATGCCGCTATCTGGATCGATAAAGAGACCTCCGTCAGAGAATGAGTCTGGTGTGATATTAAGCACGCCCATAATAATTGGACGGGTTGATTTTTTAATTAATGATGAAAAAGTCATACAGGGTAATCGTATTAATTACCCTATATTTTACTTGGATTTTGCGGATGGTTGCGGAGAAGTTACTGCTGGACCAGATCCTGTGCCTTTGTCACCTGATGGTGATTTACCGGAATCCACTGGTTTTGGCGCTCTCACTTTTTTACCAGCCATGATGTCATTAATTTGTTCAAAATCAATGGTCTCATACTCCAGCAAGGCCTTGGCCATTGCTTCCACCTTCTTTTTATTTTTTTCAATAATTTTTCTAGCTACCGCATACTGTTCATCCAAAATTCGTCTCACTTCAGCATCCACTTTTTGTTGTGTTGCTTCAGAAATAGTTTTGGATGGCATACCAAAGGTTGATTCATTTTGATCATCACTATAAACCATCGTACCTAACTTATCAGACATGCCATATTTAGTTACCATATCACGTGCTAGCTTGGTTGCTCTCTCAAAGTCATTCGATGCACCTGTCGACATCTGCTTCATGAAAACTTCTTCCGCAATTCGACCACCAAATAAGATAGAGATTTCCTCAAGCATTTTATCTTTGAAGTTACTAAACCGATCAAACTCCGGCAGTTGCCATGTCAAACCTAGCGCCCACCCTCTAGGCATGATGGTCACTTTGTGAACAGGGTCTGCCTTTGGTAATGACTTAGCCACAATTGCATGTCCAGATTCATGATAAGCGGTATTAATTCTTTCGTCTTCTTGCATCACAAGTGATTTACGTTCAGGGCCCATATAGATTTTATCTTTAGCATCTTCGAAATCCTTCATGGTCACGGTACGATGTGAACGACGTGCAGCAAACAAAGCGGCTTCATTAACTAAGTTGGCTAAATCAGCGCCTGAGAATCCTGGTGTACCTCTCGCTAAAATGTCTGCTTTAACATCGGCATCACTTGGTATTTTTCTCATGTGTACATTAAGTATTTGCTCACGACCTTTGATGTCAGGTAAAGACACAGCAACTTGACGGTCAAATCGACCCGGGCGTAGTAACGCTTTATCTAAAACATCTGCACGGTTGGTTGCCGCAATAACTATCACACCTGAATTTGCCTCAAAACCATCCATTTCAACTAGGAGCTGATTTAAGGTTTGTTCACGCTCATCATTTCCACCGCCCATACCAGCACCACGGTGTCTACCTACTGCATCAATTTCATCAATGAAGACAATACACGGAGAATTTTTTTTGGCTTGCTCAAACATATCTCTCACTCGAGCTGCACCAACACCCACAAACATCTCTACAAAGTCAGATCCAGAAATCGTGTAAAAAGGTACTTTAGCCTCACCCGCAATTGCTCGCGCCAATAACGTCTTACCCGTTCCCGGGGGGCCTACCATTAGAACACCTCTAGGAATCCTGCCGCCTAACTTATGAAATCTATTTGGATCTTTTAGGAAATCCACCAACTCGGTGACTTCTTCTTTTGCTTCATCACATCCAGCAACATCAGCAAAGGTTGTCTTGTTGGTTGTTTGGTCTAATTGTCGGGCTTTACTTTTACCAAATGAAAACGGACCGCCGCCTTTACCACCGCCTTGCATTTGCTTCATAAAGAAAATCCATACACCAATGAGCAGGATCATCGGGAACCAGGAAATAAAAATACTCATCAGCATAGATTGTTTTTCTTCTGGTTTAGCCTCAACAATCACGTTATTTTTTAACAAATCAGACACCATCCATGGATCTGTTGGTGAGTAGGTTGAGAATCTCTTACCATCCGCAGTAATGCCATTAATATTTCGACCATCAATTTCAACCTTGGATATATTTCCAGACTTTACTTGCTCCATAAACTGGGAATAGACAAGTTTGTTTTCAAAGCGATTCGCTGGTGAGAATTGATTAAAGATCATCATCATTAGTGCACCAATGGCCAACCAAACTAAGATCGTTTTTAACGTATTGTTGTTCAAATCATTTCCTTTAAATTTGCGTAATTTATTCTTATTCTATCTTTTTTCGAGACCAATTAAAAAAAATTCTGCACTTCTGTCTCGAGAGGACTCTGGTTTTTCAATCTTAACCCTGTTAAAAAGGCTTCTTAATTTTTTAACATAATCCTCAAAACCACTCCCCATAAAAGTCTTGACCATAAAATGTCCCTTTGGTTTCAACCAATCTGAAGCAAATTCCAATGACAAGTCATTCAAATCGTTAATCATAGCCTGATCGCGACTTTTAATACCACTAATATTGGGGGCCATATCAGAAATTACAAGGTCTACAGCTTTATTTTCAAGCAATTCTTCAAGTTTTTGTAATATGGAAAGCTTACGAAAATCACCTTGAATAAAAGTGGTATTTTTAACATCATCCATAGGTAATAAGTCTATTGCAAAAATTTTTCCATTATTTGATATTATTGAGCTTGCTGCTTGCGACCAGCTTCCGGGCGCTGATCCCAAATCCACAATTCGATCATTAGGACGTATTAAGTGATACTTATCATTCATTTCAATAAATTTATACGCAGCTCGGGACCGAAATCCATCTTTTTGGGCTCGCTTAACAAATTCATCGGATAAATGCTCTTTAATCCAGTTTTTTTTGGTTCTTGTTTTTTTCATGTCTGATACAATGTTATTTTTTTTAAGAAATCATGTTAAATACTAAGCAAATCAAAGCATTAAAAGCTGAAGCTCATCACCTCAAAACAACAGTTTCTGTAGGTTCAAAAGGTATCACAAATCAGGTCATTTCTGAAATAACCAACACTATAAATTTTCATGAGTTAATCAAAATACAAATTCAGTTGGAATCGAAAGGAGACCGATTAAAAATTGCAAAAGAAATCTGTCAAGCGACAGAGTCAGAATTTGTTCAACTGATCGGCAAACAGGCGGTCATCTTTAAACAAAAAGACGAAGAAAGCAAATTCTCTATTTAACGCCACCGAAGCATTAATGCAGTAACCAATATGGTCTGAATCAAAAAGGATATGCTAGAGATACCATGCCACATAGCAAAACGATCAGCAAAGATGCTTTCCATAACTTCTTTAGGTTGTGCGTTGATTTTCATCGCTTCTAGTGTGGGTTGAATTCCAAAAAAATTTATCAGAACAATCATGGCGACAAATAAAATGAGCCAAAACTGGCTAGATTTAACCACTGACAATCCATGATATTTAAATAAATGGAAAAAAATCAAAACAGACATCCCTAGACTAAAATAACTCAAGTAATGAAAAAGTTGATCAGCAACAACTCCTGCTAAAAAAGTTGTTGGAATTTTATCGAATAATACCTTAGCCACAATAATCATCCACCAGAGTGACCCAGCCCAAATTGATAAAAAGAGTTTAAGGAAATATCCCATGAAGTTATATGTAACTCACATTGGTGATTTCATATGTTTTTTGCCCGCCTGGGGTTTCCACTTCAACCACATCGCCATATTCTTTGCCAATTAATGCTCGAGCCAATGGTGAACTAATCGATATTTTATTCGCCTTGATATCCGCTTCATCATCACCAACAATTTGATAGGTGAATTTTTTCTCTTCATCCAAATCTTCTAATTCAATGGTGGCACCAAACACACACTTGCCATCTGCATTCAGTGTAGTGGGATCAATAATCTGAACATTAGATAATTTGGCCTCAATCTCTGCAATGCGGCCTTCAATAAAACCTTGTCGCTCTTTAGCTGATTCATATTCCGCATTTTCTGACAAATCTCCTTGCGCACGAGCTTCAGCAATCGCCTGAATAATATTAGGGCGATCATGACTCTTTAACTGATGTAATTCTTCTTTTAAACGCTCAACACCATTTCGCGTCATTGGGATTTGATCTGCCATTTATTAACCTTAATAGATAATTTAAAAACTTAATTTGATACTTATAAAGTATATCTGGATTTTAAAGATTGAATATTACTTATGCAAGCTTTGTAGACTATTCACTTGTAGCTCGTCAACAAAAGACATACCTATGCAGGCAGCCTTCGCTCCAGCCAAGGTGGTGTAATAAGTTACTTTATTCATCAACGCATTGCGTCTAATCGTATAGGAATCAGCAATCGCTTTCTTATCCTCAGTTATGTTAACAATAAAATCAATTTCTTTATTCTTAATCATGTCAACAATATGGGGTCTACCTTGTGCTACTTTGTTGATTCTTTGCACCATTAAGCCATGGCTTTGAATACATCTCGCTGTACCATCTGTGGCAACTAGATCAAATCCTAATTTAGCCAAAGCTTGTGCTATATCAATAATATTTTCATGATCTTCCTTGCGAACACTTAAAAAAGCTTTGCCTTTGAAAGGTAATGTTGTGCTGGCGCCTAACTGAGATTTGATAAATGCTTCAGCAAAGGTATCTCCAGTCCCCATAACTTCGCCCGTTGATTTCATTTCTGGGCCTAGAATCGTATCCACGCCAGGAAATTTAATAAAGGGGAAAACAGCCTCTTTGACTGAGTAAAATTGCGGGGTAATTTCTTTAGTAAAGTTCTGACTTTTGAGCGATTGCCCAACCATAACTTTGGCCGCAATCTTGGCAAGAGGTTTTCCAATCGCTTTTGAAACAAAAGGAACTGTTCTTGATGCCCTAGGGTTGACTTCGAGAATATAAATTGTATCTCCTTGAATTGCAAATTGAATATTCATCAAGCCATTAACTTTCAGTGCCTTAGCAAGCATTTTCGTCTGTTTAATTAAATCTTTTTGGATCGCTTCACTCAAATCAAATGGAGGAAGTGAGCATGCCGAGTCACCTGAATGCACCCCGGCTTGTTCAATGTGTTGCATAATCCCGCCAACAACAACATCCTCACCATCAGATATAGCGTCTACATCAATTTCTTGAGCATCATTCAAAAACCGATCAAGCAAAACTGGAGATTCATGAGAGACTTTGACTGCCTCGGTCATGTATCTTTGTAAATCTGATTCTTCATGCACAATTTCCATTGCGCGACCACCAAGGACATAGCTTGGTCTAACGACCAATGGATATCCTATTTCAGCTGCCAGTTGAATAGCTTCTTCAGGAGTTCTTGCGGTTCGGTTTGGAGGCTGATTTAAGCCTAAATCAACGAGTATCTTTTGGAATCTTTCTCTGTCCTCGGCGACATCAATGTCTTCTGGTGTCGTTCCAATAATCTTTACTCCCGCCGCTTCAAGGCCCTTGGCAAGTTTTAGAGGTGTTTGTCCTCCATACTGAACAATGACTCCATTTGGATTTTCAATATGAATAATTTCCAAAACATCTTCAAGGGTGACCGGCTCAAAATACAAACGATCCGAAGTGTCGTAATCTGTAGACACAGTCTCCGGATTGCAATTGACCATGATTGTTTCGTATCCTTCTTCTTTTAAAGCATAGGATGCATGAACACAACAATAATCAAATTCGATACCCTGGCCAATTCGATTTGGTCCACCGCCCAGAATTATAATTTTTTTATTTTTACTCGGCGAAGCCTCGCACTCTTCATCGTAACTGGAATACATATACGCTGTTGAAGTCTCAAATTCAGCAGCACAGGTATCTACTCTTTTGTATATGGGTCGGATATGATGCTGTTCACGAAGGGATCGAATTGCTGATAGAGTGGTATTCAATAAATGTGACAAGCGGGCATCTGAAAAACCTTTCTTTTTTAATTCTTTCAAAGATTGAGGCTCTATAGAATCTAAGTCTTTATTTTGAAGGTCTTTTTCTAAATCAATAATTTCTTGTATTTGGATTAAAAACCATGGATCAATTTTTGATTGCTCGTGAATTTCCTCAACCGTCATCCCTAGTCTAAACCCATCAGCCAAATACCAAATTCTTTCCGGTCCAGGTTGTCTCAGCTCCTTAATAATTAAATCTTTATCATCAGTGGTTGAATCAAGACCGTCAACTCCAATTTCTAACCCTCTTAATGCTTTCTGAAATGATTCCTGAAACGTTCTGCCAATAGCCATGACCTCGCCAACAGACTTCATTTGTGTCGTCAGATGACTATCTGCTTTAGGAAACTTTTCAAAAGCAAAACGTGGTATTTTGGTTACAACATAGTCTATGGTTGGTTCAAATGATGCTGGCGTTTGACCTCCGGTAATATCATTCTTTAATTCATCCAACGTATAACCAACCGCTAACTTTGCAGCAATTTTAGCAATAGGGAAACCTGTTGCCTTGGATGCTAAGGCCGAAGAACGAGATACTCGTGGGTTCATCTCAATCACCACCATCCGACCATCTTTAGGATTAATAGCAAATTGAACATTTGAACCGCCTGTATCTACTCCAATTTCTCTAAGAACTGCAATAGAGGCAGATCGCATGATTTGATACTCTTTATCAGTTAGTGTTTGAGCTGGAGCAACCGTAATCGAGTCACCCGTATGAACACCCATAGGATCGAGATTTTCAATGGAACAGATAATAATGCAGTTATCATTTTTATCTCTGACAACTTCCATTTCATATTCTTTCCAACCCAATAAGGACTCTTCAATCAGAAGTTCATTGGTTGGTGATGCGTCTAACCCACGCTCGCAGATTTCAATAAACTCATCCTTATTGTAGGCAATGCCTCCCCCACTGCCACCCATAGTGAAAGATGGTCTGATAATGACAGGGTATCCTATGGAAGCCTGAACCTGATGAGCTTCTTCAGTGCTATGAGCTATTGCAGATCGAGCAGAAGATAAACCAATTTTTTTCATGGCTTCTTTAAACAATTGACGATCTTCCGCTTTATCAATCGCTTGTTTTGAAGCGCCGATAAGTTCTACATTATATTTTTCTAAAATTTCATGCCGATCTAGATCAAGAGCACAGTTCAATGCAGTTTGACCTCCCATGGTGGGTAAAATTGCGTCAGGATTTTCTTTGGCAATAATCTTTTCAACAATGTCCCATTGAATTGGCTCAATATAAGTAGCATCTGCAAGGTTGGGGTCGGTCATGATGGTAGCTGGATTAGAATTAACCAGAATTACTCTATAACCTTCTTCTTTTAACGCTTTACAAGCTTGCGCTCCAGAATAATCAAACTCACATGCCTGACCAATCACAATCGGACCAGCACCAATAATTAGAATAGATTGAATATCTTCTCTTTTAGCCAATCAACTCTCCTTTGTGGCTTGCATATTAGAAAAAAACTGATCGAATAAATAAGCCATCTCGGTAGGTCCAGGACTGGCTTCTGGATGGCCTTGAAAACTAAAAGCTAATTTGTTTTTTGACTCAATCCCTTGAATTGTTTGATCAAAGAGTGATTTATGAGTTACGACAATATTATCATTCAATGAACTTTCATCAACCGTAAATCCGTGATTTTGACTGGTAATAAAAACTTTCTTTGAGTTTAAATCTTGAACAGGATGGTTGGCGCCATGATGACCAAATTTCATTTTTTTGGTTTTCGCCCCAAGAGCTAATGATAGCAATTGATGTCCTAAACAAATTCCGAAAATTGGAATGGATTGCTTTATAAATTCTTTAATATTTTTGATAGCATATTCGCATGGCTCTGGATCGCCGGGTCCATTAGATAGAAAAATTCCATCAGGATTTAATTTTAAAACTTCTTTAAAGTCCGTTTCAGCAGGAACAACAATTAAATCAGCTCCACGGGAAGCTAGCATCCTTAAAATATTTTTTTTAATTCCGAAGTCATATGCCACAACCTTGAATTGTGTTTCAGAAATGTGTTTGTGTCCTTCACCTAAAGACCACTCCCCCTCATCAAAAGTATATTGTTTTTTTGTTGACACCACTTTTGCAAGATCCATGCCAGACAATCCGGGGAAAGAATCTAAGATGCTGGTATTGTCTTGATCTTTACCTATTAAAATTAATCCTGGCTGAGCTCCATTGTTTCTAATGTATCTAGTTAATTTTCTGGTATCTAAGTCAGTAATGGCGGGAATGTTATGTTCTTTTAAAAATGCAACAAGGTCTTCTTGATTCCTAAAGTTTGAACTCAATGGTGACACGCTATGAACAATCAACCCTTTACAATAAGGCAAGTCACTTTCATTATCTTCATTATTTGTCCCAGTGTTCCCTATATGAGGATAGGTTAAGGTGACAATCTGTTCCGCATAAGATGGGTCTGTAAGAATTTCTTGGTAGCCGGTAATTGAAGTATTAAATACAACTTCACCAACTGAAGAAGTGTTTGCGCCAATTGATCTGCCATGGAACGTTGTTCCATCTTTAAGAATTAGAAGAGCCGGTATTTTTTCCGACAAAGAACACTCCTGCATTAATTAATCTAGGGGTGTTTAAAAGAATAACTTTCAAACTTCTGAATTATATTAGAAATTTAGGTGTCGTTCAATAAATTGGATTAATTTAATCTAACTTATTTTAAATTTAACACTTCCTGCATATCAAATAATTTTGGTTTTTGATTTGCGACAAACTTAGCTGCCTTTAAAGCGCCTGATGCAAAATTTAAACGACTGGTAGCTTTATGAGTCAATTCAATCCTCTCACCATTACCAGCGATGAGCACCGTATGTTCACCAACAATATCTCCAGCTCTAATGGTAGAAAAACCGATTTCATTGTTCCTTCTTTTCTCTTCACGGCCATGTCGTGTGTAGATCGCATTTTTTTCTAATGATATGTTTAACCCATCAGCTGCCGCTTTACCGAGCCTTAAGGCAGTTCCTGACGGCGCATCTACTTTGTGTTTATGATGAGCCTCAACCACTTCAAAATCATAATCAGGAAGAAGTTCAGCAGCTTTCTCAACCAAAGAGATGAGGACATTCACACCAACGCTCATATTTGGAGCCATACAAATTGGAATGTGTTGACTGTACTCTTGGATCAAATCCAACTCCGATGGGTTGAATCCTGTTGTTCCAATAACATAAGAGGTTTTATGATCTGATGATTTTTTAAGAAATTCCATTGTTCCTTCGGGTCGAGTAAAGTCAATCATCACATCACACTCAGATAGAAGATGATCAATATTGTCTTGAATCAAAACTTCAGTTTCTTTACCGATAAAATAACCGGCATTTTTTCCTATGGCATGACTGCCCGAAATATCATGTGCTCCAACTAATATTAATTCATCATCGATAATGGTTTCTTGAATTAACATTTGCCCCATCTTGCCAGAGGCGCCAAGGATAATAACTTTTATTTTACTCATAATTAAAAACCAATTTTCTCTAATAATAACTCAAAATATTTGGGATCAGATTCATCAGGTAAGGATTTTATTATATCGTCCTTGACCGATGAGCTCATCGACTGAGTTTCATCAATCGCATATTTTTCCTCTTTACTATTAACCATATCAATATTATCTTGCTCTGAAATAATCTTCTCAGGCTCCTCCTCGGTAAGTAAATTCTCCTCTTCTTGAATTACATCAACAGACTTTTCTTCGATTGCAACGGCTTTTGACTCTTTCTCAATTTGCATATCTTTTATCAACCCATCTTCAGCTTCACTTTCCCAGAATTTAAGACGGCTTAAAAGAGATTTACTATCTTTTTTCTCCTCTTCCAACTCTTCCTTTGAGATTTTTATAGTTGATTTCTCAGTCTTTTGATCAGCTTCATCTTCCCAAAATTTAAGTCGACTAAGTATAGAATTTTTATCCTTTTTTTGTTCTTCGTAGTCAGCCTCTGTAAGAGTAATAACTTTGGATTGTTTTTCTGTTTCTGCACCAATCAATATATCATTAGATTGAATAATATCTCCTTTGACATCAACTAATTCATCATCTTCAAAACGGACTACAACGTGTCGTTCTTCAATTAAGCGATCATCTTTGATCATCTTGTATATATAATCCCAGCGATTTTCATGGAAAGAATCTTGAATCAATGGGGTCCCAAGAACATACTTGACTTGTGCTCTGGTCATCCCAGGCTTTAAACCCATGAGCATTTCAGCGGTAATAATATTTCCTTGCTGAACATCTAATTTATATATCTTAGCCTCGAAATAATCTATTGGACTTTTAACCGAGCAAGCTGTTAAAAAAATGAAAGTAAGAAAAGATATGAAATTACGGTAGCGCATTTATTGATTTATAAAATTTTTGAACATTAAGCCTGAATAATATACCATGATAATTATTAAATAAAATTCATTGTCTGGAAAAATTATGGAAGACCATGTTGATTTTAAAAAAACAGGCTTAAAAGCAACTATTCCTCGTTTACGAGTATTGAATATATTTGAGAACAACCGCGAAAAACATCTCTCTGCTGAAGAAATCTACAAAATAATGATTAATAATGGCGAGGATATTGGACTGGCCACCATTTATCGAGTATTGACCCAGTTTGAGCAAGCCGGATTACTCCTGAAACACCATTTTGAAAGTGGCAAAGCAGTTTATGAGTTAAATGAGGAATCTCACCATGATCATATTGTTTGCCTTCAATGTGGTCACGTTGTTGAATTTGTTGATAGTGAAATTGAAAAAAGACAAAAAACAATTGCAGAAGATAATGGATTTACAATTATTGATCACTCATTGTATCTGTATGGAGACTGCAACAAAAAACCGTGCCCATACAAAAAGTAATTTAGCTTAGCAGCTCTTTCGCATGCATTAAGGTTGTTTCAGTAATTTCTAATCCACCAATCATTCTGGCCGTTTCTTTAATCCTTTCCTCAGCATTCAGAATAAATATTTTAGAAATCGCTGTTTCACCAGATTCTTCTTTATGTACTTTAAAATGGAAGTTGGCCTTTGATACGACTTGAGCTAAGTGGGTAATTGAAAAGACTTGATGTTGACTCCCTAATTGATTTAAGAGATTTCCAACCACTTCCGCAACGCCTCCGCCGATACCAACATCGACCTCATCAAAAATCATTACTGGAACATTTGTATTTTTAGCTGAAGCTACTCTAATTGCTAAACTTACTCTTGATAACTCTCCACCTGAGGCCGTTTTTGCAATTAGAGAAAAATCAGCACCCTTGTATGTTTTGATTAAAAATTTAACTTGATCGATCCCTGAAGCTAAAGGTTCTGTTTTTCCTACGTCAATTTTAAAATCAGCATTGGAGAAAGAAAGTTGATTTAACAAGAGTGAGATTTCGCTGCCTAATTTTTTGGCCGCTATCGCTCTCTTTTCAGATAAATTATTTGCATTAATTGAATAATCATCAAATGCTTTTTTTTCTAATTCTGCAAATTGATTTTCTTCAAAAAGTGTTGCAATTTCATCATATCTCTTAAACCAATTCAATGATTCATTTTCGAAAAACTCAGGTTGTATATGATATTTACGGGAAAAGCTGAAAACACCTTGAATATAATCTTCAATTTCTCTAACTTTTTCTTCATCATCATTGAATTTACTTAAATAATTATTTAAATTTCTTTCCAGCTCGCTAGCTTGAATTAGTATCTCATTAGAAAGATTTAAGTCTTCATTTAGATGGTTATCAAGTTGAGCGGCCTCAGATAGCGATTTATTTAAATCTTTTAAAATACCAGAAGCTGAGAAATCTTCATTATTCATATAACTCAGACACTGTTGAATGAGGCTAATTAATTCTTTTGCATTTGATAACTTCTTATGATCTAACTGAACTTGTTCCCAATGATCAAAGCTAAAATTTAGATCTTTATATTCCTTTATTTTGATTTGAAGGTCTTCGTATTCTTTATGAATTTTTATTTTATTCTCATCAAATTCTTTTTTCTTTTTTTCTAAACTTTTCCATTCATGAAAAAGTTGTTGTGATTTTTTTTCAAGATTTGTTGTGTCTGCATACTCATCCAAAATACTTAATTGCGTTTTGGCTTGAGTCAAAGAATGAAATGAGTTCTGACTATAAATATCAATTAATAATTCACTGACATCCTTTAATTTAGATATTGGGCTGGGGATTGAGTTAATATAAGCCTTGGATCTTCCGTCTGAAAAGATGATACGCCTGAGTAACAGAGAATTATCATTATACAAATCATTGTCTTTTAACCATTCGATGACAGCTTGATTATTTTTTATGTCAAACTCAGTAATAATTTCAGCTTTTTCACACCCTTTTCTGATTAATCCACTTTCACTTCTAGCACCTAAAGATAAGGACAGTGCATCAATCAGAATTGACTTACCTGCGCCAGTTTCACCTGTCAGCCCAATAAATCCTTTTTCAAATGAAAGATTAAGCTCATCAACGATGACATAATCCTGAATGTGCAGATTAGTTAGCACCGCTTTAACCCCAATTTAGTTTATTTCTGAGCATTTCAAAGTAACAATAATCTTTGGGGTGAAGGATAGTTATTGTATTTTTCGACTTATTAATTGAGATTTTATCTCTTATGTCTAAAGGAAATTTTATTTGACCATCCACACTCAAAAAACCCTCATCCATATCAATAATTTTTGCAGATATGGGTTTTGTTGCGTCTAATGCAATGGACCTGTTACTTAGAGTATGAGGACTGATGGGAACAATCGAAACAGCATCAATTGTCGGGTGAAGAATTGGGCCGCCTGCAGACAATGCATAAGCAGTGGTTCCTGTGGGTGTTGCAATGATTATTCCATCCGATCTTTGTTTATGGAGCAATTTCTGATCCACGCTCAATTCCAATTCAATTAATCGTGAACCACTTTTAATAACAACATCATTAAAAGCAATAGATTCATATATTAGGTTATCATCTCTCGATACTTTTACCTGCAAAAGCATGCGCTTATCAAGTTCATAGGCGCCTTGTAAGATTTGAGATAGCTCATTTTCCATTCCATCAAAACTAACGTCTGCTAAAAAACCAAAGCGTCCTTGATTGATTCCCACAATAGGAACATTGAGATGCGATACAGCTCTCGCGACACCCAACATAGTTCCATCCCCACCCAATACTATAATTAGGTCTACATTGCTACATTCAGCTAAGGCAATTGATTCAAATTCGTTAACTTTGAATTGCTGCTGTGTTTTTTCCTCAATAAATACCTGAAGCCCTTGATCGTCTATAAACTTTATAAGACCGTTTAGTTTGTCTAAAAAGCTGGGGTCCTCTTTAAGATTATTGTATTTTCCAATAATGGCAATTTTTTTAAAGTTCATAAAGTAACCAAATGTATTTACTTGATATAATTAGGTAATTTTAATCTATTTAAATAATAACTACTAATTATTCAATATTCATAGATAGATGGATACTAGATCTCAACAGCTTCTGAAAGTTTTAATAAGCCAACATATTGCTGATGGTGCCCCCGTCGGTTCTAAAACTTTATCCAGCCATGCTGAAGTTGATTTAAGCCCGGCAAGTATAAGAAATATTATGAAAACTCTTGAGGATCAAGGTTTTATATCTAGCCCTCATACATCTGCAGGGAGAATTCCTACAAAAAAAGGGTACAGGTACTTCGTGGATTCTTTACTCACTTACAAAGAGCCAACTGTGCAAGAGATAAATCTTATTTCTGAAAAAACGCATAATATGCGTAATGTCTCAAATACTATTGCAGATACTTTATCCAGCCTCACTCATCATGCAGGATTAATACTCATACCCAAGTTGAAAAAAAATACGTTTAAACATATCGAATTTATTAATTTATCTTCAAATCAAATTTTGGCGATTTTAGTTACTAGCGATGGGCAAGTAATGAATAAAATTCTTAAAGTAGATAAAGATTACTCTCCTCAAGAGTTGGTTGAAATTTCTAACTACTTTACCAAGAATTACTCCGGACTAACCATTGAGGAATCATTTGAAAAGATTGCTAAAGAAATCAATGAAACAAAGAAAAGAATGTACGATCTGATGCAATCAGCAATGGATAACTCCAATCCAAATAATTATGAAAATATTTTTATTAGCGGCAAAGAAAATTTGATTGATAATGAAGAACTTGCTAAAGATTTAGGCAGTTTAAAAAAAATTATTCAAATTTTTGATAAAAAAAATACGCTCATGGATCTTCTTGAAAAAAGTCAAAATTCTTCTGGGGTGCAAATTTTTATCGGAGAAGAATCAGGCTATCACGGCCTCGATGAGTGTAGCATTATTACATCACCATATAAAGTAGATGGAGAAGTTATTGGATCTTTGGGTGTCATAGGTCCAACACGAATGGCTTACGAAAGGGTTATTCCAATTGTTGACATAACTGCTAAACTGCTAAGCTTAAATAATCACCAAAAAATATAAATGGCCTATTACAATAAGGAACCTAAATATACTCATGGAGACGAACCCAAAGTCGGAATCATCTTAGCCAATCTTGGAACACCAGAAAAACCAACCTCAGGTGCGTTACGAAAATATCTTCAGCAATTTCTTATGGATAGAAGGGTTGTAGAGATTCCTCGGTTTATTTGGTGCTGGATTCTTCATTTTATTATCTTGGTTTTTCGCCCTAAAGCAAGTGCAGCAAAATATAAATCGATATGGACCAAACAAGGATCTCCTCTTTATGTCAATTTAAAAAAACAAAAAGAAGCCTTTAATAAACTTATTCAAAAAAATATTAAACAGCCAATTGAAATTGAAATCGGCATGAGTTATGGGCAACCTTCAATCGCAAATGCAATTGATAAACTAAAAGAGAAAAATTGTAATAAGATTCTTTTTTTTCCCCTTTATCCACAATATGCTTCATCCTCGACTGGAGCTGCCATAGATGGTCTATTCAAAAAGTTAATAAAAACACGAAATATTCCAGAAATAAGGGTAATTCGTAACTACCATGACCATCCTGCTTATATCGACGCGCTTAAACATTCCATTACAAAGTTTTGGCAGCAAAAATCAAAACCAAATAAGCTTATTATGAGTTTTCATGGGGTTCCAAAAAAATCCCTTCTACAAGGCGATCCCTATCATTGTGAATGTTATAAAACTGCAAGATTGCTCACTAAAGCTCTCAAATTAAAGGAGCAGCAATATCAAGTAACTTTCCAATCTCGGTTTGGTAAAGCAGAATGGCTCAAACCATACTTTTCAGAAGTCATTAAAGAATTGGGAGGTGAAAAAGATATTCGTGTAGATGTATTATGTCCAGGCTTCTCAAGTGATTGTCTTGAAACTCTTGAGGAAATTAATATGGAAGGCAGAGAGATATTCTCAGAACATGGAGGAGACCCAAAAAAATACAGATACATTCCAGCATTGAATGATTCTGAAGAGTGGATTAATGCCATGTTTGAAATCGCAAAATCTCATCTTCAAGGATGGATTGATCACAAATACTCAGCATCTAAAATTAGCAAGGTATCTAAAGAAACAAAAGCGGCTTTTGAAAAGGTGAAAAAACTATCATGATTATCATCACTGGCGCAGGAGGGATGATTGGAAGTGTTACTGCATGGCATCTAAATAGCATCTTAGTCGAAAATGATCTTATTCTTTGCGATGATCTTGCCCACGAGAATCAAGAGAGGAATTTTAGCAAAAGAAAGTACCATGATTTTGTCAAAAAAGATCAATTATTAACATCATTAAGACAAATGGATGCAAAAAAAATTGATGCCATTATTCATATGGGTGCGATCAGCGCCACCACTGAAAAAGTTTTCGCTAAGCTCATTAAAAATAATATTCGTTTTTCACAAAAATTATGGTCATACTGTTCGGAAAAAAAAATACCCTTTATTTATGCCAGTTCAGCCGCAACATATGGAGATGGTTCACAAGGTTATGATGATGATTTAAATTCAGGCTTAAAGCCATTAAATGCCTATGGATACTCTAAATATTTTTTTGATCGATGGGCTTTAGGTATGGCAGAAAATAAGTTATGTCCACCTTACTGGGCTGGCTGTAAATTTTTTAATGTGTATGGTCCAAATGAATATCATAAAGGTCGTATGGCGAGCGTTGTTTACCATGCGTTCAATCAAATTAGTGATGAGGGATTGATTAAACTTTTCAAAAGTAATAATCCACAATATGAAGATGGTGGTCAGTTAAGAGATTTTATTTATGTCAAAGATGCCGTCTCAGCCATGATCCATTTACTTAATACAAAAAAAATAAGCGGTTTATTTAATATAGGTACAGGCAAAGCTCAAACTTTTTATGAATTAGCTCAATCTCTAATAAAAAATCATCAAGCTTCAATCGAGCAAATTAAATTCATTGATATGCCTTCTGATCTGGATGGAAAATACCAGTATTTTACTGAAGCAAAAATTGATAAGCTTATTGAAACCGGATACGATTTACACTTTAATGATCTTAACTCTGGAGTGTCAGATTATTACCAAAATTATTTATCACAAAAAGATCAATATCTATGAATAAATTAATCTTTAACGATTTTCTCACTCGAATAAAACATAATAAAAAAAATATTTTAGTAATAGGTGATGTAATGCTTGATCAGTATTACTTTGGCTCTATTGATCGAATATCACCAGAGGCTCCAGTTCCAATATTCAGCGTTAAAGATATTGAAAATAAATTAGGTGGTGCTGCGAATGTTGTTAACAATATTATAAATTTTGGAGTCAAAACCTCTATAGTTTCATCAGTAGCTAAAGACAAAAGTGGTGAAATATTGTTGGAACTTCTTAAGCAAAAAAAAATTACCTCAAATATTATTTTTAAAAAAAATGATGTGACAACCACAAAAATTAGGAGCGTTGTTGGAAATCAACAATTGTTAAGACAAGACTTTGATGCAAAACTAATTTCCTTAACAAAATTAGAAGAATCAAAAATTATAAACAAAATTAACAAAAATATATCAGTCGTTATTCTATCCGATTATGGCAAAGGCTTCTTATCTCCTACATTGTGTAAAAAAATTATTTCTAAAGCTAATAAAGAAAAAATTCCTGTGCTTGTTGACCCAAAAGGGAGTGATATTTCTAAATACAAAAATGCTTTTGCTGTTACTCCCAACAAAAAAGAAGCATTATCTTTTACGAATATGGAAGACGGCATCCATCACGAAAAAACTCTAAATAAAATAAGAAAAGAAAATAATATTAAAAATATAATCGAAACTAATGGTGAAAATGGTATTAACCTTTACTCAAATGAATGTCATAAGAAATTTCCTGCTGTTTCACCCAAACAAGTATTTGATGTTTCTGGTGCTGGCGACTCAGTTATTTCCTCAATTGCTGTCTCATTGCATGCAGGCTTTAATATTGAAAGTTCATTAACTTTAGCTAATATCGCGGCAGGAACAGTCATTAGTAAAATTGGAACAGAGCCTATATCTCTTGATGATCTAAAGCACTTTTTTGTTACCAAGGACAATAATCTTACGAGTAATAAAATCTTTAAGCTTGATGAAATGAAAAGTAAAGCTGTCCAACTCAAAAAGCAAGGAAAGACCATTGGATTTACTAATGGCTGTTTCGATATTCTCCACTCCGGTCATGTTTCCTATCTTAACGAAGCTAAAAAGAATGTTGATTTCTTAATACTAGGTCTAAATACTGACAGCTCAATTAAGAAGATTAAAGGCTCATCAAGACCAATTGTTGATCAGCAAAATCGAGCTCAGGTTTTATCCGGTCTAACCTCAGTCGATGCAATAGTATTTTTTAATGAAAATACACCAATTAAATTAATTAAAACAATCCAACCTCATTTTCTAATCAAAGGAAATGACTATAAAATTGAAGAGGTGGTTGGATATAAAGAAGTAAAAAAATGGGCTGGGAAGGTTATGTTAATTGACCTTATTCCTGGTCAAAGTAGCACAAATATAATAAAAAAAATGAACCATAGTGAAAAATGAAAAGATTCTAATTTTTGGTCCATCCTGGGTAGGTGATATGGTAATGTCCCATTCCTTATTCATAAATTTAAAAAAAAGAAATCCATATTGTGAAGTTCATTTGGCGGCTCCTAGGTGGTCTATGGATATCGGATCAAGATTTCCTGAAATTGATAAATTGATACCTCTTGAGTTTAATCATGGAAAGTTCGATTTTTTTAAAAGGTTAAGTCTAAGTTTTAAACTAAGACAAGAAAGTTATGATGAATGTATATTCCTCATCAATACCTTTAAATCATTGCTGAATATTTCTTTTTCAAACATCCCATTACGAACTGGGTATGTTGGTGAATTGAGATCATTATTTTTGAATAATGTTCTTAAAAATAATTCCGACCCCACAATTCGCAAATTTACAAAACTATCAAAAAATAATTCATACCCCTCACCTAAATTAATAAACCCAAAAATTGTGAGCAATAAAAAAAATGGTGAAAATTTTTTAAAAAAAAATAAAATTCCAATAGAAAATCTTGTCATTATTTCTGGTGGCGCAGAATATGGACCGGCCAAAATCTTACCTTCAGAAAAATATGCATATATAGCAAATAATTTAATTGAAGAGAATTACAATGTCTTGCTAATCGGTTCTAAAAATGACAAAACAGTAAATCATGAAATAAATGAACATACCAAATATAGATGTTTTGATATCACCGGTAAAACATCACTAGGTGAATGCATTGATGTAATTGCTTGTGCTCAATATTTTTTGAGCAATGATTCAGGGTTAATGCACATTACAGCAGCTCTTAATATTCCTCAAGATAGCTTCTTTGGATCCTCAGACCCAAACAATACACCTCCACTAAATAGTAAAGCAATAATTAATTATTTAAATCTTGATTGCAGTCCTTGCTTTGAAAGACGCTGTCCACTCAAACATTTTGACTGCATGAACAAAATCGATGAAAAAGTAATTTTTAAAAGAATTATATGCCTACTAAACAAGTAACAATAATCGTTCCAAACTACAAAACATACCAATTAACAAAAGTTTGTCTTAGGCTGCTTAGAAAAAATACAGATTTAAATCATGTAGATGTTATTGTCGTTGATAACAATTCAAATGATGAATCCTCAAAATATCTTAAAAGCTTAAAATGGATTAAATTTATTCACAGGGATGGGATTTCAAACGAAGGCGGACCAATGTCCCATGCTAGAGCACTAGATTTAGCACTAAAAAAAATAAAAAGCCCTTTTGTCATTGTAATTCATACGGATACCTTTATGATCCATCCAAACTGGCTAAATATCCTGATGCAGCCCTTTGATGATCCAACTGTTGCTGGCGTTGGTTCTTGGAAGCTTGAACACAAAAATATTTTTCAAAGGTTAGGTAGAAATATCGAATACCTATTAAAAAAATTACAAAAAAATAAGATTAATAATCAACGTTTTAATAAAGACTACCATTATCTCAGAAGCCATTGTGCAATTTACAAAACAGATCTTATTAAAAAAGTTAACTCATCTTTTTCAGATCAGAATGAAAGTGCGGGTAAAGTTCTTCATAAAAAACTAATCCATGCTGGATATAAAATGATTTTTTTGGAATCTAATTTTTTAAATAAATATGTAAATCATATCAATCACGCCACCCAAGCAATTAATGATGAATTTAAAATTCGCTCTGCTAACAAAGTGATCAAGGATTATTTTAGCTACATGAATAAAAATGAAATTAAAGAAATTTTAAAAGATGATACTTTAGACAATTAAATCGTTCAGATGCTCAACAGACTTAATGTTTTCCCTCTTTACTGTTTCTTCCCAGGCACTAAAATCACTCCATCCTGAAATAAAAATAAAATCGAGATTAAAATTTTTAGCAGTTTTAATATCATATTCCGCATCGCCAAAAAAAATAGCTGGCATAAAATCATGCTTATTTTCAAGATGACGTTTTACTATATCGTATTTTGAATCTGGGCTCCCGTAAATCCCATAATCAAAAAGATGGTCAAGATGCTTTGAAGCTAAAATTGTTCTTACCTCTTCCTGATCTCCACCGCTCATCACCATCCAATGCTGATTTTTTGTCAACTCTCTTAACTTGTCCAATCCAGTTGCTACTTCACAATCATTTAATATTTTCAATACATGATGATTTAAAGATTTAATTAGAAAGCTAAAGTGCTCTTCATTAAATGACTGTTGCAATATATTTGTTAGGAAATATTCAAATTTTACATATCTTGAAATACCGGTATTTTCAACATGATATTGAACTAATTTTTCAGCTTGTTCTTCCGTTGCACCAAAATCAATAGCTGCATATCGATAGGCTTCAGATTTTTTAAAGTTCGAATTTAATAATACACCATCACAATCAAATATGATGGTGTTATATTTTGTAAGATCCATTACACTTTTATAGATGCAGCCTCGGCAGCAAGCTTGGTAATTCCAGCCCAATCTTTATTATCAACTAGCTCATTGGGTGTTAACCAAGTTCCGCCACAGACTGGTACATTAGGTAATCTTAAAAACTCAGGTGCTGTTTCTACTTTTACTCCACCTGTTGGGCAAAATTGAATATTTGAGAAAGGTCCTGCGAATCCTTTCAATAAGTTTATACCGCCAACCGCTACGGCAGGGAAAAGTTTTAAGAAATCATAGCCTTGGTCTGCAGCCATCATAACTTCACTCCCAGTGGATACGCCTGGAAGTAAAGGAAGATCAATTCTTTTACATTCATCTGATAATTCTGAAGTAAAGCCTGGACTGACCGCAAATTTTGATCCGACATTTTTCGCTTGAACAGCATCAGACTTAGTCCTTAAAGTTCCAGCTCCAGTAATTGCTTGTGGCAGTTTGCTTGAGATTAACTCTATTGCATCAAGAGCACATTCTGAACGCATTGTTATTTCAAGAACCTTAATACCGCCTTCTAAAAGTGCTTCTGCGATAGGCAATGCATCGTCAATTTTGTTAATCACAATGACTGGTATAACGGGACCATAGCTAGCTAAATCCTTTGTATTCATTAATTTCCTTTATTTAAATCCAAGTGACTGCACCTTCTTCGGCGGTTAAAACATTTTTTCTTAAGGCTCCAAAAAGCTCTCGACCCATGCCATGGCTATTATTTTGTTTTTTGTTTTCAGAAAGTGTTTCTACCTTTCTTTCAAACCATGTATCTTCATCCACTAAAACATTTAATGAGCCAACGATGGCATTAATTCTTAACATATCACCCTCTCGAATTTTGGCAATAGCTCCACCTAATGCAGCCTCTGGGCTCATATGAATTGCTGCCGGAACTTTTCCTGAGGCACCACTCATTCTGCCATCAGTCACAATAGCAACCTTAAATCCTTTATTTTGCAAAACAGATAGTGGTGGCGTAAGTTTATGAAGCTCAGGCATACCATTTGCTTTGGGGCCTTGAAAACGAACAACCGCAATAAAATCTTTTTCCAGCTTTCCTTCATCAAATGCCTCAAGTAATTCCTCCTGAGAATCAAAGATCATCGCTGGTCCCTCAATAATATATTTGTCTTCTGGGATCGCAGATGTCTTCATAACAGACCGGCCAACATTTCCTTTTAAAAGTTTTAAACCACCAGTTTCTGAGAATGGTTTATCATGTGTTCTCACAATAGTGTCATCACCAGATGAATTGGGGAAATCAGTCCATAATAGAGTCTTTCCGGTTACAGATAATTTTTGTCCATATTTTTCCATACCAGGTCCAGCAACAGTTAACACATCATTAAACATGCAGCCATTTTCTAATAATTCTCTGATAACAAAACTTGGGCCACCTGCTTCTTGAAACTGATTAACATCGGCTACGCCATTTGGGTAAACACTGGCTAATAAAGGCACAGCTTTGGCAAGCTCATGAAAATCAGTCCAATCAATCACTATTCCAGCAGCTCTCGCAATTGCAACCCAATGAATTAAGTGATTTGTTGATCCACCAGTCGCTAATAAAGCAGCCATTGCGTTAATAATCACTTTCTCGTCAACCATTTCGCCTAATGCAAATGATGTTTTAGTGTCGTTGACATTTTTTATCAACATCCGAACTGCTTCAGAAGTTAACTCATTTCGTGCATCGTCTCTTGGATGAATAAATGCTGCTCCAGGAACATGAAGACCCATCGCCTCTAACAACATTTGATTACTATTTGCTGTTCCATAAAACGTGCATGTACCCTCGCCGTGATACGCTTTTGATTCAGAATCCAACAACTCTTTTCTGCCAACCTTACCAAGAGCGTATTGCTCCCGAACCTTAGATTTTGATGTATTATCTATACCAGTTGACATAGGACCAGCTGGAATAAATATAGCTGGCAAGTGTCCAAAATGTAAAGCACCTATGAGTAATCCAGGAACAATTTTGTCACAAATACCTAGCAGCAATGATCCGTCAAAAACATCATGCGACAAACCAACTGAAGTGCTCATAGCAATCGTGTCTCTTGAAAATAAACTTAATTCCATGCCAGGCTCTCCCTGGGTCACACCATCACACATAGCTGGAACACCAGCTGCAACTTGCACTGTAGAACCATTTTCGCTAGCAACTGTTCTGATTAGCTCAGGGTAATCCTCATAGGGTTTGTGGGCTGATAGCATATCGTTATAAGCTGTAACAACTGCTAAATTAGGCATCTTTTCTTGAACAATAGTGAGTCTCTTATCAGGTGATAATGATGCAAATGCATGAGCCACATTTGCACAACCGAGACGATCAGAACCTCGATCTCTATTTTTCATTGCTTTCAATCTTTTAAGGTAAGCAGAACGTGTCGGTCTACTTTTCTCTTTAATTTTTTCAGCTAATTCAAGTATTAAATTTTTCATAATCTAAAATATTTATTTTGTTACTAGTATATTTTCCATGATCATAAATTCTAAGTCACATCCAAAAAACATATTTAAAGCATCTTCAGGTGAACAAACCATTGGTTCACCTCTTCTATTTAATGATGTATTTAAGACAACAGGGACGCCCTTAAGCGACATAAAGTTTTTTAGAAGTTGATAGTATACTTTATTTGTTTTTTCATTCACAACCTGCACTCTAATTGTTTTATCCTCATGCACTACCTCAGGTATTTTTTTAATCCAATCTGGCTGAACATTGAATGTGAATGTCATAAATGGCGAAGGATGCTTTGATCCAATAATAGATTCAGCATATTCTTCTAAAATGCTTGGACAAAAAGGTCTCCAACGCTCCCTATATTTTATTTGCTCGTTGATTTTATCCGATATCTTAGGTGTTGTTGGATCACCAAGAATACTTCGACATCCAAGCGCTCTTGGCCCAAATTCCATTCGACCTTGAAACCATGCTAGAGGATTACCGGCAGCTAAAATTTCTGCACCAACTTTTGCCGGATCACTAATTTTTGTAAATTTTGGTTTAGAACTATGATTTTTGCAAGAATCTAAGCATTCTTTTGAGGAGTAGCTAGGGCCCAAGTAAACATGCTCCATTTTTTTAATGGGATTGATTTGATTATCATGGATTGATGAAACATATGTGGCGGCTCCAAGTGAAGTTCCAGAATCCCCTGAAGCAGGTTGCACAAATAATTCTTCGACGTATGGAAGATCAATAATTTTTTGATTAAGTTTTACATTTAGTGCGACGCCACCAGCCATGCATATTTTTCCAGTTTCTCTTATGACGTCTCCAAGGTAGAAGTCAATCATTTGAAGAGCAATTTCTTCAAGTTTATTTTGAATGGATGCTGCGTAATGAATATAAGGTAAATCAATTTCATCACCACTTCTTTTTTTGCCATACATATCCACAAACTTTGGTGAAAAATAATACCCTTTTCCATTTTCTTTATATCTTCTCAAGCCTATTACGTTAACTAAATCCGTATTAACCTTTAATTGTCCATTTTTAAAAGAAACTAAATTTGAAAAATCATACAATGATGGGTCTCCATATGGGGCCATGCCCATAACTTTGAACTCACCATCCAACATATCAAAACCTAAAAATTCAGTAATGGCTCCATAAAGACCACCAAGAGATTCAGGGTCATAAAATTCTTTTATTTTATGTATTTTTCCATTTTCTCCATATCCAAAAAAAGTCGTTGCATATTCCCCTTTTCCGTCAATACCTACGATAGCAGTTTTTTCTTTAAACCCTGACAAATGATAAGCGCTTGATGCATGGGATAAGTGGTGCTCTACAGGTATTATTTCTGCTTTATTAATATTTAATGAAGTCATTAAATCTTTTGCTTTATTTAAGTTCCTTCTGAATCTGCGATTTCCATTGAAGATAGCATCAAGAGCTCTATCAGGTGCATACCAATATCTTTTTGCATAATGCCAACGAGCTTTGCTGAAAAAAGGAATTTTTGCATAAGGGAATGTCACAATATCGACATCCTGAGGATTCAATCCACCTTCATCTAAACAATATTTTGCAGCCTCTACAGGGAATAAATTTTTAGCATGCTTGTCCCGAATAAACCTCTCTTCTTCAGCAGCCGCTACAATTTTACCATCTATAATCAATGCAGCTGAAGCGTCATGTCCAAGGACGCCTGATAAACCTAAAATTTTCATATTATTTTTTCCAAAGACCTAATAGCTGTTAGAAATTTTGATTTGTCTTTCCAGTTTGAGAGAAAACGAGCAATCTGCTTTTTAATTTTGTAATTATATATGGATTGGCTCATTGAGAAAAATGATTTATCAAAATCAATCATCCTTATTTGCATTTTGTTATCGACTAAAATATTTGTTTTCTTCAAGTCCCCATGAATGAATTTATAGTGGTTAAATATATTGAAAAGCTTGAAAATATTTTTTTTAAGCTTTTCAATATGAAACTTATCTCGCAATGACTCTTGATAACTTACAATGCTCTCACCATCAATTCTTTCCATCGCAAAATAACTTGTTAATCTTAAAAAAAGGAATCTTTTCTCAAAGTAAAAAAATGGTTTTGGGCACGGTAGATTATACAATTGAAATGTATTTGAAACTTGCCAAGAGTTTTTTCCTCTTGGTTTAATAAATTGCATTTTAATGAAATGCCAGATATTTTTAACATTATATCTTTTAATAATCAAATCTTGATTACGGAAAACAGTGCATGTGTTCCCATTTTTAATAATTTCAGCATTCAATAAAAAATCATCTATTTTTTTAAAGTCAAAATTGAAATCTTTTTGCTTAAAAATTGAATAATTCAAACTAGACTTTTTCTCAAATTGTGAAGAAGTTCGAAGTGTTTTTTTTTGGAAATTAGATATCGCTTTATATAAGTAAAAACCTACGCATTTTTTATGCAAATATTCAAAAAAGTTATTCTTGTAAGCCATTGTTTTTTTTGAAAAATATTCAGGATCTATTTTTGATGAAATCAGACTGAAATTTAAAAATTTTCTAAAGAATTTAAAAAACTTTATTCTCCTAACCAGGCCTCCATCAATCAAATATATTTCACCATTTGCATATAAATAATTTTTAAAGTAATTATCAAGCTGAATGATATTTTTTTCATACATTTTTCTATTTAAAGCTAATACTTGTTTTATTACGGCTTGTTTAGAAGATAAATTTTCATTGCTACTTAAAAATTGTTCTATTGTTAAAGAATCATTAATTTTTTGGAAAATTATGAAATATTCATTTGACGATATTCCAAACGAATAAATCTTTGGAGTGGAAATGCCAGCTTCATTTAAATGAAATACACCAGCAAGCTCTTTTAAATACTCAGGCCTTTTATTAAAAAATTTAACAACAAAGCTTTGGTTATCATAACTAGCTTCAACGACCTTTCTTTTATTAGAAACTTCTCTCAAAACTTTTGAAAAGTGAAGATCAACAATATCAACCATATTTATTTTTATATTTCGTTAGCATTGCATTTGCCCTTTTTTGAATATTATTTTCATATATTTTTAACAACTTTCGATTGAAGTAATTAGCTTTTAATATTTTTTGATATTTTTCTTCGTCGCCAAAATATTTTATTGAAAATAGAAGATCGCCTAATTCTTTAATGAGTCGACTCATTCCAATACTATTATTTTTTTGGAGCCGATGGAAATCGATTAAATAAATTTTTGGTTTATTTTTTTTATCATCTAATGAATTGAGATCAAGTAAAAAATGACATAAATAAAGATCATGATGGATAATTCCATTTTTGTGAAGCTTGCTTACTATTTCTACTATTTTTTTATAGAGTTGATCTTCAAAATTTTTTTTGACTTTATGGTATTTCTTTTTAGTAAAGAAAAAATCGAGTTGTTCAAAATTTGTAATTTCCTCAGAAATTACAAATGATCGATTATTCCAGATCTTTTTTTCATTCCCATAACAAACCAGTTTGGGTGTTTCAACACCAATGTCATGCAAAATTTTATAAGCACTATATTCATTATTAGCATTACTTATATCCTTAACAATACCAAGCTTATTTAGAAAATTTTGCAATAAAGATCCCTTTGAGAACCTCTTGATAAAATATTTTTTATCTTTGAAAATAAATTCTACTGTTTCTCTATTTTTACTTGAACGAATAATATTTCCATTGATATTAAAAAGATCATCAAACCCGATATCTTTAAAAATTTTTTTATTTGAATAAAAATTTAACATATTAAAAAACTTTACAAAAAATCCTTAATGATCTTTTTCATTCTTTTATAGTTTGTATTGATATCAAAATTTTTTGACATTTTAAGAGCGTTTTTTGCATAATTTTTTCTAATTTCCTTATCAGATCTTAATTTTCCAATATTGTTTATCCAATCTATATCCTTATTAACAAGCATACCTGCTTCATATTTTTTAATTAATATGCTGTTAAAACCAACATTTGAGGATACTATTGGCAATCCGGCTGATGCGTATTGAAGTAATTTAAAAGCACATTTACCTTTACTCCAATTTGAATTATCTAATGGTGCTAATCCCACTTTAGCAGATTTAATATCTCTGTATTGTCCCGATTCATTCCATGCAATATTTTTAATTTTTATTAAATCACTTTCTAATTTAATATTTGAGATATTAATCAATCTTAAATCTTTAAATTTTTTATTAGCTTTTTCTAAATAAGGGATAATTTCAATTAAATACTTAGATGTTGTTTTTTGACCAACCCAGACAAGATCAAAAAATTTATTTGAGCCAATAGCTTTAATTTTATATTTCTTTGTATCAAGGCATGTCGGGATAGTGAACGTTTTTTTACTAAACCTTGCGGAATAACTATTTAAGAACTCATTACCAGCAAATATCAAATCTGCTCTTCTACATATTATTGAAAATCTATTAAATTTATTTTTTGAAATTTTACCCTTTGAATCAAGAAAAATTGCATCATCAAAATCATAGATAATTTTTTTAGCTAAAAATCTTAATAATTTAAAATATGTTTTCGACAAAAGCTTTCTTTGTAAGAAAACTACATCATGAAAAGGTGCATTAATCAAAGCTCTAAAATAATTTAATGGCCTCTTTGACAAACCAATGTGTTTAAAAAAAATATTATCTTCTTTTAAACAATTCTCATAAATTAGCGCCCTATCTCTAGAAGATGAAGCTTGTAATCCTTTGGTGAGTATAAGAATTTTTTTCATTTAGTTTATAATTTTATTTATGAAAGTCTTGATTATCAAAACATCATCATTAGGTGACATTATCCACGCTAACTCTATTATAAGTGATTTAAGAAGAAATCATGTTGATGCAGAGATTCATTGGCTTGTTGAAGAATCATTTTCTAGTTTGTTAAATTTATTTCCAATTCAGAAAACTTTAGTAAGTAAATTTAGAAGTTGGAAAAAAAACTTATGTAAAAAAATTTCATATAGTGAATTCTTTCAATTAAAGGATTTAATTAAAAAAGAAAATTATGATTATGTCATTGATCTTCAAGGTTTAATAAGAACCGGAATAATGTGCAGATCTCTAAATTCATTTGGTTTCAATAAGAATTCAATTAAAGAGAGCTTTGCTAGTTATTTCTATAAAAATCCCATTCAAATTGAAAAAAAATTACATGCAATTGATAGAAATAGATTGCTTGTAGCCAAATCAATGAATTATGAAATAGACCGGAATGATATTTCTTTTTCTTATAATTTAAAAAAAGATCATACAGACTCTCGAAACATTGTGTTTATTACAGGGACAAGCAATGTTCAAAAGAAATGGCCTCTTGAAAACTGGATTCAGTTAGCCAGATTATTTGAGCGGGATAATTATAAAATTTTTCTTCCCTGGGGAAATGTTAAAGAGTATGAAGAATGCTTGGCGATCTATGATCAAACAACAAATTGTGAAATTCTGGAGAAAGAGAATATCGATCAACTGGCAAAAAAAATTGCATCCACACGTTTTGCAATTGGGGTTGATACCGGTTTAACGCACCTTGCCTCATCGCTGGATATACCGACAATTGGAATTTATACATTCAGTAATTCGAACCTTACTGGCGTCAAAAATACAAAAACTCCTGCATTTAACATGGGCTCATTAAATAAAATCCCCCTCCCTAAAGATATTTTCAAAAAGTTTAATGATTTAGCTTGAAATTTACCTTTCCATACCTATATTTAAAAGTAATTAATTTTTAAACTCGGTTAGGTACATGGCAGACGACAAAAAAGAAAAAAATCTCACTGAAGAACTTGATCAAAATGAAGATCAAAATTTATCAAAGGAGAATGCTAATGAAGAAAATCAAGAGATTGATGCAAAATCTGATGACTTATTAGAGCAAATTGAGGACCTGAAGAATCAAGTTTTATATGCGAAAGCTGAAGCGGAAAATATTCGAAGAAGAAGCTATGAAGAGGCTGATAAAACGAGAAAGTTTGCAATCGAAGGTTTTAGTCAGGAATTATTATCAGTAAAAGATAGTTTAGAGGCCTCACTAGGATCTGATAACGTGGACAACAAGGCTTTAATAGATGGAGTTGAATTAACACTAAAGCAGCTCAATGCTGTTTTTGAAAAATTTAATATTGTTGAAATCAATCCGATGGGTGAAAAATTTGATCCAAATGAACATCAAGCAATGTCAATGGTTGAATCAAAAGAGCAAGAATCTAATACGATATTAAGCGTATTACAAAAGGGTTACAAGCTTAATGACAGAGTAATTAGGCCAGCAATGGTCTCAGTAGTTAAAAATAATGATTAACACTTGAAAATTTTACTAATCATCTCAACATTAATAAGTAATTAATATTTGAAGGAAAAAAATTTTATGGCAAAAATTATTGGAATTGATTTAGGAACAACCAACTCTTGCTTAGCAGTCATGGAGAGTGGAAAGCCGAAAGTAATCGAGAACTCAGAAGGAAATAGAACAACGCCGTCTATTATCGCTTATCAAGATGGTGGAGAAATTCTGACAGGCGCCCCTGCTAAACGTCAAGCGGTGACAAACCCTAAAAATACCCTTTATGCTGTGAAGCGACTTATCGGAAGACGTTTTGAAGAAGATGAGGTTCAAAAAGATATTAAATTAATGCCATACACCATTGCCAAAGCAGATAATGGTGATGCCTGGGTTGAGGTTAATGGAGAAAAAGTAGCTCCACCACAAGTCTCAGCTGAAATCTTAAAAAAAATGAAAAGAACAGCAGAAGAATATCTGGGCGAAGAAGTGACAGAGGCTGTTATCACAGTTCCTGCATATTTTAATGACAGTCAAAGACAAGCGACAAAAGATGCAGGACGAATTGCTGGTCTTGAGGTCAAACGAATTATTAACGAACCAACTGCTGCTGCGCTAGCTTTTGGTCTAGACAAACAAGAAGGAGACAGAAAAATTGCTGTTTATGACCTTGGTGGAGGAACATTTGATGTTTCAATCATTGAAATATCAAGTGTAGACGGTGAGCATCAGTTTGAAGTTTTATCAACGAACGGGGATACTTTTTTAGGTGGTGAAGATTTTGACAATAGAATTATTGATTTCCTAGCTGAAGAATTTAAAAAAGAAAACGGAGTAGATTTAACCCAAGATATGCTTGCAAAACAGCGTCTTAAAGAGGCTGCCGAAAAAGCAAAAATTGAACTATCAAGCAGTTCACAGACTGAGGTGAACTTGCCATACATCACGGCAGACGCTTCTGGTCCAAAACACTTGGTTGTAAAAATCACACGCTCAAAATTTGAATCATTAGTTGATGATTTAATTGAAAGAACTGCTGCGCCCTGTGAGCAGGCGATGCAAGATGCCGGCTTGTCCAGTTCGGATATTTCAGATGTCATT
>CAJWVO010000012.1 GCA_913048465.1 uncultured Nitrosomonadales bacterium
TTACATTGCACTCTTCGCCCTAGATAAAAATTAAAATGGTGGAGCTGGGGGGAATCGAACCCCCGTCCGCGAATCCTCCGCAGATAGTTCTACATACTTAGCTTATTATTTAATTTAATTAACACTTCAGTAACAAGCAACCAAATATATTAACGAGTTACCTTAAATTTAAGAAACTACTAAGTAACCCAATAATTTCCGAGCCTCTCTATATGACGCTGTAACCTGAGCGAGTGGCATATCAGGACAGCGTTTAGCTGGATTAAGCAGCTAAAGCGTAGTTATCGTCGTTTGCGATTACTAATTTTCTAGCTTTTTTTACGAGGACACTAGGCCTCGGTATGCCCTATTCTGTTTTGTAACCCACGTCGAAACCGGGTCAGCCCCAAAACAATATCTAATTATACTATGCTTGCTTATTGGCAGATCGTAAAATACGTTCTTTTTCTCGCTGCCAATCTTTTTCTTTTTCAGTTTGACGTTTATCGAACTGCTTCTTACCCTTTGCTAAACCAACCTGCACCTTTATTTTTCCTTTGGAAAAATGAAAGTCCAGTGGGACTAGAGTAAAACCTGATCGTTCCACTTTACCTATGAGTTTGGCGATCTCCTGACCCTTAAAAAGAAGTTTTCGAGTGCGGATTGTATCTGGCCTGATATGAGTTGAGGCTGCTCCTAAAGGGGAAATATGGCAACCCAGTAAATAGATTTCACCTCTTTGAATAATGACATAGGACTCTTTGATATTTATGCGGTTGTCTCGAATTGCTTTCACCTCCCAACCCTCTAAGACGATACCCGCCTCATACCTCTCTTCAATGAAGTAATCATGGAATGCTTTTTTATTAGAAATAATAGTCAAAATCAGGTTGAAAGTAATTTAAAATAGCATTGTACTTGATAGTTCACTATCCATAAAAGAAATGCATAATATCCATAAATCAGCCATTGTCCTTCATCCTGCACAAAAAATGTTTCAGCTTGTGGACTCAATTGAAAATTATCCTCAATTTTTACCATGGTGTGGATCAACTCAAATCATTGAAAGAGACAATAATAAAACAATCGCGTCAATTGAAATCAACTATAAAGGTATTAGGCAAACTTTTACTACAGAAAATACTAAAAAGCAAAATCAAGAAATGATGATAAAACTTATTGATGGACCTTTTAAGTCACTTTCTGGAGAATGGATTTTTAAAAATTTAGACAAAGATAGCTGCCAAATTGAATTAAAGTTAAAATATGAGTTTAGTAATGTCATCCTTGAAAAATTAATTTCACCTGTATTTAATATGATCGCAAATACATTTATTGATGAGTTTATAAAAGAGGCCAATAGAAACAATAATGACTAGTGATAATACAATTTTAGTGGAGGTAGCTTACGCATCTCTAAGCAAACAGCTAATCATCCCTATCCATGTTAAAGCAGGCACGACGGTCAAAGAAGCAATAATTCAATCTGGAATACAAAAAGAGTATCCTGAAATTAATTTAGATGAAAATCCGGTCGGTATTTTTGGTAAACACACCACATTTGAACAAGAGTTAAGAGAAAAAGATAGAATTGAAATCTATCGTCCATTAATTGCCGACCCCAAAGAAATTAGAAGACAAAGGGCAGAACAAGGGAAAAAAATGAAAAAAGGCGGAGGAAATACTGAGGAGGACTCCTCAAAAGCCTAAGTTTTCTGTATAATTTCTTTTTGCGCGATAAGGAATTCAATATGCGTCTCTTAGAACAAGCTTTAACATTCGATGATATTTTACTAGTCCCCGCTCGATCCAATATATTACCTAAGGAAGTATCATTAGCTACCCAATTAACTCAAAATATTTCAATAAATATTCCATTGCTTTCAGCTGCTATGGATACCGTCACTGAATCTGAATTAGCGATTGCCATGGCTGAAGAAGGTGGAATTGGTATTATTCATAAAAATATGTCGCCAAAACATCAGGCTGAACATGTTTCTAAAGTGAAGCGTTTTGAGTCTGGTGTTGTTTTAAATCCTATTGTGATTGACCCGAATATGTCCGTCGATGAAGTCATCAATTTAACCAAGAAACATAAAATTTCTGGATTGCCTGTGATTGAAGGCAATAAAGTTGTCGGCATTGTCACCAATAGAGACCTAAGGTTCGAAGAGAATTTAAATCAACCTGTTAAAAATGTGATGACACCTCGTGAGAGATTGGTGACTGTTAACGAGAAAGCTTCAAAAGAAGAAGTGATGCGTCTTCTTCATCAATATAGACTTGAAAGATTATTGGTTATTGATAATAACGATCAACTGAAGGGTCTAATAACTGTTAAAGATATACAAAAATCCTCCGATCATCCCTTTGCATCTAAAGATAATAAAGAAAGATTAATCGTTGGAGCTGCCGTGGGTGTTGGAGCAGACACCGAAACTCGAGTAGAACAACTTGTTGATGCAGGTGTGGATGTGATTGTGGTTGATACTGCTCATGGACACTCTCAAGGTGTAATCGATAGAGTGCATTGGATTAAGAAACATTTCTCAAAAACAGATGTAATTGGTGGAAATATTGCCACTGCAGATGCTGCAAAAGCCTTAGTTGATGCAGGTGCGGATGCAGTCAAAGTAGGTATTGGTCCTGGCTCTATTTGTACAACAAGAATTGTTGCTGGTGTTGGCGTTCCTCAAATTACAGCAATTAATAATGTTGCTCAAGCATTAAAAGTTAAAAAAATACCTCTAATTGCTGATGGTGGTATTCGTTACTCAGGCGACGTGGCTAAAGCCCTTGCTGCTGGTGCATATAATGTCATGCTTGGAAGTATGTTTGCTGGTACTGAAGAGGCTCCAGGCGAAGTTGAATTATTTCAAGGTCGTTCATACAAGTCTTACAGAGGCATGGGCTCAATTGGAGCAATGCAGCAGGGATCAAAAGATCGTTATTTTCAAGACACTGAAGATAATGCCGAAAAATTAGTCCCTGAGGGTATTGAAGGTCGAGTTCCATATAAAGGTTCGGTTAAAAATGTTATTCATCAACTTATGGGTGGCTTAAGAGCATCTATGGGTTATGTTGGTGTTGGGAATATAAAAGACATGCGAGAAAAGGCTGAATTTGTTCAGATTACTAATTCAGGCATGCGGGAATCTCATGTCCATGACGTCCAAATCACAAAAGAAGCACCAAACTATAGACTGGATTAATTTGGATAAAGTACTAATCTTAGATTTTGGTTCACAATATACGCAGTTAATTGCAAGACGCATTCGTGAAATGAATGTGTTTTGCGAAATTTATCCCTATGACGTTAGTTTAGAAAAAATAGATGATTTTTCTCCTAAGGCAATCATTCTCTCTGGCGGTCCAAATTCAGTCTATGAGGATGAAACTCCAAAAGCTCCTCAAGAGATATTTAAGATGAATGTTCCGATCCTAGGAATCTGTTATGGAATGCAAACCTTATGTGAACAGCTTGGTGGTAAGGTAATTAACAGCACAAAGCGTGAATTTGGTCATGCTCAAATCCGGGCACATGGTCACTCACTTCTTTTGAAAGATATCCAGGATCATACGAACCCTGATGGACATGGATTGCTCGATGTTTGGATGAGTCACGGAGATAAGGTAGAAAATCTTCCAAATGACTTCAAAATCATTGCGAGTAATGACTCAACTCCAATTGCAGCCATTGCAAATGATGAAAAGAAAATTTATGGCGTCCAGTTTCATCCAGAAGTCACTCATACCAGCCAAGGCCAGAAGATCTTAGCTAGATTTGTATTAGATATAGCTGATTGCAAATCTGAATGGAATATGCCAGATTATATTGACACAGCCATTAAGGATATAAAAAATCAAGTTCATGATGAACATGTAATTTTAGGCTTGTCTGGCGGAGTTGACTCATCCGTCGCGGCAGCCCTTCTGCATAAAGCAATTGGTGACCAACTCACATGTATTTTTGTTGACCATGGCCTGTTGAGAAAAGATGAGGCAACAAAGGTACTCTCCTTATTTAAAAAAAACCTTGGAGTGAAAGTCATTCATGTTGATGCAACGAAAAAATTTATGGATGATTTAAAGGGGATTGATGACCCGGAAGAAAAAAGGAAAATAATTGGCAGAAACTTTGTTGAAGTCTTTCAGGATGAGTCAAAAAAGATTAAAAAGGCTAAATGGTTAGCTCAAGGCACAATCTATCCAGATGTGATTGAATCAGCTGGCGGTAAAACTAAAAAGGGACACAACATTAAGAGCCATCATAATGTTGGCGGATTACCTGAATCATTACACCTTAAACTTTTAGAGCCCTTACGTGAACTATTCAAGGATGAAGTCAGAAAACTTGGTGTTGCACTCGGTCTTCCCAATCATATGGTGTATCGACACCCTTTTCCCGGCCCAGGTCTTGGAGTCAGAATTCTTGGAGAAGTAAGATTAGAGCATGCTAATTTATTGAGAGAAGCTGATAATATCTTTATCCAAGAATTAGAACGATCAGGCTGGTATGACAAAACATCCCAGGCCTTTTGTGTATTCTTGCCAGTAAAATCTGTTGGAGTAATGGGTGACGGAAGAACTTACGAGTATGTTGTAGCTTTAAGATCAGTGGAAACAACTGATTTTATGACTGCCAAATGGTCTGAGCTACCGTATTCATTGTTAGCTAAAATATCCAATCGTATCATTAATGAAGTTAAAGGAATTAATAGGGTGGTCTATGATGTTTCTGGTAAACCACCTGCTACTATCGAGTGGGAATAATATATACATACCCGATATAAAACTTATTAGTTATATTTAATTTAAAATAATGATTAAATTTTAATATTTATTACAAAGAAAAAAATATATGACTAGCGATAAATCAATTGTTTTAAATTTGATGACAGAAAAAGGCTTTGAAGTCTTAAAAACTGTAAGCAGATTTCAAAAATTAATTGCTTTTGTAATAATTGGAAAAGATAAGAATATAGAGATTGATTATAGTGATCAAATCAAGGATTTTTGCAAAGATAATGATATAGATTTTTACTACAGAGAAGATCATCCCAAAATTGATAAAACACAATATATTCTTGCTATTTCTTGGCAATGGATGATAAATCATCCAAAAAATAAATTAATTATTTTCCATGACTCTATTCTGCCAAAATACAGGGGATTTTCACCTCTGGTGAATATGCTTGTAAATGGAGAGAAAGAGATAGGTGTTTCTGCAATTTTTGGATCAGATGAATACGATAAAGGTGAAATTATTTCTCAAAAAAGTACAGTTATTTCCTATCCAATTAAAATTTTCGAGGCAATTCAATTAAATATTGAAAATTATAAAATACTTGCATCAGAAATATTCAATAAAATTTCAAAAGGCCAAAAAATTTCCTCAATCCCTCAAAAAGAATCTGACTCATCATATTCAATATGGAGAAATGACGATGATTATTATATAGACTGGAATAAATCATCTTATGAAATTAAAAGATTAATTGATGCTGTTGGATTTCCATATTTAGGGGCTCGATCTAAACTAAATGATGACAGTGAAATAATTATAAAAGATGCAATGATTTACCCAGATGTAGATTGTGAGCTGAGAGATATCGGTAAAGTAATTTTTATTGATCAAGGATATCCAATTATTATCTGTGGTAGTGGTCTTCTGAAAATAACAGATGCTTCATTTATTAAGACAGATTTATCATCTAATTTTCTACCTATAAAAAAATTTCGATTACGATTTAAGTAAGTAAAATGGATCCAATAAGTCAAGGTGTCCTGGGCGCCTCTCTGCCGCAAAGCTTTTCCAATAAAAAAAATATTTTTTTTGTTTTCATTGTTGGTTTCCTTGCCGGCATGTTCCCGGATGTCGACATTTTTTTTCGCTCTAATCATGACCCACTCTCATTTCTTGAATTTCATCGACAGTTTACGCACTCATTAATTTTTATTCCAGTGGGTGGTTTCATTTTCACATTAATCTTTTATGGTTTATTTTTTAAATTAATCCCTTTTAGTTTTTTAAAAACTTGGTTGTTCGCAACCATGGGGTATTCAACACATGGACTACTAGATGCCTGCACCAGTTACGGCACTCAGTTATTGTGGCCATTTTCTAACGAACGTATTAGCTGGAACAATATTTCAATTATTGATCCCATTTTTACTATTCCTCTTTTGTTTTTATTAGTCTTGTCGCTTATAAAAAGAGATTCATTCTGGGCAAAAATTGCTTTAGGGTGGGCTTTAATCTATTTAATAATTGGTTTTATACAAAATTATCGAGCTGAACAAGTAGCTAAAGAAATAGTTATTCAAAGAAATCATGATGCACAAATTATTAATGTAAAGCCAAGTTTTGGTAATTTAATTTTATGGAAGACTATTTATCAACATAATGGTTACTTCTATATTGATGCCGTGAATATTGGCCTAAATAAAGAATTATTTATCGGTCAAAAAATTAAAAAATTCAATAAATCTGATCTTTCATACTACAACAATTTAAGTAGCATTCAAAAAAAAGATATTGATCGATTTATGTGGTTTAGCCAAGACTTTGTAGCTATTAACCCAAAGAATCAATTTGAGTTACTTGATATTCGCTATTCAAATCTACCAAATGAAGTTGGCGGCTTATGGGGAATTCGCTTAACTCCAGATTTTGATGAACATGTTGAATTTGTATCTAATAGAGCATTACAAACAAGTGATTTTAAAAAAATTTTTTATATGGTATTCAATTTTTAATTAGTTTTTTGAAGGATATAAAAACTCTCATCACCCATCCTTAATAATCTTGCAGGATATATGTATAACTTACTTATAAATCTTAGCAGTCTATTTCTTTTACTGGGTTTCTTAAGATTAAATAAATAATCTAAAGAGTTAAGAAAAATCTTTGGAGTGGTTTTTTGGCTGGAATATAAAATTTGAAATTTATATTTTCCAATTAACTTTTCTATTCCTTTTTTGCTGTAAAGAATAATATGCCTGGGCACTTCATTAGCAAACCAGTATTTTTTAAATATTTTTTTTCCCAACGCATTATTGTTGGGTGTATAGATATATAGTTTGCCCCCTTTTTTTAGAAGATTTGAACAAATATTAATAATTTCTTTTGGGTTATTTAAATGCTCAATTAGGTGACTCATATAAATGACATCAAAATAACTATCTTTAAAAACAGATTGTTCTAATGGTTTATTTTGAACATTAAGATCATTATTTATACATTTTTGGTAAACAAAGGTATTCAATTCGATCCCAAAAACCTGCCATCCAAGTTTTTTCATCTTCAGAAGTCTTGATCCGTTTCCACAACCAATGTCTAAAAATCTTCCATTCTGGACATTATCAATAAGTGACTTATCTTTTGGAATAAATAAAGAGAAAATTTTATTAAAAAGGTTATTCTTAACTAAATCTGAATAATTATGATGAAAACATAATCTAAACCTTTCAAAAAAAGAAAACTTTGGTCTCTTTGGGTCTTCAAAGTTTTCATATGTATCAGGGTAGTAAGATTTAATTTGATTTAAATTTGGTATTGGATTTTGATAAGAGATGCCACATAAATTACATTTTAAATAATTGTAATATTTAGTTCTATCAAACATAAAATCTTGACCAACAAAATCAAAACTACCTATCTTGTTACATAAAGGACATTTGGCGTTAGTTTTATTCTGTTTTCGGGTTTGCAATTTCATTTCTCTCATTTGAGGTGTCAGATGAGTCTTCAATATTATTATTTTTCTTCACTAAATCTGACTTAACTTTAATTTCATTATTATTTTTCAAATTTATTTCCTTAATAAAAATTTTCTGTGTCCAATGTAAGTCATTATTTTCTATTGGATTTGAAAAAACGCAAGAGAAAAAAAATATAATAAATATAGTAATTATAAATTTCATCCCCATAATATACGTATTATTTTAAAAAGAAACAATATGAGTAGAGCCTTTGTAAAAGAGAATGATTTAGAGCATGCTGGAATTGATATTCCAGAAAGACCGGTAAGTCAGTTACCTAATTACGTCACGCCTAATGGATATAAACAATTAAAAGAAACTATTTATTTAATTGAATCAAAAGTAAACTCAATTAAAGAATTAGAAGACTCTCCTGAGAGTAAACAAAATAAGATGAAATTAGAACGTGATTTACGTTATTATCTTAAACGCTTTGAAACAGCAATTCTAATAGATAAGCATGAGGACAGTAATAAAGTATTATTTGGTGCACATGTTGTCTTAATTGATGAAAACGATGAAATTTACAAATTTCAAATTGTTGGTGAAGATGAGGCTGATATAAAGCAAAATAAATTGAGTTACGTCTCTCCATTAGCTAAAGAATTAATTGGCTCATCTATTAGTGATGAGGTTATTTGGAAAAGAGCTGACGGAAACCGAGTCGTCTATATCAATTCTATAAATTATTAGAGGGTAGTATGGATTTTAAAAAAATAGTTCAAGAGAGAAGATCAATTAAACATTTTGATGTAAATCATAAAATGACAAAGGGTGAGATCAATGAACTTTTCAAAATGACTTTACTATCACCCACCGCCTTTAATATTCAGCACTGGCGTTTTGATGTTATTGAAAATAAAGAGCTACGTGAGCATATTAAAAAAATTAGTTTTAATCAATCACAGGTGACAGATGCATCATTATTGGTCGTTATCTCGGGTGACCTAGATGCCTGGAAAAAAAATCCAAGGAAATATTGGAAAAATGCTGATGAGAATGTGCAAAAGATGATGGAATCCATGATTACAGATTTTTACATCAACAAAAAAGAAATGCAGCGCGATGAAGTGATGAGATCTTGCAGTATGGCTGCGATGACTATGATGCTTTGTGCCAAAAATATGGGGTACGATAGTTGTCCGATGGATGGATTTGATTTTCCAGAATTATCAAAACTACTTTGCTTTCCCAAAAACCAGATACCGGTCATGTTTGTGGCTATTGGGAAAAAGCTTCAAGATGCATGGCCACGAGGCGGGCAATTAAACTTAAACCAAGTGGTTAGCTTCAGATAAAGTTAAATTTCTCGAGAAGCTCGTTTACGCTCATGCTCAAGTAAAAATCTTTTACGGATACGAATTGATTGTGGTGTTATTTCAACCAATTCATCGTCGTCGATAAATTCAACAGCATATTCTAAAGACAATGGTATTGGGGGGGTAAGGTTTACCGCTTCATCTTTTCCAGATGCTCGAACGTTAGTCAATTGTTTTCCCTTAATTGGGTTAACGACTAGATCGTTATCTCTGGAGTGGATACCAATCACCATTCCCTCATATAATTTATCTCCTGGATGAACAAACATTCTTCCACGGTCCTGAAGTTTCCATAATGCATAGGCTACCGCATCACCATGTTCAGCAGAAATTAAGACGCCGTTTCTTCTACCCGGAATATCATCCTTTATCGGGCCGTAGTTATCAAAAATATGTGCCATGATGCCTGTACCGCGAGTCAAAGTTAAGAACTCGCTTTGAAAACCAATTAACCCACGAGCAGGAATTCGATATTCTAGTCGTGTTCGACCAACACCATCATTCTCCATGTTCGCCAACTCGCCCCGTCGATGACCTAATTCTTCCATTACTGCGCCCTGGGACTCATTATCAATATCCACTGTTAGAAACTCATAGGGCTCAGATTTAATACCATCAATTTCTTTAAATACAACACGTGGTTTACCCACGGCTATTTCATAACCCTCGCGGCGCATATTTTCCAATAAAATGGTGAGATGAAGTTCGCCTCGACCTGACACTCTAAACACATCTGCATCCGATGTTTCCTCAACTCTTAAAGCAACATTAGTTAATAACTCAAGATCTAATCGATCCTTGATTTGCCGACTGGTAACAAACTTTCCTTCTCGTCCAGCCAGAGGTGAAGAATTCACCACAAAATCCATTGTGAGTGTAGGTTCATCCACCTTCATCAGAGGAAGTCCTTCTGGTTTATCATTAGAGCAGATGGTATATCCAATACCAATATCTTCAATACCAGAGATGATGATGATGTCTCCAGCAGATGCTTCAGGAATAGCTGCCCTTTCCAATCCTTTAAATCCTAAGACTTCGTTAATACGACCCTGAGATACTTTTTTATCGCCAGCTATCACAGAAACACTCATGCCTTGTTTAATTGTGCCGTTTTGCACTCGCCCCACAGCCAATCTTCCGGTGTAGCTTGAGTAATCAAGAGCAGATATTTGCATCTGTAAGGCAGCGGCTGGATCACCCTCAGGAGCTTGAACATGACTTAATACTGTTTCAAATAAAGGCTTCATATCCTCATTGCTATCTTCTTCCTTGAGTTTTGCATAACCATTTAATGCGGATGCATACACCACAGGAAAATCTAATTGTTCGTCATTTGCACCAAGATTAGCAAAAAGGTCAAATGTTTGATTAATAACCCAATCACAACGAGCCCCGGGCCTATCAATTTTATTCAACACAACGATCGGTCTTAAACCAAGACTCAATGCTTTTTTAGTCACAAATCGTGTTTGTGGCATAGGTCCATCAACAGCATCTACCAATAATAAACAACCATCCACCATACCTAAGACTCGCTCTACCTCACCACCAAAATCAGCGTGGCCTGGGGTATCAACAATATTAATCAGCGTATCATTAAAGGTCAGCGCAGTATTCTTTGCAAGAATGGTGATCCCACGTTCCTTTTCTAAATCATTAGAATCCATCACTCTCTCAGAGACTTCTTTATGTGATGCAAAGGTACCTGACTGTTGAAGTAGCTTATCAACTAAGGTTGTTTTACCATGATCAACGTGAGCAATAATAGCGATATTTCTTAGGTTTCTGGACATGGTGACTTTTCGTAAAAATTAACGCGCCATTATATCACCGTTATATAAATTAAACAGGTATGGTTTTAATTTGAGATCTTGCTTGTTGTGCTTTATTTCTAGCGTGTTGAACGTCATCAGCATGAGCCAGAATAACGCCCATTCTTCTTTTCTTGAAAGATTGAGGTTTGCCAAATAACCGAATATCTATTCCCTGCTCTGTTAATGCCACTGGAATATTTTCAAATGAAATAGCTTCGCAATCATGACCACCATAAATAACTGCTGAGGCGCCTGGATTAGATAGCGAGGTATCGACAGGCAATCCCAGGATTGCTTTTGCATGCAATTCAAATTCAGATTGCTTCTGAGTAATCATGGTCACCATACCTGTATCATGCGGACGAGGGCTCACTTCTGAAAACCAGACCTGGTCCTCTTTAATAAACAGCTCTACACCAAAAATACCTAAGCCGCCCAATGCTGAAGTGACTTTTTCAGCAATTTCTTTTGATGTTACTAAGGCTTTTTCATTCATGGGTTGCGGCTGCCAACTCTCAACATAGTCTCCATCTTCCTGTCGATGACCGATTGGTTCACAGTATAACGTAATAATATCTCCATCAGAATTATATGATCGAACTGTTAATAAGGTGATCTCATAATCAAAATCAATTTGACCTTCTACGATCACCACGCCCTCATTAACCCGACCTGTGGTTACAGCATAGTCCCAAGCTGTCTTTACATCATCCATGGATTCAATGCGAGATTGACCTTTACCTGATGAGGACATGGTTGGTTTAATAAAACATGGTAAACCTACCTTATGAACCGCCTTTTTTAACTCGTCACAGCTTCTGGCGAAGGCGTATGTTGATGTTGGGATCTTAAGTTCCTCAGCAGCTAACTTTCTTATACCCTCACGATTCATGGTGAGCTGCACTGCTCTTACATTGGGAATGACCTTGGTAACATTTTCAGCCTCAAGCTTTTCCAACAGTTTAGTATTGATCGCCTCTATCTCTGGAACCACTAAAGTTGGTTTTTCCTTTTGTATAAGCTGTTCGAGTGCCGCAGCGTCAGTCATGTCAATTGAATACGCACGATGTGCTACTTGATGGCCTGGTGCATTTTCATAACGATCAACAGCGATGACTTCCATGCCAAGACGTTGAAGCGAAATAATCACTTCCTTACCTAATTCACCACTCCCTAATAACATAACCTTGGTTGAGTTTGTTTTGAGTGGTGATGAGAATTGCATACGAATACCTTATTTGAATTTTCCTATATTATACCGTGCGGAGTTAAACACATTCATATTTAAAAAATAAAAAAATAAAAAAAGCCCTCAGAATGAGGGCTTTTAACATTTCTATACAAAGTTCTACTACTTAAATTGGTACCCGATGGTGATCCAGGCAGCCTGAGGTGATCCAGGTATCACACCAACACCTCTGAATGCCTCAGAACGTACATTATTATTTACACCAGTAAAGCCATTCATCAACAATCTACCACCGTTGTAGTAATTCTTGTCCAGTAGGTTAATCGCTTTCAGGCTTACTAACCAGTTTTTCGCTGGGCTCCAATTCAAGTCAGCATTTAGTAAGAAATAACCTGGGTTTTCACCATCACCATTATGTTTTTGATTTTCGTTACCCATCATGTATGACTTACCATAAGCTAAACCAGTGAGTCCAAGTCTTAAATTTGGAGTTGCCTCGTAATTTAGACGCATTTTAAGTCGGTGCTGGGGAATGTTGGCCAATTGATCTCCTCGTTTTACGTCAATACCAGAGGTTTCAATACCCACGTTATCCTCAATCCACTCAACGAAGTCATCTTCATCAGAGCTATCTGCAATGGTATCACCTTCCTCAATATCGGATACATCATTGCCGCCCCAGATTGTCTCTCCATACAAACCTGCTAAGGCCTCTAGTGTCTCCTTTGCTTTATCGTCATCATCAACCAAGTCATCATCATCGAATGAATTGAAGGCATTTGATGTAACCGTTCTAGACGAGTTAGCATCTGATAGTAATCGGATGTCAGAGTCGTATGTCGCATTAACATACCCATAAGAACCGGACCAACTAACTTTACTGCCTTGACCGAAGAGATCAAGACCGAATAAGCCGGAACCAGAAACACCAACATCAATCCCGTCACGTCGTGTACGGCCCACGTTATCAAAATATCCAAGGCCATTTTGTGCATTACTGTTAATAAATTGAATATCATCATGATTCATTGCGTGGTAAATCGCTGCATTCCATTTCAGATCACTAGTTAAGCGTCCTGAAGCTCCAGCCTCGTAAGTTTTTGAGACGATGTCGTCTAGTGGTGGATCATCCGCCATCTGTGTTGGTAAGCTACAAGCAATCGCTGGATTCGAACAACCGAGCTCAATCGATGTTGGCGCACGATTTGATTCACTATATGAAACATAGGTCTGATAATTTTCAGTTGGTTTGTAAGTTACGCCGATAGTCGGATTAATTCGAGAATAACTAGCTTTCTCAGTTAATGAACCCTCACTTTGGTCAGCCCTTCTGTCCTTGTTATCGATCTCGGTGTAGTTATAACGTAAGCCGCCAGTCACGTGCCACTGATCATTTAATGATAATGTATCTACTGCATACAAACCTGCTGTCTTCATTCTACCTTGAAGATCAGAGTTATTCTCATACTCGCCAGTATTTGTATCAATTACGCGTGTATTTCCTATAAAACTCGAACCTTCATACTCGTTTTGAACAAACCCAATTAATGATGTTTCTAAATTAACACCAGTCACCAAATGGTTCTTATATCCAAACAAATCATCAGTAAAAGTCAATTGAGCTGTAATGCCATACTTATCCTGTTTCGTTTTAGTGGTTCTTGTTTCTGCCTCGACTTCGTCAATTTCATTCCCTTGATTAACCATGTAGCGACTGAGAGTAGAGTTTAGGCCGCTGTTAGTAAAATTATCTCCATCAAACTCAATTTCTGCATCACCGTTCAGAGTGTATCGATTTGATTGAACATAATACGCATTAGCACTGAGCATGACTGTGTCAGAAATGATGTCTGTGTAAGATAAGTTAAATTTGTTATAACGATTTTCCGTAGCGTCAGGCACGGTATTTACGCCAGAATTATCAGCGCCTAATAAGTATTTAGGAGCAAGGCCATTACCAATAAGATTATTAGATGCTCCGGTGTAACTTAACTCAACTCGACCCCCAGTCTCAAGATCCAAACCAATTTTACCAAAGGCCTGATTTAAGTGGGATGGGGAGTAATCACGCCACCCATTCTCTGATATATGGTTGTAGCCGAAGTAGTAATCAATGTTGGTACCATCAATAATACCGCCCATCTCAATCAATCCGGCAGATCGATCCCATGAACCTGCAGTTGCAGAGATCACACCTTTATTGAATAACTTACCATTCTTAGTCTGCATTGAAATGGCGCCACCTAAAGTATTCAAACCATAAATTGGGTTACTGCCGCCTACCACCTGGGCACCTGATAGAGCCCAAGTTGGAATTGTGTCCCAAAGAACCACATCACTAAAAGGTTGGTTCTCGCGAACGCCGTCCACATAGATAGATAGTCCTTGAGGGTTACCTGCAATCGATCCAGCAGAATAACCTCTGTAAAACACTTCAGGTTGCCAAGGGTTACCGCCAACTTCATTAAAAGAAATACCCTGTGTGTTGTTGTTTAAGTAATCAGCTAAAGATACACCAGACTGTTGCTGAACATCTTCAGGTTTAATTACAGTGATAGATCCTGGCACAATCGACTGATCCAGACCAATGGATGGGAGTGGTGCGGGACTATACACATTAATTTTGCTGGTCTCAAGCTCTTCTGCATGAGCTGTGTAAGCTAGAGCAGAGAGAACTGCCAGACTTAATTTAGTTTTTGTTAATTTCATAAAAATTCCTTTATTGCTTTTAAGTGATTTAATAACAAAATCATTGATTTAAGTAGGGATAATGTCCCGCATGTTGTATCTTTATGCTTTTTTTTTAAAATATGTTGTTTTTTTGCAACAAAAACAAAAAAATGATAGTTCTTGATTAAGTCTACATATGCATTAAGTGTAAGCATTTTTTAGCCTTCATCTCGTAATTAATGATTTTTTTTTAACATAACTCAACTTGCCTTAAAGATGAAACTTCTCACACGAGCGTGTATATCGGGATATTATCCCTCTTAATCAGGATTCATTCCCTGACTCTTCATCATTAAATTTAGTTAATATTCATAGGTATTTCTTATATCTATTTTTTCAAACCATGAATGACGACTTATTATTAGTTATTGGAGTGACTGTAGGAATGATTATTCTGTTTACTCTAATTAATATATTTTACGGTACTCTGACTTCTATCTTCTATTAATCTAGATCAGGTCATTTTCTCTAGCCGCGTTAAATAACTCAAAATCAGAACTGATCTCGATTTTTTCTTTAATGAGTGCAAGTTTGTTAGCCACAGTCTTAGGACTGATGTTAAGAAGATCCGCCACTTCGCTGTTAGTCTTTCCTGATGCCAATAATTTTAATACCTCAAACTCGCGGGTTGTAAGTATATTTAAGTTTGTTTTATTAGATTGACTGGATTGAACAGCGTCTGATAGTTCTTGTGAGATAAAGACTTTACCTGAGAGAATGGTTTTCACAGCATCGTTTAAATTTTCAGCAAATTCACCCTTGCTGATAAATCCCATCGCCCCTGCCGTCATCACCTGGTGAATGATCGCCGGGTTCTCATGCATCGAAAGCATGAGTACCTTTTGACTGGGGTATTTCTGTAAAATTTTTCTCAAAGTCTCAACTCCACTAATGCCAGGTAAATTAATATCCAGGATAATTAAATCAAATACCTGGTTGTTCATCAGCTGGTATGCATCTGAACCGTTACCAGCCTCATGAATAGAATCTACTTCGGGGTGCGTCGATAACACACTCTTAATTCCCTTTCGGATAATTTCATGATCATCAACTATTAAAAGTGTGGCCATCTTTAGTTAGCTTTTATTTAAAAACAAAATTATAGTTTAAAAACGTTATTTATACACAGGTTCATCGAGGCTACCGTAGGTTTTCGGATAGGTGACCACACCCCATGGCTTGCCAGGCATGTCAAGACGCTTCTTTTCGGTATAGGTCATGGCATCGAGAATAAGAAACTCGTCAGAGCCGCCGCAAGCAATGAGAATATCCTCGCCGCTCGGGCTAAAACTCATGTGCCAGCAACGCCTTGCGTTCAAGTCAACCGTCCTAAATTCTTCCCTGGACGCTATGTCATAGACAAGCATCTGTTGCGACTTGCTGGCCAGCACATAAAGGCGCTCACCATCTTCGCTAAACATCAAGCCATAAGGATTTTTGCCCGTCGGAATGGACTCAACCACTGAGTAATTATTTCTATCATTTGCAATTAAGACTACATTGTCGCTATGTTCCATGGTCACCGCATAAAAATTTCCAACCGGCGATCGTTTAATACCTCTCGGTCTCTTACCGTGTTGCTTTAAGTCGATGGATGCAAGTTGATCACCTGATTTGATGTCATGCACGCTCACAGTACTGTCATTTTCATTGGTGACGATAATTGCTTGTCTGTCATGGGTAAATTCAATACCCTCCGTCTCAATCCCAGCTTCGATGTCTTGAATTATTTTTCCGTTGGTGATATTAACAACCTTGATTCGAGCCGGCTCCTCCTCCTCATCCTCATCTTCATCCTCATCGTCATCGTCATCGTCATCTTCTTTTTTTACTGGATCATGTTTTTTTTCAGGCATGGGTTTTCCTTTTGATGACGGCTCAGTGGATACGAAGACGTGATCGCCATACACTCGAATAAATTCCGGATTTTCCCCAACCTCTAACTGCCTATTCTGGTTATCTGATTTGAGATCGATCAGGTTAATCGAAGCGCTCCCTTTGTTGGCTGTCACTAGATATCGTCCGTCTCGAGTGATTCCAACTCCTCTAGGCTTGTCTTTATTTTCTAATTGCTGACTCACCTCATAAGTCTCAAGATTGATGATACTCACCCCACCCTTTTCCGTCGTAACAAATGCCAGCTCCTCTTGTTTATTGTCGGCACATCCCAGCAATGTAAGACTTATTATGAAAAAAAGGTGAAAGTGAAGTTTGAATAGCTTATGCATAAGAATTTTTTCCTAAGATTTACATAAAAATACATATTAATTACTTAACAAGTGAATTTAAACAGGATATGCTCCCGTCCGGTCGGGATATGTGCATCATTGAAGATGAACTTTCTTAACCTCTCCAAGTCAGTATTTTTTTAAATTATCATAGGAATCTCAAATGTTAAAAAAAGCAACACTCGCAGCCCTCATATCTTTTTCATCATTGGGTATGACAGCTCACACTGAAGAAGAAATCGCCAAATCTCTTACCTCAGGTTTAGATAAATGCTTCATGGCGGTCAATAAAAAATATGGGGGGAACATTCTCTCACTCGAACGCGAGGTTGAAGACGGTCAGGCTGTGTATGAGCTTGATGTCAAAACCAAGGATGGTAAAGAAATTGAGATCGAATGTAACGTAGCGACCACCGAACTTTCTGACGAGGAAGTTGAAGTAGCTGCGGACGACAAAGCCTTTGTAGGTGCGGTAAAGATTTCTGCTGAAGAAGCAGAAAAGATTGCCTTAGAAAATACGCCAGGTAAGGTGGTCGAGAGAGAATATGCCTTTGAAGGTGATCTCCCTGTCTATGAATTTGATATTTACTCTGAGAAAATTGGTCACGAAGTTGAAGTTGAAATTAATGGAGTGACGGGTGAGATCATGGAAAGCGAGGTTGAGATTTATGACATTGGGATGGATGGCTAAATACATCTTCTAGAAAAAACCCCAGCACGCTGGGGTTTTTTATTACCTATTTTTTTTGGGAGAGTAAAAAAAAATTGCAAAAAAAAACTTAAGAAAATTAAATAAAATCAAATTACCAAAACAATATAACTTTAGATGTTATCCTCAATGAAGAGGGATTTCTCACGAATGATAGTGAATCGGTCCCGACTTTTAATTACTTGTCAGTGGAATTAAAACTTTAACGATAAAGCTGCTTTTTATTTTTTTAGCAGAAAATCTACCATTTAATGCAGCTACCCGCTCTCTCATTCCGATCAATCCTAATCCCGACGTTTCTATTTTAGACTTGCGTATGCCATTATTTCTAACAATTATCTCAAGTTCATCTCTTACCTCCAAAATTGAAATGGATGTTTTTTTTGAATTACTATGTTTACTTATATTTGCGAGGCTCTCCTGAATAATACGGTAAAGGTTAATAATTTGACGCTTATCAAGAGCATCCAATTTTTCAGTTACATTTATTTCGAGCTCTACATTTTTTTGCTTATTTTTCTTGATCCATTGGTCTATCATATCATTCAGAGCGGTCTCAATACCCACCTCGTCAATAATTCCAAGGTTTAAGCTTTGCAGTAAAGTCCGTAAATCTTGAATCATAGATTTGCTGATACTTATTATTTTTTTGAGTTGTGTATTTTTAAAAGTCTGGCTCTGCTTTTCAGTGGCGACATATGCCTCAGCCTGTATGGCTGCAAGTGATTGTGCGAAGTCGTCATGCAGGTCTCGAGATATAGATTTCTTTTCGTCCTCTTGGATATTCACTACGGCCCGGTTTAGTCGGATGATCTCGTCATTATTTTTTTTTAATTGACGTGCCATGGCGTTAAATTTTTTGGATAATGCATTGAACTCTAAGATTTTAGGGAGGGCTACGGCAACATTAAATTGTTTTTTTGCCAGCCGATCAAAAGACTCAATAAGCTGATTAATGGGAGACAGTATTCGCGAAAAGATAATAAAAATAGATACATTAATCAAGATCACAAAAATAATTGTAACAAGCAAGCTGTTTTTAAACTGTTCCCATATTTCATTAAATTCTGAAGTAGGATCTGGTGTTAGTTTAATGTAACCAATATCTTTTCCAGAAATATTGAGTGGAATAATTTCATGTTCATAATGTTGTTTTTGTTTCCATGATAGCAAAAAAGAAAACCATGCAGGAGTTCGTTCCTGCGTATTTTGATTTAAATTAGTCTCAAGCAACAAGTCATCTTTATTGTAATACTCGATCAATAAGTGTCTCACCGTGATGAGTTCGGAAATCCCTAGCGTTTGGTTTTCTTGTTGATATCTAATATATTCTGGGTTTTTTTGAATGGATTGCCGGATAGCATAGGACGCTAACTGTTTCGAAGATAAAATCTCACTTTGAGTATTCTCAGCTGAATTTAATACAATAAGAATTAAACTTAAGACTATACTTAATATGAGTAGAGTGTTGACAATCAAGATAAGGCGTAACTTAAAGCTCATAATCGTTAGTTAAATTATTCTTATTTCAAAGCTTAACCCAGCTTCATGGTTCTTGCATAGATAATTGACATCTGTTGCAATCCCCGGAATCAATACTACTTTGTTATTTAGGTACACAACAGGATAGTTCTTCCTCTCCCATGGCGGGATTTTATTTTGCTGAAAAATATACTGCAGCGTTCGTGCTGGCTGTTGAGGATGAATTTTAACCTTAGCACTCATGTTTCGGGGTTGATCAATTTCTATTGTATTTTTTTTGAGCTGATCCAGAGAGATCCTTTGGTCAAGATTATTTCTAACAATGATCATTCTATTGTTATCTAAGATCATCTTCTTTTGTTTTTTCCAGATGACTTTTTTAAATGGAGCATCATTGTTTTTAACTAAATATAATAATTGATTAAAAGAGCAGATATAACATTGGTCGACCTTAATTTTTATGTTACTTTCAGAATGGATTTTTTTAACCTGGTTTATAATTTGATCAAGAACCTTAATGCTAGGCATTAAAACCTGATGTTCATTTAACCAAAATCGAATGACGTTACCCATATCGTAATCAGAAAGGTTTTTTAATTTCAGGCCATTTAATTGATTAGTGCCCTCAAGCACATTCTGATAGAGTTCTGAGTTAATTAAATTTTGATAATTATAAGCGTCAGCAATGTGTTTGATTGATCGTCCTGAAGTCGTTGCAAACTGTGGGAATCTTTTTTTAATTAAGGGGATCACCTTATTCCTTAAATAATTTCGATCATATTTGTTATCAGAATTAGATGAATCTTCAATAAATTTTAGTTTATGTTCTTGTTGATACCCGTGAATCAGGTCCTTGCTTAAACCTAACAGCGGTCTCCAAATCTTTAAAATATTATGATACTCAGGCATGCAGCTTAAACCCTTTGAACCAGCTCCTCTAGCAAGCTGGAGAAGTAGGGTTTCTAATTGATCATCTTCATGCTGGGCGAGTACTAAAATATCTTTTTGATGTTTATGGAATGCCTGATACCTATGTTTCCTGGCAGCCCCCTCGATACCTAACTTAAGATCCTGATCGATTGTGACTTTTTCATAAATGTAGTCCGTCGATAATTTTTTTGCCAACCGTTTTACAACACCAGCCCATTTTTTTGATTCAGGATGCAATTGATGATCGATGTAAATAAAAGTTAAATCAAATAGATATAGTCTTCTTAATGTACTTAAGGCGTGACCGAGAACAACCGAATCGATACCTCCACTAACTCCAATGAGGAGATGACAATTTTTTTTAAGTTTCTGTTTTAAAAATGATTGCTCAAGAAAGTTAACGAGCTCATTCATAGATTAGGACTGAAATTCACCATAACTCATTAATCTCTGATATCTTGTACTTAATAAAATATCTATTGGTTGTTTTTTTAAGCGACTTAATTGTTTTATCAGTGACTGTCGGACAGATTCCATGATCGCTTCTTTATTGCGATGTGCACCGCCGAGAGGCTCAGGAATAACTTCATCAGCTAGACCCACTTTTTTTAGATGATCAGCAGTGATCCCAAGACTTTCTGCCGCAATGTCAGCTTTTTTTGCATCCTTATAAAGAATGGACGCACAACCTTCGGGTGATATCACTGAATAGGTAGAATATTGGAGCATCATTAAATGGTCGACGACTCCGAGTGCCAATGCACCGCCAGATCCTCCCTCACCTATTACAACTCCTATGGATAGAGTTTTTAGTTCACTCATTGCATATAAATTTCTCGCAATCGCTTCTGACTGACCTCTCTCTTCGGCACCAATTCCAGGATAAGCCCCTGGGGTGTCAATCAATGTAATAAGTGGAAGTTTGAATTTTTCAGCCAAATGAAATAATCTGAGCGCCTTACGATAACCTTCAGGTCGTGGCATACCAAAGTTACGATACTGTCTTTCCTTGGTATCACGTCCTTTTTGTTGTCCCACCACCATGACGGGCTCACCCTCAAACTCTGCCAAGCCCCCAATAATTGCAGGGTCATCAGCAAAAGCACGATCGCCATGTAACTCTTGAAAGTTATTAAAGATATGTTCAATATAATCACTGGTATAAGGTCGTTGCGGATGGCGAGAGACTTGAGAGATTTGCCACGGGGTTAACTCATCGTAAATCTGATGCAATAAATCATCTGTTTTATTTTGCAACTGTTTAACTTCTTTTGAGATGTTTAATTTTGGATTATCTCTATGAGCTGACTCAAGCTCTTCTACTTTGGAAGCTAATTGTTGTAATGGTTTTTCAAATTCAAGGTAATGTAATTTCATAATCAGATTATATATATCTTATCCGTGGCTAATTATAAATGATTTTAACATTCTCATCTTGAAATGATTTTTTCAGATCAAAGATAAGGTTTTCGTGAGGGGCAACAGCCCAATTGTCACCTAATTTAATTTCTGCAGATCCCTCTTGATTTTGATACTCAATCACCACTGGACACCTTCCAATCTCTTGCGGATATGCTCCATTACTGTAAGGTTTCAACAATAATTTAAGTTGCTCTGGGTTAAGATTCTTACCCACATTGATTTTTATTTGTTTGGTTTTTCTACTTTGTACGGTCAATAGATCAAAAATATTCACTGCTGATACCCGATTACCTCCAGTAAACTCATCAGGACTAACTCTACCCTCCACGATCAATAATTGATCTTCTTTTATAAGTGGATAGACCGTCGATAATAATTTACTACCAACAATCATATCTAATCTCCCCTCACCGTCATCAAGAGTCACGATGGCAATTTTTCCTCTCTGGGTCATTCTATTTCTGATTGCCACCACTACACCAGATAGCCATTGATTATTATTTGATGGTCTTGCATCACGTAATGACTGAGGATACATGGCTCGAACCATTTCTTTATAATGCGAGAATGGGTGCCCGCTATAATAAAAACCTAAGGCCACCTTCTCTTCATAAATTTGTCTTTTACTATCCCACTCATCTGTTGCAACATAATTACTCACTTCTTTGTTCACTTCCTCACCAAATAGAGAGTCCTGACCCATATGAGATTTTGATTGCTCTGCTAGAGATATGGCTTGATTGATGGATGCTAATAGGGAAGCTCTATTTTTTTCTAACTCATCAAAGGTGCCGGCGCGAATCAAAGACTCTATTACTTTTCGATTCACTTTTCGCAGATCAAGTCGAGCACAAAATTCAAATAGAGACTGATAAGGTCCATTGTTATTTCTATCCTCTAAAATGATTTCAATCGCAGCCAACCCTGTTCCTTTAATAGCCCCTAATCCATAAAGGATCTCATTATCATTTAATGGCTGAAATCTAAATATACTGCTATTAATCGACGGTGGAAGGAGCTTAATTTTGTTAAGTACACAGTCATCAAATAAGAGTGCAATATTATCTGTATTATTCATATCTGCAGACATTGAGGCTGCAATAAATGATGAGGTGTAATGTCTTTTTAAATACGCAGTTTGGTATGCTATTTTTGCATAAGCAGCCGCATGAGATTTATTAAAACCATATCCAGCAAACTTTTCTAGTAAGTCGAATAGGTTTGAAGCCTGCTGTTTTTCTAAGCCGTTTTGAGTGGCTCCTTGAATAAACACTTCTCGCTGGGCATCCATTTCTTCCACTTTTTTCTTACCCATAGCGCGCCTTAAAAGATCTGCACCGCCCAGAGTATACCCAGCAACAGTCTGAGCTATTTGCATCACCTGCTCTTGATACACAGCAATGCCATAGGTTTCTTTCAAAATCTCTTCTGTGGATGGATGGGGATAAGATACCAATTGTTGCCCGTGTTTTCTTTTACAAAAATCTGGAATCAAATCCATTGGACCGGGACGATATAAAGCAACCAAGGCAATAATATCCTCAAAGCAGTCCGGTTTAGCCTGTTTCAGCATATCCTTCATGCCTCTTGATTCCAATTGGAAGACTGCAGTCGTATTCGCATTACTTAACCACTCAAAGGTCGCTTCATCATCAAGAGGAATATCATCTAAATGAATGGGTGATTTGCCTTCGGCGGCTCTCATCTTATTGGCATTATTAAGAGCCATAGATAAAATTGTTAAGGTTCTTAAGCCGAGGAAATCAAATTTAATAAGGCCGATTGATTCCACATCATCTTTGTCAAATTGGCTGACCATCCCTTCACCATCTTCTTGGCAATATAAAGGTGAGTAGTCTGAAATTTTTCCTGGAGCTATTAGAACGCCTCCTGCATGCATCCCTACATTCCTAACCAAACCCTCTAGCTTTAGGGCAAGATCAAAAAGCTCTTTTACCTCTTCTTCATTTTTTATTCTTTGTTGAATTTGCTCTTCTTTTTCAATGGCGTCTTTTAAAGTGATGCCCAATTCCATAGGGATTAATTTGGCAATGCCGTCAACAAAAGGAAAGGGTAAATCGAGTACTCGACCAACATCTCTAATCACCGCTCTAGCGGCCATGGTACCAAAGGTAACGATCTGACTAACCGCGTCATATCCATATCGCTCCTTTACGTACTCAATAACTCGGTCTCGACCCTCTTGGCAAAAATCAATATCGAAATCTGGCATGGAAACCCGCTCAGGATTCAAAAATCTCTCGAACAGTAAGTTGTAAGAGAGCGGGTCAAGATCAGTAATACCAAGAGCAAAGGCTACCACAGAGCCAGCACCTGATCCCCTACCCGGCCCAACCGGAACATTATTTTCTTTTGCCCAGTTAATAAAGTCTGCAACGATTAAGAAATAACCAGCATAGCCCATTTGATTAATGACATTGATCTCAAAATGTAATCGATCCAGATACTTTTTTTCTTGAGTTTTAAAATTCTCCACTTCAGGGTATAAATTTTTAAGTTTTTTTTCTAATCCATCGATGGCAGTTTTTTCCAAATACTCATTAATCGTTAACCCTTCCGGAATTGGAAAATCAGGAAGGAAAACATTCCCTAACTCAAATTCAAAATTACACCTTTTGCTAATTTCTAAAGTATTATTAATCGCTGACGGAATATCATCAAATAAAGCGACCATCTCCTCAGGTGTTTTGAAATATTGTTCAGCAGTGAAGTTTTTTGGTCTACGCTGATCTCCCAGCACATACCCATCAGCAATACATGTTTTTGCCTCATGCGCCTGAAAATCTTCTTTTTTAATAAATTGAATAGGTTGAGTGGCGACCAGTGGAATATCTAAATCATATGCAAGTTGTGCTGTAGCTAAAATTAAGCTCTCCTGCTCCTCGACTTTTTTTGCTACCTCGTAACGCTGGACCTCAAGGTAAAATCGATCATCAAAAGCCTCTTTTAATTGTTTGGTTATGTGAATAGCTTTTTCCTTTTTTTGAGAAAGAAGATTTTGTCCAATCGCACCAAAATTAAACCCTGAAAGACAAATTAACCCATGGTTAAAATCTGAAAACAACCACTCAAGCTTAATTTCTGGTCGGTCTCTGTATTGATTTTCTGTGTACGCTCTTGATAGTAATTTGGATAAATTCAAATAACCTTGTTTATTTTGACAAATCAATAACAGGCGACTTGGTTGATCCCGATTGTCTTCATTCTGAATGTAAACATCGGCTCCAATGATTGGCTTGATTCCATTACTAGTCGCTAATTTAAAAAATTTAACGGCTGCAAAAATGTTACTCAGGTCACTGATTGCAAGTGATTCTAATTCCAATTCTTTTGCTAAAGAAACATAATCACCAAGCCTAACAATACCGTCTGTTATTGAATATTCGCTATGACATCTGAGGTGAATAAACTTGGATTCTGAATTACTTTGCATGTTTTAATTTTACCTGATATCTTTATTTATTCACGATATCTTTAAGACTTTATGGAGAGAAAAATGTCATCAGTTACACTCAAGGGAGACCCGGTTAAAATTGGCGGTCAGTTCCCAGAAAAAGGGACGTCAATCCCAGATTTTAATCTTGCTAACCAAAAAAGAGAAAATGTGTCATTAGAAAGCTATTCCGGAAAAAGAAAAATACTGAATATTTTCCCAAGTATTGATACGCCGACCTGTGCACTCTCAGTCAAGCGATTTAATGATGAAGCGGCCAAGCTAAATAATACAGTGGTGTTATGTATCTCAGCAGATTTACCATTTGCACAAAAGAGATTCTGCGGAGCCGAAAGTGTGGAAAATGTTGAAACATTATCTGCCTTTAGAGACATAGCTGGTTTTGCTAATGCATTCGGTGTGGCAATAAATGATTCGAGTCTACAAGGACTAACTTCAAGAGCGGTCATTGTGGTTGATGAGAATAATACTGTGATGCACAGTGAATTAGTCTCTGAAATTACCGAAGAACCAGATTACGAAAGCGCGCTTAATTCTCTTGCTTAAGCTTGCGGTTGCTACCAGCAACCATAATAAACTCAAATAATCTGCAATCCAAGGCCCCGTTATATAGCGGGGTCTTTTTGCTGGCAGATAATCTCAAGCCTCTTGGAAAAGCCATATCATTACTTATAAAGTAAGCTCTCCAGCCTGAAAATTCTTTTTTTAAAACAGATCCCCAAAGCTGATAACTTTCAAGGAGCTTTTCAGACTCGTCTAACCTCACCCCGTAAGGTGGATTACAAACAATCACACCATGATCGATGGGTGCATTCGATGTTTCAAATCGGCGATTATTAATTCGTATGTAAGGCTTTAATCCCATTTGATCGATATTAGTTGATGCCGCATTAAACGCTTGGCGATCAATATCAGAAGCATAAATATGTAATTCTTTTTCTATTTGCTTTTCTTTTAACTGTACTTTAATTTTGTGAAACACCTCTTTATCAAAGTCATGCCAATGGTGAAATCCAAAAGTGCGGTTCATTCCAGGATAAATATTTAATGCCATCATGGCTGCTTCAATCGGGAGGGTGCCGCTTCCGCACATTGGGTCTAATAGTGGCTCCTTAAAATCCCAGTCAGATAAAGTAATTATGCCTACCGCAAGATTTTCTTTTAGAGGAGCTTCGATTGTTTTTTGTCGGTATCCTCTTTGATACAGTGGCTTGCCAGATGAATCAATGTAAATAATAAAATTATTCTTTTCTAAAAAAAGATGCACTTTAATATCAGGATCTCTCACATCCACATTGGGGCGCTGTTTATATTTTTGATTAAACACATCGCAGATGGCATCTTTAATTTTTAGGGTCACAAAATCAATACTCTTTAAAGAGGTTTTAATTGAGGTTGTTGAGACTTTTATGGTTTTATTTACGGGAAAAATATCGTCCCATCTTACTTTCATTGCTGCCTGATATAAGTCATTTTCAGACTTGAATTGACCGTACGATAATCGTTTTAATACTCTAGTGGCATACCTTGAAGTTAAGTTTAAGGAGTACATACTGTCTTGATTGCCATTAAACGATACCCCGCCATCATGAACTTTTATTTTTTGACCATCGAGTGTTCTAATTTCATTAAAGAGGAATTTTTCTAGTCCTCTAGGGCATGTGGCAAAAAGGGAAATTTTTTCTAGTGACAATGTATATTCTCAAATAATTGTTTATTTCTTTTCAGCATTCTCTTATAAAAAAAGTTTAAATCAAAATTTATTTTCGCTTGTAAAAGTTTTAATCGATATTCCATTTGCTTGTTTGATAAGAATTTAAAATGTTCCTTGAAACAAAACACCATAATATTTCCTGGGTCATCTGATTCAACAACTATTGCCTTTGAAAAAATATCTTTGAGTTCTTTAATATACCTGGGTGTATTTTTATCAGAACCCCACAAATTAATAATAAAAATTCCTTGTTTTGTTATTCTGTCATGACAGATTTGAAAATATTTCTTTTGTGTAAATTGTTTTGGAATCCCATAGCCGTCAAATAAATCTGAAATTAATACTTCATGCTTATTCTTTTTTGTTAAGAATTCCATTGCGTCCTGCTCAATCACTTTATGTCTTGAGGTATCCTTGGGGACTTCAAACATCATCCTAGCGACATTAATTACCTGCCGATTAATTTCAATGGTTTGCAATTTGGTTCTAGCACAAAAATAGAAAAAGAATTTTGTTAATGATCCTGCGCCCAAGCCTAGGATGGTGATGTTTGTTGGATGTCTATTAAATAGCAGTAGCAGCGCTGTCACTTGGGTATATTTTAGTGTTAGATGGATCGGATCTGAAATATCCATCGAACTTTGAATAGAGTCAGTCTCAAGATGCAGTGAGCGAAATCGATCCGTTTCACTAATTTCAACTGGTAATTTTTTAAGGTTCACTTTCACTTATTGATATTCTCTTAATATTTGCGCCCATTCTTTATCCATCCGCTTGGCTGAGATGGGAGAGTTGGTTTTAAGCTCCTGAGCAAAAAAAGATACCCTCAATTCTTGGAGTTTCCATTGAAAGTCAATGTATGCTTCTGGTATTTCTAATTCATTTTCAACAAAACCCAATACTTTTTCCACCCATTTATTTTTAATTCGATTGTATTGCGAGATGCACTCTTGATCATGATCCATTCGCTGTGGGTATTTTTCAATGCGTAATTTCAGAGCCTCTAGGTATTTTGGAATAAATTGAAGTTTGTCATATTGAAATAGTGGTTTTTCATAAGGAGGCAACAGAGCCTCTAACTGCTCCTCAATATCATCCTCAATCTCCTCGATATAACTTTGTGATTGTCGTAACTTCTGAATCTCTTTATAGATTGAAGCAATCTTATTAAGATGTATTGTCATGTGATCAATCATTCTGGGTAAGTTATTTCTTCCATCATTGATCAATTGTTCAAAATCAATTTGTTTCCTTATGTTAGTCTTATGGCCAATCATTTCATCAACAATGACATCACATAAATTTTCCATCAAATCTTTTGGAGGTATTTGTGTTGATAAGGTGATTGCTGCTTCAGAAAGATCTGGTGGAATTTTTTGGATCCGCTTAAACCGCTCCTTAAAATGAAAATAGATTAACCTTCTTAGCCCCTGAACATGATATTGTTCTGCGAGCTTAGGGTTATCAAACACCTCAATGGATATCGAATTTTGATAATCAACAAATGCTGGGTAGGCCTCAAATTTTTTTCCATTAATGGTTTGCTCAACCTTAATCGGTAATTCGTCTATCGACCAGCTCGTAATTCCATCCTGTTCTATATTAAATAGAATACGCTCAACCACCGCCTCAACATTTTTTTTATTTTCTTTTTTTAATAAATCAAGGTCTTCACTTAGATCAATCATCTTCCCTTGATCATTGATGACTTCATATTTAATTTTTAAATGACTGGGGATGGAAGCAAAATAATCATCTGACATTAAAAAATGAGGGTCGACGTATTTCCAAATAAAACGATTAAATGTTTCCTTAAAACTTCCCTGCCTTGGATACTCCAAGAATTTTTCTAGCCAATCTTTCACTGGAATACATTTTCTACGGATATCTTTGGGTAGATTTTTAAATGACCAGGTAATCTTTTCCTTTAATAATCCAGGCACCAACCAGTCTAACTCTGATCTATCAATTAAATTCAAGTTTGGCAATGGGATAGCAATTGTTAATCCGTCACGAGGGTGATTGGGTTCAAAATGATATTTCAATTGATACTTTTGTTGGTTGATGGTGATGTGATTAGGGTACACAGTTTCTGTAATATCTTTGGCACTGTGTTGCATCAAATATTCTTTTGTTAGGAACAGGTATTTAGGTTGATTTTTTTCAACCCCCTTTCGCCAGTGTTCAAAGCCAGCAGCATTGATGACATTTTCACTAATTTTTTCATCATAAAAATCAAATAACACATCATCGTTGATCAGAATGTCTCTTCTTCTTGATTTATGTTCTAGGTCCTCAATTTCTCTGATCAGTTTTTGATTTTCCTTCCAGAACAGCCCTGGACTGATATATTGGTTTTCAACTATTCCTTGTCGAATAAATATAGATTTAGATAATTCTGGATTGATTGGTCCGTAATGAATGGCTCTGTCAGGAACGATCACTAGTCCAAATAATGATAGCTTCTGTGTGGCATCTACACGATTTAGTTTTTTATTAAATCTAGGGTTTGAATATTCAGCCTCGAGAAGATGTTCTGCATATTTCTCAATCCACTGGTCATTAATTTCAGCAATACATTGAGCATAGAATTTACCCGTATCAATAATCTCTGCAGCCATAATCCATTTAAATTTTTTATTTCGAAACAGTTTAGGTCCAATAAGAAACCTTAAACTTTTACATCCTAAATAATAATTAGATTCAACTTCTTTAAAACCAATGTTCCTTAAAAGGCCGCTCAATAAAGATTGGTGTATCTGGTCGTAAGTAGATTCTTTTTTATTTAACCGATAACCCAATTCCTCAACAATTTGCATGAGCTGTTTATGCATCTCTTGCCACTCACGCATCCGAGTAAAGGATAAAAAGTACTTTTTACAAAAGACTGCAAAATCTTTAATCTTCTTGCTCCTCACCTCATCTAACAGAAGTACCCAGAGACTGTAAAAACTCATAAATCCTGACCTAGGATCATGAAAATTCATTTGAGCCTTCTCTGCTTCTTCCAGCTTGTCAAACGGTCTTTCAATGGGGTCGGCCACAGATATTGCTGAAATGATAGGAATAATTTCAGATAGGCAATGCTGCTTGGATGCTTCTATTATGATTCTGGAAAAAACAGGGTCTATTGGTATTTGGGCCATTGTACGACCCAGCTCAGTAATGGCTCGGTTTTTCTCAACCGCATGCAGCTCAAATAACAAGTCATAACCATCTTGAATAAATTTTTTAAATGGAGCATCAATAAATGGAAAGACTTCCACATCGCCTAAGTTCAAACTTGCCATTCTAAGAATCACAGATGCAAGCGAGCTACGCATTATTTCTGGATCGGTATACTCTGATCGGTTATTAAAATCATCCTCGTCATATAGTCGGTAACACACGCCTGGTGCAATTCGACCGCATCGACCGGTTCTCTGATTAGCAGCTGCCTGAGAAATTTTCTCGATGAGAAGTTGTTCGATCCGCAATCTTGGATTGTATCTGACCACTCGTGCCAGCCCTGAATCAATGACAAATTTAATATTTGGGACGGTTAATGATGTTTCAGCAATGTTAGTAGCCAGGATGATTCTTTTTTTTGTGCTGGTCGTAAATATTTTCTGTTGATCTGGGACAGGAAGTCTTGAAAAGAGTGGGAGGACCTCATAATCATGATTTAACATCTCATTCAAATAACGGCGAATGTCATGAATATCTTTTTCGCCAGGAAGAAAAACCAGGACATCTCCGGATTGACGGCCTATCTCTTGTATCACCTCATAGACCGACTCCTCAATCGATAACACATCCTCCTCTTCAATATTTTTCATCGGGCGATACAACGTCTCGACTGGAAATGTTCTACCCGATATCTCAAGCGTTGGTGCATTGTCAAAGTGTTTTGAAAACTTGTCGACATCAATGGTCGCGCTGGTGATGATTATTTTTAAATCGGGTCTTTTGGGGAGAAGTTGTTTGATGAAGCCAATTAGGAAATCAATATTAAGATTTCGCTCATGCGCCTCGTCGATGATTAAAGTGTCATATTTTTTTAGCAATGGGTCTGTTTGCGTCTCAGCTAGCAAAACACCATCGGTCATGACTTTGATTTTAGTTTTATTGGATGTTTTATCAGTAAAGCGGACCTTGAAACCGACCTCCTGACCTAAGTCCACCTCAAGTTCTTCAGCAATTCTTGATGCAACTGAGCGGGCTGCGATTCTTCTTGGCTGGGTATGGCCAATGATTTTTTTTTGTCCTCGACCTAAATCAAGGCAGATTTTAGGCAGTTGTGTTGTTTTTCCTGAGCCTGTTTCTCCACAAAAAATAATGACTTGGTTGTTATCGATCAGCCTTTTGATTTCGTCAACATTTTGACTAACCGGTAAGGAATCTGGGTATAAAATTTTAATAAATCAACACCTTATTTTTTAACTTGAACACAATCTTCAAAGCCAGTATTACCTCCTTTATAACCTGGTTCAAAATAGAATTTGTGAAAACTCCATGCTTGATTTTCTGACTGTTTAAATTTAGCAATTCCTACGCCATAATCTTCGTTTTTTCGATCATCCAATGCGAAATAAACAGCCACGTCAAGACCATTCGCCGATGCAAATCCATTATAATCACCAAAACCTGGAACCTTTAATACAAAGTCATAACTCGCATAATTATCTTTGCTGAATTCAGGGATTTTTTTCATTATAATTTCACCTTGATATGCCCCCTCACTCCCATCATTTCCTTCACATTGGTATGTCCCTGTAAAGTCATTAGCGAATACTGAGTTAATTAATAAACAGAATAAAAAAAGATATTTGTTCAAGATGATCTCCCGTGAGTTATTTAAATATTTAAGAATCGAGATTGTAACTCTGATAAGTCAAAATCAGCCAATAATTTTTCAATACGGGCGCCTGCAGATGGCTTCTTTTGCTTGATATTCTCAGCTATTATGATTTCATTTTTCATAGAATGTTCCCAGCCAACCAGCTCTGTCACCGTAACTTTAAAACCATAATATTCGAGCTTTAGGCACCGCAGTACGTTTGATAACATACTTCCAAATTCCCTTGAGTGAACCCCATGGCGATACAGTTCAACTAAATGATGATTGAGATTATTAGATTTATTTTTTTTCAAGTGTTGATACACCTCAGCCTGACAACAAGGAATGATCACAACCCAATCTACATTTTTTTGTAATGCAAAATCAATCGCGTCATCTGTAGCAGTATCGCAAGCATGCAGAGCAGTAACAATTTCAGCATTTTTAATTGTCTCGTTACTGGAAGCAATATCTTGTGACATAAATGACATATTTGAAAATTTAAATTTCTGCATCAATTGGTTTGATTTTTTTACCAACTCCTCATTGATTTCAACCCCTATAATTTTGCCCAATGTGTTTTTGATGATGAGATCATACAAAATAAATCCCAGATAAGACTTCCCTGCCCCATGATCAATTAAGGTAAATGGCTTATTTTCATATGTTTGAATAATGGGTTCTATAAAGTTTGCAAGATGGTAAATTTGCTTTAATTTTCTTCTAGAATCTTGATTGAGCTTTTGATCGCGAGTCAAAATATGAAGCTCTTTTAATAGCTCAATTGATTGATCAGCTCTTATCTCGTAGGTTTTTTCCATGCGTTTAAGTTTACATTATAATAAGCTTAACTACAGAGGGATAATATGGCAGTTCAATGGTTTCCTGGTCACATGACCAAAGCAAAAAAAGATTTTGAAAAAAATCTTAAATACAACGATCTTGTCATTGAAGTGGTAGATGCGAGACTGCCTCAGTCATCTGAAAATCCGATGTTAAATCAAATTATTAAAAATCGTGCTAAGCCGCATCTAAAATTACTGAATAAGTCTGATATTGCAGATGAAAAAGTCACTCAACAATGGATTAATTTTTTTGAAAAAGAGACAAATATTACGGCACTTGCCGTATCAGCTAAAAATAAAAAAAATAAAATTGACATAAAAAATGCGTGCATGAAGCTTGTGCCTCACCGAGGAACAAGCGTCAAGCCTGTTCGAGCTATCATTATTGGTATCCCAAACGTTGGCAAATCCTCCCTCATTAATCTATTAACGCAAAAAAAGATTGCAAAAACTGGGGATGTTCCTGCGGTCACCCAAATGCAACAACGAATTATTGTTGATAATGATTTTGTTTTAACCGATACCCCAGGTTTAATGTGGCATAAAATTGAAAGTGAAATCCAAGGTAACTATTTAGCTGCCTCAAACATTATCGGAATCAATGCCTATGATGAAACTGAAGCGGCACTATATTTGCTCGATTGTTTGAAAAAAAATTACTCACAGAGTTTAATCGATCGATATGAGCTTGATGCAACCATCATTAATCAACCATCCGAAAATATTATTGAGGCCATTGCCATAAAAAAACACATGCTTCTTAAGGGTAACAATCCTGATTTAAGAAAATCGGCAGTTATTATTTTGCAAGATTACCGATCCCAAAAAATTGGAAGAGTCTCTTTAGAATTTCCTGAAAAATAACCTATGTATGAGTATGTAAATCCAAAATGGAAAAAATTACTTCAAAAAAATCAACTAATTGATTTTGAAAGTTTTTGGAGTCTGCCTAATAACTGGTTCGAGCCATTAAATACTAGGCGGAATGGATGGAGTGGGGTCATTACAAAAAAGGTTGGGGAAGATTTATTCTTCATAAAAAAACAAGAAAACCATAACTTTAAAAGTATTAGACATCCCATTTCAGGACAGCCAACATTTTTAAGAGAATTTCAAAATATCCAATATCTCATTAATCACAAGATCCCAACTTTAGAAGTTATATTTTTTGGTATTCGAGATAATCAGTGTGTTCTGGTGACACGAGATCTAAATAAAAATAATCAATCTTTGCAAAAAATAATAGAAAAAAAGAAATTATTTTCAAAAACTGATTTAAATAGAATTGCCAAGACATTTCGCGATATGCATAAGCATAATGTTCAACACACCTATCCGGTTCCAAAACACATCTATCTCAATAAAGTGAATGAGGATATAGTCTTAATTGATCTTGAAAAAATGAAGAAACGATTTTTCTCTTTTCAAGCATCAATCAGAGATCTCTATGCGTTCTTAAAATACGCAAGAGAATATATGGATGCACAAGATATCAGTTATTTTTTAAGAAAATATTTCAAAAATCAAAAACCCAATATTTTTCAAAAATTTATTTTAAGAAGAGTAAATAAAAAAATTAAGAAGTTGTAGCTTGTGGCTTAATATTTTTTTTAACTGGCCTTCTTCTTGGTTTTGCTTTTGTTTTTGCGTCAGCCTTAAATCCTGGTTTTTTTCGTTTACTTGAAGCAGTAAATTTATCGTTCTTTTTTCCACCAGCCGAAGATCTTCGTTTCTTTTTAAAGCCGCTCTCTTTTTTCTTATAGACCAAGGAAACATTAGAGGTGCTATGGGTGGATTTAATGATCTCGATTTTGATGTTTGCGTACTTTTCAATCTTCTGAAGCATAAATTTTTCTTTATCGACGATCAGACTAATAGCCTTCCCTTTTCTCTCCGCCCTACCTGTACGGCCAATTCGATGAATATAATCTTCAACCTGCCTTGGTAAGTCAAAGTTAATGACATGAGTGATGTCATCAACGTCAATCCCTCTTGCAGCGACATCAGTTGCCACCAGAATTTGGATTTCATTATTCTTAAAACGATTGATGGTGCGTGTTCGTTCTCTTTGGCTCATATCCCCATGTAAAGTTTTTGATCGATGGTTCATTAAATATAATTCATCTGAAAGGCGATCCGCCTCTCGTTTTGTAGCTGTAAAAATAATAGCCTGATTAAGATCAGCCTCATTAAGCACATCCACCAACACTAATTTTTTCTGGTTATAGTCTGCGACTGGATAAGCTATCTGTTGAATATTTGTATTTGATTTATTTTCCTGTTCAATTGCAATTCGTTGTGGATCTTTTAAAAACTGTTGCGTAATTTTTTCAATTTGTTTGTTTAATGTAGCGGTAAACATCAATACTTGCTGATCTTGGGATGTTGATTCAAAAATCTTTTTAATGTCAGAAATAAAACCCATGTCCAACATACGATCTGCTTCATCAATCACAAGTGTATCAATATGCTTTAGATTAATTTTTCTTTGTCTCACCAAATCCATCAAACGGCCCGGTGTGGCCACTAAAAAATTTACATTAGATTTTAATAATTTATTTTGCAACTTATAAGACACGCCGCCTACAACAGCAACAATATTTGTGTCCATAAAGTGGCTAAATCGCTTTAATTCTTGTTCAATCTGAGTCGCTAGTTCACGCGTAGGAGACAATATCAGAACATCGGGACTAATATTTCTCTTGTGTTTGTGTTTTGGCTTGTTTGCCACCAAATCCAACAAGGGTAGGCAAAATGCAGCTGTCTTGCCTGTGCCAGTTTGTGCCGAGGCTAATACATCTCTTCCTGATAAAACAACAGGAATACATTGCTCTTGAATGGGAGTTGGGTTGGAATAATTGATATGACTGATGGCCTTAACTATAGGTGGAATGAAACCAAAATTAGAAAAAGACATGACAATCCTTTTAATTATTTATGAACAGACTGGCTCTCATAAAAAAATCAAGACAATCAATTAGTTGCGCCATTATAGACAGGTATAAATATTAAGCAAGCGAATTTAATTCTTTAAAAATTCAAAAATAATCACTATGCCAATAATGAAAGTTATGAACCATCCAAGCTGATTAATATATCGCTGAATAAAGTAATCCACTCGCTCCCCAAAGAATTTTACAAAACAAGCGACTCCAAATAGCCTCAACCCTCTTCCCAAAAAGGAAGCGATTAGAAAAAGAGGTAAATTCATCATTAAGACCCCAGCAGCAATAGTAAAAATCTTATATGGAATTGGCGTCACTGCGGCAATAAAAATGGCCCAAAATCCCCAATCAGCAAACCATTCTAGGGCAAGATCATAATGGCTTTGATAACCGTATTGTTCAATATAAGGTTGCACAAGATTAAATCCAAACATCCCAATAAAATACCCAAGGGCGCCGCCAAGCACTGATCCAAGAATAGCAATTAAAGTTAGTTTCCAAATTTTTTTAGGCTGGGCTAAGCACATTGGTGCCAACATCACATCAGGAGGAACAACAAAAAAGGAGGCCTCAGTGAAGCTCAAAAGAAAAAGATAAAATGATGCTGCTGGTTTAGCAGATAACTCAATTGTTTTGGTGTAGATTTTTTTGAATATACTCATCTAAAATAGTCCATTGAACTCAGATGAGATCATAACAAATATTCTGTATATTTATTAGTTGATTATTTGCTAACTTTTGCTTTCTTTGGAAAGCTCACATCATATATAACAAACAATATAAACAATAAGACAAAAAATTGCGTCTGGGATAACTCTGCAAAGTTAAGCCAATAGGTTAAGCTAAAAAAATTAAACATTTCGTTTCTCCTTAACTTTAGCTAATGCAATTTTTGTACCAGTGCTAAAAATTTATAAGTAATTGATTTTTAAAGTATTTCTTTTAATAAATTTACTTATTGCACATATTTGTGACAAGCAATTCACCATAATGATTCAAAAATCAAAATAAATTGAACATTGCAATGTCATTTCAATCTGTTAATCTTTAAAACTTTTAAATCATGAAAGGTTAGATATGTATTCAAAATTACTAGCAGCTCTAGTTGCTTCAACTTTATCTCTATCAGCTTTTGCTGCTGTTGAAACTGATACAAAAGGCGACAAAGATAAAGCTGAAAGAGGCTTTTTTGTAGCTGGTGACGAAAAAGAAGGCGACAAAGATAAAGCTGAAAGAGGCTTTTTTGTAGCTGGTGACGAAAAAGA
>CAJWVO010000013.1 GCA_913048465.1 uncultured Nitrosomonadales bacterium
GCAGTAATGCATGAAGCTAACTGATACTAATTGCTCGTGAGGCTTGATCCTATAACTTTAAATCTTAAAGCTATAGATCTAAAGCACTACAATTTACAATTTACTTCTTTCTTTTGTTAAAAACATCAAACAAATTCAAGCCTTAAGGCTTAACAGTTTGTTTGGCGGACATAGCGAGTTGGAACCACTCCTTCCCATTTCGAACAGGACAGTGAAACGATTCAGCGCCGATAATAGTGTGATCTTTTTCATGCGAATGTAGGACACCGCCAAACTTTTATATATAAAAAAACCCAAACAAACATTTGGGTTTTTTTTTACCTAAAATAAGATTACTTTTGCCAGTTATCTCGTAGCGTTGCGGTACGGTTAAAGATTATTTCATCCGATTTACTTTCTGGATCAACTATATAGTAACCATGACGTTCGAATTGAAATTGTTCTCCCGGGTGTACCGAAGAAATACTTTCTTCACAATAAGCAGAATTGGTTTCTATCGAGGATTGATTAATATCATCAAGGAAGTTATCAAATTCATTAGGGTTTTCAGATAAGAATAAACGATCATAGTTTTTTATGGTAATGGGTTTAGAAAATTTTGTTGATAACCAGTGAATATTACCCTTTACTTTAACTGCGTCACTGCCCGCAGTTCCAGATTTTGTTTCTGGAAAATATTTACAATAAACGGTAGAAACCTCTTCATTATCATTAAGTTTATAGTCCGTACATTCAATAACGAAACCGTATCTTAAGCGCACCTTATTTCCAGGAAACAATCTGAAGTATTTGGGTGGTGGATTAATTTCAAAATCTTCACCTTCAATCCATAATTCTTTAGTTAACTTTACTTCTCTAGTCCCTTCTTCAGGTTTCTGTGGATGGTTTGGTACAGTGCAAATTTCAGTATGATTTTCATCAAAATTCTCAATAATCAATTTAATAGGATTAAGAACAGCAATTTTACGGTTACATTCCACATTTAAAACTTCACGCATTGAATCTTCAAAAGTTTGATAATCAATCACTGAGTCAGACTTTGATACCCCAATTCGGTCCATAAATAATTTAAACCCTTTTGGATGATATCCTCTGCGTTTTGCTCCAACCAAAGTTGGCATCCTTGGGTCATCCCATCCATTTACATGATTTTCTTCAACCAATTGAATAAGTTTACGTTTTGATAGAACCACATGACTTAAATTTAAACGAGAGAACTCGTGTTGTTTTGGTAGAGGTTTTTCTAAAAAATCAAATTCAGCTAATTTTTTTAGCACCCATTCATAAAAAGGTCTTTGATCTTCAAATTCTAACGTACAGATTGAGTGTGTTATTTTTTCTAAAGCATCTTCAATAGGGTGAGCAAAAGTATACATTGGGTATATGCACCACTTATCTCCCGTGTTGTGGTGAGATACATGCCGTATTCGATATATAGCAGGGTCCCTAAGATTAATGTTTGGTGAAGCCATGTTAATCTTGGCTCTTAACACCATCTTCCCGTCTTGATATTGCCCACTCTTCATTTCTTCAAAAAGCTTTAAATTTTCATCAACAGACTGATCTCTAAATGGTGAATTTTGACCTGGTTCTATGAGAGTGCCACGGTTGATACGAATTTCTTCGGCTGTCTGTTTATCTACATAAGCTAAACCTGCGTTAATTAAGACTTTTGCTGCCTCATACATGTAGTCAAAGTAATTGCTCGCATAATAAAGATTATTTTCATGTTCATCTTCAAATTTATATCCAAGCCAATGCACACTATCGATAATACTTTTGACGTATTCATCATTTTCCTTTTCAGGATTTGTATCATCAAAACGAAGATGACACCGTCCATTAAAATCTTGAGCAAGTGTAAAATTCAAAATAATACTTTTTGCATGACCAAAATGAAGATAACCATTAGGTTCAGGTGGAAATCTTGTTCTTATTTTAGCAGTATCAATTGGTGCATCTTTATGGGTATATGATGGACCTGGCTGACCTGACCATTTTTTTTCTGCATAGATATTCGCTTCAAGATTTTTTTCAATAATATTTCGAATAAAATTTGTTGGAACTGTATTTTTATTTTCATTACTCATGATGCGATATTCTACACGTTTTATAAATTTTTAACTTAGCGCATGCTATGATTTATTACTATGAAAAAGTACGATCTCCCATTTAAAGCGCTCCATATATTATCCGATGGCAACTTCCATTCAGGAGAAAAAATGGCTGCTGATATGGGATGTTCAAGAGTAACTGTCTGGAAAAGTATTTCCGAATTAAAAAATCTTGGAATAAATATATTTTCAGTAAAAAAAAAGGGTTACCGTTTACCAAAAAAAATATCTTTTTTTAATACTGAAAATATACAAAGAGAGCTGGGAGAGCTTAACCAGTTCATCAATTTAGAACTACTCAACGTCACAGATTCAACAAATAAATATTTAAATATTTCAGCGAATATAAAGCCTCATGCATCGGTTGTAATTGCAAATATTCAGACTAAAGGTAAAGGTCGTCGAGGTCGATCCTGGCAGGCATCGGTAGGTGAATCTTTAGCGATGTCTATTTTATGGAAATTTGATAAGGGAGCCTCGGGATTGTCCGGTTTAAGTTTGGTTGTAGGGGTCGCTATCCAAAGACTGATGAAAAAAATAGGGATTAACAATTCATTTTTGAAATGGCCAAATGACCTTTTAATTTTGGAAGGCGATACTTATTTTAAACTTGCTGGTGTTTTAATTGAGCTTCAAGGTGATCTTGAAAGTCGTTGCTCAGCTGTTATTGGAATAGGGTTAAATTATGACTTATCAAGTGATATTCTGAAAAATATTGATCAACCAGCTACAAATATAAAAAAATATTTAAATAGTGATATAGATCTCAATCAGTTATCGGCAATGTTAATTAAAGAAATCATTAACGCTTTATCAGAATTTGAGAATAATGGATTTTTATCTGTTAAAGATGAATGGTTGTCCTACAGCGCATTTAAAGAGAAAACAATAAGCTTTATCAAGAGTGGTGGGGAGATAATTACTGGCCAGATTGTTGACATAGAAAACGATGGTGCATTAAAAATTCTGCAAAATAATGGAATCCATGAAACATTAATCAGTGGTGAAGTTAGTCAACAAAAAACAAATTAATTTAAATTACAAATTATGACTTTAGTACGTATATCAAAACTATTATCAAACCAAGGTGTATGTTCTCGAAGGGAGGCTGACCATTTTATTGAATTGGGCTTTGTTTATGTGGATGGAGTTAAGGTTACTGAGCTTGGTGCAAAGGCTAATCCAGAACAAAAAATTGAATTAAGAGGTGAGGGTCACAGGCTTCAGAAAAGTAAAAAAACTATTTTATTAAATAAGCCTATCGGTTTTGTCTCTCATTCTGATGATGAAGGAAAATATAAATCCTCACTATCTTTAATTTTAAAAGAAAATTTTTTTGGAGATGAAAAATTAGACAAACCTTCTTTTAGGTTGGCTCCAGCTGGAAGGCTTGATATTGATTCAACAGGGCTTTTAGTTCTTACCGAAGATGGCGTTATTGCAAAAAAAATCATCCAGGAAGACAGTGAAATAGAAAAAGAATACCTTGTGAGGGTTAATGGCAATTTGATTCCTAACGGATTAGATTTATTAAACCATGGATTATCTTTAGATAACAAACCATTGAAAAAAGCCATAGTTTCTTGGATAAATGAGGACCAACTCAAATTTATTCTAAAAGAAGGGAAAAAAAGACAAATCAGAAGAATGTGTGAAATGGTGGGTTTGAAAGTAGTCGGTCTCAAAAGGGTTAGGATTGGGAAGGTGAAGCTATCTAATTTGCCGATAGGGAAGTGGCGTTTTCTTCAAGAAAATGAATCTTTTTAAAATGAAATACCTAGTCCTTTCGATGCTGCTCATAAGCCTGATAAATACTTTTAGCTCGACCTCCACTTCTACAATAGCCTAATATAGGTTGTTCATTCTGACTAAACTCTTTGCTAAATTGGTTTATATTTTCATGAGTGACTAGTCCGGGAATAACAGGTATAGATACAAAACTAATCCCTCTTTTTTTTGCTTCTTTTTTGAGTGTGTCTTGTTTTGGCTGATTTTCTTTATCTTCATCCTGTGGTCTGAAGCAGATGATTGTTTTAAATCCATTTTCACTGATCTGTTCAAGGTCATCTATGTTAATTTGCCCAGTTGCGCTATATAAATAATTTATTTTAGTAATTTGTATGATATTTAACCCTTAATTATTTGTTGCATCCATAGAGACTTCCTAAAGTCTGCATCACTTGGATGACTTCGTCAGAAGCTATGGAGTAGTAATTAAATTTTCCATCTTTACGAATCTTTACGATGTTATCTTTTCTTAGAATAGTTAGTTGTTGGGAGAGGGTGGGTTGTTGAATATTAGTGGCTGCCTCAAGTTCTCCTACATTTTTTTCACCTTGGGTAAGCTGGCAAAGCAACATCAATCTGTCTTCATTGGCTAGAATTTTAAGCATCGAACAAGCCTGGCCTGCTGAATCTCTTATAGCGTCAACATTTTGAATTTTATAATCAGTCATAATAATTTATAAATTAATAATATATAAATTTATATTATATTATTTTATTAATTATTGCAATTTTTTGAATAACACACTTGAAAATTGAAAAAAGTCACATTTTTTTCATCAGAACACTATAGAGTGACCATGCCTTTCTCAAGAAGGCTTATAAACAAAAATCTTAAAAGGAAAAAACATACTGGCAGCCTCAAATCGAAGACGATCTTAATTGGATAAATAACCCAAAAAAATTTTTGAACTTTGCGAAGTGAATGAGTCAAAAAGTTTCCTTCCACAAGAAGGAATAACAACATCTTCTCAAAAGGAAAAATTATGAATAAAATATTCTTCGCTTTGCTTATTGCTTTATCCTCTTTAGCGCATGCTCAAACTGATTACGAGAAAGACCGCATTAACCAATTTAAGCATCTTAACGAAAAAATTGAAAACCTCGAAAAGGCACTTAGATTGCAGGGGTTAATCAATACAGCAGTTAATAATGATGATTATGCACTTGCCTGTAAAGCTCAGTCCACACTTAAAAATATCGTTGAAAAAGCAGATATCAGAGACTTAGTTCAGAAAAACAAAGATTATCAACAAGCTTATTGCGGAATCAAAAAATACAGTAAGCTATTTAAATAGTTAAACAACACTAATTGATCGCAACCTCAGATACAAACTTATTATCCTTTGTATCTGTTGCCAATATCTGTATTTTGCCATCTACTAAATTAGGAAGGCTGAATTTAATAAATGGATCTTGACTGATTGATATTTTGTTCTCAACAGTTATAACTTTTTTTCCATTTTGATTAAATTCGATGGTTTCTACTATCCATTCTGGAATATAGCCACCAGAATCTAAATCTTTTTGTAGACCGGTGAAATTAGGGTGCTTGATGCGCGTGGTAATAAATTTGTTTTCAGCTTTTAAGATTATTTTACCTAAATCTTTAGTGAGCTCTGGGTCGTGAACATCCATATAGCCGCTACATCCACCCGATGCACGAATAGGAATTGCATCCATAAATAATTCACCTTTTTCATTTTCTGCAATAACGCGCACGAATGAATCGGTTTCCATTCTTATGCGTGTGCTGATATTAACTATCTGTGATTGATCGGTTAACAAATAGGTGGCAGCATGTTGACCAGGATTGGCGTCTATGTACATATACACCTTTTCAATTTTGTTATCATTTTGACTAATGCTGATTGTCACTGGGACTTGGGCCCCGCTAGATGCTCTCTTAGGCCCATCTATTTTTAAAAAATTTTGATTTTCTTGAATTGGACGATCTTTAAAAACTTGAGCCTTCAGGTAAGGCCATATATCAGGGCTGGCATCAGCAAAAACATTGAATGCTATTGTTAGGTTTATAAAGCCTATTAGGAAAAAACTATTTAAAAATTGAATTTTTTTCATTTACTCATACTAATACCAGTAAAGTATTGAATTTATTCTATCACATAGTAAATCTCAAGAACACAGTAGGTACTTTATATGAAAATTATCTTATTTTTTCTAATATACATAACACATATTTCAATCAACTTTGCAAACGATCTAAAGAAAATGGCTTTGGATGGGGACCCTGTATCAATGTGTAAATATGCGCAAGAACTTCATGGAGAAGAAAAAAACAAACTATTTAAACACTCTTATTTGCTTGGCAATATTTCCTGTAAGGAGGCAGCAGATCGTAATGAGTTTGCAACTAGTCATGACCTGGTAATTATTGAAGATACAGAAAAAACGGTTAAACAGATTAAAGCGGAGGCAAACAATGACTCAAATAAACAGTTTCTTTTGTGGACCTTGTATGCAAACGGTTACGATGTATCAAAGCTAACTGCATTTACTTGGTTAAAGGTAGCTGCCGAAAACAAACACCCTGCGGCACTGATGATTTTGGGCACTTTATATTGCTTTGGATACATCATCCCTGAAGATAAAGATAAAGGGGTTCAACTAATTCAAGAAAGTGCAGACTTACAATATCCTTTGGCAAAAGATTTTTTAAAACAATTAAATATTTGACAAAATCCTTAGGTTTTGTAAAAGTATAAGGGATGTAGGAAAACGGGATGTAAGGTTTTCATATATTTTAAGTACTTAAAATTATAATTTTGGGAGAGAGAAGTAATGAAATATTTAAAAGTTTTAACATTAGTAGGTTTTCTAGCAATGTTTTCATCAGTATTTGCTGATGAAAAAGAGTTTCACCCAACAGATGCGCTTTTAATTGGCGGTAACGGTGGCTTCAATCCAACTGGTGATGAAGATTCACCAATTAAAATGCCTGGCGAAGACGGATTTGAATCAGGTGATGCGAAGTAATTGTTCAGCTATGACCTGGAGCAAGCTCCAGGTCATAATGATTTTCCTTAGTTAATCTTCATGTAGTTCTTCATTCCACTTTTTTTCATTCGATATAATATTTAGTTGTAAATCTCAAGTTGAACCTTTGCACTTGCTGCATCTTCAATGATCTGGTTTATGTTGATTTTTATAACATAAACAAGGAGAAATACTATGTGGACACAACCAACAGCAACTGAAATGCGTTTTGGTTTTGAAGTAACAATGTACGTTTGCAACAAGTAATTTTAATGAAATTACAACGTCGTAGACATACTGACATTACTTTTTGGCCGTTTCATAACTGGCAATGCACTTGCCCGATATGTTCGGCTAAATCTTTTAATTAATTTTCTTTTAAGGAGAAATATTATGTGGACAAAACCAGCAGCTACTGAAATGCGTTTTGGTTTCGAAGTAACCATGTACGTAATGAACAAGTAATTCATTATTTGTTCTATACTAAAAGCCCGATGTATATCGGGCTTTTTTATTGTTAAAATTATGGTGCAATGCAAAAATTAATTTATATAGTTTTATTTTTATTTTTTTCCTCACAAGCCCTTGCTGAGTGGACATTAATCTTTGCTAATGATGAAACAGATGCCAAGTACTATGTTGATTTGTCTTCACTGAATAAAAGGAAAGAAACGATCCGCATGATGACCCTAGAGGATTACACAGTTCCAGAAATTGCAAAAAAGGGTCAAAAAAAAATAAGTTACAACTCGGTAAAAACCTTATCAGAATTCAATTGTGGTCTCCAAACAATGAGAGTTTTATCCTATTCCGTTTATAAAAATCAGATGGCGTTTGGCGAACCGATCCTATCTAAGGGAATACCTTTTGAATGGTCTAAAATCAATAATAATACGGTAAATGATGCGTATCTCAATATCGCCTGTAACGAGATATAGTGTTGCTCATTAAAAAGGAATGTCGCTTTCATTAATTTTTGTTTTTAATTTGTCTCTAAAGTCATCTTGAATTTCTAATAGAGCTTGTTCTGTTTCTGCTTCAAATCTCAATACAATGACTGGCGTGGTGTTCGACGCTCTCATTAAACCAAAACCATGTTTGTATTCAACACGCAATCCATCAATCTTAATGACCTCAAGCGATTTTTCAAAATGTGCATCTTGTTGCAGTGAATGGATGATGCTATGTTGCTCACCTTCATTCAGCGGAATGTTAATTTCAGGAGTAGAAAATCCTTTGGGCAGTTCGGTTAATACTTTTTCTATCTCTTGGTTTTCATGACTTAATATTTCTAACAATCGAGCACCTGCATAAATTCCATCATCAAAGCCATACCACTTGTCATTGAAAAAAGTATGACCGCTCATCTCACCAGCCAAGATGGCATTATCTTCTTTCATTTTTTTCTTGATTAAGGAATGACCAGTTTTCCATATAACAGGCTCACCACCATTGTTTGCGATCCAAGAGTGAAGATATCTGGATGACTTCACATCAAAAATTATTTTTCTTCCCGTATTATCTTTTAAGATGCTTTTGGCGAATAACATTAATTGCCGATCTGGATAAATAATCTCCCCATTTTTATTAATGACACCCAAGCGATCAGCGTCGCCATCGAATGCCAAGCCAAGCTCACAATCCGTATTTTTTACAACATCAATTAATTCTTTTAAGTTATCAGGTTTTGATGGATCAGGATGATGGTTAGGGAAATTTCCATCAACTTCGTCATACATCATGTGCGTATCAATGCCAAGCTCTTGAAATAATTCTTTCGCAATTACACCGGCAGCACCATTTCCACAATCAATGGCCACCCTCATCTTTCTTTTTAATTTGATGGTGCTTAGAATTTTATCTTTGTACGCTGTTTTAACATCCTTATTTATACTTTTGCCTTTACCAGCAATAAAGTCATCTTCTAATATTCTTTGTTTTAATTTTCGAATGTCATCAGAACTTAGAGTTATTTTGTTAATCACCATTTTGAAGCCATTGTAATTAGGCGGGTTATGACTTCCAGTAATCATGACCCCAGAATCAGTCTCTAGGAAAAAAGTACTAAAATAGAGAATAGGGGTGGTAACTAATCCAATATTGATGGTGTTGATTCCGGTGGAATTGATTCCTTTGATTAATGTATCACAGATGGATGGACTGGATAGCCTACCGTCATAGCCAATACATATTTCAGTTTGCTTTTGAAGAATAGCTTCCGATCCGATAGCTTTGCCAATGGCAAAGATGGTTTCAACGGTCAGACCTTCATCAACTATTCCTCTAATGTCATAGGCTTTAAATATTGACTGGTCTAGCATTTATTCATATTCCTCGATCCAAGCCATTTGAATTGCTTCGAGAATTCTTTCACCACAGTTACTTTCCTTATCTGTGAAATCATCTAACTCCAAAACCCATTGCATAAGATCTGTAAATCTAATTGTTTTAGGGTCTACGTCTGGATATTTATCATACAATTCTTCAGCAATGAGAGTTGAGTCTGTCCACTTCATAAAATTTCCTTAAATTAATTTTCTGTATGTATTTAGTCATTAAATACCTATGAGTAGCGTGATAAAATATAGGTTCTTATTAATCAGATACTAAACAAAAAATGTACAACAGCCAAGATTATTTATTAAAAGATATTGATCCTGAAATTTATGAGCAGGTAATCAGTGAAGAAAAACGTCAAGAGGAGCATATTGAGTTAATCGCCTCTGAAAATTACACTAGTCCAGCAGTGATGGCTGCGCAGGGTTCGCAACTGACAAATAAATATGCAGAAGGCTACATTGGCAAGCGATTTTATGGCGGGTGTGAATTCGTTGATCAAGTTGAACAACTTGCCATTGACCGAATTAAGAAATTATATGGGGCGGAATATGCTAATGTCCAACCACATTCAGGAAGTCAGGCCAATCAAGCGGTTTATTTTGCCTTTTTAAAACCAGGGGACACGATCATGGGAATGAATTTAGGCCATGGCGGTCACCTCACTCATGGATCTCCTGCGAATTTATCCGGAAAATTATTTAATATCATTCCTTATGGATTAAATGATAAAGAAGAGATTGATTATGACCACATGGAAGAATTAGCAATTGAAAATAAACCTAAATTAATCATAGGGGGCGCGTCTGCATATGCATTAACATTTGACTGGGAAAGAATGTCCAATATTGCAAAAAAAGTTGGCGCTTACTTTATGGTAGACATGGCCCATTACTCAGGACTGATTGCAGGTGGCGCATATCCTAACCCAACACCATATGCTGACTTTGTGACTTCAACCACTCACAAGTCTTTAAGAGGCCCTAGAGGAGGCTTTATTCTAGCGAAAGAGGAACATGCTAAGGCATTAAATTCTATGGTATTTCCTGGTATTCAAGGAGGTCCATTAATGCATGTGATTGCGGCAAAAGCGGTTGCATTTTTAGAAGCACTTAAACCATCATTTAAAGAATATCAGCAACAAGTGGTAAAAAATGCTCAAGCAATGGCCCAGCAATTTATCCAGCGTGGATATCGAGTGATTTCAGGCAGAACTGAGTCGCATGTATTCTTGGTAGATCTGAGAGGTCAAAAATTAACTGGAAAAGAAGCGGATCGTTTATTAGGTGAAGCTCATATCACGGTCAATAAAAACTCCATCCCGAATGACCCCGAAAGTCCTTTTGTTACTTCTGGTATTCGAATTGGCACTCCAGCAATTACAACAAGGGGCTTGAAAGAAAAGGATGCTATTGAGGTAGTTAACTGCATTGCAGATGTTTTGGATAATCCAGGCAATAATGAAATGTCATCAAATGTAAAATCTAAAGTATCTGAAATGATGAAGAAATTCCCAGTTTATAAAACATAGGAAAAAATAATGAAATGCCCATTTTGTTCAGCAACAGATACTCAAGTCATTGATTCGCGCGTCAATGAGGCAGGTGATTCTATTAGGAGGCGAAGAAAATGCCTTAGATGTGAAAAACGCTTCACTACTTATGAAAATGCCGACCTAGGATTACCCACTGTTGTCAAACAAGATGGCAAAAGAGAAGATTTTAATCAAGAAAAACTCAAACAATCGTTTTCTAGAGCCCTACATAAGAGACCAGTTCCTGCAGAATTTGTAGACCAAGCCATATCTAATATCATGCAAAAAGTATTGGCTTTAGGAGAAAAAGAAATTGTTTCACGATCTCTTGGTGAATCAGTGATGGCTGAATTAAAAAAATTAGATAAGGTGGCTTACATAAGATTTGCATCAGTTTACAGAAGTTTTTCTGATGTTGAAGATTTCAATAATGTCATTAAGGATCTTGATTAATTGACTTTTAATAAACTGGATTTTTTTTTTATGGCGCAGGCTATCGCGCATGCAAAAAAAGGCCTGGGTCAGTGTAACCCCAATCCTATTGTCGGGGCGGTGATTGTGGCTGACGATAAAATAATCGCAACAGGTTATCATCAACAATTTGGTGGACCTCATGCTGAAGTAATAGCAATTCATAACTGCAAAGATAAATCTCTTTTAAAAAAATCCATTCTTTACGTCACGTTGGAACCTTGCGCGCATGAAGGAAAAACACCACCATGTTTAGATTTAATCTTAGAACAGAACATTAAGCGAGTTGTGATTGCTTCCCAGGATCCAAACCCAAAAGTGAATGGCAACAGTATTGCGACATTGATAGACAAGGGTGTTAAGGTGGATGTTGGATTGATGGAAGATCAAGCCATTAACCTGAATAAAGGTTTTTTTAAAAGGATATTAAACAATATTCCTCGAGTCACTTCAAAAATTGCCGTGTCATCTGACGGCAAAACAGCTCTCAATAATTTTGAGAGTAAATGGATCTCAAATGAATTTTCAAGAAGTGATGTCCAGCGATTAAGAAGATTATCTGACGGTATCTTAACCTCCTATAAAACAATCAACTGTGATAACCCTCGATTAACAGTAAGAGATGTCGATAGTTCAAAGCAACCTTACCGCTTTATTATTGATGCGAGTTTTCAATCAAATTCAGATGCACACATTTTTAAGCAGGAAAAGGTAGTTATTTTTTACTCGAAAGAAATTACTAACAAACCAAATCTCAAAGCTATTTGTATTCCGGTGTCTTGTGTTGATGGAGTTCTCAATTTCACAGAAATTATGAAACATATTGCCTCTATGGAGGTAAACAATCTTCTTGTCGAAGCTGGCCCAGGTTTGAATGGACTTTTACTGCAACATAGAATGATTGATGAGCTTATCATTTATCAATCACAATCCCTTTTAGGGGGGAATGCGAGACAGATGTTTAATTATCCAGTCATTACAGCCATGGAATCTAGAAATCAATTAAAGTTAATGGATTGTAGGTTTTTTGATAAAGATATTCGCTTCATTTACGAGATTGATTATGTGGATTGATACACATTGCCACTTTGATTTTATCTACAAGAACAAATTAAAAGACGAATCTTTGTTTGATAATACTTTCCTGGATTTTATTATTTGTCCCTCTGCCAATCATATGAGTTTTAATATTTTAAAAAAATTAAATCAAAAAAATAAAAGTATTGTCTATGCATTCGGCTATCACCCCCTCTATCTGAATGACTTACCAGAGAATCCGATTCAGTATTTAGAAAATGAGATTCTAAATTCACAGCCAATCGCCGTTGGTGAAATAGGATTAGACTTTTATTTAGGGAATAAGGAGAAAGAAAAACAAAAAATAATTTTCCAGCAGCAGCTTGAGTTGGCAAGCAAATATAAATTACCAGTAATCTTGCATGTGAGATCAGCCATCGATGATGTATTGAAGATATTAAAAGACTTTCCAGGTATTAAAGGAATTGCTCATGCATTTAATGGGAGTTTTCAACAAGCTCAACAATTTATTAATATGGGTTTTAAACTCGGCTTTGGTGGGGCGATGACTTATTCAAGAGCCAAGAAAATTAATCGATTAGCTCTAGAGTTACCAATTACCTCGATTGTTTTGGAGACAGACGCACCCGACATGAAGCCAGCATGGGTTAATGCCACTAGCCAAAATCATCCTAATGAAATCAGAGGCATTGCCGAATTTTTCGCACAATTAAGAAATATTTCTTTGAATGATCTGTCTTGGCAATTAAAGAATAATATTGCCGATATCTTTCCAGATTTAGGAACTGCATCATGAAGGTTGCGGGCCAACATTACCAAACCATTTGGCTTGATCGAGAAAATAGTAAGGTTTTTTTTATTGATCAAGCGTTGTTACCATTTGAGTTTTCCATTAAATCTACCAACCATCATGAAGACCTCATAAATGCCATCAAAACAATGCAAGTAAGGGGGGCTCCAGTTATTGGGATTACTGGTGCATTAGCATTATTACTGGGCATGTCTGTCGACTGTTCAGATGACAATCTCAATCTTCTTTCTCAAGAAATAATCAAGGCCAGGCCAACTGCAGTTAATCTCGCTTGGGCGGTGAACTCAATGAATGAGGAAATTCAAAAAATATCGCAAGAAAGACGATTGGATTTCGCTTGGAATTATGCGGAGAAATTAATTCAAAACGATATTCAATGCAATCATCAGATTGGTGTTCATGGAGGGCAATTAATAATTGATAATAATTACAACAATATTCTTACCCATTGCAATGCAGGATGGCTGGCTACAGTGGATCATGGGACGGCTTTGAGTCCAATATTCGAAGCTTTTGCGAATAATCAAAATATTCATGTGTGGGTGGATGAGACTAGGCCAAGAAATCAGGGATTACTGACATGCTGGGAATTGATGAATGAAAAAATTCCATATACTTTAATTGTAGATAATGCCGGCGGTCTATTGATGATGGAAAAAAAAGTTGATGTTGTGATTGTTGGTGCAGATCGAATTTCAATCAACGGTCATGTTTGCAATAAGATTGGAACATACTTAAAGGCTTTGGCTGCTAAAGCTAACAATATTCCATTTTATGTAGCAGCTCCATCATCGACAATAGATATTAACTTTAAAGACGAAATAAATTTTGATATTGAAAATCGCTCAACTGATGAGATATTAAAAATAAATGGTTTGGGTGAAAATAATAAACTATCCTCTATTAGCCTTTCTGAGTTCAATGCACACAATCCTGCGTTTGATATCACACCAAATCATCTGATATCCGGTATTATTACCGAAAAGGGTATATTTAAACCTGAAGACCTGAAAACTGTTTATGCATAATTCTATTCAAGAAAAAATTTGTGATATCTCAAACAAGCTTATCCAAGAAGGACTCAATCATGCAGCCACAGGAAATATTAGTGTTCGGTTAGATGATTATTTTTACATCACACCAAGCGGCACTGTTTCTGAAAATTTAAAGCCAATAGATATAGTGAAGTGCCCTTTGTCTTTGGATGAGGAATTTATTCAAACCATGTCTCAAAGACCCTCTAGCGAGTGGCATTTTCATAAACGAATATATGAGGAAAGAGGCGATGTAAATGCAATCATTCATACTCATTCTGTGTTCGCGAGCACATTGAGTGTATTAAGAAAGAACATACCAGCATTTCATTACATGATTGCTTTATTTGGCGGTAAAGAAGTCAGATGTGGCGCCTATAAGTTGTTTGGTAGCAAAGAACTCTCAGAGGAGGTCATTAAGTCATTAGGATCACTCAAAGCCTGTTTAATGGCGAACCATGGCGCTATTGTCGTTTCAGCTGATATCGATGATGCTTATTTCCTAGCTCAAGAACTGGAGCATTTATCTCAGCAGTACATTGAGTTGCTTAAAATCGGAGAGTTAAATCTTCTCTCTGATGATGAAATGGATAAGGTCATTCATAAATTTCAAGGATATGGCCCTAAGACTTAAATCTTTAAAAACATCACCCCATTTATCGATTGTGGTTATCTGCTCAATGAAGTAAAATATTATTCCGTCAGCAAACAATTAATAAATCATGACCAAATATATTTTCGTAACTGGCGGCGTTGTTTCATCTCTTGGTAAAGGTATTTCTGCCGCAAGCCTTGGTTCAATTCTAGAATCTAGAAAAATTAAAGTTACTATGTTAAAACTTGATCCTTATATTAACGTGGATCCAGGCACTATGAGTCCTTTTCAGCACGGGGAAGTTTTTGTGACTGATGATGGAGCTGAAACTGACCTTGATCTGGGTCATTATGAGCGATTTGTTTCATCCAAAATGACCAAAAAGAGTAATTTTACAACAGGGCAAATTTACGATTCAGTCATTAAAAAAGAGCGTAGAGGTGAATATTTAGGAAAAACGGTTCAAGTGATCCCGCACATTACTGATGAAATAAAATTACAGATTAAAGAAGGGGCAAAGGGGTCGGATGTAGCTATTGTTGAAGTCGGCGGCACGGTTGGTGATATTGAATCATTACCTTTTCTGGAAGCTATTAGACAAATGGGTTTTGAAGAGGGGCGTGAAAACACCTGTTACATTCATTTAACACTTCTGCCATATATCTCTACTGCGGGCGAGTTAAAAACAAAACCTACGCAACACTCAGTTAAAGAATTACGGGAGATTGGTATCCAACCAGATATTTTATTATGCCGTTCAGAGACGGAAATTCCTCAGGAGGAAAAAGATAAAATTGCCTTGTTTACCAATGTACCGAAAGGGTCAGTTATTTCTTGTATCGATTCAGACTCTATATATAAAATTCCACAAATGCTTCATGCGCAAAAAATTGATGACATTGTGTGCGATATATTAAAAATAAAATCACCTCAGGCTGATTTGTCTGGCTGGAAAAAAATTGAAAAACTTATTTCTGATTCACGAATTGAGCTCAATATTGGCTTTGTTGGTAAGTATGTTGACCTTACTGAATCATATAAATCATTAACTGAAGCTCTTATACATAGCGGCTTCCATCATCATGCGAAAATAAAATTACATTTTATTGATTCAGAGGGACTGGAATCTGATCTATCTCCATTGTCTAAAATTGACGCCATCTTAGTACCAGGAGGATTTGGTAAGAGGGGTACTGAGGGAAAAATTAGAGCAATTAAATTTGCCAGGCAGAATAAAATTCCTTTCCTAGGAATTTGTTTGGGTATGCAACTTGCTGTTGTTGAGTATGCCAGGAATGTCGTTGGCATAAAAAATGCGAACAGTACCGAGTTTGATCCAGCAACAAGTAATCCGATCATCGGTTTGATTACGGAATGGAAAGATAAGTCGGGTGAGTTGATGCATCGAGACGAAAGTTCAGATTTGGGTGGGACTATGAGACTTGGTGCTCAAGTAGCAATTGTTGAGCCCAATACCATAGCCAGTTCAATTTATGGCAAACAAGTAAACGAAAGGCATCGTCATCGTTATGAGTTAAATAATAAATATATTGATGATTTAAAAGCTGCAGGTTTAGTTATTTCGTCCCGGACAAAAGAAGATGACTTGTGTGAAATTGTAGAGCTTTCAAAAGAAGACCATCCCTGGTTCTTTGCCTGCCAATTTCATCCTGAATTTACTTCCAATCCAAAAGACTCTCATCCATTATTTTTAGATTATATTAAACATGTTTTAGAACATAAAAAGGATACACTGTGAAATTATGTGGATTTGACGTTGGGCTAAATCACCCATTTTTTCTGATTGCAGGCCCTTGTGTGATTGAAAATGAATCAATGACCATGTCGATCGCAGAAAAATTAAAAGAAACAACATCATCCTTAGAAATTAATTTTATTTTTAAATCCTCATTTGATAAGGCCAATCGAAGCTCGAATAATACATTCCGTGGTCATGGAATAGAGGAGGGTTTAAGAATTCTTGAAAAGGTTAAAAAAGAATTTAACCTTCCGGTACTTACAGATGTTCATACTGAAGATCAGGTAAAGAGTGTTGCCGAGGTTGTAGATGTATTACAGACTCCTGCTTTTTTATGCCGTCAAACTGATTTTATTCATGCTGTGGCTAAATCTGGAAAACCAGTGAATATTAAAAAGGGACAGTTTTTAGCACCTCAAGATATGACTATGGTGGTAAAAAAAGCTAAAGAAGCTAACGGCGGGATTGACAACATTATGGTTTGTGAGAGAGGCGTCTCTTTTGGTTACAATTCTCTTGTGTCAGACATGAGGTCGTTATCAATCATGCGAGCCACAAATTGCCCTGTAATTTTTGATGCCACTCATTCTGTTCAACAGCCTGGCGGACAAGGGGATAGAAGTGGTGGACAAAGTGAGTTTGTTCCATTGCTTGCGAGAGCAGCCATGGCCGTTGGCATATCTGGCATATTTATGGAAACTCATCCTAATCCGAGCGAGGCTTTATCTGATGGCCCAAATGCGGTGCCATTAAATAACATGAAAGATTTACTAAAAACCCTTCAAGGAATTGATCAACTTGTCAAACAAAGTTCAGTTGATTAGATTTAAATAGGATAAGCATGAAAATTATAAAAAAAATTAAAGCAAGACAAGTAATTGACTCCAGAGGTAACCCGACTGTTGAAGCGGATGTAATTCTTCAGGATGGAAGTTTTGGTAGAGCTATTGTTCCTTCAGGAGCTTCAACAGGTTCTAAAGAAGCTATCGAATTGAGGGATAAGAATAAATCAGTTTATAAGGGCAAAAGTGTGCTCAATGCCGTTAACTTTATAAATACTGAAATTAATAAGGCTCTTGTTGGACAGGATGTGTCTGAGCAAATAAAAGTCGATGAAATTTTAATAAATCTTGATGGAACATCAAATAAAGAAAGATTAGGTGCGAATAGTTTATTGGCGGTATCCTTAGCCAATGCTCATGCCTTTGCTAATTGTTCAAAAAAACCTTTATATCAAACCGTTATAAAAGAAAATACATATTCTCTACCCACTCCAATGATGAATATTATTAATGGTGGAGCGCATGCTGATAACAGTGTTGATATTCAAGAATTCATGATTATACCAGCTGGATTTGGAAGTTTTTCAGATGCGATTCGTTGTGGTACTGAAGTGTTTCATTCCTTAAAGGAAAATTTAGCAAAAAGAAATTTATCAACAACAGTTGGCGACGAAGGTGGTTTTGCTCCTAATTTAAACTCCAATGAGGAGGCAATAGAATTGATAATGCAATCAATTGAACATGCCGGGTATCAAGCTGGAAAGCATGTTTTTATTGCCTTAGATTGCGCTTCATCTGAGTTTTATTGTGATGGACATTATCATTTAAAATCTGAAAATCTTAAATTGAGCTCGGCTGAGATGACAAATTATCTTGAGTCGTGGTGTGATAAATATCCAATTATCAGCATTGAGGATGGCTTGGATGAGAATGACTGGGATGGTTGGAAAATTTTGACTGAAAGTTTAGGAAAAAAAATTCAGCTAGTTGGGGATGATTTATTTGTGACCAATCCAAAAATACTTAAAGAGGGAATTGAAAAAGAAATAGCGAATTCTGTTTTGATCAAAGTGAATCAAATTGGCACATTAACTGAGACACTTGAAACAATTAAATTAGCCCAAGAAAATAACTACACCGCTGTGATATCTCATCGATCTGGTGAGACAGAGGATACCACCATCGCAGATTTGGCGGTGGGTACAAACGCGATGCAAATTAAAACTGGATCAATGTCACGATCTGAGAGAGTGGCCAAATATAACCAGCTCTTAAGAATCGAAGAAGAGTTACAAGACAAGGCTAAATATGCAGGACTTGACGCATTTTATCAATTAACTAAATGAAATTTCTGACATTCATTTTTGTTACTTTAATATTAGTATTACAGTACCCCTTGTGGCTTGGCAAAGGCGGGTGGCTAAATGTGATTTCGCTACAAAAACAAATCGATCAACAGCTAAAAGTCAACGAGCTAAAAAAGTCCGAAAATGATATTCTTTTGGCTGTTGTTCAAGATTTAAAAAATGGCACGGATGTTATTGAGGGAAAGGCCCGTTTTGATTTAGGCTTAATTAAAAAGAATGAAACATTTTTTTTAATTATTGATAAAAAAAATTAACTTGCAAATGATTTAGTTAATACGAGCTTTTCATCCTTAATATTTAAGCTATCATCTTGTGTGTCTAAGGTTTTTTCAAATAGAACGTGTGTATAGTCTTCGCAGAAAATAAAATTGACTACAGTTCCAACACTTTGATCATTTTCAAAGACCTGCTCCCCATAGTCTAAAGACAATTTAGAATTTATCACACCATAAAAACTTCGATGTTTTGGTTTGCCGAGATAATGTGTTCTTGCAACTATTTCTTGGCCGGTGTAGCACCCCTTTTTAAAATTAACGGCATCTATTAAATCAAGGTTACATGTGTGTGCTAAAAATTTTTCTTGTGTTTGTTCCACTACCTCTGGAATGCCAAATTGAATATCTTTTTTAATCCAATTTGAAATAACCCTAAAAGAATATTCACTTGTAATTTGATTAAATAAATCAGGATCGTTAAAAATTGCTACAGATCGATTTGTTTGATCAGGTAGGGCTAATTTCTGACCAGTAGGTATATTAATTAGAGAACTATCATCAATAATTCCTAATAGATGAAAGTTTTCTGCTTTCTTAATCACAACCTTAGATCTGAGAATAAACATCGTTAATCTTTTTTGAACAGCATCAGCTAGAGATGAGGGGATGACTAAAAAGGTTGAGTTAAAATCAGGAACTCTCAAGATTCTTAAAAACGCAAATAATCTTCCCTTAGGGTTACACATACCGCTATAAATAAACTTTTTTTCATTTTTTTTGACATCGTTTGTCAGTTGACCTTGGAGAAAGTCAAGGTGATCTTCCCCTGAAATTTCAATGATTGAATAGCGATCTAATAAATTGACAAGCATCATGTAATTTTTCTAATTAGGCTAGTGATATTCGCTTTTGATATGAATCTGGCGATAAAAAACAATAATGCAAGAAAACATAAAATAGGTTGAAGATAAAACTGATCTGGTGCTTTCCATGCAGGAGGTTGCTTTTTCATTTCTTTTCTGATGGCACGATAACTCTGACCATCTACATAAAAACCCCCGATTTCTTTAGCTAATTTTTCAAGGTATTCACTATCAAGTTTGGACATATAGCGATCAGTTGCACCACTGGCTACTTTGTTATCTCTCACACCAATGTTTGATTCAGATATCTGCGCAATCCCTGGTTGAAGAGCAAAACTATCATTGGACCAATACCCAATAAGTTGATTTTTATTATCATATTTTGGGATCGGTGCTCCTTCATTAGAACCTATTCCAACAAATAACCAATCATTGCCACCCTGAAACTGCTCAAGATCCCTTGTATTAAACACATGAAGTTTTGGAGCTTCTTCACCGTCAGTAAAATAAACTACTTGTGCAGACTCTGGAAAACTCCGAATAAGTCTGGCTAAATTAATCACAGACTCTCTAATTCTTGTATTGCCTGACCATGTAACTCTCCAATCAAGTTTACTAATGGTTGTATTAATATTGCTAAAGTTTTCACATACTTCAATTGGGGAATAAGTTGCTGAAACAGACACTCCAGCAAACATCCCAATACTTACTTTGGTGCCGCATGGAAAGTCCTCCACTAAGCGGCTCATGATATGTTTTGTGTAGTCCAATCGAGATACCGTTTTTTGATTAATTTTCATATCTTCCGTGTTCATACTTTGAGAAATGTCTGCAATTAAAATATAGTTATAAAGGGATTGATTAACTGGTATAGATGGATTAATTAGTGCTAGCACCAATAAAATGAAGCTAACAAGGAGAAAAAAATCACTTTTTTTCTCAAAATGTTTTTTAAATTTATCAAAAAAGATCATGGTAAACCGATAGGAATATTACCCATAATGAGGCCTGGAGCATCTGAGTCTCCAACCCCTGGTGTGGGGTCAGGTGGGAGCATGGTAAGTAACCTGTCTAGGTTATGTTTTGCATCCCAATAATAAGGACCAAATTTTAATGATTGACGATATGCTTTATTGGCTTGTTGAAACAGATATTCCGCCTCATCTCTAACAGACATGCTTGTTCCATTAATGATCAAACCTCTTGTAAAGAAAATATTTCCTATATTGTATTGGAGTGCTGATTTTTGATCGTCATCAGCATCTTTCATAAGCGCATTAAATAAAATTGTTGATTCTTTAAACATTTCTTTTTTAGCCAACCAATATGCCGTGGAATATCTTGCTTCAAAACTCTGTTCAAAAAATGATGGATTCTCACCAGCTGACACTTCATTATTAAATTTATTTGTTTGATACAGATTAAAAAGATTAAAAATGATGAATAAGGCGCTAAGGACTAAACTTATCAAGGCTATGCTAGTTATGTATTTAACTGTAAAAAATTGATTTAATTTTTTCATAATATTATTTTTTTAACTCAATTAGTTTAAGAAAAAATAGTACAAATGTCATTAAAAAAGCACCAATTAGAAGATGGAGCGAATAATTAGCCCCTGGAATAACTTCTTCATAAAAAATTTGTTTTTTTTCTTTCAAGTTAATATCTTTGATGGCTTTTTCTAGTGATGAGGGATCTTCTGCCTCATAAGCCTGAAATGGTGATCTGAAAGTTTTGAAATAATCAAACAATTCAATTTGAGGTGGAGGTTGTGTTTCATCTCTAATTTTAAGATTTTCATCAAAGATACTTATTCCTCCAGGTTGTCGCAAGACAATCCAATACAAACCAATATCAAAACGATCAAACCAATCTCTTATTTTTTGTTGGGTTGGCGCATCAATTCTTCCAGCTCCATCTGATAATAAAATTACGGCACGAGAGCCCGAGTCTTCTACCTTAGCGAAGAGTTCTGAAACGCTTGAAAGACCAGCCCCAATATTTGTTTGAAATAGCGCATTACCAGCTGTTGCATTAACTGCACCTGTAATTGCACTCTTATTTTGAGTGAGAGGTAAAACAAACATTGCCGAGTTACTAAAGGTTATAACTCCAATCATGTCATTTTTTCTTGACTCGACAAAATTGATAATAAGTCTAGCAGCAGCAGCTGATTTAGTCTCACCAACACCCTCATCGTCAAATTGGGTTGATCCAGAAAAAGGATCGTCCATAGAGGCACTTCTATCCAGTACAAGTCCAATTTGAGACCCAACTCCAACTTTAGTAACTGTTTCTTGAGGCATTTGAGGGGATGCAAAATATAGAATTAAAAAAAGAATAATCAAACTATTAAAAACTTTAATTAAGATAGATAGGAACAGCGATGATGAATCATCAGGAATTAGCGTGTTCCAAGAATAAAAGTTTTTAGATATTACTTTAAAAATAAAAGGGACGAATACCAATGGAATTAAGATCAGAAATAAAGGGTTCAAAAAAAACATATCTTATATTTTTATTAATTTAATATCTGTATTCTTAACAGGAATCTTTTTTTCACATAAATGAAGATGAAAGCAGAAAAAAATCAGCCAATCTCTAATTGATGCATTCTCCTTCATTTGTTTAGTAAATAATTTTTGATTTGAAATTTTAAAAAATAAAATTAACTCTTTTTCAATAAACTTAAAAGATGAGTTTTTTGTATACAGGTCTTCAAGGTTTTTTTCAAAAATACTCGCTTCTGAATAATTATTTATTTGCCCATGAATCAATTTAATGATCTCATCAATCTTTATATCTTTACCTTTTTTTAATTTTCTATGTAACGGTAAAAATGTCTTTTTAAATCCTGGAAGAATAGTGAATTTTGTATAAACATACAAAAGAACAAAGATGGAAAAAATAAAGACAGCAGCACCGATATAAATTTTATTTAAGTATTGTTGTTGTTCAATTAAAACTGGCCCTCTAAAATCACTCATATCCTCTTGGACTTTAATATCTCCAAATATTGCAATAGGGGATACTGCTATAGTGAGCTCGGGTACCCTTAGTTTTAAAACTTCTTCGGGATTTTTTTTATTAATGACCCTGTAGTAATCAGCTGTTATAAAGGCTGGCTTAGCTACCACGTTGTTAGTAAATATTTGATAAGTCAAAAGCATATCTAATTCATTCTTGTTGATTCTCTTGTCGATATTTTGCAGAGTAATTCCAAGCAGCTGGCCCCTAAAACGTTTTTCATAGCCCACAATTGGCAATGATTCTTCGACGAGGGCGTAAGGTTCATGCACAGTCAATTTAATTTGTCTTTGTACCAGATCACCAACATGGTATCCAACTTTCTGACTGGGTTCGGTTATTGATAATGTGTAAAACTCTTCACCAAGATCAGGGTATTTTTTTGGATCTTCAAATGCAAAAACTAAATTTGCACATGCAAATAATATAATAAACCTAAGCATGATAATACTCATTAAAGTAGTGAGTCATATCATCTGGATTAAATTCACTCTCCACAAAAAAAGGTGGGGCATCAAAGTCATTAAATAATTTCGTCAATTGATTCTTTCTTTGATTAAATTCAGTAATAATATTTTTGATGAGTTTTTTTCTTAACAATATTGTTCTTTCTTCTAATGTTTCAGGGTCGGTGAATGTTGTAATACCAAACTTCGGTAAATTAGAATATTCATCCTTATCCCATAGAATGACCGGAACAATAGTGTGTTTTCTTGTGTTATTCAAAAATGCTGTTATCTCTTCAATAGGCATATGAAAATCAGAAATAAAAAAGATCAGTGTATGATCCTTTGGAAGGTATTGATGAAGCTTTAAAATCCCATTAGAGCCTTTATTATGATTTTTTTCTAAGGCAATTTTGTCGATCAAGCTCTCGGTTAGGTATGGCCTATAGGACAGGGGGGCAATCCATTTATCATCTACGGTATCATGAAAGCCGACAAGACCAATAGCATCACTATTTTGGTAAGCAGAGTTTTTAATAATTTTTGCAATCTCTGCTGCACGCTCTAACTTGCTTGCTTGACCAAAACTCATGCTGGTTGATAAATCATTAAAAATCATAATGGGTGTAGCACTTCTTTGATTGAAAATACGCACATAAACCTGATCCATGGGATCTCTCATTGTCATTCTAAGATCTATCCTTCTTGGGTCTGGATAATCAAGAAGATTTGAGTGACCAGCAAATTCAATTCCCATGCCTCTCTGATCGGATTTATGTCTTCCTGGATGAATTGCTTTGGACTTCCAGTTGATATGATAATTAAAGAACTCGACAGACATTAATGCGCACTTACCTTATTGATTATTTCGGTAGTTAATTCTCTGGATATTTCAGTCCTTCGTAGATCATATACGGGATTAAATACTAATCTGTGCGCAATAGTTTCATGGAAAATTTGATGAATATCTTCTGGCAGAACTGACGAACGATTGTTCATCCATGCGTTAACTCGAGCACATTTCATCATCATACTAATTCCTCGAGGACTTGATCCAGCAACAATAAGCCTGCTGATATCAATATCAGATATCTTAATATTGAAGTCTTGCGGTTTTATCGTTGCTTTCCATAAATTCAAAGCATATTTTTCCAATTCTTTAGTGGCATCAATATTTTCTTGAATTTCGGCGGCTACTTTATTTAACTGATCAAAGCTCAATTGATCTGTTTTAACATTGGTTATTAGTTCATCAGCATTGTGAAATTTTGTATCAAAAATTAAATCAGTCATTAAGCCATCGTTATTAGGAATAACGATTGGAATTTCCATCATAAACCGATCCCTAGCAGCAGATGGTATTTCAAATGTCTCTTCTTTTTCAACTTGATTTCGATCTGCAAAAACAATTAAATGTGGAAAGTGAAACTCTTGGTTAAATGCAGATAGTGTTTTCTCAGCCATGATTCTTAGCATAAGAGAATGCACCTGAGGCCTTGCTCGATTTATTTCATTGAAGAAGAAGATACTTAAATCTTCACCAGATCTTAGGACAGGACCTTTATCGACATGGGGTTTGCCATCATCACCTAAATAGGTATGGTAGATCAAATCATTTGGCATTAAGTCAATGGTCCCCTCAATCCTCTCATAACCTCCTCCAATACCTCGAGCAACAGCACGCAGCATTGTCGTTTTTCCGACTCCAACATCACCTTCTAATAAGACATGTCCACGAGCAAAAATTGAAATAAGAATGAGACGAATTGGATTTTCTTGACCTAGGATAACTTCATTGATTTGTTTTTCTAGAGTTGTTGCACTTTTTAACCAATCGGCGAGATTTTTTTTTGCCATTACTTAATCTTTCTATAAATCTTTAAGGTTTACGAATTCATCATCAAACTATTTTTATTGTTTATAATGATGAATTCTAAATAAACTAAAATATAACATGACCACCAAAAATAGCTATTCATACGATGAATTGATTGAGTGCGGCCAGGGTAAAATGTTTGGCCTTGGTAATGCTCAATTGCCTTTGCCCCCGATGTTAATGTTTGATCGCATTATTGAAATCAATGACAATCAAGGTGAATTTAACAAAGGTTTCATCCATGCTGAAATGGACATTAATCCTGACCTTTGGTTCTTTAAATGTCATTTTGAAAACGATCCTGTGATGCCGGGGTGTCTTGGTTTAGATGCGATGTGGCAGTTAGTTGGTTTCTTTCTTGGCTGGAAAGGTGGAGAGGGAAAGGGAAGGGCATTGGGCAGTGGTGAGGTTAAATTTACTGGACAAGTCCTGCCAAACGCAAAAAAAATTACATATTTAATCAATCTAAAACGTGTGATTATGAGAAAATTGGTGATGGGTATTGCAGATGCTAAAATGCAAGTCGATGGACGTGTAATTTATGAGGCAAATGATCTGAAAGTTGGTTTATTTAAGTCAACAGAAAATTTTTAAGGAAATTATTTGAGAAGAGTAGTTATTACCGGATTAGGGATTGTTTCAAGTTTAGGAAATAATCAGTCCGAAGTAAAAGATAGCCTTTATCATGGCAAGTCAGGGATTACCTTCCAGCCTGAATATGCAGAGAGAGGACTTCGCTCTCAGGTCGCTGGCTCAGTCAATATTAATTACGAAGAATTGATTGATCGTAAACTTCTCCGCTTTATGGCAAAAGGCCATGCCTATGCCTGGATTGCAATGCAGGAGGCAATTGGAGACGCTAAACTTAGTGGTAATTTAGTATCTAATCCAATGACAGGCCTCATTGTTGGGGCGGGCGGGACATCAACCGAATCTATGCTACAAGGAACAGAAACGCTTTCCGAAAAAGGAATTAGGCGAGTTGGCCCTTATATGGTAACTAAAACCATGTCTAATGGCGTGGCAGCCTGTTTAGCCACTGGCGCAAAGATCAAAGGAATCAATTATTCAATCAGCTCAGCTTGCTCCACCAGTGCACATTGTATTGGGAATGCAGTTGAACAAATTCAGCTCGGTAAACAAGATATTGTTTTTGCAGGGGGAGCGGAAGAAGAACATTGGACTATGAGCTATCTTTTTGATGCCATGGGTGCCATGTCATCAAAGTTTAATGACGCACCTGAAACCGCCTCAAGAACATATGATAAAGATAGAGACGGATTTGTAATTTCTGGAGGAGCAGGAATTTTAGTTTTAGAAGATTACGAACATGCGAAAAACAGAGGCGCAACTATTTATGCTGAGGTTACAGGCTACGGAGCTACATCAGATGGTCACGATATGGTTGCTCCAAGCGGAGAGGGTGCTGAGCGATCAATGATAATGGCATTAGGAAATGTGGAGAAAGTTGACTACATCAATACGCATGGCACAAGCACACCGGTTGGTGATGTTGTTGAAATTAATGCAATAAAAAATATTTTTGCCTCAGGAAGATTTGGAGATATTCCTTTAATCGCCTCAACTAAATCATTATCTGGTCATGCCTTAGGAGCTGCTGGAGTTAATGAAGCTATTTATTCACTCATTATGATGAAAAATGATTTTATTGCAGCTTCAGCAAATGTGAACAATATTGATGAAAATATTCAGGATGTACCGATTGTAACCAAGTTAATTGAAAATAAACAAATTAACACGATTATGTCGAATAGCTTTGGATTTGGTGGTACTAATGCAACCCTTCTATTTTCCAAAATCAATTAAGTGCCACAATTAAGGCAGCTTCTCTTAATTCTGACATGGTGATGTTGAAAGTTCGATAACCACTTTCAAGTTTCATAAACTCAATACCAATTTGCATAGAGATAATCTCTTTATATTGAGCGATACGAGTAAATTCGATATTGTTTTTGGATGCAACGATTATTAGCTCGAGATTCCTCTCTTTATGAATTTCTTTTATTAATTGAGCCACATCTGGTGAGGATAATTTCTCAATGCTTAACACCTCATTGGGTAAAACAATTATTGATTTGTTATACCTTTTATTATTAATTTTTAACCAATTTTCTTCGTAGGCACTGATATAATTAAGTTCTTTATCAGTCATTTCATGGAATTTCATAATCTGATAATTTGTTGATAATTTTATTAATTATATAGTTATTTAAAAGTGAAAAAAATTCAAAAATCTAATAAGCTGGATGATGTTTGTTACGACATTCGTGGACCTGTTTTAGGTCATGCAAAGCAAATGGAGGAAGCAGGCCATAAGGTGATAAAAATGAACATTGGCAATCCAGCTGCTTTTGGATTTGAGGCGCCTGATGAAATTACACAAGATGTAATCAGAAACATGTCGCAAGCTTCTGGCTATACTGAAAGCCATGGTTTTTTTGCTCCAAGAAAATCAATCATGCATTATGCGCAAGAAAAACAAATAAATGATGTCGATGTTGATGACATTATCATCGGCAATGGCGTTTCAGAATTAATTGTTATGGCCATGCAAGGCCTAATCAATAATGGAGATGAGGTGTTGATCCCGATGCCAGATTATCCACTTTGGACTGCTGCAGTCAGGCTAGCCGGTGGAAAACCAGTTCACTATGTATGTGACGAAAAACAAAAATGGTATCCAGATTTAATTGACATTAAATCTAAAGTAACATCCAAGACAAAAGCAATAGTGGTCATTAACCCAAATAATCCAACTGGTTCTTTATACCCGGATGAAATTTTGATGGGTATTATTCAAATTGCCAGAGAAAATAAACTGATTGTTATGGCAGATGAGATTTACGATAAGGTTCTTTATGACGGAAATAAGCACACCTCAATCGCATCATTGGCTGATGATATTGTTTTTTTAACCTTCAATGGCCTGTCTAAAAATTACAGAGCCTGCGGTTATCGAGCTGGCTGGCTGATTTTGTCTGGCGATAAAAAAAATGCATCAGATTATTTAGAGGGATTAAATATGCTTGCATCAATGAGACTGTGCTCCAATGTGCCAGGTCAATTGGCAATTCAAACTGCTCTAGGCGGCTATCAAAGCATTGACGATCTTGTTGCGCCTGGTGGAAGGTTAACTAGACAAAGAGATTTAGCCTATGATTTAGTGTCACAAATTCCTGGGGTAAGTTGTGTGAAGCCCGATGCAGCGATGTATTTGTTTCCTAGACTGGATCCAAAAAAATACAAAATTGATAATGACCAAGAACTTATTTTAAAGATTCTTATTGATACAAAAGTACTCTTGGTCCAGGGAAGTGGTTTTAATTGGTGTGATAATAATCACTTTAGAGTTGTCTTTTTACCTGATGAAGATAATTTAAAAGTGGCGTTTACAAGATTAAATGAATTTTTTACAGGAATTGTTAAACAATGAGTAAGTTTAAAATAGGAATTTTGGGTTTTGGAACGGTTGGCTCCGGAGTCTTTAATGTATTGCGCGAAAATCATGATGAAATTCTTGCCAAGACAGGAATAGATTTTGAAATTGTATCTATACTGGACCTAGATCATGAAAAAATTATCAGCGTTGCTGGCGATGAAAAACTGATCGCAAAAGATATTGATGATTTAATCGATATGTCCGACGTGGTTCTTGAATTAATTGGTGGGACTAGAATTGCTTTTGATTTTGCTAAAAAGGCTTTAAACGAAAAGAAACATTTAGTTACAGCCAACAAAGCATTAATTGCACTGCATGGGACTGAGCTGTTTAATTTAGCTAAAGAAAATAATGTTTCAATCTTGTATGAAGCCTCAGTCGCTGGTGGTATTCCAATTATTAAAGCATTACGTGAAGGTGTGGTTTCAAATAAAGTTGAATGGGTGGCTGGTATTTTGAATGGAACTACTAATTACATTCTTACTGAAATGAAAAATAATGGGTTGTCATTTGAAACAGCCCTGTCTCAAGCACAATCATTAGGTTATGCTGAGGCGGACCCAACTTTTGACATTGAGGGAATTGATGCAGCTCATAAGATAACAATTATCGCTTCAATTGCTTTTGGAGTTTCATTAAACTTTAACGACGTATTTGTTGAAGGCATAAGTAATCTTCAATTAAAAGATGTGGCATATGCGGAGGAACTAGGCTATAGAATAAAGTTGATAGGCCTAGCCAAGAAAGTAAATCAAGATATTGAAGTGAGAGTGCATCCGACATTGATTTCTGAAACACAACTCGTTGCAAATGTAGACGGCCCGATGAATGCGGTCTTAGTAATGGGAAATATGTTAGGCCCGACCCTTTATTTCGGTGCAGGAGCAGGATCTGATCCAACAGCCAGTGCAGTATTATCTGATGTGATTGATTTAGCACGCTCAATTTCTAATGGGAATAAAGTTTTTCATATCCCATCCTTCGGTTATGAAGACTCAAGCCTATCTTCATTAAAATTTAAAAAAATAAATGAAATAAGTTCCGGTTACTACATGAGAGCTAATTTTGTGGATGCAGCTGGAGTGCTCGCAAAAATAACATCATTATTTGCTGATAAAAAAATCTCAATCGATGAAATGCATCAAAAAATGCTGAAAAAAAATCAGACAGAAAATGATGTCATTATTGTTGTCAAGAATGCTCAAGAAAAAGAAATTAATAACATTATTAATGACATACAAAAAATGAAATCGAATGTTGGAAATGTAGTGAAAATTAGACTTGAAGAGTTAGCAAAATGAAGTACATCTCAACACGTGGCCAAGCACCAAAAATAAACTTTAGTGATACATTAATTACCGGCTTAGCTTCAGATGGAGGATTATATTTACCAGAAAATTATCCTCAGCTAGCGACAGAGAGTCTTGAGGAGTTGCGAGATCTGTCATATCCCGATTTAGCTTTTGCTATCATGAAATTATTTATTGATGAGGATGATATTCCTCATGATGATCTAAGAGTCATCATCAATAAAACATATACTAAAGAAAAATTTTCCTACACCCGTGAATGTCAGGATGCAAAAGATATCACTCCACTTACAAAAGTCGATAATCATTTATATCTTCTTTCATTATCTAATGGTCCAACCTTGGCTTTTAAAGATATTGCAATGCAATTTCTTGGAAATATTTTTGAATATCTTTTAGATAAAAAAAATAAGACTTTAAATATACTGGGAGCAACTTCTGGGGACACAGGATCAGCTGCAGAATATGCCATGATTGGAAAAAAGGGTGTTAACGTATTTATGCTATCCCCTCGAGGCAAAATGAGTCCATTTCAGACAGCCCAAATGTATAGCTTGCAAGATAACAATATTTTTAATATTTCCATTGATGGTTTTTTTGATGATTGTCAGGATATTGTTAAAGGAGTATCCAATGACCTTAAATTTAAAGACAAGAATCAAATTGGCGCAGTAAACTCAATCAACTGGGGAAGAATCATTGCTCAGGTAGTATATTATTTTAAGGGGTATTTTTCCTCAACAAATTCATCTGATGAATTGATTGATGTCACAGTCCCATCAGGAAACTTCGGCAATATCTGTGCTGGGCATATATCTAGAATGATGGGATTACCGATAAGAAAACTTGTTGTGGCAACTAATGAAAATGATGTTCTTGATGAGTTTTTTAAAACAGGTACTTATAAACCACGAGCATCGGATGACACCTACCATACATCGAGTCCTTCAATGGATATTTCTAAGGCATCAAACTTTGAAAGATTTGTATTTGATCTAATTGACCGAGATCCTGGAAATTTAAGATCTCTATGGAAAAAAATTGATCAGGGTGAGAGTTTTGATTTATCAAACACGGGCTATTTTGGAAAAGTATCCAATTATGGCTTTACTTCTTCATCTAGTTCTCACCAAAATCGTTTACACTTTATTAAGCTATTGCACGAAAAATATAATTTAATTATCGACACACATACTGCAGATGGATTTAAGGCAGCTTTTGATCATTTTGATCAGTCCGAAGAAGTTTCGATGGTTGTTCTGGAAACTGCTTTACCAACAAAATTTGAGGAGACGGTTATGGAGGCAATTAAGTTGAAGCCACCTAGACCCGATGGTTTGTCCAATATTGAACAGTTACCACAAAAATCCTTTGAGATTGAAAACGACATTAACCAAGTAAAACAATTCATTGAGAGTCATTCTTAATTTATGAGGCAATATTTAGATTTATTGAATCATGTTCTAGAACACGGTGATAAAAAAGAAGATAGGACCGGGACAGGAACAATTTCTGTTTTTGGTTACCAAATGCGATTTGATTTGTCTGAAAAATTTCCTCTGCTAACAACAAAAAAAGTACACCTTAAGTCAGTCATTCATGAGCTCCTTTGGTTTTTAAAGGGATCAACAAATATAGGATACCTAAAAGAAAATGGGGTAAGTATTTGGGATGAGTGGGCAGATGAAAATGGTGATCTTGGTCCAGTCTATGGCTCTCAGTGGAGGTCATGGCAAACGAGTGATGGAAGAACGATTGATCAAATTTCTAATTTAATTGAAAATATAAAAAACAACCCTGATTCGAGAAGGTTGATTGTCTCGGCATGGAATGTCGGCGAGGTTGATAAAATGAATTTGCCTCCGTGTCATTGTTTTTTTCAATTCTATGTTGCGAATGATAAATTATCTTGTCAGCTTTATCAGAGAAGTGCTGATATCTTTCTAGGCGTCCCATTTAATATTGCTTCATACGCTCTCTTAACATTAATGATTGCCCAGGTAACTAATTTAGCCCCTGGTGAGTTTGTTCATACCTTAGGTGACGCACATATATATAGCAATCATATTGAGCAAGTTAAACAACAATTATCCAGGGAGGTAAAAGACTTGCCCATTATGAAAATTAATCCGCATGTTAAAGATATTTTAAGCTTTAAGTTCGATGACTTTGAGATATTAAATTACGACCCTCACCCATTAATTAAAGCCCCTGTTGCAGTCTAGTGAATACCTTTTCAATCATTGTCGCTATGTCCGAAAACAATGTCATTGGGATTAATAATTCGCTTCCCTGGCATTTATCTGGCGATCTAAAGCGATTTAAAGCAATTACGACTGGTCATCAAATCGTGATGGGTAGAAAAACCTATGAATCAATTGGCGTACCATTGCCAAACAGAGTTAACTTTGTTTTAACAAGAAAT
>CAJWVO010000014.1 GCA_913048465.1 uncultured Nitrosomonadales bacterium
ACGAATCGAACGTGCGACCCTCCCCTTAGGAGGGGGATGCTCTATCCACTGAGCTACGAGGGCTTTTAAACATTATTTTAACCTGTTTGTTGTTACCTTATTTTTTCTGTGTAAAAATAATTTCATGGATGAAAAAAAGAATTGTGATGAATGCGGTCTTCACGACCGCATTATGTATAAGTGCAAATACAGTAAACAAGACTGGTGCTTTCTCTGTCAGGGTTGCCTGCTAGAGATGAGATCAAAATATGGAGATGATTTCGAATTTGATCAAACCTGGAAAACCTTCTAATTTATTTTTTTAAAATATCTTGTATCAAATTAAAACCAAACCTCACGCCGAAGCCATTAACATCAGACATAGCAGCTCCTAGACCTCCTTTAGTATTGCTTGAGGATAAATCAACATGCAGCCATGGCTGTTTAGAGTCAGACAAAAATTGACTTAAGAAGCGTGCCGCGTGAATATGATCCGGCCCACCTTCCAATGTGCATTGTTTAATATCAGCAATATCGCTTTCAATATCTTCTTCATAATCCTCATCAAATGGAAAACTACACACTCTTTCTCCTGCTTTCTGTCCTGAACCAACAGCGAGACAGGCAAGCTCTGATTTGTTACTAAATATACCGCTATAACGATCTCCCATAGCAACTGCCATGCAACCGGTCAATGTGGCAAAATCAATGACTGCATCCGATTTTGTTTTTGTAGCTAACGTAAGAGTGTCAGCGAGTACCATTCTGCCTTCAGCATCTGTGTGGATAATTTCAATAGTTTTTCCATTTAGAGCTTTGACAACATCATTTTGTTTATAGGCTTTTGGGCCAATATGATTTTGAGCGATTGCAAGCCAGCAATCAATTTTTACAGGGAGTTTATTAAGAGCGGCCGCCTCCAAGATTCCCAAGGCAGTAGCAGAACCATTCATATCCTCATGCATGTTAAACATATATTTTGATGGTTTTAGGTTGTGGCCCCCAGTATCAAAACAGATGCCCTTTCCAACAAGAGTAATTGTTTTTTTGAAAGTTTTAGGCTGATAAGTCAAATGTACGATAGCCGCATCTTGTGGCTCTGAACCTTGCCCCACAGCAACAAATGCACCAGCTCCCATTTTTTTTAACTGACTCATGTTGTATTCTTTGAATTTCCATTTTCTTTTAGTCGCCAATTTTTTTATTTCTCGACGATAATGGGTAGGGGTCAAGTCATTGGGTGGGGTCATCGTAAGATGTCTTGATAAAGTGTTTCCATCAACCAAGGCTTCAATTTCTGTAACATCTTTAGCAGATAAATTACCATAAAAATTAATCACCTTAAGTTGTTTTTTCTCAGTTTTACTTTTTCTTGAAGGTAAGTCTTGAGAGTTTAAAAGAGCTGTATATAGCAGCTCACGGTTCCATGTGGAGTCATCATCTTCACAAAATAAATTAATGGTATCTGGGTTTTCACTTAAAAGATTTTTTAAACCTTTTCTTAAGTGTGTCTGTATTTTAAAGGTACTTTTACTGCTGTATTTTATAAACACATGATGACCTGCATTATCTCCATCAACGCTTAAAAATTTAGTCTCCAAATCATTGAATTTCATATTCAATCGCTTTAATTTAGCTTTAGCCAAATCTGAAAATAATTCAGATTTATCATTTTTAATGATATTTAGATAATGTTTCGCAGATTTTAGCGACATTTTAGCTGATTTTTTTTGAAGATTAATTTTTACTTGCATGCTTAGACTCCACCCCTTAATTTTTTTATGAAAATTTGAATATTTATCGTAAAATTATACTCTTCGAGACATGTTTTACTCTTAAAGTTCTTAATATTTTATTAGAACTAATTAAGACTTAATTTTTATTACGTTTTCACTTTGGAGTTGTAATTTATGGAGTTGTATCCAGATACAGATATTCAAGAAACCCAGGAATGGATAGATTCGCTTAATTCAGTTATTGAGTCAGATGGGGCTGAACGAGCTCATTACCTGATCGAGATGATGATTGACCAAGCTCGTCGCTCAGGATCCAACCTTCCTTACAACGCTACTACTTCATACGTAAATACGATACCGACCCATTTACAACAAAAACATCCAGGCGATCCTGATATGGAAAGAAGAATCAGGGCAATTGTACGTTGGAATGCGGTGATGACGGTGTTACGAGCGAACGAAAAATCTCCAGGTATCGGAGGTCATATAGCAAGCTTTCAGTCTTCAGCAACTCTTTATGATGTGGGCTTTAACCACTTCTTCCGCGCACCAAATGAAAACTTTGATGGTGACTTGGTCTACTTTCAAGGCCACAGTTCGCCAGGTATTTATTCAAGAGCATTTTTAGAAGGTCGATTAACTGAGGATCAACTCAGTAACTTTAGACTTGAATCAACAGGCCAAGGGCTTTCAAGCTACCCTCACCCTTGGTTAATGCCTGACTTCTGGCAATTCCCAACGGTATCTATGGGACTCGGCCCTATAATGGGGATTTACCAAGCCCGGTTTCTTAAATACCTTCATGACCGTGGCATTGCAGACACCAGCGATCGTAAAATCTGGGTATTTTGTGGTGACGGTGAGATGGATGAGCCAGAGTCACTGGGTGCAATTTCACTCGCGGCACGAGAAAAACTAGATAATCTTATTTTTGTTGTGAACTGCAACCTGCAACGCCTAGACGGTCCGGTTAGAGGAAACGGAAAAATAATTCAAGAACTTGAATCTGATTTTAGGGGCTCTGGTTGGAATGTACTTAAAGTAATCTGGGGCTCCTACTGGGATCCTCTATTTAATTTGGATAAAGAAGGCCTCCTTAAAAAGCGCATGGAAGAATGTGTGGACGGTGAATTCCAAAACTTTAAAGCTAAAGGTGGAGCTTATACAAGAGAACATTTCTTTGGTAAATATCCTGAATTAAAAGAGATGGTGTCCGCCATGTCTGATAGCGACATATGGAGACTAAACCGTGGCGGTCATGATCCGCATAAGGTATATGCTGCTTACGCTGCAGCAACATCACACAAAGGTCAGCCATCAGTCATTCTTGCCAAAACAGTTAAAGGTTATGGTATGGGAGATGCTGGTGAGGGACAAAATATTACCCATCAGCAAAAGAGTATGGACATTGAGTCACTGAAAAAATTTAGATCACGTTTTGATCTTCCTATTACAGATGAAGAAGTAGAAAATTTAAAATTCTACAAACCAGAACCCGATTCGCCAGAGATGACTTATATGCGTGAGAGAAGAGAAGTGCTAGGTGGATCATTGCCTCAAAGAAAAACCAAAGGTAACTCATTAACGGTTCCAAGATTAGATAGCTTTTCAAATTTACTAACATCAACAGGTGAGAGAAAAATATCAACCACCATGGCATTTGTTCGTATGTTAACCACCATGGTGAAAGATAAAGAAATTGGTAAATATGTGGTGCCGATTGTTCCGGATGAAGCGAGAACATTTGGAATGGAAGGTATGTTTAGACAACTTGGAATTTATTCGTCAGTGGGTCAGTTGTACGAACCACAGGATGCTGACCAAGTGATGTTTTACAAAGAACAGAAAGATGGACAAATTCTTGAAGAAGGGATTAATGAAGCTGGTTCATTTTCATCGTGGATCGCATCTGGCACTTCATACAGCACCACAGGAATACAAACCATTCCTTTCTATATATTCTATTCTATGTTTGGCTTCCAAAGAATTGGTGACCTTGCCTGGGCGGCTGGTGATTCAAGAACAAGAGGTTTCTTACTAGGTGCCACAGCAGGACGAACCACACTAAATGGTGAAGGACTTCAACACGAAGATGGTCACAGTCATTTATTATCAGCAACCATTCCTAATTGTGTATCATACGATCCTTGCTTTGCTTATGAATTGGCCGTGATTGTTCAAAATGGTCTATATCGCATGATCGAAAATCAGGAAGATGTGTACTACTACATCACAATAATGAATGAAAACTACTCTCACCCTGATATGCCAAAGGGTGTGGAAGACCACATCATTAAGGGTATGTACCAATTTAGCAAAGCACCTGGCAAGGCAAAAAATAAAGTTCAGCTTATGGGTTCAGGGGTTATCATAAGAGAGGTCATTGAAGCAGCACAGTTGCTTGAAAATGACTGGGGTGTTGAATCAGATATCTGGAGCGTGACGAGCTTTACTGAACTACGTCGCAATGCTTTGGATGTTGAAAGGCATAATCTCTTAAACCCTGATGATGAACAACGATCATTTATCCAAGAGCAAATTGCTGATTCTGAGTCACCGATAATTGCTTCGACGGATTATATGAAATCATTTTCAGATCAAATTGCTAACTTTATTCCAAACTCATTTACCTCGCTTGGAACAGATGGTTTTGGAAGATCAGATAGCCGTGAAGCATTGAGATCATTCTTTGAAGTAGATCGATATCATATTGTCCTTGCTGCATTAAAAGCATTGAAGGATCAAGGCAAAATTGATAAAAAAATTATGAGTGAAGCGATTAAAAAATACAACATTAATCCTTCTAAAGTTAATCCCGCATTGAGTTAATTATGAGTGAAATTTTAATACCTGATATTGGTAATTTTGATAGTGTTGACGTCATTGAGATCCTGGTTAAACCAGGTGATAAAGTCAATAAAGATGATCCGCTCATAACCCTAGAGTCAGATAAAGCCTCAATGGATATCCCTGCCACTGAGTCTGGAATCATCCAAGAGATTAAGGTTAACGTAGGTGATAAGGTGAAAGAAGGAATTACCATTGCCACTTTTGAAAGTGCTCCAAGCGACGAAAAGAAGGTGGAATCAAAACCAGCTGCGAAAAAAGAAGCAGCTAATGATGTAAAAGACAAAATTATTAGAGAACCTTCACGGCCTGCTCCAGAGCCACCTAAGACAATTCAACCTGAAAACAAACCCAAGCCGGTAGCAGAAAGTATTGTCGCCGAGCCAAGTAAAAAAAGTCACGCCTCACCGTCGGTTAGAAGATTTGCCCGTGAGTTAGGAGTTGATTTGTCCTTCATTAATGGTTCAGGTCGTAAAAAAAGAATCCTTATTGAAGACGTTCAGAATTATGTCAAGGGTGAGTTAAGCAAGCCACGCACTCAAAATATGGGGGCTAATTTTGCACCAAGTCCGATGCCCGTCATCGACTTTGATCAATTTGGTCCAAACGAGACGAAGCCGCTTTCAAAAATCAAAAAAATATCAGGATCAAACCTTCATCGAAACTGGGTGTCGGCGCCACATGTTACTCAATTTGATAATGCAGACATAACTGATTTGGAAGCCTTTAGAAAATCGATGCAGGCTGAAGCAGAAAAACGTGGTACCAAGCTAACGCTATTAGCCTTCCTCATGAAAGCTGCAGTGAATGCACTTAGAGCATATCCAATTTTCAACACATCCTTAGCTGCAGATGGTGAGAGTCTAATTTATAAAAATTATTTTAATGTTGGTTTTGCCTGTGATACACCCGATGGATTAGTTGTTCCTGTAGTTAAAGGTGTCGAAAAGAAAGACGTTCTTGAGATTGCTCAAGATTTATCCGCCTTATCTGCGAAAGCAAGAGAAAGAAAGCTCACGATTGATGAGATGCAAGGGGGTTGTTTTACCGTATCTAGCCTAGGCGGTATTGGAGGCACTAAATTTACTCCAATCATTAATTGCCCTGAGGTGGCTATTTTGGGTGTGTCCAAAGCTGAAATGCAGCCCATCTACGACAACAATTCCAAAGGATTTGAGGCGAGATTAATATTACCGCTTTCATTATCATATGACCATCGAGTGATTGATGGTGCTGATGGAGCAAGATTTACATCACACTTACGCATGATGTTATCCGACGTTCGACGACTACTTCTCTAAAATATTTATGGCTAATAAAACATTTACTATTCCAGATATAGGTAATTTTGACTCGGTTGAAGTCATTGAAATTCATGTGAAAGCTGGTGACTCAGTCAAGACTGATGACGCCCTGATCACTCTCGAATCAGAAAAAGCATCGATGGACATCCCCGCTACTTTTGATGGTGTCGTTCAAGAATTGCTTTTAAAAGTTGGGGATCAGGTAAAGCAAGGAGACAATATCCTCAGTTATGACATCATTGGCGCTAAAGAAACCAAGCCAGTTGAAACAAAATCAGACTCAACCAAGCCTATTGAACCAACAAATAATAATGACGATGCATATGATGTTGTTGTGCTAGGGTCAGGTCCTGGGGGTTATACAGCCGCTTTCAGAGCTGCGGACCTTGGTCTGAAAGTGGCCTTAATTGAACGTTTTTCTTCCATAGGCGGTGTTTGTTTGAACGTCGGTTGCATCCCTTCGAAAGCTTTGTTGCACATGGCCAAAGTAATCACCGAAGCTGAAGATGCCAGTCATCATGGGATTAAATTTAATAAGCCTGAGATTGATTTAGAAAAAATTCGTGAATGGAAAAATAACGATGTCGTTGCTAAGCTCACTGGTGGCTTGAGTCAAATGGCTGGCCAAAGAAAAGTGACCGTAATTGAAGGTTATGGAAAATTTACCGGATCCAACTCCATTGAGGTTGAAGATAAAGATAAAAAAACCACTAAGGTGAATTTTAATTCAGCCATCATAGCGGTTGGCTCCAAACCAATTGTCATTCCAAACACACCAGATCATGCAAACATCATTGACTCCACTGGTGCTCTAGAATTCAAAGATATCCCTGAAAGGATGTTGATTGTCGGTGGCGGTATTATCGGGTTAGAAATGGGCACTGTTTATGATGCCCTCGGTTCCAAGATTACAATTGTTGAGCTTGCTGATGGCCTGATTCAAGGATGTGATGGTGATCTTGTTCGTCCTTTACAAAAACGAATGGAAAAAAGATTTGAAAGTATTCATCTTAATACCAAGGTCGTTGAGATTAAGGCTGACGGAGATAATCTTAAAGTCACCTTTGAAAATAAAGATGGTCAATTTGAAGATACCTTTAACAAAGTCCTTATTTCAGTTGGACGCACTCCAAATGGAAAATTAATCGATGCCGAATTAGCAGGTGTCAATGTGGATGGCAGAGGATTCATTAATGTTGATCAACAATTTAAGACTAATATGCCCCACATCTATGCGATTGGGGATGTTATTGGTCAACCGATGCTGGCCCATAAGGCTACTCATGAAGCGAAGATTGCTGCCGAAGTGATTGCAGGTGAAAAAGTCGAATACCAAGCCAATGTTATTCCATCGGTCGCCTATACCGACCCTGAAGTCGCTTGGGTCGGGGTTACCGAAAACGAGGCTAAGCAAAATAACATAGAAATTGAAAAATCAGCTTTTCCATGGGCTGCTAGCGGTCGAGCCTTGTCTAATAATAGAACGGAGGGGTTGACCAAGCTCATTTTTGATAAACAGACCAAACGCCTTATTGGCGCTGGTATTGTTGGAGTGAACGCTGGTGAATTAATCGCTGAAGCCTGTTTAGCTATTGAGATGGGTGCAGATGCGCAAGATATTGGCTTAACCATTCATCCTCACCCCACCCTATCAGAGTCTGTTGCCATGGCTTCTGAGGTGTATGAGGGAACAATTACAGACTTATTTATTCGTAAGCGCTAATTTTTTATATATCTTTAAACCCTCGATCACGGCATTATCAATCCTGTGATATCTATACTGCATCTGTTCTTGAAGAGAATCAAATATAATATTGGCATCACCACCGGTGAGATAAATATCTATCTCATTAAAATCAAGATGATGGTGCATGATAAATTTTTCAACCGCGCCTGAAACAGACATTAAAAATCCATGCAGTAAAGCCATATCTGAATTATTAATATCCATGGTCATGTCTTTGTTTTTCAATCTAATTGCAGCAGAGTTTTGCGTCAGAGATTGGTTAAACAGATGGAATCCAGGAAGGATTAATCCGCCTTTATGCAAAAATGAATTGTTATCAGACATTAACAAATCGATGGTTAACGCGGTACCGGAATCTATGATGATTGCATTTTTTTTAGTTCTCTCAGTAAGTGCTAAGACACCCAACCACCGATCAACCCCTAATTCATTTGAATAATTAGTATTTAAAAATTGTTTATTAACTGTAGCAAATGAGATATGTGGACATAAAGGTTTTATCTTCTCAATAATTTGCTGTTCCAAAGTTTCAGAATTAACACTTGATATAAGCACATTCTCAATTCGTTCCGCTTTAATGGTTAAATCATTTAACTCTGTATTGAAAATAGATCCTGTTTTTTCAACGACCTCATTGGAGGATAAACACCACTTAGTTTTTGTATTACCGACATCTATATATAAATTCATTATGTTATTTTAAATTATTAATTAAACTTCTTGTTCAATACATTTTTTTACTACTGAATATGTTTCAAATGCTAACTCTTTACGATTCATATCATTGATTGGAATTTGGTCATGTAAATTTATCACCGCCTCAAAACCATTTAAATTTATTACTTTTAGTAATGAATTCAATAGCTTATCATCGTCAACATATGCAACTTTGTCAGTAAAATTTCCATCTTTTTTATATCTAATTGATATTGGATTAACGCATATTTTTTTATTGATAGGAATCTGAAAAAAATTAGAATGGAACACATTAACAGATTTACCTAACGTTGCTTTTCCTTCTGGGAAAATAACTACCGAAGATCTATTTAATACAGAACTAACCTTGCTAAAGGCTAATTTTAAAGATTTTTTAGACACTCGATCAATAAAGATAGTGTTACTCATGGCAATCATAAATCCTAATAACGGCCACTTTCTTATTGCAGATTTAGCTACAAAGCTGGAAGGTTTGATGCTATTTAAAATAACAATATCTACCCATGAAATATGATTAGCAGCAAAAAAATATTTACTTTTGTTTTCAATATTTGTAGAAATATCATTAACTGTAAGTTTGATTTTAAGAATTTTTAAAAACCAAGTTGACCATAATTGAATAATTTTGAAACGAATATCTTGGTTTAGAAATGGAAAAAATAAAATAAAAATAAAACCAAAAATCACATGTAAAACTATATGAATGAATTTAAGAAATCTATAAATTTTCATTTTATTGGTCGGAACGGTGAGATTCGAACTCACGACCCCTTGCACCCCATACAAGTGCGCTACCAGACTGCGCTACGCCCCGATTATCCTTTTAGTATCTTTAAAATTTCTGCTAATTGATTTTTAAGATTAGTAACAGGAACATTACTATTTAATGGCTCATTCGATAAAGGAAGTTCCGCCTGAGCCTTTTGTATTTGTTCTTGTGACGTTGTCTCTTTGACAAACTGTTTGTTAGATAACTTTTGTTTTGCTCCCTGAATTGTATAACCTTCTTCGTAGAGCAGCTCCCTTATTTTACGGATAAGGAGCACTTCCTCAGGTTGGTAATATCTTCGATTTCCCCGACGGGTATTCGGAGACAAATTAGGAAACTCTTGTTCCCAGTATCTTAAGACATGAGGTTTAACGTCACACAGCTTACTTACCTCACCGATTGCGAAATATCTTTTTTGAGGGAGTGGAGGTAAATTTGTTTGAGATTTATTATTTTCCAGAAGATCCACCATCTACACTAGACTTTAATTTTTGGCTAGAATGGAAAGTGACTACTCGTCTGGCTTTAATAGGAACTTCTTCCCCAGTTTTTGGATTTCTTCCGGGTCGCTCTGATTTGGTTCTTAATTCAAAATTTCCAAAACCAGATAATTTAACACTTTCACCATTTTCTAGAGCAATTTTAATTTGCTCAAAGAAAGCCTCTACCATTTCTTTAGATTCTGTCTTATTCAAACCAACTTGTTCGAATAATAAATTTGATAAATTAGCTTTGGTTAATGTCATGTTATTTACAGTCTTAATTCAGCATTAAACTCTTTTTTTAATAAATTAATTACTTCTGTCACACTTTTTTCAACGTCTTTTTCCTCAAGTGTTTTGTAAGTATCTTGCATAAGTATCAGAAATGCAAGGCTTTTTTTCCCTTCAGCTATTCCTTGACCCTGATAAACATCAAAAATTCTGAAGTCTTTGACGAAGTTAATGTTTCTTTTTCTAACCACATCAACCACATCTCCGGCGACCACATCTTCATCCACTAGGACTGCAATGTCCCTTTGTAATGGAACAGATTTAAGGATCTCGGTATTCAGTTTAAAATCATTTTCAGATAAATGATTTAAACCAATTTCAAATAGATACACTTCCTGATCCACGTCTAATTGTTTTTGTAGGGATGGATGTAATTTTCCTAAGTACCCAATCTTTTTATTATCTCTAAAAATATCTGCTGACTGTCCAGGATGGAATGCACTAATCGTCTCATCTGATTGTTTCATCGTAATCCCGTCACCTAATAATTGCTCAAGATCAGATTTCACATCATAAAAGTCGTGGGCTCTATTTTTTTCTATCCAATTTTTTGGGATTGCCTCTCCTGAAACCAGACCGCTTAACACTTGTTCCTCTGAGAAATTTGAATTGTCTTGGGTAAATTTGTTAGCAATCTCAAAAAATTTTATTTGAGTACGGCCACGATTGGTATTAAATTTTAATGCATCGATGTGGCTAGACCATAAACGGCTACGCATGGTACTCATGTTTTCAGCAATTGGGTTTTCAAGCTTAATTATAGTGTCATTGCCATGCACAGTTGACTCCATCGCTTCATCAATAAAGCTATAACTTACTAATTCCGAATACCCAAGGTCTGACATCGTATTCCTGATCTTACGCACATTAGAGTAAGTATCCTTGCTTGATCTGGGGTTAAGCATCATTTTCGGGTTCGTGGCGCCAATATTGTCATAGCCTGCAACCCTGATCACCTCCTCCACTAAGTCCTCTTCAATCTCTAGATCAAATCGATAAGCTGGTGGGGTGACTGTAAAAATGCCGTCATCTAAAGTGAATGGTAAATCAAGGTTATTGAGTATCTGAACCACCTCATCTTGACTAACGTCTCTTCCTAAGATTCGGGTGACTTTGCTTGGCCTTAATTGGATTGGGTTTCTTTGCGGTAAATCATGACTGACACTTGAAACTTGGCTTGTTTGGCCACCACAATGCTCATTGATGAGATTGATGACTCGGGTTAGCGCATGTTCTGTCTGAGAGAAATCAACACCTCTTTCAAAACGGTGAGACGAGTCAGTATTCAATCCATAACTTCTGGCTTTACCTGCCATAGATAATGGAGTGAAAAATGCGGACTCAATAAAAATATCAGTGGTATTGGTTTCAACAGCAGACTCTAATCCACCCATCACCCCAGCTAGAGCGAGTGGACCATTATCATCAGCGATCACCAAATCATTTTCCATCACCTCAATTGTTTGATCATTTAACAAGGTCATCTTTTCTTGTTTGGATGCATTTCGGACAACTATATTTCCCTTAATTTTATTCATATCAAAGGCATGCATTGGCTGACCAGTTTCTAACATCACATAGTTCACTAAATCAACGACAGGGTTTATTGATTTAATATCGGCACTTTCCAGTCGATGAATAATCTCATCTGGAAGCTGAGCTGAGTTGTTGATCTGGGAAATGAATGCATAACTATATACCGGACAGGCTTCTGTATTTATCACGTTCGGAGTAATTTTGCATTTATCATTCGAGGTAAGCTGATTAATTTTAGGCATATCAAAGGCTAAGCCTTTGATTGATCTGACTTCTCTTGCGATACCTAAAATACTTAAACAATCTGCACGGTTAGGCGTGAGTGACACCTCAATCACAGAATCATTTAGCTTAAGCGCTTTTGCAATGGGCTCACCATTAGTGAGGTCAAGACTGAGTTCCATTAGCCCATCGGCCTCTTCAGACAATCCAATTTCTTTTGCTGAACAACACATCCCAAAAGACTCAACGCCCCGAAGTTTTGACTTCTTGATCGTAAATTCTGGAAATTTTGTGCCAATGAGTGCACACGGAACTTTAATGCCTGCTCTTGCATTGGGAGCGCCACAAACAATTTGTAGTTTATCGGATCCTACATCCACCTGACAAATATTTAATCGATCTGCATCAGGATGTTTTTCACTGCTAACAATTTCTCCTACAACGATATTCTGAAGAGATTCACCAGGGTTATGAATAGACTCAATCTCGAGGCCTGCCATCGTCAAATCATCAGCCAATTCATTGAGATTTAATTTATTTGCAAATAATTGGTTTAACCACGCATAAGAGAATTTCATTTGAATTGCTCCAAGAACCTGAGGTCGTGATTAAAGAAATACCTGAGATCATTAATGCCATATTTCAGCATCGTCAACCTTTCAACACCCAGACCAAAAGCAAACCCTTGATACATTTCTGGATCAATATTCACATGCTTTAATACGTTCGGATGCACCATTCCACAACCACCAATCTCTAACCAACCATCATTCCAACTCATGTCAATTTCGGCAGAAGGTTCTGTGAATGGGAAGTAAGACGGTCTAAAACGAATAGTTAAATTATCATCCTCAAAAAAACTTTGTAAAAATGACTGCACCACACCTTTTAAATTAGCGAAGTTCACATCCTCATTAATCACTAGCCCTTCCACCTGATGAAACATTGGCGAGTGGGTTGCATCAGAATCGACACGATACACACGGCCTGGCGATATGATTTGGATAGGTGGCGTATTATTTTCCATGTACCTAATTTGCACGGGCGAAGTATGCGTTCTTAATACATATTCTTTGTTGACATAGAAAGTGTCATGCATCGCTCTGGCTGGGTGGGATTCAGGAATATTTAATGCAGTAAAATTATGAAAATCATCTTCAATTTCTGGGCCATCAGCCACATCAAAGCCAATACCATGAAAAATGGTACTGATTTCATCGATGGTATTCATGACTGGATGGAGTGACCCTTTCATCTTCGGCCTTGATGGAAGCGTGACATCAATTTTTTCTTTTTCTAATTTTTCATTCAACTCAAGATTTGAAATTTCTTGTTTACGAGTCTCTAACAAGGCTTCTATTTGTTTTTTGACTTGATTGATCTCTGCACCTTTTTTAGGTTTCTCTTCAGGTGAGAGGCTGGCTAATGATTTCATCGCCTCGGTAATTGGGCCGCTCTTGCCAAGAAATTTGGATTTGATGTGGTCAAGCTCGGCCAGCTTCGAGCAACTAGCAAAATCTTTTTTTGCTTGATCAATGAGTTGATTTAATTGGTCCATAATATTTAAATAAAAAAGGGGCTTTCTTAAAAGCCCCTTTTTAAAAAGATATTTTTAAATTAGGCTTCAATATTTGATTTAGCCAATTCCGCATATTTTTCAAATGCAGCTTTATCAAATACCGCTAGATCAGCTAGAACTTTTCTATCCACTTCTACTGAAGCTTTTTTCAGACCGTTGACTAAACGACTGTAAGTTAAACCGAACTCTCTAGCACCGGCATTAATACGTGCAATCCATAATGCTCTGAATACTCTTTTCTTTTGTCTTCTATCGCGGTAAGCATATTGCCCCGCTTTCATTACCGCTTCTTTAGCTACACGGAATACATTTTTTCGTCTTCCCCTGTAACCTTTAGCAGCATCTAATACTTTTTTATGTTTGGCTCTGGCAGTAACGCCACGTTTTACTCTAGGCATAATCTTCTCCTTATATCTTTAACTATTGAGTAGGCATCATGGCGCGTACACGTTTCACATCAGTAGAAGATATGATCTCGGTACCACGAAGATGTCTTTTTTGTTTAGTTGTTTTCTTGGTCAAGATATGACGAAGATGTGAATGCGTTCTTTTGATCGCACCACTTCCTAGAAACTTGAAGCGTTTTTTCGCTCCACTTTTTGTTTTCATTTTTGGCATTTTTTTCTCCTTATTATTAAGAGACGCCTAGGCATGCCTAATTAGCCGTATCGTCTTCTTCTTTCTTTTTTTCGACCTTCTTAGGTTTCTTATTAGGTGATAACACCATAACCATTTGACGGCCTTCCATCTTTGGAAACTGCTCAACTACTGCATATTCCTCAAGATCTGTTTCAACTCGTTTTAATAAATCCATGCCGAGTTGTTGATGGGCTATTTCACGCCCCCTAAAACGTAAGGTCACTTTAGCTTTATCACCATCAGTCAAAAAGCGAACTAAGTTACGCAATTTAACGTTGTAGTCACCCTCGTCTGTACCAGGTCTAAATTTAACTTCTTTAACCTGAACATTCTTTTGTTTCATACGTGCTTCATGGAGCTTTTTGCTTTGGGCATATTTAAATTTGCCATAATCCATCAAGCGACAAACAGGTGGTTCAGCTTTTGGTGCAATCTCAACTAAATCGGTATCAAAATCATCTGCTTTTCCTAAAGCTTCCGATAAGCTCATAATTCCTAGAGCTTCTCCTTCTATACCTACTAAACGAATTTCTTGGGCTGTTATGTCTCCGTTAATTCGTGCGTCTTTTGATTGTGCTATGCTTAACCCCTAAAAAAAATAAAGCCGTTAACTCACTTTTTAACTTTTGGCTGTAATTTGTGTGTTTATGGTATCCACAAACTTTTCTAGAGTGATTACACCCAAGTCTTCACCTTGTTGAGTACGAACGGCAACTTGTTTGTTTTCCATCTCTCGATCACCTATGACTAACAAATATGGTATGCGAGAGATGCTATGTTCGCGTATTTTATAGGTTATTTTTTCATTTCTCAAGTCTGATTCGCATCTAATATCGTTTTTCTTAAGAAAATCAACAACATCGCTAACATATTTAGCCTGAGAGTCCGATATATTCATCACCACAGCCTGAACTGGTGCAAGCCAGGTTGGAAACTTCCCGGCGTAGTGTTCAATCAAAATGCCGATAAATCTTTCCATGGATCCTACAATCGCTCTGTGCAGCATCACTGGATGTTTTTTATTGCTGTTTTCATCAACGTACTCTGCATTTAAACGAACAGGCAGGTTAAAATCGAGCTGAATAGTGCCGCACTGCCATAATCGATTCAGGCTATCCCGCAAGACATACTCAATTTTGGGACCATAGAAAGCGCCTTCGCCTGGTTGAATCTCATAGTCTAACCCTGTCGCCTGGAGTGCTTCCTCCAAGGCTTTTTCAGACTGATCCCATACATCATCACTGCCCACTCTTTTCTCTGGTCGAGTAGAAAGTTTGACCTCAATATCATAAAAACCAAAATCTTTATAGGTCTCCATGAGCATCTTATTAAAATTAACTACCTCGCTTAAAATCTGCTGCTCAGTACAGAAGATATGAGCATCATCTTGAGTAAAACCCCTTACTCTCATTAACCCATGCAAGGCACCGGATGGCTCATTTCTATGACATGAACCAAATTCAGCTAACCTTAAAGGAAGATCCCGATAACTGTGTAAGTGGTGATTAAATACTTGAACATGACCAGGGCAATTCATTGGCTTTACCGCATAGTCTCTATTCTCAGATGCAGTCACAAACATGTTTTCATGATAATTGTCCCAATGCCCTGATTTTTCCCATAATGTTTTATCTAGCACGGTTGGGGTTTTAATTTCTTGATATCCGTAATCAACAAATTTTTTTCTCATGTAGTTTTCTATTTCTTGCCACAAAGACCATCCCTTGGCATGCCAAAATACCATGCCGGGAGCGTTATCTTGGATGTGAAATAAATCTAATTGTCTGCCAAGTTTTCGGTGGTCTCTTTTTTCAGCTTCCTCAAGACGGTGCAGATAGTCTTTAAGATCATCTTTGGTCGCCCAGGCCGTTCCATAGATTCGTTGCAGCATCTCATTATTAGAGTCCCCTCTCCAATAAGCACCAGCTACTTTCATTAGTTTGAAAACTTTTAATTTTCCAGTTGACGGGACGTGAGGACCTCGGCATAAATCAGAAAACTTACCCTCATGATAAACCGTCACTTCCTCATCTTGAGGAATGGAATCAATAATTTCAGCCTTGTATTTTTCCCCTTGATCAAGAAAAAACTTCACTGCATCATCACGCATCATCACTTCTCGAGTAACAGCGTGGTCTTCTTTTACCAATTCAGCCATCTTTTTTTCAATGGCACTTAAATCTTCTGGGGTAAACGCTCGATGATATGAAAAATCATAATAGAACCCATCATCAATTGTTGGTCCTATGGTCACCTGTGCTTCAGGAAATAATTCTTTGACAGCGTAAGCTAAAAGGTGAGCTGTGGAATGTCTTATGATATCCAAACCCTCATCATTTTTGGCAGTCACAATAGACACTGTTGCATCTGAGGTTATTTCATGAGTTAAATCTACCAATTTGCCATCAACCTGACCAGCCAATGCGGCCCGACCCAGACCTTCACCAATATCGTAAGCGACATCAGACAAAGTGATAGTGTTCTCAAACTCTTTAATCGAACCGTCTGGAAGTGTAATTTTTATCATGTTATTTAAATTGGTAGGCGCGATTGGATTCGAACCAACGACCCCCACCATGTCAAGGTGGTGCTCTAACCAACTGAGCTACGCGCCTGAAGTCAAAAATAAGCGTTATTTTATATCATCGCCGCATCAACAGCAATCTATAACTACCTCTCCATCTTTTGAATAATTTCCAAGTAACCGCTCTCAAAACTTGTATGCTTAAATTGATAATTAAACTTTTGAGACAGAAAAGTTGAAATAATTTTTTTCCCCATGACCTTACCAGTGGATTCAAGGGTTGCCTCAGGAAGGTTTAATTTTTCTCTAATAAAATTCAAAACTGCATAAAGCTCAACAGGGTGAGAGTCAGTTATGTTGATGATTTTGGGCAAGTCAAATTTTAGATCTTTATGTTTACTGCTGATTATTTTTACAATAATATTGGCCGCGTCCTCGTCAAAAATTCTATTGGTAAATCGATTTACTGGCCAAGATTGATGATCTTGGGCTAGTCTTAGCATCATGGTTCTTTCCAGACCATAAATTCCTGTTAAACGAAAAACATTCCCCCTTTCGTTTTTAGTTGCTATACGTTCCGCATGACCTAAAATTTCACCTTGCTCATCATTTGGGGTAATTTCATCATGATCATCCAGCGCCTCCAGTTTAGAACTGCCATTAAAAACCCTAGTGCTGGAGATAAAAAATACCCTAGTCTGCAGATTGTTATTTTGAATTACATCTATTATTTTTTTTAAGCCATCGACATAAATTTTTTGATAATCCTCTGGTTTAGAGGTGCTAGGGGTAGCTGAATAAATAACATAGTTTGGGTTTTCGGCAGCAATCCATGCAGAGAAATCGTCAGCAAAAATATCTTTGGCTAGAATTGAAAAATTACCTTGCTCAATCGGATTTCTTCTTAAACCAAGAACTTGAAAATTTGTGCGCTGAGCAAAAATCTCACCAATTTTTTTTCCTAAATTGCCACAACCTACGATAATAACTTTTGGATTAGCTATTTCCACAATACTTTGATCACAAACCCGGGTGAGCTGGATACGATAAACAGGGATAAGAGTGCCGCGTAAAACTGCCAATCTTGATTATGAACCGATCCTATCATGGTCCACTCTAGTGCATAGGTGATTAATCTAAAGATTAAAAAATACAAGATAACTTCAAGGATGATAATGGGTAAGGACTTTTTAGCAGAAAAAAGGAGCATGAAGTTACTTGTCATCCACGGCAAGTTGGCTAAAAAAATCATTAAGATAAGTATGAGTAAAAAAATCATTAAAATATTAGTGCTGAAGTAAGTGTCGCTATATCCATCAATGAAGATGGAAACAATCCAATAATCAATAATGAAATAGTATTGATTGATAAAGTTACACTCAGTTCATTATTCGATGATTTTGAGACTTGATTTAAATTTTTTCCAGGCTCGTCGAAGTAAGCAACTTTGATAATTCTTAAATAATAAAATATTCCAATGAGAGCACTCATGACTGCAATGACTGCTGGCCAAATCCAACCAAACTGAATTGTTGCCTGGATAATTGAAAACTTCGCATAAAAACCGATGGTTGGAGGAATTCCCGCTAAACTTAAAAATATGAGCAACAGCAAAAAAGCAGACCATGGCTTTTGTTTTCCTAAGCCTGAGAAGTCAGTAATTTGGTCAAGTTCTTTACCTTGATTGCTTAAATGAATTATTAACCCGAATGATGCTAGCGTCATAACAACATATACGGCGATGTACATTAAGGCAGATGCTATGCCAGTAATTGTTCCGGTAGCTAAACCTAAAAACATAAAGCCCACATGAGAAATGGCTGAATAAGCCAACAGTCTTTTAATTTTTGTTTGCGCTATGGCGGTGATGTTTCCAAATAACATAGACACAATAGCCATGATTAGAAGCATTGCTTGCCAATCTAATACCATGTGATCTAAACCTTGAAATAATAGCCTGATTAACATAGCCACAGATGCAAATTTTGGCACTGAACTAATAAACATGGTGATGGGAGTTGCTGACCCCTGATACACGTCAGGTACCCATAATTGGAATGGGGCTGCGCCAAACTTAAAGGCAATCCCAACAACAACAAATACCAGTGCAAATGATATGACCACTGGATTGATTGAAGTATCTGCTAACCTGGATGAAATTTCTGCAATCTGCAGGCTTCCAGTAATGCCATACAATATTGAAAAACCATACAATAAAAATCCTGAAGCGACTGCACCAAGAACAAAATACTTCATTGCTGCCTCGGTAGCTTCTGGTCTATTTCTGTCAAATGCCACTAAGGTATACAAACTTAACGAAAGGAGCTCCAGGCCCATGTATAAGCTTAATAAATGATAGGAAGAAATAATCAGATTAATCCCCAACAATGCAAACAGCGTCAGGGCATAGAATTCACCATTATGTAGATTGCGACTTTGTAGAAAGCTCCGGCTATAAATTAACACCAATGACAAAGCAAAATAACTGAGCAGCTTAAGAAACATCGAAAGGCTATCAGCAATAAACATCTCATTAAATGCCGTTAACTTAACATCAATGGGTAATTGTGCAGTGAAGTAAGCAGCAATCAGTAAAGTAAGCTGCGTAATACCAAATAATGAGGTGGTGTTTTTATAAAACACACCAAGCAAAAGAACGCTCATGGCAGCAATCAAGATAATGATTTCTGGAACAGCAATGGTCAATAATGTTGAAAGCGTCATAGTGTTATAAAATTTTTGATTGTTGAATTAATCCCAACATCATCTGGGATGACTGATTCGTAATATCAGTAATCAGTGCTGGATATATTCCAATAGCCAAAGTCATCAGGGCCAATACACTCATTACAAAAAACTCTTTTCCATTTAAATCTTTGAGTGTGGCAATTTTTTTATTTTTCACCTCACCAAAAATAATTCTTTTTACTAGCCATAAAGAGTATGTTGCTCCAAAAATCAGGGTCAGGCTAGCAAAAAAAGCAATCCAAAAATGATCTTGCATCGCCCCTAAAATGACAAGAAACTCTCCAACAAACCCGGATGTTCCTGGTAGCCCAGAGTTAGCCATGGCAAATAAAACAAAGAAGGAGCCGAAGATAGGCATACTATTTATCACTCCTCTATAGTCACTGATATTTCTCGAATGCATCCGGTCATAGAGAACGCCAATTGCAAAAAATAATGCTGCGGAAATAAATCCATGAGAAATCATCTGAACGTACCCACCTTCAAATCCCAGTGGATTTAAAATAAATAAGCCGAGCGTTACAAACCCCATATGTGATATGGATGAATAAGCAATTAATTTTTTCATATCTGTTTGTACAATAGCCACGAAAGCAATATAAACAATCGCGATCAAAGACAGTCCAATTAAAAAAGGTTTTAAAAAGATTAATGCATCAGGGCTAATTGGCATAGCAAATCGAATAAAACTATAGCCTCCCAATTTCAACATAATCGCAGCTAAAATGACCGAACCCCCTGTTGGTGCTTCCACGTGTGCATCAGGTAACCAAGTATGCACAGGCCACATGGGAATTTTGACCGCAAATGCCATAAAGAAGGCCAAGAAAATCAATACCTGGATATTAAGCGATAAAGGTTTGGTGTAAAAATCTAAGATGGCAAAGCTTGCCGTTTGGTTATAAAGGTATATAAATGCGACCAACATCAACAACGAGCCAAGCACTGTGTACAGAAAAAATTTGATGGTGGCATAGACGCGATTTGGACCGCCCCAGATGCCAATTAGCAAAAACATTGGAATAAGCATTGCTTCCCAAAATACATAATATAGGATTGCGTCAAGGGCCAGAAAAACACCAATCATTAGTCCTGAAAGAATTAAGAAGGCTGAAATATAAAAGCCAATAGCTCGATCAATTGAATTAGATGAAATAAAAATCACAAGCCAAGAAATAAAACTTGTTAATAAAACAAGCGGCAAAGAAATTCCGTCCAAGCCGAGATGATAATTTATCGAAAAATGATTAATCCATGGATAGATTTCTTGAAATTGAAAACCAGAAAATCCTTTATCAAAATAAATATACAAAGGCAGGGTGACAAGAAAAGAAATAAATCCAAATAGATTGCCTAATCGGTATGTAAGTGTTGTTGATAATTTATTTTGTACCAACAATAAAATTATGCCCAGTACAATCGGAGTCCAAATTGCTAGTGATAGGATGCCGGTCATGACTTACCACCCAAAATAAAATAGCTTATGAAAAGCAATAATCCGATCACCATCACAAAGGCATATTGAGAAATAAAACCAGTTTGAATTTTTTTAGTGATGTGTGAAAAAAGATTAACGGTTCTAGCTGAGCCGTTAACAAAGAAATTATCGATTATTTTTATATCCATATATTTCCATAAAACATTTCCAAGTCTGATTGTTAGAGGTGCCAAAATGTATTCATTGAAGTTATCAAAACCATATTTATGATCTATGACTTTTTTCAAAACCTTCGGTGTCTTTATAAAATTAATATTTTTGTAATACAAAAGATATGCAACGATAAAGCCTAATACCATTAACCAAAATGGTAATGTTACCAATGCGTGCAGAGCCATATTTATTGGTCCATGAAAGTGTTCAGTGACCTGCGAAAGAGCAAGATGTGAATCCAAAATAAAGATATCTTTTAATAAAAAACTACTTTTGATAATTGGTTCTATCGTAAAAAATCCAATGAGGACCGATGGAATAGCCAATAAAATAAGAGGTGTAGTTACCATCCAGGATGTCTCGTGAGGTGATTGATTTTTAGTCAAGCCATGGTCATGATGGTTGTGTGATACAGACTTATTTCTCCACCTCTCCTCTCCATGGAAGACAATAAAATACAATCTGAAGCTATACAGCGAGGTGATAAAAACGCCAAACACAGCAGCAAAATATGCAAAACTTGAACCAACAATTTCACTATATTTTACCGCCTCGATGATTGATTCCTTGGAATAAAATCCTGAGAAAAGTGGCATGCCAACTAAGGCCAAGGTGGCAAGTAAAAATGTTATCCAAGTAATTGGCATATATTTTTTTAGATTCCCCATGTTCATAATATTTTGATCATGATGCATGCCAATTATTACTGAACCGGCGCCTAAAAATAACAAAGCCTTAAAAAATGCATGTGTAAATAAATGAAACATTGCTAAGGAGTAACTAGAAACACCCAAAGCAATCGTCATATAGCCAAGTTGCGACAAGGTCGAGTATGCAACAACCCGTTTTATGTCATTTTGAAAAATACCTAAAATACCCATGAACAAAGCGGTAATACTCCCCACAATTAAGATTAGGGATAGTGCTGTACTTGATAACTCCACTATCGGAGATACACGCGTTACAAGAAAGATTCCTGCCGTTACCATGGTTGCTGCGTGAATAAGAGCTGATATTGGGGTCGGGCCCTCCATAGAATCTGGTAACCAGACATGCAAAGGCACTTGTGCAGACTTACCCATTGCGCCTATAAATAACAAAATTGAAATTAACGTGACTAGAGAAACTGATGAGCCCATAAGCATAAATTCTTGACCAGCCAAAGAATCTACCCTTGAAAAAACTTCCTTGTAATCGAGGGTTCCAAAATAAAACATTATTAGGGCGATTCCTAAGAGAAAACCAAAATCACCGACCCTGTTCACCAAAAAAGCTTTCATATTGGCGTGAATGGCTGTTGGTTTTTTATACCAAAATCCGATAAGTAAATAAGAGACTAGACCCACAGCTTCCCAACCAAAAAAGAGCTGTAAAAAATTATTACTCATCACCAGCATCAGCATGGCAAAGGTAAATAATGAAATAAAACTAAAGAAACGACTATATCCAGGGTCGTTTTCCATATATTCAATGGTATATATATGGACCATCAATGAAACAAACGTCACTACAGACATCATTAATGCGGTCAGATTGTCGACCATGAAACCAATATTTAAATCATACTGGCCAACAGTCATCCACCTGAATAGATTCTCATTAAACACGTAACCATGATAGGAAATGTATAGGGCGTATAAAGATAGTAGAAAACTTCCCAACACTAAGACAATAGGAATTAAATGTGAGAATGCTTTTGGTAATTGACGGCCAAATAGACCAATAACGATTGATGCAATCAGAGGCATCATCGGGATTAAGGTGTACAGCTTCATTAACGTCATTCTTTTAACCTATTCACATCTGCAACATTAATCGATTTGTAGTTTCTAAAAATCAAAATGATGATAGCTAAACCTATGGCTGACTCAGCTGCTGCAACAGTCAGAATAAAAAACACAAAAATTTGGCCTGATAGATCACCGAGATAATGACTAAACGCAATAAAGTTTATATTCACTGCTAGCAACATTAATTCGATCGCCATAAGAATTAAAATAATATTCTTTCTATTTAAAAAAATCCCTAGAATACTTATGGCAAATAGAATTCCTCCTAAAAATAGATAGTGAGACAAAGTAACCATTACTTCTTTTTCTCCGATTTCATTTTGACCACTCTGACTCGATCATTTCTATTCACCTTAATTTGATCTTTAGGGTCGATCGCTTTATGCGATTTCTTGCCATACATTGTCAGCACAATAGCGGATATAATAGCAACCAATAAAATAACTGCCGCAACTTGAAATGGCAGTAAATAATCGGTATACAAAACACTGCCTATCGAGTGGGTATTGCTTTTCTCTAAAGGTATTCCAGCTGGATCTGAAGAGCTGAAAAACTTATCCGTTACCACTAAATAAATCTCAAAAATAAATAACAGGGCAATTAAGAGCGCAACCGGGAAATAACTCCAAAATCTTTGTCTAAGAGCTTCAATATTGATGTCTAACATCATCACAACAAATAGGAATAACACCATCACTGCACCAACATAGACCAACACCAGCGCAATGGCTAAAAATTCTGCATGTAAAAGCAACCAGATTCCTGCTGCACTAAAAAATGCAAGGACTAATGAAAGAGCAGAATAAACAGGATTATTTGCAGTAATAACTCGCAAAGATGCCAAGACTAAAATGCTACTAAAGAGATAGAAAAGATAGTCTGTGAAAATCATTAACGGTACTTCGCCTCTTGTTGACGGTCTTTGGCAATTTGTTTTTCATACTTTTTACCCACATCTAAAAGCATGTCTTTGGTGTAAAGCAAATCACCTCTCTCTTCTCCATGATATTCAAATATTCTTGTTTCGACGATTGAATCTACTGGGCATGACTCTTCACAAAAACCACAAAAGATACACTTAGTTAAATCAATATCATATCGAGTTGTTCTTCTTGAATTATCTTCCCTTAATTCAGATTCTATTGTGATTGCCATTGCGGGACACACTGCTTCACATAACTTGCAAGCGATACATCTTTCTTCACCATTCGGATAACGTCGCAAAGCATGGAGACCTCTAAATCTAGGAGACTGAGGTGTTTTTTGTTCGGGATACTGGATCGTAACCTTCTTTGAAAAAAAATAACTTAAAGTTAATTTCATGCCTTTTAAAAGCTCGTAAAGAGATAAGCTTTTAGAAATATTTGAAATTAATTTTCTCATTAATGAAAGTATCCTGCATAACTGGTTTGCATCATAGCACCTACAAAAATAATCCATACCAAAGTGAGTGGGATAAACACCTTCCATCCAAGTCTCATTATTTGATCATAACGGTAGCGTGGAAATGTAGCTCTTAACCATAAAAAGCAGAACAGCACAAAAGCTACCTTAATAATTAGCCAGAACATACCATCCGGGATAAACGAAACTGGTGACAACCAGCCTCCTAAAAACATAATGACAGCAAGGATGCTGACCAGAATCATATTTGCATATTCAGCTAAAAAGAATAACGCGAAAGCCATACCTGAATATTCAACATGAAAACCAGCCACGATCTCTGACTCACCCTCAGCAACGTCAAATGGGGCTCGATTGGTTTCTGCCACAGCGCTAATAAAATAAATAACAAACAACGGGAATAATGGCCAACAATACCATTGCGAGATACCTCCCTCTTGAGCTATCACGATATCTCCAAGATTTAGACTATTGGCACACATCAACACCCCGACAAGGGTAAATCCCATCGCTATTTCGTATGACACGATTTGAGCCGCAGATCGTAAACTTCCTAGAAAGGCGTACTTTGAGTTAGATGCCCATCCCGCAATAATGACTCCATAAACTGCAATTGATGTCATCGCTAATACATATAAAAGGCCAGCATTAATGTCGGCTAATACCATTTCATAATCAAATGGAATGACCGCCCAGGCTGCTAGAGCGGGTGCAATTGATAATAATGGCGCAAGAAAGAATAAAAAGTTATTAGACTTTGATGGCAAGACGATTTCTTTAAACATCAACTTAAGGGCATCAGCGATGGGCTGAAGCAAACCAAAATAACCGACCCTGTTTGGTCCAATTCTAGATTGCATAAATCCAATCACCCTTCTTTCAAAGTAGGTAAGATAAGCAACAGAAATCATAACCGGAACAACAATTAAGATGATCTTAAAAAGATAAGATAAAGTTAACGCAACGTCTGGACTAAAAAATTGTGAGAAAAAATCTTGCAATTACTTTTCACTCCTTAAGCGCTTGGTGTTTTGTAATGCCGTCGATCTTCTTACTAGGGCATCACTATTGTTAATATCTTTTAAACAAAAATCTTTGGTATGAGGCTTCACTTGCTGATTGATTAAATTAAATCTTTTTAATTGATTTTTGGATAGTTTCTTAACAGCTTTTTCTTTAATCTCACTGCATGATTCAAATGTAAAATCTGGGCAATCAATAAAGTTACCAAGAACACGGAGTATTTTCCATAGCGGTTTAGATTCAAATTTTGGGCTTATTGCTTGACTAAAACTTTGTACTCGAGATTCAAGGTTGACAAATGTTCCTTCGTTTTCGAAATGAGTTGTTGACGGCAAGATTAAATCAAACTGCTTACTATTTTTATTTAAAAATGGTGTAACTCCAACATTAAATTTAGATTTTTTTAACACTCTTTCGAATAATGATTTATCTTTGATATCCTCTAATTCTAAATTAAGACTAATGGATGCTTGATATTTCTTTTCATCAATGTGGTTAACATAATTGCCAAACATCTGTTGAAGACCGACTGTATTAGAACCTGTTGGAAGGCAGCCAATTTTCATGCTTGTTAGATCAATCAATTGATTAATGACGTCAGTCAAATTCATAAAAGCAGGATTGGTGTAAATATCTTCGCCCACTAATAACAACGTCTTTTTTGATAATAAATTTGCAATATTTTTTTCAGTTGAATTTTCTTTTTTCGCAACTTTGGTGGATAGAATTTTATGAATATGTTCAAAGGTTTTTTGGAAATCTTTAATGGGTTGAATAATTTTATTTGCAACAATTAGTTGCAGATCAAAATCAACCGTATTGATTATGTTAATGTTCTTACCAGCATTCTCCATCTTGCGAAGACGTTGTAATAACAATGGATTTTCATTTCTTAATTGTGATCCCAAAAGAATAATATTTTCAAAACTTTCAACATCACCGATCATGCCATTTAATGATGGATTTGCAATTAAGCTTGGGTTATTAGCAGCATCAAACTTAACCTGCTTTGTTCCAACATAGCCTGCTAATTTCTCTAGCAAATAAGCCTCTTCTAAAGTCGTTTGGTTAGAGGAAAAGATAACAACATCGTCTTCCTTAAATTTATTTAAAGAAGGGTGAAAGACTCTTTCAAGGGTATGAAATGCTTCGTCCCAACTAATGGGTTTAAAATTTGATCCAGTTTTAATTAATGGTGTTTTAACACGATCCTCACTATTAATCCCTATGTATGAGAAACGATCTCTGTCAGATATCCAGCACTCATTAATATCCTCATTTTCTTTAGGCAAGACTCTCATGACGTTACCATCTTTTACATGAGCTTCTAAATGAGACCCAAGGCTGTCATGGGGTGAGATAGTTGATTTTCTAACCATTTCCCAAGTCCGTGCAGAATATCGAAAAGGTTTTGAGGTTAAAGCGCCCACTGGGCATAAATCAATGATATTTCCTGATATTTCTGAATCTACAGATTTTTCAACATAGGCAGATATTTCTGCATGCTCACCGCGTCCGATTAACCCCAGCTCTTGCATTCCACCAACTTCTTTCAAGAAGCGTACACATCTCGAACATTGTATGCATCGATTTAGATCTGTTGACACTAGGGGACCAAGATTTTTGTTAAGGACTACTCGCTTTTCTTCTTGATACCTTGATTTTGGACTTCCGTAAGCCATCGCTGTGTCTTGAAGATCACACTCACCCCCTTGATCGCAGATTGGGCAATCTAACGGATGGTTGATGAGTAAAAACTCCATCACGCTCTGCTGGCAGTCTTTTGTTTGTTTTGATTTAGTAAAAATTTCCATTCCCTCATTCACTTGTGTTGCACAAGCAGGGAGGGGCTTAGGAAAGTTTTTAACTTCTACCAGGCACATTCTGCAGTTAGCGGCTATGCTTAATTTTTTATGGTAACAAAATCTTGGAATTTCAATTCCATTGTCATCGGCCACTTGAATAATCGTGCTTTTTTCAGGAGCCTTAAATGTTTTGCCATTGATTTTAATTTTTACCATCTTAATTAATTTAATGATTTTCCATGTTTAATAAAATTTTCAAATTCACTTCTGAAGTGTTTTATAAAACTAAGTACAGGCGTTGCAGCTGCATCACCTAGTGCACAAATAGTTCTTCCAGAAATTTTTTTACTCACATCCGTTAAAAGATCGAGGTCAGCTAATGTGGCTTGTCCTTTAAAAATGCGATCAACAATTCGATATACCCATCCTGTTCCCTCTCTGCATGGAGTGCATTGCCCACATGACTCCTCATAAAAGAAGTAGGATAATCTTCTTAGAGCCTGAACCATACAAGTACTTTCATCCATAACAATCATTGAACCGGCCCCAACACTCGAGCCGATTTGTGCAAGTCCATCATAATCAAGTGTTGCATCCATAATGATGTTGGCTGGCACCACCGGTGTTGATGGACCGCCAGGGATAACCGCTTTAAGCCGTCTGTTTTTCCATACACCACCAGCTTCAGCAAGTAATTGCCTAAATGGCATTCCCAACTGAATCTCATAATTACCAGGCTTTTCAACATGGCCAGAAACTGAGAATATTTTGGTTCCACCAGAATTTGGAACACCATGATTCATAAATTCTTGCCCGCCATGCTCAATAATCCATGGGATTGAAGCATACGTTTCTGTGTTATTCACATTTGTAGGCTTACCATAGATTCCATAGGTTGCTGGAAAAGGAGGTTTGTATCTTGGCTGACCCTTCTTTCCTTCAATAGATTCAATTAAAGCCGTCTCCTCGCCACAGATATAAGCGCCATAACCGTGAACAGCATGTAGCTCAAAATCAAACCCTGAGCCTAGTATATTGTTTCCCAAGAAACCAGCTTTTCTAGCATCTTCAATTGCTTTTTCAAAAGATACGTACTCTTCCCAAATCTCGCCGTGAATGTAATTAAAACCTACCTGAGCATTCATAATGTATGCACCGATTATCATTCCCTCGATTAGTTGATGAGGATTGTAGCGAATAATATCCCGATCCTTGAATGTCCCAGGCTCTCCCTCGTCACTATTACATACAATATATTTGGTACCATCATAATCTCTGGGCATGAATGACCATTTCACCCCGGTCGGAAAACCAGCTCCACCCCTACCCCTTAGGCCTGAAATTTTTATTTCATCAATTAGTTGTTGAGGGTCAATGTTATTTTTTAAAATTCTTTTGATCTGTTCGTAGCCACCAATGGATTGATACGTTTTTATCGAACCTGGGTTTTTAAGAGATGAGGTTCTTAAGCAGATATTAAATAACTGCTTGTTATTATTTTCTAACTGAATATTTTTATCTACGACATCATTCATTATTTAAGTTCTTTTAATAGCTGATCAACTTTATCAATGTTTAAATTCTCATGCATCTTTTGATTATTAACGGTTAATAATGGAGCCCCTCCGCATGCACCCATACACTCACTCTCTTTTAAACAGAATTTGCCATCTTTTGTAACTTCATTGAAATCAATTTGTAATTTTTCTTTTAAATGGTTCACAATATGATCGGCCTGTCTTAACATACAAGAAATGTTAGTGCATATCGATAACTTGTATTTGCCAACTGATTTTAAATCAAACATGTTATAGAAAGTAGCGACCTCAAGAACGGCAATTTCAGGCATATCTAAATATAATGCTACCTCGCTTATATCCTCTTTAGAAAGCCATCCCCTGTCATTTTGCATGATTGCAAGAGCAGCAATAACAGCCGACTGTTTTTTATCGGATGGATATTTTTTTAATTCTTTATCGATTAACTTTTTTAATTTTAAATTCATGCCTAACGATCAATTTCCCCAAATACAATATCTTGAGTCCCAATAATTGCTACCAGGTCAGAAATCATGTGCCCTTTAGTCATCTCATCTAAAGACGCAAGATGTGCAAAGCCTGGTGCTCTAATTTTTAAACGGTATGGTTTATTTGCTCCATCAGAAACCATATAAATTCCAAACTCTCCCTTGGGATGCTCCACCGCGGCATAAGCCTCTCCTTTAGGAAGATGAAACCCCTCTGTGAACAATTTAAAATGATGAATCATAGACTCCATATCTTCTTTCATGTCTGTACGTTTGGGTGGTGCAAATTTTTGGTTATCTGAAATGACTGGGCCTGAGTTCTCTCTAAGCCATTTTGTACACTGTTTTATAAGATGAACGGACTGTCTCATTTCTTCAATTCGGACCAGGTAGCGATCATAACAATCGCCCTCAACTCCAACAGGGATATCAAAATCTAATTTATCGTAAACTTCATATGGTTGTTTTTTTCTTAAATCCCACTCAATTCCAGAACCTCTTAACATAGGGCCTGTAAAACCAAGCTCCATTGCACGCTCAGGAGATACCACGCCGATACCAACAGTTCTTTGTTTCCAAATACGGTTGTCTGTTAATAGTGTTTCATACTCATCAATGTATCCAGGAAAGCGTGTGGCAAAATCCTCAATAAAATCAAGAAGAGACCCTTGCCGATTTTCATTTAACTTATGTGTCTCGGAGGGTCTTGAAAAACGGGTATTTTGATACTGCGGCATATGATCTGGTAAATCTCTATAGACACCGCCCGGACGATAATAGGCAGCATGCATTCTTGCTCCAGAGACAGCTTCATAACAATCAAATAAATCTTCACGCTCTCTAAAGGTGTATAAGAAAACTGACATTGCTCCAACATCGAGTGCATGACAGCCAAGCCACAATAAATGATTCAACAACCTTGTAATCTCATCGAACAACACCCTGATGTATTGAGCACGAACAGGAACTTTTAGATTTAACATTTTTTCAATTGCCATAACGTAAGCATGCTCATTCATCATCATGGACACATAATCTAATCGATCCATATAAGGAACTGATTGAATGTATGTTCGATTTTCTGCAAGCTTCTCTGTCGCTCGATGTAATAAACCAATATGAGGGTCTGCCCTTTGAATGACCTCCCCATCCAATTCCAAAACAAGCCTGAGTACTCCATGCGCTGCTGGGTGTTGAGGGCCAAAATTCATAGTGTAATTTTTAATTTCAGCCATTACGGAACCCCTCCTCATCAATAACGCGAGGGACATTGTTGCGCGATTCTATTGTGACCGGTTGATAAATCACTCTTTTTTGTTCTGGGTCGTAACGCATCTCAACATTGCCGATCATTGGAAAATCTTTTCTAAATGGATGTCCAATAAACCCATAATCAGTCAATATTCTACGAAGGTCTGGGTGATTTAAAAACATGACTCCATACAAATCAAAGGCTTCTCGTTCATACCAATCCGCATTAGCATAGAGGGTTGTGGCCGTCTCTATAACAGGAAAATCATTATCCTCAACAAATGCCCTGACTCGTAAACGTTGGTTGTTTTTTATAGACAATAAATGGTAAACCACAGCGTAACGATTATTATCAAAAAGTTTTTGTGGATATTGCGAATAGTCTACTGCAGCAATATCAATTAACTGCAAAAACTTAAATTGTGAGCCTGTTTTTAATTTCTTTAATGTCTTAATGATTTCATTTCCATAAATCGATAAGGTAGCCTCATCAAATTGTTTGTTTAAGACAGCTTGAGGAAAAGTTGATTTTAGATTGGATATTAGTTTATTAAGATCACTCATCGCGCGATTGTATTGGTCCTTTTAATTTTCTTTTGGAGTTGAAGTAAACCAAACATAAGCGCCTCTGCTGTGGGTGGACATCCAGGAACATAAACATCAACTGGAACAATACGGTCGCAACCACGCACCACGGAGTAAGAGTAATGATAATAGCCTCCGCCATTAGCACAAGAGCCCATCGATATTACCCATTTAGGATCGGGCATCTGATCATAAACTTTTCTTAACGCAGGTGCCATCTTATTTACTAATGTTCCTGCAACGATCATTAAATCTGACTGACGCGGACTAGGTCTGAAAACCATACCAAAACGATCCAAGTCATAACGTGATGCACCTGCATGCATCATTTCTACAGCACAACATGCTAACCCAAAGGTCATAGGCCACATTGAATTTGTGCGTGTATAGTTAATTAAGGTATCAAGGTTTGTGGTGATATACCCTTTTTCTAATAGACCATCAAGGCTCATTACTTATTCCCAATCCAATGCACCCTTTTTCCATTCATATATAAATCCGACAACCAGAATGCCCAAAAAAATCATCATAACTATAAATCCTTGCAAACCCAGCGTATCAAGCACAACTGCCCAAGGAAAGAGAAAAGTAATTTCTAAGTCAAAAAGGATGAACAAAATAGCCACGAGGTAGTATCGAACATCAAACTTCATTCTTGCATCTTCAAATGCTTCGAAACCACATTCGTAGGGTGAGTTTTTTTGATCATTAGGTTTATGGGGTGCTAGGATTTTTCCAAGGACAAGGGGGCCTATGCCAACACCCAAGCCAACAAGAATAAATAGTAAAACCGGAAAATATGAATCTAACATCAAAACCTATCGTTTAATTTAATGGTGCCGTCGGAGAGACTCGAACTCTCACGACTTTCGTCACTACCCCCTCAA
>CAJWVO010000015.1 GCA_913048465.1 uncultured Nitrosomonadales bacterium
TCTTGCCTGCGTGTGTGTCGTCGCGATAGTGAATACACCATCTTCGGATGAAGCGTAATTATCTGAAATATGCCTGATATTTTTTACTTTTTTTAAAATATCACCTATAGCCTCGTAAACATATTGACCAGGCTCGGTCAGGCCCACTAACCTCTTACCGTTTCTGACGAAAATCTTTACTTTAATTTCATCTTCAAGCAACTGAATTTGTTTACTCACCCCAGGCTGAGAGGTATGCAGATTATCAGCCGCATGGGAAACATTAAAATTACAATTTACAATTTCATATACACACCTAAGTTGCTGTAATTTCATATAACTTTTTTTTATATAAGTAGTTAATTATATTATTATTTTATATATAAAATCTGCTATAGTTCAAGCTGTTTTTTATAATTTTTTTTTATGCTTTTCACTTTATCTGGCTTTATTATCGGTTTACTCATCGGTCTCACAGGAGTTGGAGGTGGCTCATTAATGACGCCACTGCTCATGCTGTTCTTTAAAGTTCCAGCTGCAATTGCAGTTGGTACTGATTTACTGTATGCCTCAATAACAAAATCTGTTGGTATCTTTAAACATCAAAAACTTGGTCATATTGAATGGCCAATTGTTAAAGACTTGATGACAGGGAGTGTACCTGCTGCAATATTAACAAGCCTATTTTTGAGCTTTAACCTTGTTCAAGAAGGAAATATGACGAGCTTTATTGAAGTCTTTCTTGGGATAGCGTTAATAGTAACTTCTGTTGCCATTTTCTTTCAACCTTTAATTATTAATAAGTCCCTAAAGAGACCGTTATTAAGTGAAAAAAAACGAAAAAGCATAACTATTATCTTGGGTATAATATTGGGCTTTATTGTGACACTCACTTCCGTTGGGGCTGGTGCTATTGGGGTGACGATGCTTCTCATTTTATATCCGAAGCTGCCAATAAAAAAAATTATCGGGACTGACATTGCCCATGCAGTTCCCTTAACACTAATTAGCGGTATTGGTCATGCATCTATAGGCACTGTGGACTTGGAGCTTTTAATCGTTCTTCTTATTGGATCTATCCCTGGAGTTTGGCTAGGTGCTAAGCTCAATGCCAAAGCAAACGATGAATGGATCAGACTATTACTCGTTATTATTTTATTTGGAATTGCATTAAAACTATTAGGTAATCACATCAATGTATAAATACGATCATTATGATAGAAAAATAGTTAATCAGAGAGTTGATCAATATGAAGATCAGCTCAATCGTTACTTTAATAAAGAACTGACTGATGAGGAATTTAGGCCTTTAAGACTTCAAAATGGTCTTTATATTCAACGTCATGCTCCCATGCTTAGGGTGGCTATTCCTTATGGTCTCCTGTCATCAAACCAGTTAAGGACACTGGCTGATATAGCTGATGAATTTGATCGCGGATATGGCCATTTTAGTACCAGACAGAACATTCAATACAACTGGCCTAAGTTAGAAGATACGCCAAAAATTTTACGCAAACTAGCAGATGCAGAAATGCATGCCATACAAACCTCAGGAAACTGTATTAGAAATATAACAACAGATCCTTATGCTGGCGTCACTCCAGATGAAATTGTCGACACCAGATACATCGCGGAAATCTTAAGGCAATGGAGTACATTTCACCCTGAATTTGCGCTATTACCTCGAAAATTTAAAATCTCAATCAGTGGATCAAAGTATGATCGTGCTCTGGTCAAAACGCATGACATAGGTTTGGAGCTAGTCAAAGAACAAGAAAATTTGTTCGTCAATGTATTTGTTGGAGGTGGACTTGGCAGAACCCCAGTGATTGGTCAGCTTTTAAAAGAAAATTTACCAATTGAACATTTACTATCATATTGCGAATCTATTATTAGAATTTACAACCTGTACGGTCGCAGAGATAACATGTATAAAGCAAGAATAAAAATTCTTGTGAAAGCACTCGGTGTCGAATCATTCAAAAAACAAGTCGAGGACGATTGGAATGATGGAAAAAACTCATCCAATCATTTAAACGATAAAGAAATTAACCGTGTTAAACAGTTTTTTACAAGTCCAAATTATGAAACAGTTGAATCAATTGATCTTGAAGGTCAATTTAGGGATGATCATAATTTTTTACATTGGATCAAAAGAAATACAAGGGAACATATAAAAAATGGTTATCGGTCAGTGACCATTTCCCTAAAAGGTAAAAAACAAACAGCTCCAGGTGACATACAAGCAAGCGAAATGCGAGTTGTTGCTGATTTGGCAGACCAATATTCATTTGGAGAAATTCGATCCACTCATGAGCAAAATTTAGTTCTAGCTGATGTTAAAGAAAAAGATTTATATGATGTTTACTCTGTGCTTTGCGAGAATAATCTTGGTGAAGCAAATATTGGATTAATCACTGACATCATATGCTGCCCTGGAGGTGATTTCTGTAGTCTCGCTAATGCCAAAAGCATTCCCATTGCAAAAAATATTGATAACCTTTTTGATAATTATGACTTTTTATTTGATATTGGAACTATTTCGTTGAATATATCAGGTTGTATGAATGCATGTGGTCATCATCATGTTGGAAACATTGGTATTTTAGGGGTTGATAAAGACGGTTCAGAGTGGTATCAAATTACACTTGGTGGTCAGCAAGGTGTCAATGCTTCATTGGGGAAAGTCATAGGTCCATCATTTTCTGCAGATGAAGTACCAGCTGTGGTTAAAGAAATCTTAAATGTCTATGTTGCGCAAAGAGACTCTGAAGAAGAGTTATTTATAGACTGTTATAACCGCATAGGATTAGATCCGTTTAAAGAGGCAATTTATAAAAATTAACATGGATACACAATTAATAAAAAATAAAGAATTAGTGCCAAATGATTGGTTTTGGGTAGTTCCTGACAACAGCAATGAAGAGGTAAAAAAACAAGCTGGTAAGGTTGTTCAATTTAAGTTAACAGGAGAAGATTTTCCGAGTGATGGCACATTACATAATGTGATACTTCCAGAAGCTGAAAAAGTAATCGTTCCTTTGCGTCTTTATTTATTAAAAACTGATGAAATTAAAAAGAAATATAAGGAATATGGTATCTGGATATACTCACATGACGAATTAGATCTGTTCAATCATCTGAAAGAGGATATTAATAGTTTTCCAGTGGTTGGTGTGTATGTTGAAAAATTTGCAGACGGCAGAATTTATTCGCTTGGTAATCTAATTCGCAGAAAATTATCCTATAAGAATGACCTTCGCGCCCTTGGTGACGTCTTTAAAGATCAATTATTTTATTTAGCTCGATCAGGGTTTGATAGTTTTCTTATAAAAGAAGGCTACGATGCAAAAAAAGCTCTGCTTGGTCTAGAAGATTTTTCATACAGCTACCAAGGCACACTTAATCAAATGCCGTTATGGAGTGAAAGATAATCGATATGAATAAGGTTCCAATGAAGATTGAGACAGTTAATATCACTGAGTCGCTTCGTAATGTTGTAACAGAAAAAGAAAAATCACTCTTGCAATTATTGAGTGAGCTTCCTAAGCAATATAAGGCGATTACATTTGCAACAAGTATGGGTGCAGAAGATATGGTAATTACCCATGCTCTCAATAAAATTAATAGCCCAATTGAGATATTTACTTTAGATACCGGCAGGCTTCATCAAGAAACATATGACCTTATCTCTAAAGTAAATCAAAATTATTCAACACAAATTAAGGTATACAACCCATCATCAAATGATGTTGAAAATTATGTTTCCGAATATGGCATCAATGATTTTTATAATTCTTTGGAGTCAAGGAAAGAATGTTGCCGAGTGAGAAAAATTGAGCCTTTAAAGAGAGCTTTAAATGGTAAAGACGCATGGATTACTGGAATTCGATCCGAGCAGTCTATAACTAGATCGGATACCAAGTTAATTGATAGAGATCCGACTTTTAATCTTGATAAAATCAGCCCCCTACTCGATTGGACTGAGGATGAAGTGTGGGCATATATCAAAATGAATGATGTCCCATACAACAAACTCCATGATCATTTTTTCCCAAGTATTGGATGTGAGCCTTGTACACGAGCAATCTCTATGGGTGAGGATGTCCGTGCAGGTAGGTGGTGGTGGGAAAATCCAGAACACAAAGAGTGTGGACTACATAAAGAATAAGGTAAATAAATGCAAAATGAATTATCACATTTAGACTGGCTTGAAGCAGAAGCCATCCATATTATGCGAGAGGTTGCTGGACAATGCAGCAATCCAATTCTTTTATTTTCTGGGGGAAAAGATTCTTTATGTTTATTAAGAATCGCTGAGAAGGCTTTCAGGCCAGGAAAGTTTCCATTTCCATTAATGCATATTGATACTGGTCACAATTATCAGGAAGTAATTGACTTTCGAGATAGAAAAGTTATTGAACTGAATGAACGCTTGATTGTAAGATCAGTTGAAGATTCCATGGCAAGAGGTACGGTGAAGCTAAATTATGAATTAGAACCCAGAAATAAATATCAATCCATCACATTGTTGGAAGCTATTGATGAATTTGAATTTGACTGCTGCATTGGTGGTGCTAGAAGAGATGAAGAAAAGGCACGGGCAAAAGAAAGGATCATGAGTTTTCGAGATAGTTTTGGACAATGGGATCCAAAAAATCAAAGGCCTGAACTTTGGGACCTTTACAATGCAATGACTCATAAAGGAGAAAATATTAGAGCATTTCCAATCTCAAACTGGACAGAAATGGATGTATGGCAATATATTGAAAGAGAGCAATTAGAGCTTCCCTCTATCTATTTCGCTCACAAAAGAGATATTATTCGACGTGATGGTGCAATAGTCCCTGTTACTGAAGTAACACCCCCTAAAGATGGTGAGATTGTAGAAAATATAATGGTGAGGTTTAGGACAGTTGGTGATATTACTTGTACTGCTCCTGTGGAGAGTCATGCCGATGATGTACAAAAAATTATTATTGAAACAGCTGAAACAAGAATTTCAGAAAGAGGTGCGACTCGTTTAGATGACCAAATGTCTGAAGCGTCAATGGAGCAAAGAAAAAAAGAAGGGTATTTTTGATGGATAAAACAGATTCTTTATTAAGGTTTATCACCTGTGGGAGTGTAGATGATGGAAAGAGTACGCTCATTGGTCGACTACTGTATGACTCAAAAACTATTCTATCTGACACTTTAAATCAAATTGAAAAGACATCTCATAAGCGAGGTTTGAGCGCGGTTGATCTATCCCTTCTGACAGATGGCCTTCAAGCAGAGCGTGAGCAAGGGATTACCATCGATGTTGCGTATCGCTATTTTTCAACACCCGCAAGAAAATATATCATTGCTGATTCACCAGGGCATGAGCAATACACAAGAAATATGGTGACGGCAGCCTCAACAGCTCAGGCCGCGATTATTCTAATTGATGCAAGAAAAGGTATTCTTACTCAAACCAAGAGACATACATACCTATCAAAACTTTTAGGCATTAATCAATTTATAGTTGCTGTAAACAAAATGGATCTCGTCAGTTATGATCAAGAAACTTTCAATTCTATAGTGAAAGAGTATGAAGCTTTATTCCATGCGATATCTGTTAATGAAAATAATCAGTTCACTATAAACTTTATCCCGATGTCAGCTCTCAACGGAGACATGGTTGTTGTAAGGTTAGACAATATGAATTGGTATCAAGGAGACACACTCCTTGAAATATTAGAGAACGCGGATTCACAATCAACTAATAGCAATCTTGCATTTAGATATCCTGTTCAATATGTTTGCAGGCCAAGAGATTCAGAAAACAAGGAATTGCATGATTTCAGAAGTTTCATGGGGCGCATTGAATCAGGAAGAATTAAGGTGGGTGACAAAATCAAATCCCTCCCAAGCAACCAAGAATCAACAATAAAAGCAATTTATATTGGAGATCAAGTTATAAATGAGGCTATCTCGCCACAATCTGTTTCAATTTTACTGAATGACGAAATTGATATATCAAGAGGTGATATGTTAACCGAATTAACAAATACTCCTTCGATAACCAAAGACTTTAATGCAACCATCTGCTGGTTATCTGAAGAGCCATTAAACCAAGGCAGAGTTTATAAAATAATGCATACGAGCAAAATCGCAAAGGCGAAAATATCATCAATATTTGATAAAATAGATGTTAATACATTATCCTCAATTGAGGCTGATAAAATTGAGACAAATGATATTGCCAACATAAGGATTGCTTTAGCTCAACCTATTATGTCCGATAATTATTTTGATAACAGAAAAACAGGTTCATTTATAATCGTCGATGACAGTACTAATCATACAGTTGCAGCTGGAATGATAAACAATATTTATTAAAGGAAAATTATGACTTACGTAGTAACAGAAAATTGTATTCAGTGTAAATATACAGATTGTGTAGATGTTTGCCCTGTTGATTGTTTTGTAGAAGGTCCAAACTTTCTAGCAATTGACCCGGAAGAATGCATAGATTGCACTTTATGTGTTGCTGAATGCCCAGCGGAAGCTATTTTTGCAGAGGATGACGTACCCGAAGATCAACTCGATTTTATTGAAATAAATGCAAAATTAGCAAAGGTTTGGCCGATTATCTCTGAAAGAAAAGATCCCCTTCCTGATGCTGATTCTTTTAACGGAAAAGAAGGTAAAAGAGAATTACTCATCGAGGAGTAATTCCTTATCTTTCCATGCCTGAGTTTTAGTAATTGTTACCAAACCAAAAGAAAAGATTACCAACATGCCAATAGCCAAGGTAGCTAATGATCCCCATATTATTGGAATTACTAGTCCTGCAACAAATGATGAAACCAGCATCTGACTGAAAGCCTGACCGGATGCAGCAGTCCCTCTCGCCTTTGGAAAACAATCTAATGCTTTTATAGAAATTAGAGGCATTGCAGCTGCCATGCCTATATTGTAAAGAGCAATCAATCCAATATTAACAAACAAAATGCTTGGAAAAAATAAACAGAAAAGCATATTAATAGATGTAATTGATAACATCCATAAATAAGTTATTTTTAACATTTTTGATGAACTAATGATCCCTGCTGTTTTTTTTGAAATAAAAGATCCCAGTATCATCCCGGTCACCGTCGGAATAAATAAGTATCCAAATTGTGATGAGTTAAGATTTAAATGCTGCATCAAAAAAATTGGACTTGATAATACATAGAGGAAAAAAGCAGAAAAATTGAATGAAACAGCGAGTATTAAAAAAATATAATTTTTATCATTCAATAAATCTCTATACCTACTTAAAACGGATTCAAAATTAAAAGGGAGTCGATTCTGGTTACTGATTGTTTCTGGCAGAAAGTTGACTGAAAAGATGGTTATTAAAACTGAGTAAAGTATCAAAAAAATAAAAATAGCTTGCCAACTTATTCCTAACAATAAGCCACCGACCATTGGTGCAATAGCAGGAGCAATACCAAAAATGATTTGAATTGTTGCCATTACTTTTTGTGCAGTAGCACCACTGTAAAGATCTCTTACCATCGCCCGAGCAACGACATTACCTGCCCCAGCGCCTACTCCCTGAATTAATCTGCTTATCCAGAGCATCTCAATGCTAGTTGCAAATACACATCCAATTGAACCAAGAATAAATAGTGACATGCCATATTTAATTGTCTTAATTCTTCCAATCGAGTCAGATATGGCTCCATGAAAAAGCGTCATGATGGTATAAGGCACTAAATAAAAAGTTAGTGTTTGTTGGATAAAGTTAGAATTTGTTGCAAGGTCTTCTTCCATAAGTTCGAAGGCCGGAAGATAGGTATCAATTGCAAAGGGTGCTAGCGCTGTTAAGGAGGCTAGAATAAGAATTCTTGGATTAAGAAAAAACATGATTCATTATAAAGCTTATGGCATGGCTTTAAAATCTTTTAGTCTTTCTTTATGCTCTCCTTGAATTAACTCTTTTGAATTCTTATCGGTTCTAAAAATAATTGGTTGCGCCTGAAGTATTTCATTTTTTGAATCCTCAAGGGCTTGATCAATTAGATGTCTATGAGGTGATTTTGTACATATCGGATCAGCGCTTTCCGCATCCCCAGAAAGTAAGAAAGCTTGGCATCGACAACCACCTAGATCATTTTCTTTTTCAGAGCATGATTGGCAAGGTTCTTTCATCCAATCATCCCCACGATACTTGTTAAATGCAGAAGAATCATACCAAATCTCGTTAAGCTGATCATTTTTAACATTTGGGAAGTCAATGTTAGGGAGCACTCTAGCAGAGTGACATGGAAGCACATCGCCATTGGCTGTCACAATCATAAATACTTCACCCCATCCATTCATACATTTTTTTGGTCTTTCAGCATAGTAATCAGGTACAACAAAAAAGATCTTCATCTTGTTGCCTATGTATTCTCTAAACTCATTGGTAATTTTTTCAGCCTCATCGATCTGTTCTTTCGTGGGCATTAACTGATTTCTGTTAATAAGCGACCAGCCGTAATACTGTGTATTAGCTAATTCAACATAATCTGCACCAAGCTTCTCGGCCATTTCTAAGATTTCCTTGATGTGGCCGATGTTGTAGCGATGTATAACAACATTAAGGACCATCGGATAGCCACGGTCTTTAATCATCGCTGCTACTTTTTGTTTTAATTTAAATGTTTTCGTGTCTGTAACAAAATTCGAAATCTCTTCGGTAATATCGTGCATCGATAACTGAATATGGTCTAATCCACCTGCCTTAAAGGAATCAATTCTCTTTTCTGTTAAACCAACGCCAGAAGTGATTAGATTAGAATAGTACCCCAACTGATTAGCTTCAGTCACGATATCCTCAATATCGTCTCTTAAAAGAGGTTCACCACCAGAAATTCCAAGCTGTAAAGCTCCCATTTTTCTGGCATCTCTAAGTACTTTAATCCACTCATCAGTATTCAATTCATTTTTTGTATGATCTGCATAATCTGTTGGGTTGTAGCAAAATGCACAATGGAGTGGGCACCGATATGTAATTTCAGCTAATAACCATAACGGTTGAGTTTGAGTAATATTTGCTTCAACGCCATTATTGAGAGTTGTCATTATTATTCCTTAGAAATCCAAGCTTTGTTAAGAGCAAATTCAAACATCGAAATAATATCTTTTTCAATGTCGCCAGCATCTTTAAACTTTTCTTTTAATAAAGTTACCACATTTTCTACGCTATTTTTACCGTCAACAAGATTTAAAATTTCACCAGCACTTGGATTGAGCTTAATCATTCCTTCAGGGAATAAAATGACATAGCAATTTTGTGCCTCTTCCCATTGGAATCTGTGGTGTGGAGCTATTTTATAAATATCTGATAATTCAATTTTTTGTGTCATATCAATATACCGGTTGTTTGAGATACTCTCTGCCATCCATAGTGATTTCTGATGACTGGAGCATGATTGAGTCTGCGATTACCCATAAAATATTTAATTTAAACTGAAGAATCTCTAAAGCTTTCTCCTGCATTTCTCGTGATTGACTAAAATAATCCAAAGTTACATTTAAGCCTTGCTCAACATCTCGTCTTGCTTCGGTTAATCTTTTTTTGAAATACTTTAAACCAGATTCATCAATCCATGGATACATTTCTGGCCATGAACTAATTCTTTGTTGATGGATATGAGGTGCAAATAACTCAGTCAATGAAGAACACATCGATTCTTGCCAAGAGCGTTGTTTACAAAAATTAACATAAGCATCAACAGCAAATTTCACACCTGGGGATACATGCTTGAGTGATACTACATCTTCTCTGGATAATCCAACAGCACTGCCTAGTTCGACCCAAGCCTCAATTCCACCATAAGCATTTTCCATTGTTCCATCATGGTCTGTGATTCGAACTATCCATTGTTTGCGAGCTTCAACATCAGGACAATTTGATAATATTGCAGCATCCTTAAGGGGGATGCTGATCTGATAATAAAAGCGGTTTAATACCCATGCTTGTAACTGCTCTTTGCTTAGTTTGCCCTCATACATGGCAACGTGAAATGGATGGTAAATATGATAACCCTGCCCCTTAGTCCTAAGCTTTTGTTCGAACTCTTCTCTGCTCCATGGTGCTTCCATTTAAAACCTTTCTTGTATATCTAGATTATTATATCCATCCCGTCGTAAGACACCTCAATACCGTGGGAATTCAAGACTTTTCTTTCTTCAGATTGCTCATTGAGAATTGGATTTGTGTTATTTATGTGAATAAGAATCTTTCGTGGCTTTTCAAGTGAAGTGAGGGTATCGATAATCCCACCTTTGCTGGATTGATCTAAATGGCCCATTTCACTTGCAAGTTTATTACTCACTCCGGATCTTGACATTTCATCATTGGTCCAAACGGTTCCGTCAATTAATACGACATCTGCGTTTTTGAGATATTCATATACATGATCCTCAATCACACCCAGTCCTGGGGCATAGAAAAGATTTTTTCCTGATTTTTTATCTTCAATTTTATATCCAACATTATCACCGGGCACTGTATTATGCCTATGTGGAGAATAAGGAGGTGCTTCACTCTTTAATGGCACAGCAGTAAAAACAATATCATCTGCTTTAGGAATAGAATATGGTATTTGTTCAGTAGAAACTTCATGCCAATTGATACCACGGAAATGTCCCAATATATTAAATATTGGAAAACCAGTGGTCATATCCTCGTATACAGATCTTGTGCAATAAATATCCCAAGGTTTATCATGTTCTCTTAAAATCAATAAACCCGTTGTATGATCAATTTGACTATCCGTTATAATTATTGATGAGATACCGGTATCTCTCACTTTTCTTGCTGGTTGAAGAGGTGGAAATGACTCAATTTGAGCTCGGATATCAGGAGAAGCATTAATTAAGATCCAATCCTCGCCATTTGAGCTAACAGTTATTGAAGATTGATTTCTTGGTTTGAAGTTAGGATCTCCTGCTCGGACACCCCTACAATTTGGCCCGTTGTCATTCCATTGAGGAAATCCACCACCAGCTGCTGAACCTAAGATTCGAATATGCATTTTAAACCCTTAAAAAATTAAGTGAGAATTATGAAGTATATTTTATTTAAAACTTAGGCATAAATATGCAAAAAAAACTCATGGAATTCATGAGATCAAATTAGATTTTTCTATTTAATATAGACGCAATTTGAATTAATTCAGACATTAATGTTTTTAACTCACTTGGGTCAATTGCTTGATCAGCATCACACCATGCCTCACAGGGAGTTGGATGCATTTCAACCAACAACCCATCAGCTCCAGCAGCTATTGCTGCTCTGGCAAGTGATGGAACCATCCATGCTTTTCCACCAGCATGGGATGGATCAATAATTACTGGTAAATGAGTTTCACGTTTCAATACAGGGACTGCAGTTACATCCATTACATTTCTATAGGATGTTTCAAAAGTTCTGATACCTCGCTCACAAAAAATAATATTATGATTACCTCCTGAGGCAATGTATTCAGCAGCCATGAGCCACTCAGATATAGTTGCGGACAATCCACGTTTTAAAATAACAGGTACATGTACTTTCCCAACCTCTTTTAGAAGCTCAAAATTTTGCATGTTGCGTGTACCGATTTGAATGACATCAACCCCTTTTTTAAGGAAGGTATCCAGATGTCTTACATCTAAAAGTTCAGTCACTATAGGAAGATTTTGGGCACTAGCTGCTTCTTTAAACATATCCAAACCTTCAAACCCTATTCCCTGAAAGGAATACGGGCTTGTTCTAGGCTTGAATGCGCCACCTCTCATCAATCGTATTCCAGCAGCTTTTACTGCTTTTGCGGCGGCGGCCATTTGTGAAGGTGTTTCTACCGAACAGGGGCCAGATATAATTTGTATGTTTTCACCACCAAGTAGATGGCCATTGATATTTACAATTGTGTCTTCATTATGCCATTCTCTAGCGACAATTTTATATGGTTTTACGATGTGTAAAGCTTGTTGAACTCCAGGAAGTGACTCAAGTAATTCTGGATCAAGAATGCGCTCATCACCAATAGCACCTATGACAGTTTTCTCGATACCCTTTGATACAGACGCGTCTAGACCTTTGTCTTTAATCTTATCGATAACATTATCAATCTGCTCTTGAGTGGCAGATTTATCCATCACAATGATCATTTAATCTTTCCCATAAATTCAGTTAAACAACTAATAAATATTTTATTTTCACCTTCTGTGCCTATGCTGACTCTTAAGAATTCAGGCATACCGTAATTGGCAACTGGCCGTAATATGATACCTTTATTTAATAAATAATCATAACAACCACGAGCATTTTCATCACTCTGAAGTGAAAAGCTTATAAAATTTCCATAGCTTTTAATGTATTCAATACCAAGGCTATCAAAACTGTTCTCTAAATATTTTTTTTGTTCTCTATTTTTTCTTGCGCCTTCTTTAACAAATTCAATATCCGATAGAGATAATAAAGCAGCCATTTGAGCAATTGAATTTACATTAAATGGCTGTCTAACCTGATTGATCTTATCAATGATTTCTTTTGAAGCAGCCCCAAAACCAACCCTGAGTGAGGCTAGCCCGTAAGCCTTAGAAAAGCTTCTACTTATTAATAGATTATTAAATTTATTTAACCATTTAAACGAATCTGATCTTTGATTTTCATCTAAGTATTCTTCATAAGCTTCATCCAATACAACCAAAATATGATCTGGTACTTTTTTTAAAAAGTTAAGTAACAAAGCCTTTTCTATTAAAGTTCCGGTCGGGTTATTTGGATTTGCTACAAAAATTAATTTGGTTTTGGATGAAATTTTTTTTAAAAAACCATCAAGATTGTGAGCGTAATCAATAGCAGGTACAATCACCTCACTTGCTCCAATAGCTTTTGTAACTAATCCATAGACCGCAAAGGCATGTTCAGAAAAAATTACTTCTGTATCTTGATCTAAAACTATACGAGCAGCAAGCTCCAAAATATCATTTGATCCATTACCAATAACAATCTGACTTGTTTCAAGCTGAAAATGCTCTGAAATTTTATGAATTAAGTTGTAACCAGATCCATCAGGATATAGCTCATACTCATTAAATTTCGCTAGCGCTTTTTTTACAACAGGAGAGATGCCGTAAGGATTTTCATTGGAAGCTAATTTAATAATTTTATCTTCTGGAATCCCAATTTTTCTGGACAACTCCTCAATTGGCATACCGCCAACATACGGTTCAATATTATCTAGATTTTTTAAAAACTGTATTGTCATTAGATGAAAATTTTAATATTTTGGGTAGGAGCCAAGATGCTTTAAAAAGCTTGCTTTTGATTCCACTTCAGCCAAAGATTTCTTTATCTTAGAATCATCATGATGCCCATCCAAATCAATAAAGAAAACATACTCCCACATACCAATCTTTGCAGGTCTTGATTCTAGTTTGGTCATGCTTACTTTGTTTTTTGCGAAAGGTTGAACTAGATCTGCTATGGCACCTGGTTTATTTTTTGTTGCAACAACGATAGAAGTTTTATCGTCACCACTTTTCTTCGTATCTTGTGAAGATAAGATAAGAAATCTTGTAGTATTTGTTTTTTCATCTTCAATATTTTCACGAATTACTTTTAATTTATATAAATTTGCAGCTCTCCCACTAGCAATAGCTGCGCTTCCCTTTTCTTTTTTAGCTAACCTGACACCTTCGGAATTACTTAACACTGCTTGAGTTTCTACATTTGGTAAATGATTCATCAACCAGTTATGACATTGAGCAAGAGATTGACCGTGAGAATATACTTTTTTAATAGACTTTAAATTAGTTACAGATGCCATCAAATTATGGTGAATAGGTAAAATTACTTCACCACAAATTTTAAGATCAGAGCTAAGAAGAAGATCAAGCGTACGACTTACCGCGCCTTCAGTAGAATTTTCCACCGGGACAACTCCATACTGACTCTCATTTGACTGCACATTGCTAAATACCTCATCGATACTTGCTGCTGGAACAAAATGAATATTATCACCAAATCTTTTAATAGCAGCCTCTTCACTAAAAGTGCCCTGAGGACCTAAAAAACTCACTGCCAATTTTTTTTCTAGTGCCCTACAGCTTGAAATGATTGATGAGAAAATTGAACGAATCGATTCAGAGGATAATGGTCCTTTATTATCTCCAATAAGCTTCCTATAAATTTGTGCTTCACGCTCAGGCTTATATATCACGCCATCTTTCTTTAAGGTACCAATTTTTTTTGCGCAGTCAGCTCTCTTAGAAACAAGCTCTAATATTTTTTTATCTAAATTATCAATCGAGATTCTTAATTTATCAAGATTGCTCATTTGTTATTTTTCTCAAAATCATTCATAAAGTTTAATAATTCTTCAATACCTTTTATTGGCATAGCATTATAAATAGAAGCTCTAAGACCCCCCACCAATCGATGGCCTTTTAACTGATATAAGCCAGCAGATTCTGCCTCCTCAACAAATTTCATGGTTAATTCGTCATCCCTGATTCTGAAAGGAACATTCATTCTTGATCTATAATCATTATTGATTTCATTATAATAAAAATCAGAGTTATCAATGTAATCATAAAGTAATTTTGATTTTTTAATGTTTAATTTTTCGATTTCACTCAGACCACCAAAACTCATTAACCATTCAAACACCAAACCTGCCATATAAATACTATAAGTAGTTGGAGTATTAATCATTGAGTCATTTTCAGACTGAATCTTCCAATTATAAGTCGTTGGAGTATCTATTCTTGCACGATCAAGCAAATCATCTCGAACGATTAAAATCGTTAAACCAGACGGTCCTACATTTTTTTGTGCCCCTGCATAAATGACTCCATATCTTGATATATCAACTTGTCTAGACAAAATTGTTGAGGACATATCAACTACTAGGGGAACATCAATATTTGGAGTATTAAAATACTCAACCCCATGAATTGTTTCATTCTGACAGAAATGCACGTATCTATCATTTTGTGAGAAATTCCAATCACAAAATTCTGGTGGTGACATATATTCTTCAGATTCTGAAGATGCTGCTAAATTAATATTCTGAAAGGCAAGTGCATCATTGTAAGTTCTTTTAGACCAATACCCAGACACCACATAAGATGCGGTCCCGTTATTTAACAAATTCATTGGTACCATAAAATTTTGAGTGATTGCTCCACCTTGTAAAAATAAGATATGGTAATTTTTTGGTACTTGAAAAACTTTTCTTAAATCCTGTTCAGTTTTTCGAAAAATAGACATGTACTCTTTACCACGATGAGACATTTCCATAACAGACATGCCTGTGTTATTCCAATTAAGGAATTCAGCGGAAGCTTTTTTCATTACCTCTGACGGCAACATTGAGGGTCCAGCCGAAAAATTAAATTTACATGGATTCTTTGCTAAACTTTGATGATTCACAAATCTATATCCTCATCCTCTTCCTCATGATGTTCACTTTCAGCTACCTTCTCTAAGCCTCTCAACTTCTCATCATCACCAAGATTAATAAGGGTAACTCCTTGAGTGGCGCGACCAAGCTCACGAATTTCACTTACTCTAGTTCTAATTAACACTCCACCGGTTGTAATCAACATTAACTCATCATGATCACCCACAAGTTTAGCACCAACGACCTGGCCATTTCTATCACTCACTTGGATTGCTTTAACACCCTGTGTCCCTCTTCCAGATCTTCTAAATTCTGAAAGCTGTGTTCTTTTTCCATAGCCATTTTCTGTTGCTACCATAACAGACTGTGCATCATTTTCCGCTATTAACAATGATAGTACTTCACCACCATCTGTCAGCTTCATACCTCTTACACCCCTGGCGTTTCTACCCATACTTCTAACATCAGATTCACCAAACCATACTGCTTTTCCGTGATTAGATACTAAAACAACATCGTTTTCACCCTTGGTTATTCCAGCACCAATCAAATAATCCCCATTGTCCAGCTTAATGGCAATAATTCCTGATTTTCTTGGATTGGAGAAATCTGATAAGGGTGTTTTTTTAACAGTTCCTTTTGCTGTCGCCATGAAGATGTATTCATTATCAACAAATTCCTTGACCGTTAATATTGCATTAATTTTTTCACCTGGCATGAGTGGAAATAAGTTCACTATTGGTTTGCCACGACTGACTCTGCCTCCCTGAGGAACTTCATAAACCTTCAACCAATAGACTTGTCCACGACTTGAAAAACATAAAATATTATCATGGGAATTCGCAACAAACATCTGATCTATAAAATCATCATCTTTTGTTGCCGCAGCTTGCTTGCCACGACCACCTCGTTTTTGAGAACGATAATCATCAAGTGCTTGAGCTTTAATATACCCAGTATGCGATAAAGTCACGACCATATCTTGAGGTGCAATCAGATCCTCAATTGACAAATCCTCTGCATTTTCAATTATTTCACTTCGCCTGTCATCGCCATATGCATCTTTAATTTCTTCAAGCTCAGTTTTTATAATATTAGTTACCCGATCTGGTTTGTTAAGAATATCTATTAAATCGGCAATAACGTCCATTATTTCCTTATATTCGTTAACAATCTTATCTTGTTCAAGACCAGTCAATCTTTGCAGTCTCATTTGCAGAATTTCTTGTGCTTGAATGTCAGATAACTTATAACCATTTTCTTTTAAGCCATAAACTGACAATAAACCCTCTGGTCTGTATTGTGTGGCATCACCTTTCTTGAGCATTGATGATACAACGGTTGATTTCCACTCTCTTTGCATTAATTCAGTCTTTGCTTCTACTGGAGATGGGGATGATTTAATTATCTTAATCATCTCATCGACGTTCTCTAATGCTACAGCTAAACCCTCAAGAATATGCCCTCTTTCTCTAGCCTTTCTTAATTCAAAAACAGTTCTTCTTGTGATGACTTCTCGTCTATGATTTAAAAAAGCATCTAGGACTTGTTTTAGATTTAACAGCTTCGGTTGACCATCAATTAATGCCACCATGTTAATTCCAAACGAATCTTGTAATTGAGTTTGTTTATAAAGATTATTTAAAACAACATCAGGTATTTCACCTCTTTTTAATTCAATAACAACTCTCATTCCTGATTTGTCTGATTCATCTCTTAAATCAGAAATTCCTTCAAGTTTTTTATCATTTACTAATTCCGCAATTTTCTCGAGTAAGTTTTTCTTATTCACTTGATAAGGAAGCTCATCAATAATGATTGCCTCTCTCTTGCCCTTGTCAGTTTCTTCAAAATGAGTTCTGGCGCGCATTACCACTCTGCCACGTCCAGTTCGATATCCCTCCTTAATTCCTGAATTTCCATGAATAATTCCTGCCGTTGGAAAGTCGGGACCAGGGATAAAGTTTAGAAGCGCATCAATTGATATAATTGGGTTATCAAGAATTTCAACGCAAGCGTTGATCACTTCAGTCAAATTATGAGGGGGAATATTCGTTGCCATTCCAACAGCAATGCCAGAACTACCATTAATCAGTAGATTTGGAATTCTGGTAGGCATAATTAATGGTTCATTTTCTGATCCATCATAGTTTGGTCCAAAATCCACAGTATCTTTGTCAATATCTGCGAGAAGTTCGTGTGATATCTTAGACATCCTAATTTCTGTATATCGCATAGCCGCTGCATTGTCGCCATCAATGGAGCCAAAGTTACCTTGACCGTCGACTAGCATGTATCTCAAGCTAAAATCTTGCGCCATCCGAACGATAGTGTCGTATGCGGCTGTATCACCATGTGGATGGTATTTACCAATCACGTCACCGACAATTCTTGCAGACTTTTTATATGGTCGGTTGTAGCTATTACTGAGTTCATGCATTGCATACAAGACACGCCTATGAACAGGTTTTAATCCATCTCGAACATCAGGAAGCGCCCTTCCAACGATAACGCTCATGGCGTAATCGAGATAGGATTTTTTCATTTCATCTTCAAGGCTTACAGGTAAAGTTTCTTTGGCAAATTGATTCATAATATTGACAGAAAAATTAGTTTGTTATTCCATTACATTTTAGCACGGCTGTGCTGATTTATATGGGGTTATTAGCCTTTAGAATGAAGGTTTTTTAGATGTTTAAATCAGCAATAATGTCATCAATGTGTTCTAGCCCAACAGCGATACGAACTAAACCATTATCAATCCCCGAATAATCTCTTTGTTCTTGAGTTAAGCGAGAATGAGTCGTTGTTGCTGGATGAGTAATGGTCGTTTTTGTATCACCTAAATTAGCTGTGATGGACATTACCTTTGTTTTATTGATGATTTGCCATGCAACCTTTTGTCCACCATTTACAACAAAAGATAAAACCGCCCCACCTGAGGATTGTTGTCTTAATGCAGTCTTATATTGAGGATGACTTTTTAAACCAGGATAATAAACTTTTGAAATTTTTTTATTTTTTTCAAGATAAGTTGCCAGCTTGATTGCATTATCAGATTGTTGGTTCATTCTAATTTTTAATGTTTCTAAGCCTTTTAAAAATACCCATGCATTAAAAGGACTAAGAGTAACTCCAGAATTTCTTAAAAAAATATAAATCTCATTCATTAGTCTTTTTTTGCCAAGAACAGCACCACCCAGACATCTTCCCTGACCATCCAAATACTTTGTTGCTGAATGAATAATAATGTCTGCGCCGTGATTAATCGGTTTTTGTAAAGCTGGTGTACAAAAACAATTATCAACAATTAATTTAACTTTTTTTGATTTAGCCAATTGAGATAATTTTTTTAAGTCTACAATCTCTGTTAATGGGTTTGACGGAGTTTCTAAAAAATAAAATTTAGTATTTTTCATTGTTGCTTCTTCCCAAGAATTTAAATCAGGTAGATCAACAAAGCTAATACTTAGGCCCCACTTAGCTAAAAAATTATTGAACAATTGAACAGAAGTACCAAAAATACTTTTGGATACAACAACATGATCTCCAGGCTTGCAAAGGGCCATAAATGTAGCAAGAATCGCAGACATACCAGAGGACGTAGCAATGCATTGCTCTGCACCTTCAAGTGCAGCTAGCCTTTCTTCAAAAGCTTTTGTTGTTGGATTGGTAAATCGACTGTAGACATTCCCTGGCTCCTCACCAGAAAAACGTTTTGCTGCCTCTTGTGCATCCTTGAAAACAAAACTTGATGTAAGAAATAGTCCTTCAGAATGTTCTCCAAACTGAGATCGTTCAATTCCTGCTCGTACCGCATCAGTTTCAAAATTTTTATTTTTATTTTTCATAACTCTGTTTAACAGAATTCCTCAGTTTAGCTAAATTATGTTTGCGCTAGCAAGCTGGTGCAAATCAACGCGTAGACATTATCTAAAAAAAAATTGAGTCGGTCAACTAAAGCTCAAGAACCTCGTCAACGTCATCACTATCTTGATTGGTGATTAAATTTAAATCAAGTTGAGTAATTGAGTTTTTTGGTTTAAAGCTAGCTGATGAATCTGCTCTTACTGACTCAATCAAATTAAGATAATTTTCATCAATGTCATCAGTGACGTAACGACCATCAAAACAAGATGCGTCAAACTCAGTCAATTGTTTATTTTCTTTGGTCACGTTCTTTTTTAGAGCATCTAACTCTTGATATATCACACCATCAGCACCTATTTCTTTACAGATTTCAGCCTCTGATTTATCGAAAGCAATTAGTTCATTACGAGAAGGCATATCGATCCCATATACATTTGGATATTTTACAGGTGGCGCGGCAGAGGCCAGAAAAACTTTCTTTGCACCAGCATCACGAGCCATTTCAACAATTTCTTTTGATGTGGTTCCTCTGACGATTGAATCATCAATCAGCAACACACTTTTTCCTTTGAATTCAATTGCAATTGGATTTAATTTTTGTCTGACTGATTTTTTTCTTATCGCTTGACCTGGCATGATAAATGTTCGGCCTATGTATCTATTTTTAACAAATCCTTCTTTAAAGTCTGTTTTTAACTTTTGCGCAACTTGCAAAGCTGTAGGTCTGCTAGTATCAGGAATTGGGATCACCACATCAATCTTTTCATCTTTTAGTACAGATTTAATTTTTTCTGCTAATGTTTCCCCCATATTTAGACGAGTTTGGTAAACAGAAACCCCATCAATTACCGAATCAGGTCTTGCCAGGTACACATACTCAAATATACAAGGGCTAACTCTTTTATCATTTACACATTTTTTTGAATAAAAGTTTCCATTTAAATCAATAAATATTGCCTCACCCGGTTCTACATCTCTAATTAAATCAAAACCTAATACATCTAAAGCAACACTCTCTGAAGCAATAATGTATTCTGGACCATCACCCATTTCTCTTTTACCGACAACCAAAGGTCTAATTCCATAGGGATCTCTAAAGGCAAGTAAGCCAAAGTTAGCAATCATGGATACAACCGCAAAAGCGCCACTACATCTACTATAAAGAGAGGTTACAGCATCGAATATCATATCCGTTGTTAGCACGCTCTTTTTAGATGAATCAACAAGCTCATGAGCTAATACGTTTATGAGAACCTCGGAGTCAGAGTTTGTATTGATATGTCTTAAATCTTGTTTAAACATATCCTGTTTTAGCTTGCTAGAGTTAGTTAAATTACCATTATGACCAAGAACAATACCGTAGGGTGAGTTTACATAGAATGGTTGAGCTTCAGCTGCGGAAGAAGATCCAGCTGTCGGATACCTAACATGAGCTATTCCTGCATTTCCAATCAAATTTCTCATATGCCGGGTTTGAAATACGTCTTTTACAAGGCCATTATTTTTATGCATGTAAAATCTATTGCCGTCTGTGGTAACAATTCCGGCGGCATCTTGACCTCTATGCTGCAATACTAAAAGTCCATCATATAGCATCTGATTGACAGGGTTATTAGAAACAATTCCAATGACTCCACACATTAGATGAGCTCCTCCGTTATGATTGCATAGTCATATTCTACATGGGTAGACTGATAATTTGGTAAATACTCCAAAACAATTGAAAAAATAGGATCTAAAAAAGGTATAAGCATTGACTCTACAGGGTCTATTAAATTTATAAAAGGAATAAGTTGATTTAAATAAAGGGTTACTAAAACTATCACCAAACCTCTCGCCATACCAAAGATAAAACCAAAAAATCTATTTAAAATTGAAAGACCAGCAAACTTTACAACTTTACTAATTATTTTTATTAATAATGAGGTTAATATTAAAGTAGAAACAAATATCAGAATAAAGGCCGAGATAATTAAGAAATCAGACTTATTTTCTATTGGAGCAAGGTTGGCGAGCGAGTTATCAAAATTAGATGCTAAGTAAAAAGATAGTACTAAACCAGCAAGGGATAAGATCTCTTTAATTAATCCACGGAACACGCCATAAATTGAGGATAGAATTAATACCATTAAGATAAAATAATCAAATGGGCTCATGAATTATTTTTTTTTATAATCCCGCTAAATTTATTAGATTTTAAAATTTCTAGTGCACTTTCTGCCTCAGTGTAAGACTCGAAAATCTCTGTTTTAACCCGAAACATTTTTTTTCCATTTAAATCAACAGTCTCCAGAGTGCAACCGATGCCAAAAGATTGTATGGATGATAAAAGATTTAAAGTTTTTTGTTTGTCTGAAAAAATACCAACTTGGATAAAAAAACTATCCACATCAAAATTTTCTGATGATTGATCAATACTATTATTGATGGAACTGTCACTTTCATCTATAAAGGATATCTTGATGTTTTGGTTGTGAGTTAATGAGCGG
>CAJWVO010000016.1 GCA_913048465.1 uncultured Nitrosomonadales bacterium
GGCTTTTTTGTAGCTGGTGACGAAAAAGAAGGCGACAAAGATAAAGCTGAAAGAGCTATTCTAGTTGCGGATAACCATGGTGATCATGACCACGGCGACGCAAAAGAAGAAGCTAAAGCTGAACAAGATAAGCCTGCTGAAGAGCCAAAAAAAATTGAGTACGAAGACCCAACTAAATACTATCCAAAAAAATAATTGGATTTGTTGATCTATCAAAAAAAAAGGACCCAAGGGTCCTTTTTTTATTGCGGCCTGACATGTTTTGCTAAAATTTTTGCATTATTTTGTTTAACATAAATACTTTTTTTCCATTGCCAAAGCAATTCTTTGGAGTCTCTAATACGTTCTTGAAAATTATATTGAGCTTGAGGGTAATTTGACTCATTTGAAAATAAATCATTGGATTGAAGCGGTAAATTTATAATATATTCAGGTTGATGAGAGGTGAGTTCCGGTATCCACGTTTTTATAAATGTTGCTTCTGGATCATGATCCATCGCCTGTTTTTTTGGATTGTATATGCGTATCGTATTGATGCCGGTAACTCCAGCCTGCATTTGAATCTGTGGGTAGTGAATACCTGGTTCAAAATCAAGGAAGAGTCGCGCTAGAGCTCTGGCCACTAATTTCCAATGAATCCTTAAATAGTGACACGCAAAACTCACCACCATCGCCCTACTTCTGAAATTGACGTAGCCTGAATACCTTAAAGCTCTCATTGATGCATCTATTAAAGGGAAGCCAGTGGTTCCATTTAGCCAAGAAGTGAAGTCTGCATGCTCCTCATCTTCCACAAGGTATGGAAAGTTTTGATATCCTTTATTAATTGTTTCATTTTCTATACGACACTCGCTCTCAAACTTTTGTATAAAATGACAATGCCAATGAATTCTTGAAGACAATGCGGCCATGGATTTTCTCCATCCCACCCGATTCCAATTCTCTAAAATTTTTTGATAGATTTGACGGATGCTGATGTTTCCATATGCGATATATGCCGACATCCTTGAGCAACTGCTTCTGCTATTGTGGGGCTTAGAAATAAACTTATAGTAATCCTGACCTCGGGTTGAAAAAAAATCTTCAAGGGTTAATTGTGCTTCGACCATCCCTCCTTTTTGAAAATTACTATCCACTTCAAATGATGGAAGATTTAGCTCACCAAAGTCAATTTCAATTGTATTTAATTTTTGAGGATTGATCTTGATGACCTTATCTCGCATAAATCTTGCCCATGCTTTATCCCAGGTCTTCCTGTCCTGAAGACCTCTAATAACTGCATTTGATTGAGACTCCATCCAGGTTATATTTTGTCTTTTAAAAAAATTAGCTACATTTCTATCCCTATCAAAAGTAACTTTTAATCCTGTTTCCTCATGGCTAAACACATTTTGAATGTCAAAGCGATTTGATAATTCATTAAAAATATCGACTGCTTCGCCATAGGCAATTGAAAGTTTATTTTGAGTTTTAGCTAACTCTACCTGGATATCTGCAAGGGACTCTTGAATAAATCTCAAATGGCGTTTGTCGTAGTGAGGGTCTGAAATTAAGGATGGTTCATAAATATACAGCAAGATAAAAGGGATGTTATCTTCTTGTGCTCTATAGAGTGGCTCATGATCTTGCAATCTCAAATCACGTTTAAGCCAGACAATATTTATCTTAGGTCGCATTAATTACCATCGACGACAATATCCACGATAATTCACACGGCACATAGAATCATACATTCTTCTGTACCGTAATTCTGATAACTGTTGTTTGATATCAAAAATTAACTTTTTCCATTCAAACTTTGCATCAATAGAGGACAACTTGCCCTGGTTAATTTGTTCTTTTAACTGCTCCCCTTTTAGAAGGAGCAAGTCTACTTCATCTGTCTTTAGATTCTTTGTGGTTTCATCCGACTGGATGCATTCAAATACATCTATAAATTCACTGTGCAAGGTTTCACAATTAAGGTAAGCCTGGTCCATGAGAACCACAGGTTCCTTATAAGCTGTTGAACAGCTTGTTAACAATACAAACAAAATAAGCATGAAAAAAAATTTCACAAAGTTTCCTTTTCTAAAATCTGGCAATGTTTAAGTCGTTTAAATCTATACTCAGCAAAGATGTTATAAAAATGCTTTGCTAACGAGTAAATTAAAGGGAGCTGGATAAGAAAAGACAAAAATTTAAAGTATTTAATGTTTTTCCATATCCTGGCAAAAGCATCGACGCCAATAAAAACATTTTCATTTTCAATCACATGGAGATGTTTTAACGCTGCGTGAAGCTCAATATTATATTTTTCTTTGGAATTAATTGTATTGACATCCTGCCAAATGAATTTACATAATGGAGATAGCCTTTTGTAAAAAGATATCTCTTTTGAGCAAACGCCGCACTTCCCATCAAACAAAACCGTTATTTTCATTGTTTTTTACATTTAAAAACTTATGGACTCTTAAAATAAAAAAAAGTTATTTTTATCTTTAAAATAAATGAACATTAATAAGGATTAACAGCCAAATATTCAAATGAATTTAGTTAACTTTATAGATAATGCAATTAAGCACATTCAACGTGGGGTTGTGGACCGTAAATCATTTTTTCGACATCCCGTCTTAGCCTCAACGGATGAACAAAATATTTATCAGCGAATTGTAGTGATGAGAGAATTTGATTTTGAAAAAAAAAGTATTGTTATCTTTACTGACTCAAAAAGTCAAAAAGTTGGGCAAATTCTAAATCACCCTGAGTGTAGTTTATTATTTTGGGATCCCAGAAAAAAACTTCAAATCAGCGTCCAATCAAAATCTCATATAGAAATAGATAGATCTCATTATTGGTCAAAGATTAATGATAGGCAACAAAAAGACTACACCATTAACCCTCCCCCAAAATCAGAAATAAAAGCTCATGATGATTATGAATTTAGTGACCAGAATCGTTTTACTGTAATCAACCTCACTTTTAAATCAATGGATGTACTACAACTGTCTGACCAAGGTCATATTCGAGCTACTCATAATTTTGAAAATAATACCCAGTCCTGGGTAAGCCCATGATGTTTAGGATATTTGAAAATTTAATTCATCCATTTGCCAAAGACAATCTGAAAGTTGGGAATCTTTCTTTAAATGGTTTTATTTGGAATTGTTTAAATGGAATTAAACGATATATCCTCGGAATGTCTTTGCTGACCGCCTTGGTTGCTAGTATAGAAGCTGGCATGTATTTAATCGTTGGTTTAATAATAACCAACATGGTGTCATCTGGTCCTGAAAAATTTATTTCTGACTTTGGCAGTGAGTTATTTATCATCGCCTTTATTTTTATTTTTACCATCATCTTAGTTTTATTTCAATCATTCCTAAAACGCCAAACATTGGCAGGAAATATTCCGATGATCTTACGATGGAAGTTTCATAAACATTTATTAAATCAAACTTTTGATTTTTACAGCAATGAATTTTCTGGAAGAATTTCAGCCAAAGTGATGCAGACAGCAGTCTCCATTCGTGACCTAGTTTTTACCATGACTGATATCTTAATTTACGCGGTCATTTACACCCTTACCATGATTGGTATTGTCAGTTCCTTTTCTCTCTTGCTTTCTGTCCCGTTTTTAATCTGGCTAGGACTATATATATTATCTCTTATTTTTTTCGTTCCCAAACTTATTCAACTATCAAAAAATCAGGCAGATGCAAGATCATTGATGACGGGAAGAATTACTGACGCTTATACCAATATTAACCTGGTTAAGTTATTTTCTCACTCTGGACGTGAATCTGATTATGCAAAGAAATCAATGTCTGATTTTATGGTAACAGTTCACAAACAAATGAGACAGGTGACCCTTATTGAGGTAGTCAATCACTCCCTCAGTGTCTTTTTAATTATTTCAACCACAGCATTGTCGATTTACCTATGGACCACGAATACAATTGATATCGGTATTGTTGGGGCAGCTACTGCAATGTCCTTGCGCCTAAACGGGATATCTCACTGGATCATGTGGGAGATTGCCAGTCTTTTTGAAAATATTGGTGTGACTCAAGATGGGTACAATATGCTCTCAAAAAAAATTGTTATTAATGACAGTCCAAATGCTAAACCACTAAATATTAATAAAACGCCGCAGATTGAATTCAGTAATATTCGATTCGCATATAACCAAGACCCAATATTTGATAACTTCAATTTAACGATAAAACCTAATGAGCGAATTGGTTTAGTGGGTAAATCAGGGGCTGGCAAATCTACTTTAGTTAACCTTCTATTAAGATTTTATGAGCTTGATGACGGCAGGATCAGAATTAATAATCAAAATATTAAATCCCTAAAACAAACCAGCCTGAGAAGCCAGATCTCAGTGGTCACTCAGGATAATTCATTACTTCATCGTTCAATTAAGGAAAATATTGCTTACGGCAAACCAGATAGCTCGATGGAGGATATTATAAAGGCTGCCAAAGTTGCAGAATGTCATGATTTCATCATGCAACTCCAAGACCAACATGGCCACACTGGTTATGGCACACATGTTGGTGAAAGAGGGGTAAAGTTATCAGGTGGTCAGAAGCAAAGAATTGCGATTGCTCGCTTGGCATTAAAAAATGCCCCTATTCTAATCCTTGATGAAGCCACCAGCGCACTTGACTCCGAGGTGGAGATGATTATTCAACATAGCTTACAAAGTCTCATGGCAAATAAAACTGTTATTGCAATCGCCCATAGGCTATCGACTATCTCGATGATGGATCGTTTAATCGTCCTGGATAATGGCAAGATCATTGAAGAAGGAACCCACGCTCAATTAGTCAGAAAAAAAGGGTTGTATGCCAAACTATGGAAAAAACAAAGTGAAGGATTTATTGGTAATCTATGATGGATAAAGTTTTTTTGACTGTATTGATTGTAGCTGGAATTTATTTGGTGATTTACGGTATTTTGAAGAAAGTAGGTTTGTTAGACCGAATCCAAAGTTGGATCAATTCACATCTTAGATAAATTAAAAAATCAAATCCTTAAAGGTATACACAAACCACGCCGCCAATTTAATAATAATCAGAGCAAAAATCCAGAAAAGTACGGACGTCTTGAGTCTATCCCAAACTGATGGTTTTCTTAAATTATTTAACTCTATTAAATATCTGGTGTAATCCATAAAAGATACTCTCTCTTTAAAAAGTTGATATCTGATAGGTAGACACCTGATTTTGTTCAATATTTTTTAAAAATTGTTTTAGTCAGACCCGATTAAGTCTAGTTTAATAAAGATAAGGTGAACGATTCTAAACAATAAAATGATACCAAGAAGGTATGTTAAAGAGGAAACTAAGAAATATAAGTACCAGATATTATCTATGTTTGGGAGTTGGCGCATCGCGATGGTCGCAATAACTGTTAAGATAAAAAAAATGACTAATTTTTTCATGACTTAAGTGTAAACAAAATGAGAAATCGTGACAAGCAGTGTCATGTTTGTATGGCCAATTACGACGTTTTATATCGTTGCCGTTATGATATGGCAAAAACATGGTATTTTTTATGTGAAAAATGTTTAAAAAATATTAAAAATGAATATCAAGAATCTTATCAATACGGTGGCACTTGGAAGGCTGTTAAGAAAAAATGACTGCTACTTTTGGTTTTAATTTTAGTGATACCTACTCCCAACTTCCAAAAGAGTTTGTGAAAAAAGCTGAGCTATATTCCTTTGAAAATCCTCAGCATCAAATGTTTAATTCTTCACTAGCGCTCTCATTAGGACTTGATGAAAACGCCATCAAAGAGAGTAACTACATTTTCGCAAACGGGCACAATCTTCCACATGGATCAAGCTCAATTGCTCAAGCCTACTGCGGCCATCAATTTGGGCATTTTGTAAAACTGGGTGACGGCCGAGCCTTGCTACTTGGTGAGCATCTCACACCCGATCAAAAAAGATACGATATTCAACTAAAAGGGTCAGGTCCAACGGAGTTCTCGCGCGGTGGTGATGGATTTGCTGCCCTAGGTCCGATGCTTCGTGAATACTTAATCAGTGAATCGATTCATGCCTTAGGTATACCAACTACTAGAAGCTTATCGGTAATCACCACAGGTCAGCCAGTATTTAGAGAAACAACATTAAAAGGTGCGATGTTAACCCGGGTTGCTCAAAGTCATATCAGGGTGGGTACATTCCAATTTGCTTCCCTGAATGGAAAAGATCATGTTCGCGCTCTAGCCGAGTATACAATCGACCGTCATTTTCCTGACATTAAAAATCAAGGAGACAAATTCGAGGCACTGTTGTTACGAGTTATTGATTTGCAATCACAACTGATTGCTCAATGGATGTCTGTTGGGTTTATTCATGGTGTAATGAACACTGACAATATGTCCATCTGCGGCGAAACCATTGATTATGGACCTTGTGCCTTTTTGAATAGTTACAAACAAAATACAGTATTTAGCTCCATTGATAGGAATGGGCGTTATGCGTATTGTAACCAGCCTATCATCGCCCATTGGAACCTGGCACGTTTTGCTGAAAGTCTTTTAATTTTATTTAATGAAGATATCAATATAGCCAAAGAAAAGGCATTGGGCATGTTGTCACTATTTAAAGAGAAATATATGAGCTGCTGGGTGGGTTTAATGGCTAAGAAGATCGGTATTGAGGATTCTTCAAAAATAGATGAAAAATTTATTAATGATTTCTTAAGTCTTTTGGAAAAACACCAGGCTGACTTTACTAACTCATTTAGAAATCTTAACAACTTAAATCAACTTCAAGACACTCTGATTCATGATGAGGTCTTTGTCCAATGGAATAATCAGCGAATAGATTTGATCGGTAAAGAGAATATGAACAGCAGTCAAAAGATGATGGATTCTATTAACCCATGCGTGATTCCAAGAAATCATTTGGTGGAGCAAAGTTTAGACGATGCTAATAATAGAAATTTAGAAACGTTTCATGAGTTGCTCAATGTGGTCCAGCATCCTTTTTCTATGCCTGAAAATCCAATGTATTTAGAGCAGTCTTCACCAAACTATGAGCAAAGCTATCGAACTTTTTGTGGGACCTGATTCTTTACCATTGGTGAGTATTAGCGCACTCTAACTTATGGCCGTCTTTAGCAATATTAAGTAATTTCCTTCGTTGCGTTTGGATCTGATCTGGCGATCCATCAAAATCATTAATTGCGATAGAACTCCCATCAAAACTCCGAACACATTGCTGGTAAGGCGAAAATAAATAGTAGACGACATAATAAATTAATAAGGCCGCTATTAAAAACTTAAAAAATCTCATCATTAATTTAACTCATTTAAATTTTGAAGGTATTCAATCCGTTCCTCGAGAGGTGGGTGACTCGAAAAAAATCTCATAAAACCGGCCTGCTTTGTACCTGAAACTCCAAGGGCGCTCATCTGGTTTGGCAGGTCAGAGGGTTGGTAATAACTTTTTAGACGCGATAAGGCAGCAATCATTTTATGCTTATCTGTTAATGCCGCGCCTCCGAAATCAGCCCTAAATTCTCTTTGCCTTGAAAACCACATCACAATCATTGAAGCAAGGATGCCAAGAATAATTTCAGCAATGACCATAGTGATATAAAAACCAGGACCGACGCCGTTGCGGGTTTTAAAGATCACTTTATCGACTGTGTATCCAATCACCCGAGATAAAAACATGACGAATGTATTGACGACACCTTGAATTAAAGTCAATGTCACCATATCTCCATTTGCGACATGAGATACCTCATGGGCTAGTACTGCCTCCACCTCATCCTTTGACATATTATTCAACAGTCCTTGTGAGACAGCTACCAGAGCATTGTTCTTATTCATTCCTGTAGCAAATGCATTTAATTGAGGCGATGGAAAAATGGCGACCTCTGGCATCCCTATCCCTGCTCGCTGTGCCTGGCTGGCAACCGTTTCCATTAACCATTTTTCAGTTTCACTCTGTGCTTGAGTGATGACCCGTGCTCCTGACATACGTTTTGCAGTCCATTTTGAAATGGCCAAAGAAATAAAAGCTCCACCGAATCCAAAACACGCTGTAAAGATCAATAACCCTTGGTAGTCAATGCCGTTTTCATTAAGATATCCCTTAAATCCAAAGAGGCTCAAGGTGATAGATAGAATGAAGACTATTGCAAGATTAGTAATGATAAAAAGAAAAATTCTATTCATGGTAATATTCTAAAGTTGATATGAGTAAATTCTAAATTAATGACATGACAGTGATCAATAAGTTTTTATTTCATACACTCTAGATAAGTAGAGCCATTTTTTTCAAACACTAATGAATTTTCTTGTCTTTCTTTTTGATTGATTTCATCTAAAAAAGCTTCCTCATTAATTAGATAAAATTTACCCTGCCGCATCCCCAACCTAAAGGTTAAATTAGTTTCTGGATTGAAATCTTCAATACATGTCCAATTGTTAATATCTGTAAAACTAAATTCTGAACAGTAATCCACTGTAATAAAATCCTCGAAATCTTGATCATGAGGTTTTTTTGTTGATCCTTTTAGGGTTTTAGCTCTTTGCTCGATCAAGGTTTGAGAAATATCATCGTAGCGAAAACGATAAAAGAATTGATAAGGATTGAGTATCTCTTCCTCTGAAGTAATTTGGCGCTCATAATAGTTGATACAACTATCACTGCAATCTCTGACATCTTGGTAAGAATGACAATAATGAGATTGTAGGCTTGAGTGAGGCTCAGCTAATAAGACACTAGGCCAAAAAATAATAAAGATAAAACTATTGGCGATTAATTTATTCATGTCTTTTATTTTAATGCAAAGATTAACTTCTGAAAGAAAATACGCTTTTTTTGAACATTCTGTTGACTTGCTAATCACATAGACTTTAAAAATAGTAAACTTATGAGATTAGTCGTCACTGATAGCCAATTTGATCCAAACCCTTTTTGGGATAAACCCATTAAAGGTGATATTAATACCCCATCAAATCAACTTGTTCAATTCTTTGATCAGAATGGGTATGACCTTACCGTATTAGAACAAATCTATGCCGAGGCTAACCAGGCAAAAACAACCGTGCATAGGAATTCAGAACACATCACATTAAGACAAACATGGTTTTCTGACGACGCACCAAAAACAACTGGTGCGCATATTAATCATGCCGTCATGTTTGAAAGGAAAGGATTTGCTGGCGAAGCTCTTTTGCAATTAAAAGAATGGGCTCATCAATCTCCTCAGTTATATAAGCTAATAGCCATGCGTCCAAAATGGGGGTTAGATTTTTCAATCGATTACTGTGATGAAGAGGGAAACGTTTTCGAGTTGCTGCACTGGGAATTTGATGGATTTGATTATCAAGAAATCTATAACAAAAAGATTCACATGGAAGAGTTTCTAATTAAGCAAAATTGGGACGAACGGGCAAAAAAAATGCTAGAACAAAAAGATGACTGGCATTCTTTAGGTTTTTTTGAACAAAGTGAGTGGAAAACTCATTTTTTCGGCATAGATAAAGAACGATTTAAGATGGTGCTCTGGAAATAAATGGTTTTAAAAATATGAGAATAACTACAATCTTTTTTTTAAATTTATTTTTAGGCTTTATTTTTTCTCAACCGGCACTCTCAAACGAAAACTTGATTGATAAGGTTCTTGCCGGTGAGCATCGTGATGTTAATTTTATAAAGAGAGATAAATATCGTCACCCCAAAGAAACCTTAGAATTTTTTAACATTACACCTGAAAAATCTGTTGTCGAAATAACGCCAGGTTATGGCTGGTATGCGGAAATCCTAGCCCCTCTTCTTCGAGAAAATGGAAACTATATATACGCCTCATATAAATTAAATGACGGCATAAATCCTTTTTTTGTAAAGGTAGAAAAAGCGTTCATTAAAAAAATGCAGCAATACCCAAACGTGTATGACAAACTAAATTGGGTCCATTTTGAAGCTAACGATCCTCAGCTAACACCAGTTGGACCAGTAGATGCAGTTGTAACATTTAGAAACGTTCATAATTGGGCTCAAGCCGGATCCACAAAATCAATGTTTGAGGGATTCTATAAAGCTTTAAAACCTGGAGGGGTACTCGGTTTAGTTGAACACCGCGCTATATCAGGGACATCACTAGAAAATCAAGTCAAAAGCGGCTACATGACCGAGAATTTTGTTATTCAAATGGCTGAAAGTGTTGGATTTCGTTTAGATGCTAAATCTGAGATCAATGCTAACCCAAAAGATACCAAAGATCATGCTGGTGGTGTGTGGAATCTTCTCCCTAACCTTCGAAATATTGCCGATAAAGATAAGGATAAAATGCTCGAAATTGGCGAATCAGATCGCATGACCTTACGTTTCATCAAAGAATAGAATTTCAACTTTGAACAATTAGGAATTTTTCCTGTGAATTTTTTTTACTTTTAATACTCATAGTGCGATGACAAAAACAAGTTACATTTCTGTAGAGGAAGTTTCAAAGCTCCTGATGGTCGATAGAGGCACCATTAAAGAGTGGGTAAAAGATGGTAAATTTCCACCTCCTAATAGGCTCAATAAAAGAAGCTGCATTTGGAGTTATGCGGTTATTGAGAATTGGATTGCACAGCAACAACAAACTCAAGACTTCATCAATAACAACGACATCGACTTAATTTAAAGTCTATGCGATATCTTTTATTATTATTACTTATCCCGTCTATATCTCTGGCCTGGGAAAATACCCTTGAAATTACAAGTGATAAGAAAAGAAGAATTACATCTTATTTTAACGATGAAAATATGCAGTTTTCACGCTCAAAAAACTATGAGTTCGACTGTGTTAATGAAAATTTTAAAATCTTAAAGGCAACCTCCTATCAGTTTCCAGATTTAAAAGGTAAATCTTTGGATGAGAATGCTGATCCAGAAAAGGTATTCCTACCAAAACCTCATTCAAATGAATACACCCTTCTTAAAGAGGTTTGTAACTTCAAGTAGCATGCATAAATATCTAGTATTCATTCTTTTTCCTTTGGTAAGTTTTGCTGAAGAAATTACATTTCAATGTAAATATAAATCGAATGATGATAATAAACCAACAGAAATGAATGAAAGTATCATCTACGACACATCTAAAGAATCACTGATTGTTGGCAGGTATAAGGAGCCTTTACAATGCGTTAAAGATAATTGGGTGATGAATTGTAAAGGTAGATTTAAAAATGAAAATGATGATATTCAAGATTTAGTTACTATTGGTCGAAAAGATATTAACTATAGACAAATCATTACGCTAACCAAAAAAGATAATTCAGCTGAAACGGTCAATCAGTTTAAAGGTAAGTGTCGTATTGTGGAAAGTAATTAGGAAGCTCTACGTGATAAAAACATATCTTAAAAACTTAAGAAAAGTCTTATTCGTAATTGCTTTACTCATTGCATTGTATCTTTGGCTTTCACCAACCCAAGATTGCATCAGAAAAGGAGAAGCGTTTAAGTCATTTGATGTCTGGAAAGATGGTTTATCAACTAAAGAAAAAAATTTTATTGAAGACAGCTGGGCCCTAAATTTATATGACAAAGAAAAAACTAATTGGGAAAGAGTTATTGCAAAGCAATGTCGAACAACAAATAGTTGGTAGTTTGAATATTTCATTTTGAATTCATCAAAAACTACTTTATAGAACGATTATTTCACCTACCGGACATTCTTCATTGTTCTGGTTTACTAATTGAACATATTTGGTTTGACCAAAATTTTTATAGTGTGTGAATAACCAAATCCAAACAATAAGTATATAAATAAAAAAAAGTTGCCAAAGTTTATTTTCCATCACCAACCTCACTGAGGGGAATTATATTTTCAGATGGATTAAGAGGTTTAAAATCTTCTTGTTTTTCTTTTTTAACACCCCTGGCTTCATTGCTATTTGACGCATTTTTATGATCGTAATTATGATTATCCGACTCTATCCATATTAAAAAGCTAATTAGTCCTATAATTAAACTCAAAGGTATATATAAAATTTTTTTCATTAATTCCTAATCAATCCTTACCATCAATTCATTTCTTCTAAAAAAAGGTAGGGTCCAAGGTGGGTTATATCGAGCAATCTTAATCGCGCCCTGCTGTTTAAAACTGTTCTCTTTAAGATAGTTAGATAAGAGTTCGGCTTTCTCAGCATAACTAGACTCTCGAACAAGCCCAGAAAATACAATAACAGCATATTTTTCTGAAGGAACTTCGATAATATTAACTTGAGGGTTATTAGGTTTAGGTAGAGTATCTAAACTATTCTCTTGAGGCATAACAAAATTAATCAACCACTTATTATTAACCTGGTCATCCATAATCGAACTGGTCATTAATAAATTTTCAGCCAATGGAGACATCTCAACTGGAGTGGTCATGCTAATTTTTTTACTCTCCCCACCCAAAAGGTTATTTCCAAAAATGTAATCAGCTAATAACTTAAATCCCTTGGATGAAGCTTCTTCAAAATCTCCTTCTACCTCGACTTGAGCAATTATCTTTGGGTCATATTCTCTTATTTGATACTCACCCTCTTCCGAGACAAGTTTAAATTCTGGTTCTTCAGTTGCCATAGCAGGATTAAAAAAAATATTTATAAAAAGTAAACTAGCTAAAAATAGGTATCTCATAAAATAATCTTCATTTACACCCACCATACCCATTGGAAATACATTTTGTTTTTTCCTGAGGTGATATTTCTTTGTCTTCCACATTGATCTTTATTTTTTCTGAAATAACCACTGGGTCGTGAGGAATATGCATATGGTCACCTAATATTAATTGCAGTGTATGTTCACCTTGATCTAATTCAATGACAGTCTCTGTTTGACCTTTACCAAAATGCCTATGATTGTCATCACTAGGAATTGGTGAATTAGTATCAGGAAGTTCAGCTACATCTATTAAGAGGTGATGATGCCCTGTGTTGTTAAATTTTATTCCAGCTGGTGCTACCCCCATACCATCTAGACCAAAAACTATTTTGACAGAGCTTGAGACAGTTTCGCCATCTTTGGGTGAAATAATATACAAGTTAGCATTATCCGCTGCTTTTGATTTATCATCAGCATATGCCGGGACTATCAAAAATCCCATAAAAAATAGAATGCTGGTAATGTAATTTTTCATCTCAATAACTCCTTGATATTGTAATTAATTATATATATTGGGAGGACAATAGAATTTATGTAATGTTTCACATCAAAACTCAATATTTTGTAATTTTAAACACATCATTTTTATTTATAAGCTAACATGAGATGAAAGATTATTTTATTGGAGAGTTATATGAGATTTTATTTAATCGCAACTATTCTACTTTCATCCATCAGTTTTGCTGAAGAATACCCAGAAGCTAGAGTTATTAAACAAGAGCAAATCAAGAGTATTAAATTTAGAACTGTCTGTATTGATGGTTATAAGTTTCTTAATACCGATAGACAGATAAGTAAACATGTTTTAAATAACAGTACGATTCAGATGTTTGAAGAAAAGAAAGGCGTGTCTGTGCCATCAAAATGTGATTAGCTTACTCGTTGTTTTCTTTGGTGTCATTAGCCTCTGTATGAGGCGAAACCATCTTTTCGCCATCCCATTGTTGTCCACACCAACAAATACCTTCGGTATTAATGATACAAGTTCCACTACCGCAACACCGCTTATCTTCCATATTAATTCCTTTTTAAAAATAATTTTATAAGATTGATAAAAGAATCATAAGTGCATAAAATTTGATTTATGTTACATTAATCAAATGAAAGAAAAATATCTCTCCGCCCCCCAAATTGCAAAAATGTTAAAGATAAGAAAAGAAAAAGTGTTTTTATTAGCTAAACATGAATTATTCCCAAAACCCATTCTTTTGCACACAGGAACTCAATTATGGAGCAACACAGCTGTTAAAGATTGGATGAATATGCGTTTTAAAACATAAGATTGGATAACCAAGGATATCAATTCTGAACTGTTTCAATCTGCTTTGGTCTTTACTGTTCATTTAAATTTTGGAAATAAAATAATGCGTATCATCATCACCTTAGGGGCTTTTGTTATACCTTATTTGCTGAAAGTATTATTTAATTTATTTGGGAAACAAAAAAAACAAACTAACTCACAAATATCTAGATGAGAATCATATTTACAATTTTCAGACGCTTTATTTTCCGTTGGTTAATCAGATTAATGATCAATAAATTTAGAAAGTAGATTGGGCGCTGTGAATAAATACAAAAAATTAATGAATCTTCTATTTGCAATCACTATTTTTCACTCATTACTAATCATTGTATGTGTGGCAAGTTTTGAATTGTTTGATTCTGAAATTCTTGGAATGACCTATCTAAAACACTACACCATGTTTGAAATGCTAGTGACTCTATTTCTTGGTCCAGCAGTGGTTGTGTTAGTAAATTCTGTAGCAATGAAAAAACTAATTTTCTGGCATCGGTAGTCAAAAGTTAAATTAACTCGATTGACCTATTACTTTTGAACACACTCCCACCTCCACAAAGGGATTATTTAAGTTAGACTGCCCTTCTGAATTTTTTACACCTGTATAACCCATCATATTCGTTCTAATAAATTTCATTTTCTGTAAGTCAACTAACATTTGTCCACCAATGATTGTACAAGATAGTCTGTGAAATCCAGATTCACTCATAACACTGTCGTCGCAACCTTGACCAGAAGTTAAATCAACGTTCTGTCCAAAGTTTTTGATAACCCAATGGCTATATTTTGAAATGATATATTTTGAATCTGCTGCAAATTCAGTACTGCTAAATGTATTAGATGATTCATCAAACTTCACCCCAGAAGATACCTCAGGAGTACATACATAAGTTGCTGAGGATGAGCTATTTTTTGGATACATTTGTTCCATCACATCGCTCGCTGCCATTGAAGGCGAATGGATAATAATGATTACAAAATATAGCGAAAATCTAAAGAATCTATAAATAAACTTCATAAATATTTAGGGGTTATTTATTTTTGTAGTAATCATAGAGCTTGGTATAGCATGGGCAAAATGCCCACATAATAAACCAAGTTAGCAAGATTCCATTTGTTACGTAACCTGATGCAAACCATTCCATAGTCTTATCTCTAAATAAATTATAAAAATAATGACGGGAGAATTGATGAACAGTTCATTATGTATAATATTTTCTAACTAATTAATTATCAATAAAACGAATGGAGAATAAAAATGCCCTTTGTAACCATTAATATTCTTGAAGGGAAAGGTAAAGAATATATGGAAAAAGTAACTGATGCCATCAATGATGCAGTGATTGAAACCATGAACTTCCCTGATGATGACCGTTATCAAGTGGTTCACGAATTACCATCACATTCTCTTCAATACCAAGGTCGTACTGAGGATAGAATTATGATGCATCTTGTAATGCGAGCGGGACGTCCTGATAAAGCAAAACAGGCATTTTATAAAAAGTGTGTAGCAGATTTGCATTCAGCTGTTGGAGTAAAACCTGCTAATGTGTTTATTACATTTACTGAAAATCGTGACATTGATTTTTCTTTTAAGGATGGAATAGCACAATTTGTAGTTTAACCATTTATAAGGGTGTATACTTTAAGTAAATGACTGGAAATTATTATGGAATGTGGATGCGGAAGAAGTCCAACGGGTGAATGCATTGGCTGGCATAATCTTTCTGAAGAAGAGTACCAAGAAAAGCTGAAAGAATATGAAAAAAATAATTCTGAAAAAGAATAATACATAATAAGTCTTGTTAGTTTTTTACTTTTATATATTTTAATTGGAGGTTCTTATGAAACACGAAAGATGCTGTAATTGTAGTTGCAAATGCAAGGATCAACATACTTGTAAAGAAAATGGTTGCAGCTGCTGTAAAGAAAAATGTTGCTGTAAGTAATTTATTTTAAGTTGTAATCGTCCTTCAGCTTCCTCTTAAGGAGGCGGCCCATTTTTTCATCTTGTAATTTTATAATTTTCTTTTGTTTATCATCAGGGTAGGCCCACATAGTTTCCATCATATGCACTGTGTATGGAAGTAGTTAATTCATCGGACTTAAGCAAGAATCTTTATCTTTGTCTTTACTCATAAATTAACTACAGGTCGTCATTAATAAATTCATCATTTAAGTATTTTTTTAAGCCACCAAATTCATATCCACATGATTTACATTTAAATTCAGGCTTAGTTGGCTCTATTTCCTCTGGATTATCATAAGCAATCTTAATAATCATATTGGATTTACATTGTGGACAAGTTTTCATTCTCAATATCTTATTTTATTTTCTTGTAATACTTAACTGTTTGAATCACCAAAAAAGTAATCATCAAACCAAACAAAAACTCTATTCTGCCGTCATTGTAATATTTTCCAAAAATGAGCGCATCAAATAACTTTCCTATTCTAAAAACAGAGCCGTCAAATATATTGATGGAGGCCAAAACTAAACCCACTACTGAAGACCAAAAGATTTCGATTGCTAACTTAATCACTTTATTTTATCTTTCTTCTTTGTTAGCCAATGTAAACTGCACTTATATTCACATATTACCAATGAGGTTTGGTCTTGTTCTTTACATTTTATTTGAGCGGTATCTAACCCTGTATAGTCTTTACAAAGTTTTATCATTCTATCAGTTGGATAATCTTCTTTACTTGCGTCATAAAAAAGCTTTCCTTGATAAGTATTTAATTCACTAGGTTCATAAAATTCTGATTTAGAGTCATCTGCCATCACTGGATTAATAATTAACAATAGGGGTAATAGTTTTTTCATATGGTCATTATTCACCTGATTAAATATTATGTAAACTCACTTTAAATTCATCAAACCATACTGCACTTTAGTATAAAGCGATATAATATTTGGTAGTATTTCGGGTATATCTATTAGAATTTTAAGACAATGTTGTCAAAATTAATATTTGCTTTCTTAATGTCTTTTGCCACCGCTTCAATGGTTACTCTCGCGCAAATGTTTTATAAAGAGATTCCATTAGAAATGATGTTGGATTCTTATATAAATGCGATGAAAATTTCTTGGATTGTTGTGTTTATTTGTATTCTTTTAATTGCACCTGCATTGCATAAAGTCGCACTAAAATTATCATCAACTAAAAATTCCTGACCATTAATAAAAGTGTGCTTACTTTTTTAGGTTTTCTTGAAATATTTTTAAGTAACCATATTAAGTAAATATGTGCCAATATCAATTCGAACTTATTAAATAATTACCTACTGTAGAATTCAATGATTGCATTTGTATTCATAATTACGCCATACGGAATTTCATCTTCATCTGGGTGGCGAATGTATGTTCCATGAAAATTTTTCTTATCAACATTTAGATATGGAGGGACTTCAATTTTTTCAATAGAATCAATTATTAATGGTATTTTTTGACTTTTTTCTTTAACAGCTATGATGTCGCCAATAGAGCATTGATAAGAGGGAATGTTTACATAAGTACCATTCACCAAAATATGCTTATGGTTTACTATTTGCCTTGCTGCAAAAACCGTTGGTGCAAAACCAAGGCGGTAAATAATTGCATCAAGTCTAGATTCTAATAAAATAAGTAAATTTTTACCTGTATCCCCTCGCTGTTTTGATGCTTTTTTGAAGATATTTGCAAACTGTTTTTCGGTAATATTGCCGTAATACTTTTTTAACTTTTGTTTTTCTAGTAATTGTTCACCATAATCACTTCTGCGTTGCTTTCTTTTCGTTGGTCCATGTTGCCCTGGTCCATAATTTCTTGAATTAGTTGGGCATTTTTCTTGCCCCCATACATTTTCTCCAATTTGTCTAGAGATTTTATTTTTAGGTTTTTGTCTTTTATTCATTTTATTTTTTAATCATTCAAAGTTTTTTAGTGAAATTTTTCAGAAGTATATTCTTTTCTGTAAGGGAGTCTTAAATCAGCCATTTCCATAAAGTGAGAGACTGTACATAATATTTTGAATATTCTTTTTGCCCAAATTATTGGAAAAATTCTCTCAAACACCGTGCTGGCTTTATTTAAATTATTATTTTGAATATGAAATAATGATTGAAGAATTAATAGCTCACCAAGATGTAAATGATTACAAAATTCACCTCCAATGAAGCTTTTGTCCGTCGTTGCTTTTTTAAAACAATATGAGATTTCATCTAGTAGCAAAGAAAAATCTTTAACGCCTTGCTGTTCACAGGATAGCCTAAACAATTCTCTGGGATTTTCTCCATTTTTTGGAGCATTAATCCAATGCCTGATAGACCATACTATCATCACTTCGGAGTTATCTAAATTGCTAGCATGTGAAATATTTTTTAAAAATAAATCCAAATCAAATCCACTCACCTACTTCTCCTTAATTTATTTTTTTTAACATAGCTTCAATTTCATCTTTCCACTCGCTGTGAGTTATGGAGATATTTTTTAGTAGCCATATTAAAAAATTTTTATCGCTCTTACTCATTTAATTTCCTCGATTGATTAAGTTAAGTACTTCTTCGAGTTTTTGATAAATATCATTTGTGAATAGATTAGGATTGCTATTAAATTTATTTTCTAATAACTCAAAGATGTTGCTTTTATAA
>CAJWVO010000017.1 GCA_913048465.1 uncultured Nitrosomonadales bacterium
ATGGTGCCGTCGGAGAGACTCGAACTCTCACGACTTTCGTCACTACCCCCTCAAGATAGCGTGTCTACCAATTCCACCACGACGGCAAAAACTAATCAGGGATGTCTGAGAGCTCCTCGCTCAAGTCTTCTGACTGAACATCATCAAAAGAGTTTCCATCGTCTAAAGTATCAAATGTATCTATAGAAGATGCATCTACAACACTTCTATCACCGTGCTTATTGCTTGCGACAAGAGCAAGACTAATACTGGTGATAAAAAACAGAGTTACGCAAAAAGCTGTCGCTTTAGTCATAAAGTTTGATGAGCCTTGGATCCCAAAAGAACCACTTGAGTTACCACCGCCAAAGGCTGATCCAGCATCTGCACCTTTGCCATTTTGCAGTAAAACCAAACCAATAACACCGATACTTGCTAATAAGTGCAAGATAATTAATATTGTTTCCATAAAATTTATTTAAAAAAGTTTAAATTTGATGAGCCAAGTTATAGATCTGAATAAATTTATCAGCACTTAATGAGCACCTGCCTATTAGTGCTCCATCCACCTCATCTAAAGACAATAATTGTAACGTATTTTTCTCATTTACGCTGCCTCCATATACTACTTTTAGAGGTATTTTTTTCTGATCATCATTACCGTTAGTGAGCACTTCAGAGTGAATATAATCTTTAATAAAAGAACACATATTTTGAGCCTGCTCAGGTGATGCCGCCATATCGCTTCCAATTGCCCATATCGGCTCATAAGCTACAACAGAATCCATAAATATTTCTGGCCCATTGCTTAAGATTGTCTCCAGCTGCGCTTGGACCACTTTTTTTTCCATACCGGCTTCCCTCTCAATCAGAGTTTCACCAACACATAGAATTGGTCTGACATGGTGGTCTTTTAATCTCTTAAATTTCTCTGCAATATTTAAATCTGATTCACAGTAAGCTGTATTTCTTTCTGAGTGACCAATAATGGCATACTGTGAGGAAAAATCTGTCAGCATTGTTACACTCACCTCGCCAGTAAATGGGCCTTCAATATCTTTAGCAACATTTTGTGAACCCCACGAAATTCCACTATTTGCAAAAATTTTTTCTGCTAAAAAAAGGTATGGATATGGAATACACATGACAATCTCAACATCATTTGCTGCTAATTGTTGGTGAGCAGATTTCACTTGTGCAAACAAGTCTTCATAAAATGAGGAGGAACCATACATTTTTAAATTTGCAATAATAATTTTTTTACTCATGGATAATTTTTTTTATATTTAAAGTTAATTTATTTGTATTATTGAACTTGTTAGTTTCAACTGTATACAAGCATTTTACTCTATCTGGGATCGATTCTTGATAGTTAAAAAAGATACCCTCAAATGTTTGATTATGTTTAGTTAAATTTAATCTAGTGTGAAGGCCTTTGATTACCTCTTGATCAACACAATCAAATGTGTCTGTAAATAATGGTCTTTGAAAACCATTTCCCCACTCCAACTGATTAATTTCATCAATAATATGAACGTTAATATTGTCTTGCAAAATACTATCATCCACCTCAATAATTTCACTTAAGTCCTCAGGCTTTAAAATAGATTCAGCAACTTCCTCAAAAGATTGTACAAAACTATCGAAACGATCTTTTTTGATGGTCAAGCCGGCGGCCATTGCGTGACCTCCAAAAGTAACAACTACTTCGGGATTTTTTTTTGCCACAAGATCAATCGCATCCCTAACATGAAATCCCTCAATTGAACGTGCAGATCCTTTGAGATATCCTGATTCATCTTGAGCAAAAATAATAACTGGACGATAGAAATTTTCCTTAAGTCGTGATGCGAGAATACCTATTACGCCTTGATGCCATTTTTCATTAAACAAACAAATTGTTTTGTTATTATCATTAAATCCAAGCATAATTTCTTGCGCATCTTCCTGCATGTCAGCTTCGGTTTTTTTTCGTTGAAAATTAAACTCAATTAACTGCCTAGCATAATCATGCGCCTCATATTCATTTGTAGCGGTAAGGCAAGCGACGCCAAGACTCATGTCATCCATTCTTCCTGCAGCATTTATTTTTGGTGCAATCACAAAACTAAGGTCACTCGTTGATGCGATTAAATGAGATTTATTAGTCAGTTGAAAAAGTTTTTTTAAACCTAAATTACATTGTTGAGATCGAATCACTCTTAACCCATGATGGACAAGCAAACGATTGTTAAAATCCATTTTCACCATATCAGCAATGGTGGCCAAAGCAACCAAATCAAGAAGTTGTAAAAGGTTTGGTTCTTCTAAATTTAAATTATCAAAATAGCCCTGATCACGTAGCTTTTTTCTTATAGCAATCAATAAATAAAAAACTACTCCTGCCCCACATAAATTTTTACTTGGAAAGCTACAATTTTTTTGATTAGGGTTAATGATAAATTTAGCATCGGGTAAATTTTCTGCTTGTAAATGATGGTCTGTCACGATTACATCAATCCCAAGTTCATTGGCATGGCTTATACCCTCAAAGCTGGCAATTCCATTATCGACAGTAATTATTATATCTGTCTCTTGTGTACTTGCCATGTCAACAATCTCGCTAGACAATCCATAACCATTCTTGAAACGAGAGGGTATTAAAAAATCAACTTCAATACCTAGCAGCCTAAATCCGAGTATAGCTACTGATGACCCTGAGGCTCCATCTGCATCATAATCACCAACAATGGTAATTTTTTTTTGTTTTTGAATGGCATCAGAAAGAAAACCTGCTGCTTCATGGCAGTTTAAAAGTTTATTTGGAGAAAGAAGCTGTTCAATTGGGTATTCAACATCTTTAGAAGAAGAAATGTTTCTAGCGGCCAAGATTTGTGAAACTACAGGATGACGTCCGGTGTTGATGAGTTGTTGTTTAATACTTTTATCAATTTTTTTATTAACTAATTTCATTCCAGACTTTTCTTGACCCGTTAAAAAAATTAATAAATCTATTTGTTTTATCTAATGTATAAGATGTGTCGTCAACAACTAAAATTATTTTTTCAATGTCGTTAATATTTTTTTTCAAATAAGTTTCAACCTGCTCTTTAGAATGTGCTCCAAAAATAATAAACTTTTCTGAATCTTCAAATTCTTTATCACTTAAATGAGTACAGTCTATGCCGGGGAAATCTTCATCATCTGAAAACACAGCCATCTTATTTTTTTGATCTGAATAAAGGCCAACTTTTAAAAAAATTAAGTTATTAAATGGTTCATTAATTTCATTATTAAGAAAAAATGCATGGGTGAGCATTGAGATATTATTAAAAAAAACTTTATGAGAAATTGAGCTATGCTCATTAATGCAATAGGGATTCCTTTTTAAATCATGAATTGAGTTATAACAAAAATCTAAATTACTTTTAGATAACAAAAACATAAATTTTCCAATGTATTGAAAATCAAAAAGGTTTTCGTCCAGTTCATTTTTTATAAATCGAGAATATGTTGATAGTAGGTTTTTGGATGCATTTTTTAAACCGGTAAAAATAAATGAATCTCTCTGAAGTTCAAAGTTAGCAGGTAAGGCAAGATAAACCCAATGATTTTCAACTTCAATGTCTTTAATAATACCTGATGGGAACACCCCTGCATCACGATCTATAAGCAAATCACAGTAGATAGTGGATAGGTCAGTAGAATTTTTTTTTATTTGAAATCTATTGCGCCAATGATAAAGAGAATCGATTATTTCTTGAGAGGGTTGATTTATTAAAACAAAGCTTTTCAATTATCCACTAACAAACAAGTAAATTAATAATGAAAAATATAAGAATGCAAAAAAAGCAATGAGGGCAAAAACTGTTTTTAGAGTTTTTAAAATTGCTTGTAAATTTTGATTAATTTTTTTTAATTCTTTTTCGCTCATGACATCCAAAGATTAAAAGTGGTGCCCGGGGCCGGAATCGAACCGGCACGATCGTAAGATCGAGAGATTTTAAGTCTCTTGTGTCTACCAATTTCACCACCCGGGCAACGAAACGTATTCTATCATCATCCTTTGTAAAAAAGAATGGAGGCGCGTGCCGGAATCGAACCGGCGTCTAAGGCTTTGCAGGCCTCTGCATAACCACTTTGCTAACGCGCCAAAATATAAAAGGGGAGTATTGTCTCCCCTTTGTAAAAAAATTTGGAGCGTGAAACGAGGTTCGAACTCGCGACCTCAACCTTGGCAAGGTTGCGCTCTACCAGCTGAGCTATTCACGCAAACAGAAGCAGTATTTTAGCTTTTTTTTAAGTGATGTCAATCTCAGCAAAGAAATGATTTAGTTTAATTCCTGACAAATACTTTTTTCAGATAATACAACATGGAAATAATGGTAAGAATTGCTGCAAGATTAATTGCTATTTCACCAAGCAGTCGAGTTGGAATAAGATAAATATCCTCAAAATACAACAATAGAGTTATCGCAATAAACTGAATAGTTGTTTTTAATTTACCAACAAAGGCAACAGCAACACTCCCAGCACTACCAATACCAGCCATCCATTCTCTTAAAGCACTAACAGCAACCTCCCTACCTATGATGATAATCGCAATTAATGCACTGATCCGATCCAACTCAACCAATAACACTAATGATGTGATCACTATTAATTTATCTGCAACTGGATCAATAAAGGCACCGAACTTCGATTCTAGCTGTAACTTTCTTGCTAAGAATCCATCCAGCCAGTCACTTATTCCAGCAAGGATGAATAGGCCGGTAGCAATTAAATTTTTGTCAAAATTACCAATAACAGAGTGAGGAAGATAAAAGATAAGAATTAAAAAAGGAATCAGAATGATTCTAAATAATGAAATGTAATTTGGGAGATTCATACTCTAATGATAAAAGTTATAAACAATCTCAGCAAGCTTTTGATCGATGCCTGTGACCTGAGATAACTCCTCAACAGAGGCATTTCTGATACCATCAAGACCACCAAAATACACAAGCAGAGCTTTTCTTTTTTTTGGTCCTATGCCCTCAATATCCTCGAGAGATGACGAGAGATTTGTTTTAGCTCTTTTTTGTCTATGTCCAGTAATTGCAAAACGATGTGCTTCATCCCTAATATGTTGCACTAAGTGAAAGCCGATGTTATTTTTTGGGATATCGTTGAGAATCTCCCCATCATCAAGAATTAATGACTCCAGTCCTGACTTTCGTCCTTCACCTTTTGCTATTGAAACAAGGCGAATACCTACAACATTATATTTATCGAAAACTTCAAGAGCCATTTTTAATTGACCTTTGCCGCCATCGATCAACATCATGTCAGGTTTTGTCTGCTCCTCATTTATGACTCTTTTGACTCGCCTCTCTAGCACTTGATACATCGCAGCGTAATCATCGCCTGGGGTTATATCATTAATATTAAATCTTCTATACTCCTTATTTTGCATCCCTAAATCGTCATAAACTACGCATGAAGCAATCGTTTGCTTACCCATGGTGTGACTGATATCAAAACATTCGATGCGATTTAAATCTGGCATATTGAGGAGCTTTCTTAGAGACTCAATTTTGTCGGCCTTGCCTGACTCAAGCAGGTTTTTTTGTCTAACATTAATCATGGCGTTTCTTTTTGCCATCTTTAACCACATTCTTTTGTCACCCGTTGCTTTCGAAATAATTTTGATTTTTTTATTAGGAAATTTAAGGTCAAAGAAGGAGTTCACTAGATTTTTGTCAAAAGTTCCTTCAGTGACAATTACCGGTGGTGGCATCTGTTCATCATAATGCTGACATAAAAAAATCTCAGTAAAATTACTTTCAGAGTCACTCGCATTTTTTGGGAAAAAGGTCTTGTCGCCCAAATGTCTTCCGCCGCGGATCATGACTAAATTAATACACACCATTCCTGAATCCTCTGCCAAGGCAATAATATCAGCATCATTTTCACTAAAATCACTGACAAATTGTTTTAACCTGACCTGTCTCAGACTTTGAATTCGGTCACGGAAAACGGCTGCTCTTTCGTATTCCTCATTTTCCGCTGCGATGTTCATATGTTCCGTCATTTGTTCAACCACTTCATTATCTTTTCCCAGAAGAAACAGTTCGGCTTGACGACAATCCTCAGCATAGGATTTCTCATCAATCAACTTTACGCATGGAGCTGTGCATCGTTTAATTTGATGTTGCAAACATGGTCGAACCCGATTATTGAAGGTTGAATCGTCGCAATTTCTTAGAAGAAAAACTTTTTGTAATAATTGGATACTCTCTCTTACAGCATTAGAATTTGGAAACGGTCCAAAATATTTATTTCCTTTTTTTTGTACTCCCCGATGAAACTTGAGCATTGGAAAGGCATGAGATGTCATCATTAGATAGGGATACGATTTATCATCCCTGAAAATAACATTGTAGCGAGGCATCAATTCCTTAATTAGATTATTTTCCAGAATTAAAGCTTCTGCTTCGGTGTTCGTCACCGTGTATTGAATCGATTGGATGTGTGAGACCATCAACCTAGTTCGAGGACTAGGAATGTTTTTATTAAAATAACTGGCAACTCTTTTTTTTAAATTTTTTGCCTTGCCAACATATATGACCTTATCTTTTTCATCCACCATACGATAGATGCCCGGATGTGTTGGTAATGTCTTAATAAAATTTTTTATATCTTCCACAGCGTTAGCCGAGCAAATTTCCTCCAATAGCCCAATCTTCTGTGGCAACCTCATCAAAAACTACATAAGTATATGATGCAGGCTTATTCGCTATCCTAGACATTGTGTCGGTTATTTCTTTAGCAATTTCTGCTTTTTGTTCTTTATTAATTGATCCAGCTAACTTGACGTTAATGTAAGGCATTTTAGTTCTCCATTTCTGTTTTAATTTTAAAAAAAACTTCTTCAAACATTGATTCTGTTAATCTTTTTGTCTGCGTGTTGTAACGACTGCAGTGATAACTATCATACAATATTTGCTGATCCGATATTATGTGTCTTGCACCATGGCTAAATTTAAAATGATTTTTTGTTAACTGTTGAGAGATTAACACCGCCTCATGGGCAATTTTTCCAAGTGCCAAAATTATTAATTTATTTTTAATTTCCTTGATCTCTGAAGCTAGATAATTGTTGCATTGTTTGATTTCACTTGTCGTGGGCTTGTTTTCTGGAGGTAAACATTTCACTGCGTTGGTAATGCGAACACCATAGAGTTGGAGCTCATCTTTTACAGAGATAGATTCTGGCGAAGAAGAAAAACCGAATTTACTAAGAGTCTCATACAGAAGAATACCAGCATAGTCGCCCGTAAAGGGTCGGCCAGTTTTATTAGCTCCATGCATTCCTGGAGCAAGTCCAACAATTAAAAATTGAGGATTCATGTCCCCAAAAGGTGCTACTGGACGACAATGGTAGTCCGGATTGGATTGACTGACCTTATCTAAAAAAATTGCTAGCCTTGGACATTTTTTGCAATTAGGATCAAATTGCATAATATCAATTAACTTGCTGCAGCAATCCCAATAACTTTTTTATCGCCCGCGTAGTCATCCATTAAATGGAAATTTAGGTATTGATAAATGTTATCCTCAATAGGTGAGATCTTTTCTTTCACAATCTGGTAATACTCTTCAACCGTTGGGATTTTTCCCAATAATGCACAAACAGCTGCCAGTTCTGCTGAGCCTAAATACACTTGTGCGCCCTTACCCATTCGATTATCAAAGTTTCGTGTACTGGTCGAAAAGACATGAGCATCATTTTCAACACGGGCTTGATTACCCATACACAGACTACATCCTGGTAATTCAGTTCGTGCTCCAGCTTGACCGAATACAGAGTAGTACCCTTCTTTTCTTAATTGAACCTCATCCATCCGTGTAGGTGGGGCAACCCATAACCTTGTCGATATTGCTCCTTGGTTTTCTAATACTTTTCCTGCAGCACGATAATGTCCAATATTGGTCATACAGCTTCCAATGAAAACTTCATCTATCTTATTGTTTTGAATTTCAGATAAAGTTTTAATGTTATCTGGATCATTTGGACAGGCAATTAAAGGCTCTGTAATTTCATTCAAATCAATCTCAATAATAGAAGCGTATTGTGCATCTTCATCAGGCTCAAGAAGTTCAGGGTTTTTCAACCAATCTTGCATGCTCTGAATTCTTCGCTCAAGGGTTCGTTGATCTTCATAGCCTTGTGCAATTAGGTTTTGCATCAATGCAATATTCGACTCAAGATACTCAATAATTGGTTCTTTATTTAATCTGACAGTGCATCCATTAGCAGAACGTTCAGCCGACGCATCAGCAAACTCAAAGGCCTGTTCTACTTTTAGATCGGGTAAGCCCTCAATCTCCAAAATTCTGCCATTAAAAATATTTTTCTTACCTTGTTTAGCCACTGTCAATTCACCATTTTTTATTGCCTGGTATGGAATGGCATTGACTAAATCTCTCAGAGTGATCCCTGGCTGCATTGTGCCTTTGAATCTCACCAAAACTGACTCAGGCATATCCAGCGGCATGACACCTAGTGCAGCTGCAAAAGCCACTAAACCCGAACCTGCTGGGAATGAAATACCGATTGGAAATCTTGTATGTGAATCCCCACCAGTACCGACTGTATCAGGAAGAATCATTCGGTTTAACCAAGAATGAATAACCCCATCACCTGCTTTTAAAGACACACCTCCCCGACTACTGATAAAGTCTGGCAGTGTATGTTGCAGATCAATATCCACTGGTTTTGGATAAGCGGCAGTATGGCAAAAACTTTGCATGACAAGATCAGCACTAAAACCTAAACAAGCCAACTCTTTTAATTCATCTCGAGTCATCGCTCCAGTTGTATCCTGAGATCCAACCGATGTAATTTTTGGTTCACAGTAGGTGCCTGGCAAGACTCCCTCCACACCGCATGCTCTGCCCACCATCTTTTGTGCCAGAGTATAACTATGTTGTGTGTCCTTATTTTCGCTGATGTTGCTGACAAAAATTGTAGGCTTATCAACACCTAAGATATCGGCTGATTTATCAGACAAGCCACGACCGATAATGAGAGGAATTCTTCCTCCAGCACGAACCTCGTCAAGAATTGTGGGTGGATTATGTTCGAATGAGGCAAGCGTATTTCCTGATAGATCACAAATGATTTTGTCGTTAATTTTTAAAATGATTTCATCACCATTATTCAAGTTCGAAACATCGCATTCAATTGGCAATGCTCCTGAGTCTTCAGCAGTATTGAAGAAAATTGGAGCGATCTTACTTCCAAACACATATCCTCCTGTGTGTTTGTTGGGGATAAATGGAATTTCATTTCCCATATGCCACTGCAATGAATTAATTGCAGATTTTCTTGATGAGCCAGTACCAACCACATCTCCCACATACACCAAAGGATTACCTATTTTTTTTAGATCTTCAATTAATTGCAAGCCCTCGAGCATTTTATTAATAAGCATAGATTGAGCATGTAACGGAATGTCTGCACGTGACCAAGCATTTTGTGCTGGTGATAAATCATCCGTATTGGTTTCACCATCCACTTTGAATACAGTGAGTTTAATTTCATTTGGTAATTCTTTTTTACTAGTAAACCAGTCTGCCTGGGCCCAAGATTCAAGTAATTTTGTAGCAGATTTATTTCCCGAATTATGTTTTTCTACCACATCATGAAATGCATCAAAGACTAAAGTTATTTTTGATAATGCTTTCACTGCCTCATCAGCAAATTCACTATCCAATAGTGGGACTAAAGCCTGTACATTATATCCACCCAACATCGTCCCTAAAACTTGAATTGCTTTTTCTGGCGATATGACACTTGAGGTGATTTTCTTATTTGCAATGTCATTTAAAAAACCAGCTTTAATATAAGCCGCTTGATCAACGCCTGCTGGAACTTTATGCAAAAGAAGATTGAGAGCTTCATCAAGGCCTTGATGGGTCTCATCTTTTAAGTATTCAATTAAATCTGCAGTTTGCTGAGGGTTAAGAGGTAATGGAGGGAGTTGTTCTTTTTTTCTTTCGTTGGTATGGGTTTTGTAGGTATCTAAAATCATAAATTAAATTTATTGTTTTCGCGTTTCAAAACGTTATTTTAGAGCAAATATTTTATTTTCCCAAAAACTTTCTTTATCAACAATGCCTCATCGCCAAGCAAGTAAGGTAAAATATGACTTTAATAACTTTCACTTAACTAAATTATTATGGCCACACCTCTTTTGAATATCTCACCTCTTGATGGACGATACGCTAAGCAAATTGATTCTTTACGCAATCACTTAAGTGAGTTTGGGTTAATTAAGACTCGAGTTGAAGTAGAGATACATTGGCTGATCAGTCTTGGTAATAATCCAAAAATCAAAGAGGTGAAAAAATTCAATGGGAGTGCTCAAAAAAAGCTGCTGTCCGTTATTGATAAATTTTCTGAAAAAGACGCTACTGAAATTAAACAGATTGAATCTATCACCAACCATGATGTGAAGGCGGTGGAATATTGGCTGAAAAAAACTTTAAAAAAGCAGAAAGATGTTGCTCCATATTTAGAATTTATTCATTTTGCCTGCACCTCAGAAGATATTAATAATCTCTCATATGCGTTAATGACAAAACGTGCTGTGAATGAAAATACACTGCCTGGACTGAGTGAAATATATGTGAAGATTCAATCCTATGCAAAACATTATGCAGCCATCGCAATACTTGCTAGAACCCACGGTCAATCTGCTAGCCCAACCACCATGGGAAAAGAATTTGCAAACGTTGCAGCGAGATTAAAAAGACAAATTAATCAGCTAGCAAAACAAGAATATTTAGGAAAAATTAATGGGGCCGTCGGTAACTTCAATGCGCATGTTGTTGCCTATCCTGAAGTCAATTGGGAACAACACTCCAAAGACTTCATTAAATCTTTGGGGCTGACATACAATCCGATGACAACTCAAATTGAGCCACACGACTTTTTATCAGAAATTTTTAATACCATAGCTCGTATTAACACCATTCTGATCGATTTCAACCGTGACTTATGGGGCTATATTTCTTTGGGTTACTTTAAACAAAAGTTAAAGAAAAATGAGGTAGGTTCATCGACTATGCCGCATAAGGTCAACCCGATTGATTTTGAAAATTCTGAAGGAAATTTAGGCTTGAGTAACTCGATCCTGAATCACTTGAGTGAAAAATTACCAATCTCTAGATGGCAAAGAGATTTGAGCGACTCAACAGTTCTCAGAAATATCGGAGTGGGCTTTGGGTATCATGGCTTAGCCATCAATTCATGCCTGAAAGGTCTGAATAAATTAGAAATTAACAAACAATTTATTGATGATGATCTGAATCATGCCTGGGAGGTTCTGGCAGAACCAATACAAACAGTGATGCGTCGATATGGTATTCCTGAGCCTTACGAGAAATTAAAAGCATTAACTCGTGGCAACCAACATATCAACGAGGAGATATTGCATTCATTCATCCAAAACTTAGATATTCCACAAAAGGCAAAAAAAGATCTTATAAACTTAAGGCCTGAAAACTACATTGGATTAGCCAACAAGCTGGCAAAAAAATCTTAAAAGATGGTTGATATATTAGTTCTCTATTGTTCGCAGGATGGTTCGGTTCATAAACTGGCTCAACAAATTGCTCGTGGAGTAAATTCCGTCACAGGTGCAGAAGCAAAGCTAAGAACTGTCCCCAACAATAAACCTAAAAATAATATGTTTGCCCCGGAAATCAAACTCTCTGAAATAGAAGAATGTGATGGGCTAGCCCTTGGAAGCCCGACTCACTTTGGCAACATGTCAGGAGCAATGAAAAATTTCATTGATGAGCTGACTCCGCTTTGGTTTAAGGGTAGCCTTGAAACAAAAGTAGGAACCGTATTCACCTCTTCGCATTCTCTGCATGGAGGTAATGAGGCTACCTTGTTGAGTATGCAAATACCCTTACAACATCTTGGTATGTTGATTATGGGCGTTCCATATTCAGTCAAAGAATTAAATACCACAAAGGATGGCGGCACGCCCTACGGCGCGAGTCATGTGGGTGATCAGGCAGTCACGTCTGTGGAAGAAAAAATAGCTTACGCCCAGGGTAAAAGACTTGCTGAATTAACCATCAAACTTCGATCATGATCGTTTGGATCAATCTTCTATCATACGTCGCCTTAATATTTAACACGCTGCTGTGGGAGCTTTTTTATACTCCTTCAGGCGAATCATCGTGGATGGTCATTAAGGCAGTGATTCTAGTTTTACCACTGAGGCAACTGATCAAGAAAAATTTATATACCCTCGAATGGATAAACTTTATAATCATCTTATTTTTTATTGAGGGTGTTGTCAGGGCATGGTCGGAGACTATCCCAAGCCAGTTATTTGCAATTACCGAGGTTATTCTGACTGTAGTTTTTTTCTTTACCAGTATATTGATTTTTAAAAAATGAAATTCTTGCTTTCCAACGATGATGGGTATCTCGCTCCCGGAATAAATGAATTAGCCCACACCCTCTCCTCTGTCGGAGAAGTTGTGATTGTCGCACCTGAAGAAAATAAAAGTGCTTCTAGTAGCTCATTAACTCTCAAGAATCCTCTCACTATCACGGAGCATAAAAAAAATATCTACTTTATTAATGGCACACCAACCGATTGTGTGCATATTGCATTGTCTGGTTTTTTAAAATTTAAACCCGACATGGTGATATCCGGAATTAATGATGGGCCTAATATGGGTGATGATACGATCTATTCTGGCACGGTGGCGGCAGCCATGGAGGGTTATCTGTTAGACATTCCATCACTAGCGATATCCATGTCCCAATACGATCCAGAATACTATGCCACTGCTGGACAGGTGGTGCTTAATCTGATTCCTAAAATAAAAAATTTACAACAATCGATATTACTAAACATTAACGTTCCAGATTTACCTTACGATCAACTGAAAGGAACAGAAATCACCCGTCTTGGTAAGCGGCATAAGGCCGAACCGATCATCCATCATCCCAATCAAAATAACAAGCTAATGTATTGGGTCGGAGCGGCAGGTGAACCAAATGATGGTGGTCCTGGGACAGACTTTTTTGCAATTAAAAATGAAAAAGTATCAATTTCTCCTATAATATCTGATCTAACAAACTTCAATAAATTGGATTTATTAAAAGAAAATTTAATATGAAATTAATACAATTATTTTTATTACCTCTAATAATCAGCCTCTTTCAAGGATGCGCATCAAAGTTTCCAGAAACTGTGCCAGTGGATAATAGTAAAAACGTCATCCAGAAATGTCCCGATGTCTACAAAGTTAAAAAGGGAGATACTATTTTCAGCCTGAGTCTTAAATGTGGATTTGATTATAAAGATGTAGCTGCGGTTAATAATATTAAAAAACCATACAAGATTAGCGAGGGAGAAGAAATTCGTTTTGATCTACTCAGAAATGATAATAATCCTGAGGCAGCAAGCAATGAAACGAAATCAGAGAATGTTGAAATCGCAAGGTTTGATGATGAGTCCTCCGAGGTGATTGCTGAAGGGAAACCAGTAACTCAAGAGGATATTGGTGAGCCGATTGAAATTAACGAACCTGTAGCCACCCGAGAAATATACAATTCAAAATCGGTAGAAAAGACCAAAGAAATTGTAGCTAAAAATACGGAATCTTTAGCTAATCGATTTATGTGGCCTACTGACGGTGATGTGGCTAAGTCATTTAATCCAGACGAAGGGTTAAAAGGAATCTTAATCGAGGGATCTCTCGGTCAAGAAGTTAAATCAATTGCTAAAGGTCGAGTGATTTATGCGGGTGAAGACTTAAAGGGCTACGGTAAACTCATTATCATTAAGCATGATGACGATATCTTAAGTGTGTATGGACATAACCGTGAGCTTCTTGTCACGGAGGGTCAAAAAATTAGTGCTGGAGAAATCATTTCCACCATGGGTCAGACCGATGATGGAAACATACATTTGCATTTTGAGATCAGAAAAAAAGGATTATCGGTGGATCCGATGGGTTACTTTAAATCCAGGACTTAATTAAATTCACCACGCTCTTGTTTGTCAATATAATCGCGGACGGCAGTCATGTCATACTCTCTTGCCCACTTTATGATTTCATCAAAAGCTGGAGCGCCAATTTCACCGACCTGAGCATGAATTCCTGCTTTCTCACGAACGACCAATAAACCAGGAATTTTTTCAACTTCAAAGTATTCACCAATTTCTGGATGCTGTTCCACATCAACCATGCCAAAAACGATATCTTTATTTGCTTCAGCAGCCTTTTCAAAAATTGGCGTGAAATTTTTACATGGTTCGCACCAAGGAGCCCAGAAATCAATGATCACAAAATCATTTTTTTCTATCGTATCTTTAAAATTTTTTGTTGTTAGTTCTAATACTTTTGCCATCGAATTTTCCTATTATTCAATTAAAATTTATTTACGCTAAATATCTCTTCTAGCGGTAATCTGTTTCGAGCAGCTCCTTCTCGCTCCTTTAATTCTTCTCGTGTTTGATCTAGATCTAGAGGTCTGCCAATTGCAATAACCGAGAGAATATCATAATTCTCTGGAACTTGGGCCAGTTCTCTCGCATCATCTTTACTAAATCCGCCCATCTGATGAGCCGCAAGACCCATCGAGGTCGCTTGAAGACAAATATTTTCAGAGGCTGCGCCTAAGTCATAATGTGCATAACCATTTTCTTGATCGTTATGACGGTAATAACGATTAGTGGTAGTAATAATGAGCAAAGCAGCGTCCATTGCCCAGTCCTGATTGGATACTGATAAACAATTCAACGCCTGGCTAAACATGGTGGCATCACTTTTGCTAAACAACACAAATTTCCATGGCTGCTCACCACGGCAGGATGGTGCCCAGCGAGCTGCTTCCATCAGCGAATGTATATCATCATCGCCAAAAATGAACTCGGGATCAAATGAACGCGGACTCCATCGGTCAGCGATGAGGTCATGAATGGGGGCTTGTGTGAGTGCTTTCTTTTCCATGTTATTGCTTAATTCCTTCTACCAATAAATTGACCTCAATTTTATCACCTAACGAGCTATTTTCTTTCAATCCCCAGCTGTAGCCAAAATCAGAAGCTTTGAGATCAATATTTCCTTCCATTCCAACACGATACCCACCCCAAGGGTCATCGCCAAAACCAAGCAATTTAAATGGGATATCTAGTGTTTTTTCAACCCCACCCATAGCTAATGTTCCAGTCACCACTCCATTTGTATCATCTTGCATTACAATTTTGGTGCTATTAAATGTGATTGTTGGAAAAACTGAGGTATTTAAAAATTTCTTTTCTTGGATGTGGTTATCACGTTTCTTGTGATCGCTATCAATCTTTAATAAACTCATTTCGACATTTATCTTTGATTGGCTCATGTCATCCAGATTAATCATCATATCTCCGGTCATATCCGGAATGGTGCCTGATGTTTTAGAGACCACATGACGGATCTTCCAATTCGCAAAACTATGTTCAGGGTCCACCTTGTAAGTGCCCGACTGTGCAAAAATAGATGATGAAATAAAGACTAACAGAAAGACTAATTGCTTCACTTTTTACCTCATAATTTGTTTAACAGTTATTATGATGAAAAATAAAAAAATTAATTCAAAATTTATGGGCGATCATACACAGTTTATGCGAGCAGCTTTAGATGAGGCAGATAAGGCTCATAAGTTAGATGAAATTCCTATCGGTGCGGTCGTCACCTTAAATGATGAAATAATAGGTCGTGGCTGCAATTCGGTAATCAAGAACTCAGACCCCACCTGTCATGCGGAAATCATGGCGTTACGAGATGCGGCACATTCTTTATCTAATTACCGTCTCCCAGAGGTTAATCTTTATATCACTTTAGAGCCCTGCATCATGTGCTTGGGTGCTATTTTTCATGCCAGAGTCAAAAAAGTTTATTTTGGTGCCTACGATGCAAAATTTCATAGTTGCGACCCAAGTCAACAGTTAGTCAATAATAAGATTATCAATCACCATACCTCATTTGAGGGTGGCATCCTTGAGGAAGAATGCTCTGCTCTTTTAAAAAATTATTTTAAAAATAAAAGATAAAAAAAAGACCCGCATAATGCGGGTCTCTTAAATTTAGGAGATTGTTAATTATTCAAGCAAATTAAAACATCCACTGAATACGAGTTTGTAACAACTGTTCTGAATCAAATGCTTCATTACTACTTAAGTCTTTTGCGATAATGTCATGGTCATAATCTGCATACGTGTATGACACTTTCGCTAAAACATTTTGATTAGCTATCCACTTCAAACCAATCGTGTATTGATTGGCGCCACCCTTACCGTTATTACAGTTTGTGTAATCATCATCTGTAGCTACGCCACAGTCTAGGGCACCGACCACTCTTGAGCTAGTAGCAGCACCGGTGTTATCAATCTTAATGTCATCTATGTCAAGATATTCATAACGTGCGCCAATTTCCCAAGCACCAGTTCCAGTACCTGTTTCAAAATCAAATGGATTGGCTACTTTAATACCCTTCATTTTGCCACCCTTGTATGATTTTGAGTAATGTTCACCGGTTAACATGTAGTTAGCTGACAAGTAGGCAGTTTGGATATCTGCACTCATGTCATTTCCACGAATTTCATCTTTACTTTCAAATTTACCACCAGCATATTCACCCTGTAATTTGAAAGGACCTTTGGCCACAATACCCTCTAAACCAAGGATGGCCGATTCGACATGAATATTCTGTTTGGCTTTAGCGCTATACCCTGTTGCACTTAAAGTCTCGCCACCCTGATCCATTCTGAACAATGGTGAGAAACCGCGACCTGCACTCTTGAATTTCAAGAATTTAGCATGAGTACTGGTTCCACCATTACTTGAAGATTTTGGTGTAGCCGAATAATCCTCAGTAAAGCCCGAAATACCTACATGGAAAATGGAGTCTTTAATTTTATTTGCACTTGCAAAATCGTAGGTTAGACGACCGGAATAATTGTTCTCATTTTCAACGTCATTGGTAACCCATCCCTCTTGGTATTTTGTCAGCATATAGGTCATGCCTTTTGTTGGCTCTCCTTTAATGGCTATACCAAGCTTTTTATGAGGTGAAATTTGATTGATAAATGATCTTTCGTTAAAGTCGATATCGTTTGAACTTGTCAGACCTTCTAAATTGAAAGCTTGTTTAAAGCGTCCAAACTGAATTTGAAACGGTTTCATTGCAGCAAAAGTTAATGAAGCAGTATCTAAAACGTTGGAAGACTTTCCAACACCGTTTAATACAACATCGTATTTCCAAACACCGTCCAGTTTACCTTTCAATCCAATTCGTGCTCTTCTCATTTCGAATTCATCACTCATAGATTTACTGTCAACATCGTAATCATCGGTATCTGAATTATCTAATGCATCATCATCTACATCGGTCGCCCGATAATCAAAATGCATGCGTCCGGTTAACGCAATCTCATTTTTTCCATCAGCGCTTTGAATGCTAAATTTTCCACCCTTATTATTCACAATCGGCGTATTAGCTTTTTTCTTGTCATGCCCTTTAGATAGAAGAGCTCCTTCTTCCTCGGTTAATACTCCTTTAGTAACAAGAGCATTTACTAGGTCTTGTGTTGTATCCGCGTAGGATAAATTAGTCATTGACAGCAAAGCAAGAGATATTGCGCCTGTCATAATTTTATTATTCACATTAATCTCCTAAAATTAAAAAATAATTAAATTTCTTAATTTAAATAGTAGATGTTGAATATGACAAAATTATGACAAAT
>CAJWVO010000018.1 GCA_913048465.1 uncultured Nitrosomonadales bacterium
ATTTCTACCTCACCATAGAGTGGAAAGCCTCCCTTTATTTTTAACTTATCCAACTTGTTCCAACAGCTGTTTCAACTCACCAGATTCAAACATTTCTCTCATAATGTCCGCGCCGCCGATAAACTCTCCATTAAAATAAAGTTGAGGTATGGTTGGCCAGTTAGAGAACACCTTTATGCCCTCCCTAATTTCATTGTCATCCAAGACATTATTGGTCGTATACTCCACACCAACATGATCAAGAATCTGACAAGCCATTCCTGAAAAACCACACTGGGGAAACTTTCGATCCCCTTTCATAAACAACATCACTTTGTTTTCATCAATCATGCTTTTTATTTTTTCTTGAGCACTCATTTGCTTATTCTCCTTTAATTTGATCCCATTCAGAAAGATCGTACAGTTTTAGTGATAACGCGTGTATCTTTTCGTTCATTAAATCTCCGAGAGATTGATATACCAACTGATGTCTCTGCACCCGGTTTAAATTTAAAAACTCATTGCTAATAATTAGTGCTTCAAAATGAGCTCCATCATCACCCATAACATCTATATGGTGACAATCAATACCTTTTTCAATTACTTTTTTTATTTCATCTTTATGCATGACTATCCTCTTAATTTATATCCTGTTTTTAAAAGACGGATTGATAAACTGGCCAGTATGATAAAAAAAGTAAGCACTATCCCCATACTTATATATGGTGAGATGTCGGATTGGCCAAAAAATCCATAGCGAAAACCATCAATCATATAGAAAAATGGATTAAATTTAGATATGCTTTGCCATACTGGGGGCAGTGAATGGATCGAGTAAAAAACACCTGATAAAAACGATAATGGCATAATTACAAAATTCTGAAAGGCTGCCATTTGATCGAATCTGTCAGCCCAAATCCCAGCCAAAATACCAAATGTCCCAAGCAATGCCCCACCTAAAATTGAAAATGAAACAATAAACCATGGATGCATTAGTGGTAAATCAATGTAAATTATCGCTAGTAAATAAATCGCAAAGCCAACAAATAATCCTCTAACGATTGACGCAATCAAGAAGGCAATGAAAAATTGGATGTAAGTTAATGGGGTTAAAAGAATGAATACAATATTTCCCATTACTTTTGACTGCACTAGGCTTGAAGAACTATTTGCAAATGCATTTTGCAATAATGACATCATGATTAAACCTGGAATCAAAAAAGCGCTGTATGGAACTCCTTCATATACCTCTGTCCTGCTATCAAGAACATGAGAAAAAATCAGCAAATATAAGATTCCAGTTATGACTGGAGCAGCAACTGTTTGAAAGATAACTCGCCAAAATCTCAACAACTCTTTTTTTAAAAGAGTCCATGTGCCTTTTAATTGTATTTTCCAGTTAATCATTTTTTGTAATTTGTAAAAATACCTTTTCTAAGTCAGGCTCAGTAGTTTGTATATCAAAGAAATTGACTTTATTCTTTTTCAATAGCGTAATTATGCTATTTAATTCAGCTATTTTTTCTAATGTAATAGTGAGCATTTCATCCTCGATTAATACATCAAACCCTTTTAGGGTTTTTAAGATTTTTCCTTTATCTTTTTTATCAATTTTAATATTTAAATTTTTGGATGAATTATTTCGGATTAATTTTTTTGTATTATCTAATGCCACTAATTTGCCATGATTGACCATTGCTATTCGTCCACATAAATTTTCAGCTTCCTCGAGATAATGGGTTGTCAAAACAATGGTGTGGCCTTTCGAATTCAATTCCTTCATAAATTCCCAAAGTCTTTGTCGCAATTCAACATCCACACCCGCAGTAGGTTCGTCTAAAACAATAATTGGGGGACGATGAGCTAAAGCTTGAGCAATCAGGGCTCTTCTTTTCATTCCGCCTGACAACTTTCTCATATTTGTCGAAGCTTTGTCTTGAAGGTCTAATTTTTCCAGGACCTCATCAATCCAATCATAATTCTCTTTACCTTTACCAAAATATCCAGCTTGAAATCTCAACATTTCACGTACATTAAAAAATGGGTCAAACACTAATTCTTGAGGAACAATTCCAAGAGAATGCCTGGATTCTTGATACTGCTTTTCTACATCGAAACCCATTGCCTTTATTGTTCCAGATGTTGGCTTAACAATGCCTGCCAACATATTAATTAGGGTTGATTTTCCTGCGCCATTTGGACCTAGGAGACCAAAAAACTCGCCTTGCTCGATCGACAAATTTATCCCCTTTACGGCTTCAAAAGAACCATAGGTTTTTTTTATGTTTTTAAAAACAATTGCTTTTTTCATTATTTTTTTTAAGAGTTACTTCAGATAATTCTCGACCCCGTATAATGAGGCAAGATTCAGTAAATTTTTTGGTATTTTATCAAGCTTTACAGATTGATTTGATAAATTAGCTTTTCTCTTTATTTCAAAAATAAAACTTAATAGCGAGGTGTCGATATTTTTTAATTTTGAAAAATCTAAGGTGATCGGCTGGCTAATTGAAATTTGATTTAATTGATCAATGTGATCAGGAATCTCTGCAAAGGTGTAGTCACCTGTGAACACCCATTTGTTTTGACTAATTTCCATTAGTCTCCTTTGCTATTTTTTTCAGCTAGTTTTGTAATTAATGAATCGATTCCATTATTTTTTATTTCACTAGCAAACTGAGATCTGTAGTTAGTAACCAAACTTACTCCCTCGATCACAATATCAAATACTTTCCATTCATCATCCTTCTTAGCCAAGGTGTAATCCACAGAGATGGGTTGTGCTCCATCTTGAATAATCTGGGTTTTGACAGTTGCTTGTTTATCAGTCGGTTCCATTCTCATTGGTTTGAAGTCAATTTCTTGGTCTTTATATTTTCCTAATGCAACTGCATACGTTCTGAGCAACATGGTTTTAAATTCCGATTTAAATTGTTGCTGTTGATCCTCATTAATTTTTCTCCATGTTTTTCCTAGGACAAGCATAGAGATTCGGTCTAAATCAAAATTCGGTAGAATTTTCTCTTCAGCTAATTTATAAATCTTTTCTTTATCTTGTTGTATCGAGTCATCTGCTTTTAAAACAGTCAAAACGTCATCCGCTGTTTTATGAACTAATTCTAAAGGGCCATCAGCTGCAATTGAAAAGGATGAAATTGAGACAAAAAAACCTAAAATAAGTAATTTAAACAACCTCATTTAATCTTCCTCCTTAGATGCCTGATTATACAAGAACTGGCTGATGAGCTTTTCCAGAACAACGGCGTCTTGAGTTTGGGTAATTTTGTCATTAGCCTCTAGATTATCTGGATCACCCCCTGCTTCAAGCCCTATGTACTGCTCCCCCAAAAGGCCTGCAGTATAAATATTAGCAAACGTATCCTTTGGAAAAACATACCTCTCATCAATACTCATGGTAACAATCGCCTCATAAATTTTTGTATCAAACACAATTGAATCCACTCGACCGACCACTACCCCAGCAGATTTAACTGGTGCTCTTGGCTTTAATCCTCCAATGTTTTCAAAATTTGCTGTGACATAGTATGTGGTCTTAATGTCATTAGATGTTAAGTTACCAACTTTCATTGCCAGGCCCATTAAGGCAATAAGCCCAAGTGCAACAAATATTCCGACCCATGCATCTAACTTAATTCTATCCATAAAAATCTCCCAACCTATACTGTTAGCATAAATGAAGTTAACACAAAATCCAATCCAAGAACGGCTAATGATGATGTCACAACGGTTCTGGTTGTTGCACGACTCACGCCTTCAGCAGTGGGTGGTGCGTCATAACCTTCAAAGAGAGCAATAATGGTACAAGCAATTCCAAAAACCACGCTCTTAATAAATCCGTTCACAATATCATAATTAAAGTCGACATTAGCTTGCATTTGGGACCAAAATGCTCCCTCATCCACGCCAATCAGTGGGACCGCAACAACATATCCACCTAAAACACCCACCATCGAAAAAATTGATGCTAGTAGTGGCATCGTAATAATACCTGCCCAAAAACGCGGCGCCACAATTCTAGCCACCGGACTAACGGCCATCATCTCCATTGCCGATAATTGCTCAGTCGCCTTCATTAATCCAATCTCGGCAGTAATCGCAGTTCCAGCGCGGCCAGCAAAAAGTAAGGCAGTCACCACAGGGCCTAATTCTCTCACAAGCGCTAAAGCCACCAAAACTCCAATGGCCTCAGAGGATCCATATTTTTGTAATGTGTAATACCCTTGAAGGCCCAATACCATGCCAACAAAAAATGCGGACACGACAATAATGACCAAGGATAAAACACCGGTGAAATAAATTTCTCTAATTGTGAGATTAAATCTTTTAAAACTGTCAGATGAATAACTGATAATGCTAAAAAATAATCGAGTCGCTGCGCCTAATCGCGTTATTTTCGATCTAATGGTGCCACCAATTTTTTCAAAAAAATCTAACATCTTATAACCTTAGATCCTGTGAATAGTCATTGGCTTGATAATGAAATGGGACTGGGCCATCTTTTTGCGAATGGACAAATTGTTTTACAAAAGGAAGTTGAGATTTTTTAAGATCACTTGGCGATCCTTCAGCGGCAACAATTCCATCAGCAATAAAATAAATATAATCGGCAAATGCAAAAGTCTCAGTGACATCATGAGTCACAATAATCGACGTAGCTCCCAAGGCATCATTCAAAGTTCTAATTAAATCGCAGATAACGCCCATCGATATAGGATCAAGTCCAGCAAAGGGCTCGTCATACATAATGATATCCGGGTCTAATGCAACAGCTCTGGCAAGAGCAACCCTTCTCGCCATACCTCCAGAAAGTTCTGTCGGCATCAATTGATTTGCTCCGCGAAGCCCAACCGCATTCAGCTTCATCAGGACCAAATCTTTAATAATCTCTTCACTTAAGTTTGTGTGCTCCCTAATCGGAAACGCTACATTTTCAAAAACACTTAGGTCACTAAAAAGGGCTCCGTGTTGGAATAACATTCCCATTTTTCGTCTCAGCTCATAAATGCCTTTTCGACCTTGTTTATGAACTATCTGTCCATCTACTTCAACATATCCTGATGATGGTTTGATTTGACCTCCAATTAACCTCAATATTGTAGTTTTACCACAGCCACTTCCACCCATAATGGCAACAACTTTGCCACGATGGAAGTTCATATTAATTTTCTTATGGATTTGTCTTTCGGCATACCCGAAAGCGAGATCTTTAATTGAGACGATTAAATCCTTTTGCATAGTAAGGATATTTTACATGATTTTAAAGTTGAAAACTTATGGGCCTAAAGCTCACCGTATGAATGAAGTCCTGACAGGAAGAGATTGACCCCAATGAAAGCAAACGTTGTTATGAGCAGTCCGATCACAGACCACCATGCTAATATGTCCCCACGGAGACCTTTTACCAATCTCAGGTGAAGCCATGCGGCATAGTTAAGCCAAACAATAAGTGCCCATGTTTCTTTAGGGTCCCAAGACCAATAACCGCCCCACGCTTCCGCCGCCCATATGGCTCCTAAAATAGTTGCAATCGTAAAAAAGATAAACCCAATGGCGATCGATTTGTACATTAAGTCTTCCATCACATAGTCACTTGGTAAAATATTTTTTATTACAGACTGGTTTCTTAACAAATAGGCTAACGCTATCATTGCGGAAATTGAAAAAGCTCCATAGCCAATGAAATTGGATGGGACATGAATTTTCATCCAATAAGACTGCAGTGCAGGCACAAGAGGCTGAATCGCGTCTGCATTTTTAGCAAAGGTATACCAAAGGATGAAGGCAACAGCTGCATTAATGATGATTAAGACAAAGCTGCCTAACTTTTTAGTTTGTGACTTTTGCTCATAATAGAGATACATTGCCCCAGTGATTAAACAGAATAAAACAAAAACCTCGTATAGGTTACTAATTGGAATATGCCCTACATCCAAACTAATTAGATAGGACTCATACCATCTTACCATCAGGCCAGTAAAGCCTGCTGTTAGAGCTATCCATGAAAAATTAGACCCTAAGTTTGCACTAAATTGATTTAATTTAAATGATGAATATAAATAGGATGCGAGACTCAACGGGAAAAAAAATGTCATCCACATGATCAACGATTGGCTAGACAAAAAATATTTCAAGAAAAAGTTTGTCTCCTGCATTTGGAGATCATTTTGAAAGATGAATACAGAAAGAATAGTAAGAACGAATGTCGCTAGAAATAATTTTCTAAAAGAACTCCAGAAATAACCAAGCCAAATAAAAACTGGCACTGAGAAAACAAGAATTGCTATCTCATACACATCCATAAATTCTCTGAAATTTATAAAGCTATAAATTCCTGAAAACAAAATAGATAAAATAAATAGTATATTTAGGATCATTTCTATTCCTTAACCTTAAATTTTTCCGTCAACTGCTTGCAATAATTATCAAAGTCGATGTGTTCCCGATTAGAAGCCATGGCTACAGCAAACTTCCTCGGTGATTTTTTTATCAGCCACAAACGAATTTCTTGGACATAAATCATACAAAAAATTCCAATCACTAGAAATAAAGATCCAATATACACCCATATTTTCCCTGGATCTTTGGTTAATTGCATTCCACTGGCATAAATTTTTTGATATTCATTCAAAATGAGGAATGGACTGTCGCCATAGAAAAAACTGTCGCTATAAGCATTTAAAGCGTCTTGGAAAAAATCATTTTCCACTGTGTTATTGGTGATTAGTTCTTGATTCATCGACTCGGCAAGAAAGTAAATGATTTTAATATAAGAGTCAGCAACTGACTCTTGATTTTCAACTGCAACTGAATCTTCAATCATGTTTGCAAGACCAGAATACCCACTTTTCAGATAGACATTAAATATATCTTGGGTATTTTTTTTAAAATTATCTTTTGCCTCAACACTGCTGAGTGAGCTTGCTTGATCAGCGAGTTTGTTTATATTTTTTAGTAATAATTCTTCTGATCGAATATTTTTTAAAAATATTTGATAGCCCTGAAGCGAAAGATTATTGTCTGCAGGGATACGTAAAAACTTAAGTTCACTTTGTAAATCTTCTCGCACCCCGCTCATAAAAAAGAATTTTTCATTTTCAGGAATCGGGTTTTGATATGTTTGATACTCCACAGCTTGGCCGGAAGAGTTTCTAAATTTATACACTACACTCGGACCTATATTCTGTGTTTTTAATTTGCCGTCTTTTTCGATCTGAAAAATATTAAATTCTCTAAAATCATCAAACTCAAAAACATATTCTTTCTGATCGGAATTAAATGAATTTTGTTTATACACTTCAGAGGATAAGCTCATGGGTTGGAAGCGATTAAATAGATCCATCAGCGTTAAATCCAGTTTAGAGCCACCATCTTGAAAGTCAGATTGATAAATCGTTATGCCATCCATAGTAAACGGTTTATTAACAGAAATGGTTTCTGTGAACTCCTGCCCATCTTTACGAATTTTAATATCACTCAAAAAAGCTTTTGGTTGGCCAGTGGAGTAGTGCTCAATATGAAACTTATCCAATTTAATTTCAAAAGGAAGATGTTGGACAAGATAGCCATCTTTTACCCTTAAGAGGGCCTTATCATTTTTTTCTTGCTCATTTAATAGTAATGTTGCACGGTAGGAAAAATTATTGATATCTAACTGGCTCTCACCTGGAACCTCACTAAACTTGAGATTTCTTGATTCAATTTTTTTGAACCCAAAAGATTCCTGAAGCTTGAAGTATAGATTTCCATCTAAGATACCACCAATACTAATTATAATGATGGCCAGATGTGTAAATATGTATCCCAGTTTTTGTAGGTCGCCTTTTTTTGCTATAAGAGTATCTTTATTCTTGCCAGCTTTGATTCGGAAACCCTCTTTGTTAAGTATTTCTGATATGGAATTTAAAGAATAACCTGATGAAAATTCATAATAATTTTTAAATTTTTTAAAAGAATTGTGACTTAAGCTGCCCTGAAATCTTCGAATATCTTTAATTATTTTCGGAGAGTTTCTCGACACACAAAGGGAGGTTGAGACTACTAGGAATAATAAAATTATTAAGAACCAAAAGGCCTGGTAAATATTATAAACATCAAAAACTTCAAAAATTGGAAACCAAAATTGACCGAATTGAATAAGGTAGTTATTGTAAGGTTCGCTTTGCTTAACAACTGTACCGATGATGGATGCAATTGCCACAACGCTTAGCATTGTGATAGCGAACCGCATCGTACTCAAAAGATGTATAAATGATCTTGTTTTAGCCACTACAGATTTAAATAAGATTGATTAAAAAATAATGACAAAAGATATTCACAAATGTTCGAATGATTATTGCAAGCCCTGAATGTAATCAGATACTGCATCCATTTCTTTTTCTGATAATTTTTCTGCAATCATTCTCATGACTTTCTCAGAGTCATTTGCTCGCAACCCAGCTGAAAAGTTTTGTAGTTGAGTTTTTACATAATCAGCATGCTGTGCATTAAGTCTTGGAAATTTTGAGGGAATACCGTGACCAGCAGGTCCGTGGCAACCAGCGCATGCTGGAACTTTCTTTTCCTTAATGCCTGCTCTAAAAATTTTTTCTCCAAGACTTCCTTTACCATTTGAAATTGCCTTAGATAACTTTAGATCTTGTTTAGAAAAATATTCTGCCAAACCTTTCATCTCCTCTTCGGACAAATTAGCGACTATCCCAGCCATCACTGCATTATCTCGCTCACCAGATTTATAGTTCATTAATTGTTTGTATAGATAAGACTCGTGTTGGGCTGATAATTTTGGGTTTGCAGTAATAGCGCTATTACCATCCATTGCATGACAAGCCACACAGACGTTTTGAACAATCCTTTCAACATTAATAGGTTCTGCTGATGCTATGTTCAGAAAAATTAAAGTAATAATAAAAATTAAATGTTTTTGAAACATAATGTACCTGAAATTGAATTTAATTTAATTTAAGAAACATAATAGTAAACCAAAAGCTTTCCTAATAGTAGTTTGATATCATGTCGATATGTCAATAATTCACAACCTAAAATATATTCACTCAGCTCATTACATCGATGACCTGCCTGAGGATACCGGATTTGAAATCGCTTTTGCTGGTCGCTCGAATGCTGGTAAATCTAGCGCTATAAACGCCTTAGCAAACCATAATCGATTAGCTTATGTGAGTAAACAGCCAGGGCGAACTCAATTAATTAACTTTTTTCAATTACATCATAGTGAGAATTTTAAGATTGTAGATCTTCCGGGCTATGGTTTTGCAAAAGTAAATATAGATATGAAGAAACATTGGGACATTGTTTTGCCTCATTATTTACAAAAAAGACATGCATTGGTAGGTCTAATTATTGTTATGGATATACGGCATTCGTTAACCCCTCTCGATGATCAAATGATTCGATGGTTTATTCCAACAGGCAAGCCAATCCATATTTTATTAACTAAAGCGGATAAATTATCTAGAAACCAGACCAATCAGGAATTACAAAAATTTAAGCAAAAATTAAAGGGTTGTAATTTTGAAGCGCCTATTTCCTTTCAAAATTTTTCTAGTCTCAAAAAAGATGGGCTTGAGGACGTGGAAGATATTTTTCTTGAGTGGCTACCCTTTAGTGGCTAAGATATCCCAAACTGCATGACCAAGACGCATCCCTCTTGATTCATACTTTGTTTCCGGCCTAAAATCTGGTCTTTCGTGAAAGTTATTGGTAGTTAATGTTAAGTTATCACTCGTTTTTATGACATCAATAATTTCTAGGGCATAAGGCTCCCAGTCTGTTGCGATATGAAGAACCCCGCCATCTTTTAACTTTTTGATAATTAAATTTAAATTATCTTCATTCACCAGCCTTCTCTTATTGTGTCTTTTTTTATGCCAGGGATCAGGGAAGAAGATATTAATTTTTGATAAAAAATTGTCTTTGATCATGAACTGCAAAACCTCAAGTGCGTCATGGGGAATAATTTTTATATTCGTTAAATTATCCGCGCTTGATAATTTAATTAGGTTTCCAATGCCAGGTTGGTGCACATCTGTCACAATGTAATTGATATCAGGATTATTATGAACAATCTTATGAGTTGCATCTCCCATCCCAAAACCAATCTCAAAACAAAGAGGTTTTTCTGTTAAAAATAATTGCTCTTCTTGTAGTAGCTTTTCTTTAAATTCTATTAAGAATGAGGGGCCATGAATTTCTATTGCATTTTTTTGGGCTTTGGTCAGCCTTCCCTGCCTCTTCACATAGGTTCTAATCGGTTTTTTTTGTTCCATACATTACAAAAGATGAGTTTTGTCGAAATTTATAAAGCCATTTAATGACGCTTGGCAATCTTTTGAAATGGCCATCACTTTTATCAAGTCTCCCATTTCAGCTGGGCTAGTCAATAAATTAATGTCACTTAACAACTTCAAATGATCCTTCATTTTATTAGCATCCCCAACATCTAAACCTAGATTGTTAAGGAAATGACTTTGGTGAGTATATCCTAATATGTTAAGGTCAAACTTTTGAGTTAAAAAGGCAAGGTGCGTAAAGTTCACGTGGTATGTGATATCTTGCTCTCCTATATTTTCAAATATTTCTGTTAAAAGATTTTTCTTAAAACCTCTTAATGTGCCATGAGGTCGACTTGAATGGAGTAATTGTCTTTCATCCATGCCGTAATCAAAAATAAAGCACACCATATGTTCTGCTTGAGAAAATTCTGAAAATATTTTGTGATAGCCTGATGAATATTCAAAGTCAAAAGCTCCATCTCCAAGGGATAATTGGTAATCAAAGTATTTCTTATTTTCAGACAGCACCCATGAAAAGTTTTTGTCATCTACCCTAACCTTTTTTTCCATTATCTCGTTTTCAAATGAGAAAAATACATCAGTAGGAATTGCATCAAATAATTCATTGGCAATAATGACACCGTTAAATTGATCGATAAACTCCTCAACCCATGTTATTTTTTTAAATAACTCAATTGGTAATTTAGCTTGTAATACTTGCAGTTGGTATTGTTTTAATTCCTGGCTTTTCTCAAGAATATAGTAATTATTAAAATGAATACCTCTTTCATTTAAGCTTAGAACCACATCTATTGCCAGCTGTGCATTTCCCGCACCAATTTCTAAAATATTTTCCCGCACCTCTGAAAAGCATTGTTCAATTTGCTTTGTTAATGTGTTGGCAAACGTTTTGCCAAACATTGGGGCCGTATAAAAATCACCATGTTTCCCAAACTGATTAAAATGAGAAGAATAATAACCACCATCTGGGTCATAAAGGCACATATCCATAAACTTTGAGAATGAAATAGATCCGTCCATTTCATTTTGTATTGTTTCACGAATTTTATTTTTAAGAGCTGACATCATAATTTGATCAATAAAACCATCGTATAGACATGTGCATCATTTATAATATGTGAATGACAGAGAATATCACAAATAAAACTGCACTCATTACAGGTGGGGCTAGAAGAATTGGCGCTCACATTTCTGAATACCTGCATGGCAAAGGGATGAATGTTCTGATTCATTATCGGCAGTCAGAAAACGAGGCAAAAAAATTAAAGGAAAAACTCAATAAAAGAAGAAAAAATTCAGCAGAAATTTTCCAAGCTAACTTAAATGATGTAAATGTCTATAAAGATCTTATCGACTTCACAATAAAAAATTTTAATAGACTTGATTTTTTAATTAATAACGCATCATCTTATTACCCAACCCCGTTGAATAAATTAAACATTGCTGACTGGGACGATCTTTTGGGAAGTAATTTAAAGGCGCCTTTATTTCTAGCCAAACATGCTGCACCTTATCTAGAAAAAACCAAAGGATCGATAGTGAATATTACCGACACTCATATCAAGAGTCCAAAAAAAAGATATATCATCTACTCAATAGCCAAAGCTGGATTGGTGACCTTAACTCATTCTCTGGCTCAGGAATTATCTCCAAATATAAGAGTAAACGCAGTGGCTCCTGGCCCTATTCTATGGCCTGAAGATAAGAATGAATTTTCAAAAACTTATCGAGAAAAAGTTGTTAAAGAAACATTATTAAAAAAAATAGGTAATCCAACTGATATTTCAGAAGCCATTTTTTATCTGTTAACTAGCGCTTCGTACACCACCGGTCATGTTCTTGAGGTTGATGGTGGAAGATCATTTTCATTATGAGCAAGGATCCTTTTTTACCCAATAACGTCAGTGGAAATTTTATTAAATTAAGAAACAAATTAATTTCTGCAACCGGAAAAGCAATCGCAGACTTTAATATGATTGAAGATAAAGATGTTGTGATGGTGTGTCTGAGTGGAGGTAAAGATTCTTATACACTACTCTCACTTTTGTCAGCACTCAAGAAAAGGGCTCCCATTGATTTTTCAATCGTTGCTATGAACCTGGATCAAAAGCAGCCGGGGTTCCCAGAAAATGTCCTTCCCGATTATTTAAATAGCCATGGTGTAGATTATAAAATTATTACTGAAGACACCTACTCCATCGTGAAAGAAAAAATACCTGAGGGTAAAACAACTTGTTCATTGTGCTCAAGACTAAGAAGAGGAATTATCTATAAAGTTGCTAGAGAAATTGGTGCCAATAAGATTGCATTAGGGCATCATAAAAATGATATTGTTGAAACCTTTTTTTTGAATATGTTTTTCGGTTCTAAATTAAAGTCGATGCCACCAAAATTATTATCCGATGATCAAACTAATATTGTTATTCGACCACTAGCTTACATTGAGGAAAAAGACATCATTTCCTTTTCCAAAACTATGAATTATCCAATTATTCCATGTAATTTATGTGGATCTCAAGAAAACTTACAAAGAAATAAAGTAAAGTCCATGCTAAATTCTTGGGAAAAAGAACAACCTGGGCGTTTAAATAATATTTTCCAATCACTTATGAATGTTGAGCCCTCTCACCTTGCAGATACAAATCTCTATAATTTTAAAAATCTAAAAAAATTAAAAAAAGTTTTCGATATCTCTAATCATTAATTTTTCCAAACTTGTCATTTTAATTTTTTCTATTTATGATGCTCTTTCGATTTGAAAGATAAATTATGAGTAAATTATTAATTGTTGAATCACCTTCCAAAGCCAAAACCATCAATAAATATCTTGGAAGTGACTATAATGTTCTCGCATCTTATGGGCACGTCAGAGATCTTTTACCAAAATCAGGTGCAATTAATACAGAATCTTTCGAAATGGAATACGCGCTTATTGATCGAAATAAAAAATATCTTGATGCCATTATTACCGCCGCTAAGAAGTCTGATGAAATATATCTTGCCACCGATCCGGACCGCGAGGGCGAAGCCATTTCATGGCACATTGTGGAAATTCTTAAATCGAAAAAAATTTCTGCAGAACAAAAAATCATTAAAAGAGTGATCTTTGAAGAGATTACCAAAGACGCAATTCAGCAGGCAATTACAAAACCAAGAGATGTTTCAATGTCTCTAGTTAACGCTCAACAAGCTCGAAGAGCGCTTGATTATCTCGTTGGCTTTAACTTATCTCCGTTGCTATGGAAAAAGATAAGGCGCGGCCTCTCAGCCGGGAGAGTTCAGAGTCCTGCCCTCAGATTAATTTGTGAGAGGGAAGCTGAAATTCAGAAGTTTGAATCAAAAGAATATTGGAGCATTCATCTAGAAGCTACAAAAAAGAGTGCGCAGTTTTCTTCAAAATTAATTCAACTAAATAATGAAAAAGTTGAACAATTTACGATCACATCAGAAAAATATCAGGAACAAGTTGTTGGTGATTTGCTTTTGAAATCGTCCGGCAAATGTCGTGTTGGGCGAGTGGATAAAAAGAAGAGGACCCGGAATCCAGCACCACCTTTCACAACATCAACATTACAACAAGAGGCAGTAAGAAAGTTGGGATTTACCACCAGCAGAACGATGCGAATTGCACAACAATTGTATGAAGGAATTTCTTTAGCGGAGGGAACTGTTGGGCTGATCACCTATATGCGAACAGATTCTTTCAGCTTATCCAACGAGGCACTCGGTCAGATTAGAAATTACATTAAAACAACCTATGATGAAAATTACCTTCCATCAAATTCAATCGGTTATAAGACAAAATCTAAGAATGCCCAAGAAGCCCACGAGGCAATTCGTCCTACAGACATTCATAGGGTGCCAGCAAAAATCAAACAATTCCTCACGCCAGAACAATTTAAACTTTATGAGATTATTTGGAAAAGAGCCATCGCTTGCCAGATGACTCCGGCTCAGTTTGATGCGGTAAGTATTGATCTTGAGGTTGGCAAAGGTGAATCAATTTTTAGAGCAAATGGACAAACTCTGCGCTTCCCTGGATTCATGGCACTCTATATTGAGGGTGATGATGATAAAGAGAATAATGATACCGATGATAAAAAAATACCTGATTTAGAGATTGGTGAAGAGTTATCCATAAAAAAAATCTATGGTTCACAGCACTTTACTGAACCTCCACCTCGATATAGTGAAGCAAGCCTAGTGAAGACATTAGAAGAGTATGGAATCGGACGTCCATCAACTTATGCCTCAATTATATCTACCCTTCAAGATCGTGAATATGTCTTACTTGATAAAAAAAGATTTACTCCCACCGATGTTGGAATCGTAGTAAATAAATTCTTGACCGAACATTTCGATAAGTATGTAGATTATGAATTTACTGCGAATCTTGAATCAGATCTCGATGAGATTGCTGCAGACACAAAAGAATGGGTCCCTATTCTGAAAAATTTTTGGCAGGATTTCAATCAACAAATATCTGATAAAGAGAATATTGATCGAGCAGCCATCACCCAAGAAGATATTAATGAATCTTGTCCAAAATGTGGTCAAGCATTATTTTCACGACTTGGTCGTAGAGGGAAATTTATTGGTTGTTCAGGTTATCCAGATTGTGATTACACACGTAATGTTAATGAAGAGGATGGTTCGAATGAGCCACAGATTGTCTTTCATGATCAAGAAACCGACAAAGATGTATTGCTCTTAAAAGGTCCTTATGGACCCTACCTTCAAATCGGGATACTCGAAGAAGATAGTAAAACTAAACCCAAGCGAGTTTCTATACCACCAAATATTCCTATCAGCAATGTCAACGAGGAGGTTGCCAAACAATTAATGAGCCTCCCTTTGACCTTGGGAGATTACCCAGAAACAGGCAAACCGATGGTTGCAAATATTGGCCGATTCGGACCATATGTCAGTCATGATGGAAAATTCAAATCCATACCCAAGGCTGATAATATCTTCGACATTACTTTTGATAGAGCCGTTGAATTAGTAGCAGAGCTGATTGAAAAGAATAAACCACTAAGAATAATTGGAACGGACACCAATACATCTGAGGATATAGAAGTACTTAAAGGAAGATGGGGCCCTTATTTACAGAGAGGAAAATCTAAGGCTCCACTAAGCCAGAAGTATAATTATGAAACAATTTCCCTTGAAGAAGCGATGCAGATAATTGATGCTAAGTTGGATCGGGAAAAAACGACTAAGAAAAAGAAAAAGAAATAAGTTAGTTTGACGCTAAATTAGCTTTTACGTGTACACTTTCGAGCCACTTCCTAACTCTTTTTGCGTCTGCAGTTCTAGTGTATTTTCCAAAGGACTTCAAAAAAACCATAATGATTGGCTTATCCATGACTGTGGTTTGCATTATCAGACATTTTCCAGCCTCGCGGATGTAACCAGTTTTGGAGATATCAATATCCCACAATCCCTGTCTTACTAATAAATTAGTATTGTTATAGTTTAATTTAATTTTTTTATTCTTTATGTGGGCTTCATAATAGGATGATGTTGATAATTCCCTGATAAGTGGGTATTGCTGAGCAGCCTGGGTCATTTTTACCAAATCAATGGCAGTGGAAATATTATTTTTATCCAGCCCTGTTGGATCTGCAAATGATGTGTCATCCATACCAAGTTGTTTTGCCTTCACATTCATCGCCTGTACAAAAGCTTTTTTTCCTCCTGGATAAGAATTAGAAATCGCAGATGCTGCTCGATTATCAGAGGCAATTAAAGCAATAGACAATAATTCCTTACGTGACAATTCAGAACCTAACCATAAACGTGACTTGGTTCCTTTGATTTTGTCAAAATCACTCTTTGTGATGGTTACCTTTTTATCTAAATCTAATTTGGAATCTATGAGCACCATAGCACTCATTAATTTTGTCAGTGATGCAATTGAGCTTTTTTCGTTAGCCTTTTTTTGGTAGATGATGTCCCCTGATTCGGCATCATAAACAATAGCTTTTGGTGATTTGACTGTTAACTGACTATAGTATTTTGAATAGTCTAATTGCTGGGCATGAACTAAATTTTGAATGAAAAAAATGAAGGTAGCAAAAACTAAGTTTTTAAGCATAATTTTGAAGTTTATTTATTTCACTAATCATATACAATTATTTTTTCTTTGTCACACAAATACATATGGAAACGAATAAATTATTATTAACTAAGGATCATATCTGGATTAAACCGATAGAAGGCAACCTAGTTCAGGTAGGTATCTCTGATTACGCTCAAGACTTATTAGGGGATATTGTCTTCATTGAGCTTAAAGAAAATGAGGTTGTACCAAGTGGTGAGCCATTTGGCGTGATCGAATCAGTCAAAACAGCTTCGGACCTTGTCAGCCCCTGTGACCTAAAAATAAAACGAGTTAATTCAGAACTGATGGATAACTTAACAGATGTCAATGATCGCCCATATGAAGCATGGATTTGTGAAGTTGAAGTCCTAGACAATTATGAAACGATGAGTATTGATGAGTACGAGAAATTGGTTGGTTAATTAGTCGCATCGATTAATTTAACTTCATACCCACAATCTCTGTATTTCTTTAGACGATCTCGCGCGTTACTTTTTTCATTATCTGATTTTAATACCAACTCAACATTCTTTTCATAATGGCTAAAAAATATACATTCCTGTCCTGATACATTTATCACAAGCTCATCAAAATTTTTATTGAATTGATTACCGATTAAAAAATTTTCACTGGGCTCATCATCTGATAAAAACTGTTCACCTATTATGATGTTTGGATAAAAACCCGGATACTTCCATAAAGAATCAGAAAACACATGACTTTTTTTTTCGTTATCACAAAAAATCAACGTCTTCTG
>CAJWVO010000019.1 GCA_913048465.1 uncultured Nitrosomonadales bacterium
TTGAATCTGGTGAGTTGAAACAGCTGTTGGAACAAGTTGGATAAGTTAAAAATAGCCGGAGGGATTCCACTTTATGGTGAGGTAGAAATATCTGGGGCTAAAAATGCTGCCTTACCCATTTTAATTGCTTCCATATTAACTTCTGATCAGGTTGATATTTCAAATGTACCAAAGCTAAAAGATATAGATACAACCATTAGATTATTACAGTTCTTAGGAGTTAGTATTGATTACTCTGACGGAAATGTATCATTAATAGCTAACAATATTTTCAAAACTGAGGCACCGTATGATTTAGTTAAAACCATGCGCGCGTCTATTCTGGTTTTGGGCCCCCTATTGTCAAGGTTTGGCCGAGCTCATGTCTCTTTGCCGGGTGGTTGTTCAATTGGTGCACGTCCCGTAGATTTGCATATTCAAGCGTTAGAAAAAATGGGAGCTAATATTTCTATTCATAATGGATATATTAATGCGAGCACAGAACATCTGCCTAATAAAAAACTTATTGGTACAAAAATCTTTATGGATCAAGTGAGTGTAACGGGCACTGAAAATATAATGATGGCAGCAACCTTGGCAGAAGGGAAAACATTCATTGAGAATGCAGCAAGGGAACCTGAGGTGGAAGATCTGGGTAATCTTTTAATCAGTATGGGCGCCAAAATCAAAGGATTAGGAACTGATGTCATTGAAATTGAGGGCGTCGCTGCATTGAATGGATCCCAATTTAGAGTAATGTTTGATCGAATTGAAGCGGGGACGTATATGGCTGCTGCTGTTGTCAGTGGTGGTGAAGTAAAATTAAAAAATGTTGATCCTCGTAAAATGGAATCTATTATGGAAAAGATTAAACAAACAGGTGCTGATGTAATTGAGGCATTGACAGAGATCACGATTAAAAAAGAAAATCAGCTAATAAAACCAGTGAATATCAGAACGGGCGTTTATCCACTTTTTCCAACTGACATGCAGGCTCAGTTCATGGCAATCAATGTTCTTGCAGATGGTCCATCAGAAATTACTGAAACAATATTTGAAAATCGATTTATGCATGTTCAAGAGTTGGTAAGAATGGGAGCAAATATCGATGTTAAAGGAAACACTTCTTTTGTGAAGGGTGTTCAAGCCATTGATGGAGCTAATGTAATGGCGACTGACTTAAGAGCATCAGCCTCACTTGTGATTGCTGGTTTAGCGGCCAAAGGGGAGACAATTATTGAGCGGATCTACCACTTGGACCGAGGTTATGAGAGAATTGAGGAAAAATTAAATAAGCTTGGCGCTAAAGTTGAAAGATTGAGTTAAATGTTAACAATTGCATTATCTAAAGGAAGAATATTTCAAGAGACACTTCCCCTCCTTCAAGGGACCGGAATAGAGTGTAAAGAGAATCCGGAAACATCCAGAAAATTAATCCTAAATACAAATAATAAGAACATTCGATTATTAATTGTTCGAGCATCCGACGTGCCAACATATGTGGAATGTGGTGGAGCGGACATTGGCATTGCCGGAAAAGATGTTTTGGATGAGTTTGATTCTGCTAATCTCTATCAAATTTGTGACCTTAAAATTGCCAAATGTAAAATGATGGTTGCCGGACCAAAGAGTTATGATTATCAAAAAGCGATGCAACAAAAGTCAAGATTAAAAGTGGCAACTAAATATACAAAAATTACTAAAGAATTTTTTGCTCAAAAGGGAATTCATATCGATGTTATTAAACTTTACGGGTCCATGGAACTAGCACCTCTCGTTTCAATGAGTGATTTGATTGTTGATTTAGTCAGCTCAGGCCAGACCCTAAAAGCAAATAATTTAGTTGATTATGAAAAAATTTCTGATATTTCATCCCAGCTTATCGTTAACAAAGCATCATTAAAGTTAAAATTTGATGAAATAGAACCAATCATTAATGCAATTAAAAATAGTGTCAAATGAAAATTAAAACCTTAAAGCTAGCCGATAGTAACTTTTATAAGTCTTTGGAGAATTTATTATCTTTTGATGAAGAAGATAATAGCCAGATACAACAAACGGTAAAAGATATCGTTCAAGCTGTAAAAGTTAATGGTGATCATGCACTTTTAGAGTTTACAAAAAAATTTGATAAAGTAGATTTAGTCAATCCAAGCGATCTAGAGCTCCCAAGCAGTACTCTAAAAGAAGCTTATGATTCATTAGACACCTTAACACAAAATGCGCTTAATGAATCTGCACAAAGAATTAAAAATTATCACGAAAAACAACTGCAAGACTCATGGAGCTACAAAGAAGAGGATGGGACCGTTCTTGGTCAGAAAATTACAGCTTTGGATTCTGTTGGATTATATGTCCCTGGTGGAAAAGCATCGTACCCATCTTCAGTTTTAATGAATGCAATTCCGGCAAAGGTTGCAGGTGTAAAAAATCTTATTATGGTTGTACCAACACCTAATGGTGAGAGAAATGCATTAGTTTTAGCAGCTGCATATGTAGCTAATGTGGACCGAGTATTCACTATTGGTGGCGCTCAAGCTGTTGCTGCGCTTGCTTATGGAACGAACATAATTCCCCAAGTTGACAAAATCGTTGGCCCAGGGAATGCTTATGTTGCAGAGGCCAAGAGAGTAGTTTTTGGAACCGTAGGTATCGATATGATTGCTGGCCCTTCAGAAATTTTAGTCATTACCGATGGAAAGACTGATCCAGACTGGTTGGCGATGGATCTATTTTCTCAGGCCGAACATGACGAGTTAGCTCAAGCAATCCTCATATCATCGGACCCCAGTGTCTTTGAAAAAGTGATGCTCAGTATTAATAAACTGATAGATACAATGCCAAGAAAAGAGATTATCTCCACTTCATTACAAAATAGGGGATTGTTTATACAGGTTGATAATTTACATGAAGCAACCGTGGTATCTAACTACATTTCACCAGAACACCTAGAATTATCTGTACAAGACCCTGAATCACTATTAACAAATATTAATCATGCAGGCGCTATTTTTATGGGAACAAATACATGTGAGTCTGTTGGAGATTATTGTGCTGGACCGAATCATGTATTACCTACCTCGAGAACGGCAAGATTTTCTTCTCCATTAGGTGTGTATGATTTTCAAAAAAGATCTAGCATCATTAATTTGTCTGTGAGAGGGGCAACAAGACTTGGGAAAATTGCGTCAGTGATGGCTGAAGGTGAGGGCTTATTCGCTCATGCTAGATCAGCTGATTACAGAGTTAAGGCTGATGAGTAAATTCTGGAGCCAATTTGTTGAAGATTTGGATCCCTATATCCCAGGTGAGCAGCCCCAGGGTGAGATAAGATTAAAATTAAACACAAATGAAAATCCATACCCACCAGCACCGAAAGTTATTGAAGAGATCCAAAATCATGGAGCAGATCGAATAAATCTATACCCAGATCCTGAATCCAATATTTTAAGAAGTACAATTGCAACATACCATGATGTTGATATATCAAATGTATTTGTTGGCAACGGTTCTGACGAAATTTTGGCTTTTATCTTTTATGGTTTTTTTAAAAATAAAAAAAACTTACTGTTTCCTGATATCACTTACAGCTTTTACCCGGTATATGCCAAATTATTTGACATTAGTTACCAACAAATTCCATTAAATAATGATTTTGAAATAGATTTATCATTTTATCATCACGAAGATTCAGCAGTCATTTTTCCAAATCCTAATGCACCAACAGGTATTCCAATTCCCGGAAAAAAAATAGAAGATTTTCTGCAAGATAATCCATCATCAATTATTGTGGTAGATGAGGCTTATGTTGATTTTGGAACTGACTCCTCTGTGAATTTGGTGAAAAAATATAAAAATTTAATGGTGACTAGGTCTATGTCAAAATCGAGATCTCTGGCAGGATTAAGAGTTGGTTATGCAATCGGGGATACAACTTTAATTGATGGATTAATAAGAATAAAAAATAGTTTTAATTCTTACCCACTGGATAGAATTGCCCAAAAAGCATCCGTTACATCTTTTCAGGAAGATAATTATTTTAATGAAACATGTAAAAAAATTATTGAAACAAGAAATCGTTTTATTAAGGCGTTAAAAAATCTTCAATTTTCTGTATTACCATCTGGCGGTAATTTTATTTTTGCTCAACCACCATCGCTATTATCCGCAAATACAATTTATTCCCAATTAAGAGATATAGGTATTTTGGTAAGATATTTTAATCAACCTGAAAAATTGAAAAATTTTTTAAGAATTACAATAGGAACTGATCAGCAAATGGATTTATTTGTTGATGAGCTAAAAAAAATAATAAACCAGTGAAATAATTTGTTTAATATAAGTTAAAATTTGATAAAAAATAATTACGAGACATTATGAGTAGAAATTCTTCAGTAGAGCGCAATACCAAAGAAACGCAAATCAAAATTAATTTGAATTTAGACGGCACAGGTATTTCCAAATTAGATACTGGCATTGGTTTTTTGGATCATATGCTTGATCAAATAGCCCGTCATGGATTAATTGATCTTGAGGTACAGGCAAAGGGCGATTTACATATTGATGCGCACCATACAGTTGAAGATATCGGCATTACTTTGGGACAAGCTTTTGCCAAGGCAGTTGGGGATAAAAAAGGCATTACTCGATATGGTCACTGTTATACACCACTGGATGAAGCGCTGTCCAGAGTTGTGGTGGACATTTCAGGCAGACCAGGCCTCGAATTAAACGCTAATTTCAAAAGAGCATTGATTGGGGAATTTGATGTTGACTTGATATATGAATTCTTTCAAGGCTTTGTCAATCACGCGTTAATTACCTTACATATTGATAATCTAAGAGGGGATAATGCTCATCATCAAGTAGAAACAATCTTTAAAGCATTCGCTCGAGCCTTAAGAATGTCTCTCACTATTGACCCAAGACAGGCCGATAAACTTCCTTCAACAAAAGGGGCTTTATAGCAAGATCAATGATTGCAATTGTTGATTATGGGATGGGTAATCTTAGATCTGTTTTTAATGCATTTAAAAAAGTATCGCCTAATCAAAAGATTTTAGTTACTTCTGATTCAAAATTAATACAAGCAGCGGATAAGGTGGTATTCCCTGGACAAGGAGCGATGCCTGATTGTGTGAGGGAGCTATCAGAGAGAAATTTAACTGAATCGGTCATTGATGCGGCAAGAAATAAGCCATTTTTGGGAATATGTATCGGTTTGCAAATGTTAAATAATTTTTCTGAGGAGGGAAATATTAAGGGGTTAGGTATTATTGATGGGAGAGTCCTGAAATTTAAACCTAAAAATCATTTCAACAAAGTTCCTCACATGGGTTGGAATGAGGTCCATCGCCCTAAAAATCATTTTATGTGGAATGGTATTCCTAATAACGAGAGATTTTATTTTGTCCACAGTTATTACGTTCAGCCTCAAATCAGAGACCTTGTGGCTGGTGAATGTGTTTATGAGAAGCCCTTTTGTTGCGCTGTCAGTAAAGATAATATTTTTGCAGTTCAATTTCATCCAGAAAAAAGCTCTCAGGCTGGGCTACAATTATTACAAAATTTTACAAGATGGAAAGTTTAAATTATGCAAGTAATTCCTGCGATTGATCTAAAAGAAGGAAAGTGTGTTCGCCTTAAACAGGGCCTAATGGACCAGGCAACCATATTTTCAGAACATCCATCAGAAATGGCTGCCCACTGGAAATCAAAGGGTGCCAAAAGATTGCATCTAGTTGACTTAGATGGAGCTTTTGCGGGCCAACAAAAAAATTTACCAGTAATTCGTGAGGTGATACAAGAAATGGGAGAAGTCCCCATTCAACTTGGTGGTGGCATCAGAAATTTAGATACCGTAGAGTATTTAATTAATGCAGGAATTGATTCAGTCATTATCGGTACAGCAGCAATAACTAACCCAGGTTTTTTGCATGAGGCATGCTTTGCATTTCCAGGTCAAATTATTGTTGGATTGGATGCAAAAAATAGTGAGGTGGCAATTAACGGATGGGCAAAAATGACAGGCCATACGGTATTTGAGATGGCTGAAAAATTTGAGAGTTATGGAGTGGCCTCTATAATTTATACAGATATTGGACGGGATGGTATGTTAGAGGGGATCAATATTGAAGCAACAGTTGAGTTAGCTGAGCGAGGAAACGTCCCAATAATCGCTAGCGGAGGATTATCAAACATCAAAGATATCGAAGATTTATGTGCAGTGGCTAATGTTGGAATAAAAGGGGTGATCGCCGGAAGGTCAATATACGAAGGGACCCTTGATTTTAGTGAGGCTAATAAACTGGCCGAACAACTGACGGGATAAAATATTGCTAGCGAAAAGAATTATTCCTTGTCTTGATGTTACTAATGGCCGAGTTGTAAAAGGTGTTAATTTTGTCGACTTGATTGATGCTGGTGATCCGGTAGAAATCGCAAAAAAATACAACGACCAAGGCGCTGATGAATTAACATTTCTTGATATCACAGCAAGCTCAGATAATAGAGATTTGATTTTGGGTATTATTGAGCGTGTTGCCGAGCAGGTATTTATTCCTCTTACAGTTGGCGGAGGGGTCAGGACTGTAAATGATGTAAGGAGACTTTTAAATGCGGGAGCAGATAAGGTCAGTATTAACACATCAGCTATTAACAACCCATCACTTGTATCCAATGCTGCGGATAGGTTCGGTTCTCAATGTATTGTTGTTGCCATCGATGCAAAAAAAACTGGAAACGACTGGGAGATTTTTACTTACGGAGGACGAAACCCAACAGGACTAAATGCTATTTCTTGGGCAAAAGAGATGGTGAGAAGAGGTGCGGGGGAGTTATTAATCACCAGTATGGATAAAGATGGAACAAAATCTGGTTTTGACAATGAATTGAATGCGGCCATTTCATCAGAAGTGGATGTCCCAATTGTTGCCTCTGGTGGTGTAGGTAATTTAGATCATCTCGTTGATGGCATAATAGATGGTAAAGCGGATGCAGTTTTAGCAGCTAGCATATTTCATTTTGGTGAATACACTATAACGGAAGCCAAAAATCATATGCGCCACAAAAAGGTTGAGGTTAGATGATGAATGTTTTTGATCAAATAAAATGGAATGATCAGGGTTTGATTCCCGCCATACTTCAGGATAACAATACGATGAAAGTTGTCATGATGGCTTGGATGAATAAAGAAGCTTTATCTAAGACTATTGAAACTAAAAGGTGTTATTTTTATTCCCGATCAAGGAATAAGATATGGCTCAAAGGGGAAGAGTCAGGTAATTTTCATGACGTGGTGAGTATTCTTGTAGACTGTGACTTTGATTCATTACTCGTTAAGGTAAATGTAAAGAGTGGCATATCATGTCATACGGGAAGGAATTCATGTTTTTATAATGAAATTGCTGATAATGGAGATACAATAAATATTATTGAAGAAGTATTGAAAGACCCAAAATTAATTTATAAGAAATAAAGTCATGAGCGAGTTGGAACAATTACAACAATTAATAGAAAGTAAAAAAGATAGCGACCCGTCATTATCTTATACAGCAAAATTATTTTCTCAAGGAATTGAAGAAATTCAGAAAAAATTTGGCGAGGAATCAGTTGAACTAATTATAGCCTCTAATCAAGATAATAAAAAAAACGTGATTAATGAAACGGCTGATGTTCTTTATCACCTTCTCGTTTTGTTATCAGAAAAATCAGTTAGTTTAAAAGAGGTAATCAGTGAGCTTGATAGAAGATCTGGCATGTCTGGATTAGAGGAAAAAGCAAGCAGGAATAAGTGATGAGTTCATGTATTTTTTGCAAAATCGTTAATAAAGAACTTCCAGCAACCATCGTATATGAAGATGATGAATTTTTGGCATTTAATGATATTAATCCCATTGATAAAGTCCATATCCTAATCATTCCCAAACAACATATTGAAAATCTAATCTCTGCTGAAAAAGACGGAGTGGATTCAGAAATTTTTGGAAGAATGCTGATGCTTGGAACTAAGCTTGCAAAAGAGAGTAGTTTGGAAGGTTTTAGAACGATGATTAATTCTGGCGCTAGTGGAGGTCAGGAAGTGTTTCACATCCATTTCCATGTATATGGTGGTAGCAGTCAACTCAAAAAAATATAAGGAGATTGAGAATGCCCGGTTTTAAAGAATTATTAATTATTTTAGTGGTTGTATTGATTATATTTGGTGCTGGAAGATTAAAAAATATTGGTAAGGATCTTGGGGCTGCCATAAAAAATTTCAAAAAGGGAATGTCTGACAAGTCGGATAAAAAAGATAAATAATGTTTGATATATCTTTTTCTGAATTTATTCTTGTTGTCGTTGTTTTTGTATTGTTCGTAAATCCAAAAAATATTCCAAAAATTTCTCATTACCTCGGAACAATATTTAAAAAAATTAACCATCTATTTTTTAATGTCAAAGAGGAAATTTTCCGTGAGGAGACATTTAAGAAGTTAAAAAAAATTGAAAAAGAAATCTTTTCAAAGAATGAAAAATAAATTTAGTTTTCTTGATCATTTTTTTATTTTTAAAAAACTCCTGTTAAGAGTAATTATTGTTTTTTCAGTATTATTTTCTCTATTTTTTTACAACCACCAAGTTTTATATAATTTTTTTTCTGATCCTTTACTAAAAGGTATTAACCTTTTTGGCGGTGAGATAATTGCCACTCAACTTTTATCTACTTTTATTGTTCCCATGAAGCTTTCTTTTTTGTCAGCGTTTTATTTAACCTTCCCATATTTGATTACCGAGTTGTGGTTTTTTATTAAGCCGGGTTTGTATGAAGGAGAAAAAAGTTTTGCAAAAAAAATATTTTTAATTAGTACTGTTTTAATTTTTATAGCTTTTGTATTTTGTTTTTATGTCATATTTCCCGAAATCATTAATTTTTTTATGAGCTTTGCCCCTGATGGGTTAAATTTAAAAATTGACATTAATTTTTATCTAGAACTCCTGGTAAATTTAATCTTTGCATTTACGATAGCTTTTCAAATACCTGTCCTTGTAATTTTTTTGGTTAAGCTGAAAGTTCTTGATATTTCAAAAATAAAGAAAGCGCGACCGTACTTATATGTTTTTTCATTTATTCTTGCTGCGATTCTTACGCCACCGGATGTGTTATCACAAATATTTTTAGCACTTCCAATGATTTTATTATTTGAATTAGGTCTGATCTTATCTAAAGTCATATCAAAATAAACCATGTTCACATACTGGTTGAATTTAGTGAGTCAAATTTTGTATAATACCAACTCGATTTTCAATTTACATTTCTCAAAAGGAAATTAATGTCTAAAAAAGATAAAGGTTTTGACAAAGACCGAAGAAAATTTTTGTTAACCGCTACTGCCCTTACAGGTGGCTTGGGTGTAGCAGCAGCTGGAATTCCATTTGTCTCAAGCATGACTCCAAGTGAAAAAGCTAAGGCTGCTGGAGCTTCTGTAGAGGTGGATACCTCAAAAATTAAAAAAGGTGAGTTAATTACAACGGAGTGGAGAGGTCAGCCTGTTTGGGTACTTAATAGAACAGATGAGATGATCAAATCACTTCCAAAGTTAGATAAAAACCTTGCAGATCCAGATCTTAAAGTGACCTCACAACAGCCTAAGTATTGTCAGAATGCTACGCGTTCGATTAAGTCTGATATGTTAGTTGTAGTTGGTATATGTACCCATCTTGGTTGTTCACCATCGGCCAAAATAGATCCAAAAGGTGACATGGGGGATGATTGGACTGGCGGCTTTTTCTGCCCTTGTCATGGATCAAAATTTGATCTTGCAGGAAGAGTTTATAAAGGTTCGCCTGCACCTACAAACTTGGTAGTCCCTCCACATAAATATATTGGTGAAAATACCATATTGATTGGTGAAGATTCAAAGGATGAAACATAATGAAAAAAAATAATGGATTTATGAGCTGGGTTGATCAGAGACTACCCGTTTCATCTTTTATTAAAAATCATTTAACTCAATACTACGCACCTAAAAATTTCAACTTCCTATATTTCTTTGGAGCGTTGGCTATCATCTTATTTGTTGTACAAATTTTGACAGGAATTTTCCTTACCATGCACTACAAACCAGATGCGCTTCATGCATTTGCTTCGGTGGAATACATTATGAGAGATGTGTCGTTTGGGTGGGTTATTCGTTATATGCATTCGACAGGAGCATCATTATTTTTTGTTGTAATTTACATGCATATGTTCAGGGCGCTCATTTATGGATCATATAAACAACCGCGTGAATTGTTATGGATATTTGGAGTGCTAATCTTTCTGTTACTTATGGCAGAGGCGTTCTTTGGGTATTTACTTCCTTGGGGTCAGATGTCATATTGGGGAGCTCAGGTAATTGTTAATCTATTTGCTACGGTTCCTTTTATTGGTCCAGATTTAGCAGAATGGGTTAGGGGTGACTATCTCGTTTCAGATGCTACTCTTAACAGATTTTTTGCTTTTCATGTGATTGCACTCCCGCTTGCATTAGCCGGCCTTATTTTTCTTCATTTAGCGGCATTACATTCAGTAGGTTCGAATAATCCTGACGGTATCGAGATCAAAGAAAACAGAGACAAGAAGACGGGTATTCCGCTAGATGGCATACCATTTCATCCTTACTATACAGTTAAAGATTTAATTGGCCTTACTGTATTTTTGATTGTCTTTGCTTCGATTATATTTTTTATGCCTGAGGTTGGCGGATACTTTTTAGAACATAATAACTTTGTTCCAGCTGACCCGCTTGTGACACCGGCTCACATAGCTCCGGTATGGTATTTTACTCCATTCTATTCAATTTTACGTGCTGTTCCTCCTATTCTGAATAGCCAATTTCCGGGAGTCGCTGCGATGGGTGCTGCAGTTCTGATCCTATTCCTTGTTCCTTGGTTGGATAAAAGTAAAGTAAAGTCCATCAGGTATAAAGGAAGTTTATATAAAAAGTGGATTATTGCTTTTGTCACTAGTTTTTTAGTACTCGGTTATCTTGGAACCGTTCCATCAAATGTGTGGGGACAAATGCCGAATTTTATTCCTCTTCTAGGTGGGCTAGATTGGGCAACATTTGTTGCTAGAATTTTCACTGTCATCTACTTTGCTTTCTTTGTTTTAATGCCTTGGTATAGTAAAAAAGATAAGACAAAACAAGTTCCTAAGAGAGTAACATACAAATGAAAAAATTTATCGCAATTTTAATTTCCCTCGTAATGTGTTTACATAATGGTATTTCTTTTTCAGCAGATGGTTCATATCATTTGGATAATGCAAAAATAAATTTGGACGATGAACAATCCCTACAAAGAGGTGCGAGGAATTTCATCAATTATTGTTTAAATTGTCACAGCGCTAACTACATGAGATACAACAGGCTAGCTGATATTGGTCTGAGCGATGATGTGATTAAGGAGAATTTACTTTTCACTGCAGAGAAAACAGGTGAGTTGATGGATATCAACATGGATAGCACAGAAGCTAAAAAATGGTTTGGTGCTAATCCTCCCAATTTAACGGTTACGGCAAGATCAAGAGGTAAAGATTGGATATATAGTTATTTAAGAACATTTTATATAGATGAGTCTAGAGAGCTTGGATGGAATAACTTGGTCTATCCAAACGCAGCAATGCCTCATGTCTTATGGGAGTTACAAGGCGTTCAGAACTTAGAAGACAACAAATTAACATTAACCAAGTCCGGATTATTGTCAGCTGAGGAATATGATCAGTTCGTGTTGGATACAACGAACTATATGGTTTTTATGTCAGAGCCAGCTAAATTGGTTCGATATAAAATAGGTTACTATGTCATTGGTTTTCTTTTAATCTTATTGATCTTAGTAATTAATTTAAAAAAAGAATTTTGGAAAGATATTAAATAATTATGATGAAGCTTTATTCGCATTCCACTGATCCTCTGAGTCATAGATGTAGGATTGTTTTATTTGAAAAAGGTATGGATTTCGAGGTGATCGATGTTGACATGGACAATAAACCAGATGAGTTGACCACATTGAGCCCATACGTTGATTCCCCAGTATTAATAGAACGTAATCTGGTTCTTACTGATCCTAATATTATTAATGAGTATATTGATGAGAGATTTCCTCATCCACAGTTGATGCCGCCTGATCCGATCATGCGAGCTCGTGCAAGGCTCTTTTTGAAGGATTTTGAAAATCAGCTTTTTATTCACATGACAGACGTGGAGGCAGCTGATACTTCAAAAAAAAATAAAGCACTTAAAACCATTACTGAAGGATTGCTTCAGTTAGTTCCTATCTTAAATAAGCAACCATATCTTTTATATGATGAGTATTCAATGCTTGACGTGGCAATGGCTCCATTACTTTGGAGGTTAGATCACTACGGTATAAAACTTCCAGCAAGTGCAAAACCATTAATGAAATATGCTGATTCATTATTTAATCGTCCATTATTTGATGAGGCGATGACACCTGCTGAAAAAGCAATGAGATAAGTTATTTCATTATTAATCGGAATTGAGAAGACCGTATGGGTGAGAGTTGACGATAGTGAAAAGGTTTTTGCGATTTCAAATGAGGATTTAACCCAAGATAACAACGAAAAAACAGCCTCAGTTCATTTTATGAGATTTGAATTAACAAAAAATATGCATGCTCAAGCCAAAGTTGGACTTCCAATTTATTTTGGAATTGACCATCCACTCTTCAAAACTGAAGTAGTCGTGCCTCCTGAAATACAAAAATCATTAGTACAAGATTTAGATTAACAATTTTGTTTTATTATTTTAAAAATATTGCTATAGTATCGTACTTTCAAATGCCGGATTAGCTCAGTTGGTAGAGCAGCGCACTTGTAATGCGAAGGTCGTCAGTTCGAATCCGACATCCGGCACCATTTACTTAGAATCATATCTTTATCAAAAAAATCTTTATAAACCCTTATTTTTGTTTGACATTTCAATAATTTAAATGGATAATTTCGGGTTCGGTTGGGAGGGGTGGCCGAGTGGTTAAAGGCGACGGACTGTAAATCCGTTCTCTCTGAGTACGTAGGTTCGAATCCTACCCCCTCCACCATTTAATTCTGTAAGACAGATTTTACATGGGTATTCGGAGGGTAAAGCGGGCGTAGTTTAATGGTAAAACCTCAGTTTTCCAAACTGATCTCGTGGGTTCGATTCCCATCGCCCGCTCCAGAATTAAAGGAATCGCCCATGTGGCTCAGTGGTAGAGCACTCCCTTGGTAAGGGAGAGGTCGCGGGTCCGATTCCCGCCATGGGCACCAGATTTTGGGCTGATGTTTATTATAAAACTGTTTTATAAGGATAAGAGATTATGGCTAAGGATAAATTTGAGCGAA
>CAJWVO010000020.1 GCA_913048465.1 uncultured Nitrosomonadales bacterium
CCCGCGACCCCCGGCGTGACAGGCCGGTATTCTAACCAACTGAACTACCACTCCTTATTTTGGTGGGTGCTGACGGGATCGAACCGCCGACATTCGCCTTGTAAGGGCGACGCTCTACCAGCTGAGCTAAGCACCCAAAATAATATCGAGGACGCCATTCTACAATAAGAAATGACGAAATGCTAGCTTAAATTTAATGTGCTATAGATTTGTCGATTTTCTCTAAATGATTCTTTGAGACCGTCTTTTTTGCAGCTCTTGTTTTACTAACTTTTAAGTTTTCAGGGTCTTTTGTCAAAGCAATTTTAAGCACCTCATCAATTGTTTTAACTGGAATAACCTCAACTTTTTTTAGCACCTCTTGTGAGATATCAATAAGGTCCTTTGTATTTAGGTGTGGAATAATCACCTTTTTTATTCCACCGCGGTGAGCTGCTAATAACTTTTCTTTTAAACCTCCAATAGGTAACACCTCTCCTCTAAGAGTAATTTCTCCCGTCATTGCTACATCTGCACGCACAGGAATTCCTGTTAAAGATGAAATGATTCCCGTGGTCATACCAATACCGGCACTAGGACCATCTTTAGGTGTAGCGGCTTCTGGTAAGTGAATATGAAAATCATTTTTTTCATAGAACTCTTCAGAGATATTGAGCTTCTTGGATCGACTCCGCACAACACTAAGTGCCGCATGTATGGATTCTTTCATTACATCACCAAGCTTACCAGTAAGGTTTATTTTTCCTTTGCCTGGCATCATCACTGACTCGATTGTTAATAACTCTCCACCCACTTGTGTCCAGGCTAAGCCTGTAACCTGACCAACCTGACTTTTTTTCGAGGCCAATCCGATGTCATAAATTTTAACACCTAGGAAATCATTAACATTTTTTGCTGTTACTGATATTTTAGTCAGCTTTCTCTTAGTTAGTAATTGTTTAACAGATTTTCTACAGATTTTTGCAATTTCTTGTTCCAACCTTCTTACACCAGCTTCGCGAGTGTAAAACTGTATAATGCTTCTCACAGCTGACTGAGCAATATTCAATTCACTTCTTTTTAAGCCATGTGCCTTCAGTTGCTTAGGCACTAAATGCGTGAGTGCGATATCAATTTTTTCTTGCTCTGTGTAACCAGGTAATCGAATAATCTCCATACGATCCAGAAGTGGTTCAGGGATATTTAATGTATTGGCAGTAGCCACAAACATTACATTTGATAGGTCATATTCTACTTCTGCATAGTGATCAATAAAGGTATGGTTTTGTTCAGGATCTAAAACTTCTAATAAAGCTGATGATGGATCTCCTCTGAAATCTTGACCCATTTTGTCGATTTCATCCAGAAGAAATAGTGGATTATTAACAGCAACCTTGGTCATATTTTGTAATACTTTTCCAGGCATCGACCCGATGTATGTTTTTCGGTGCCCTCGAATTTCTGATTCATCACGGACTCCACCTAACGCCATTCGGATAAATTTTCTATTTACTGCTTTAGCGATGCTTTGACCAAGCGAAGTTTTACCAACGCCAGGCGGTCCGACAAGACAAAGGATTGGGGATTTAACCTTATCAACTCGTTGTTGCACTGCTAAATACTCAATAATTCTTTCTTTCACCTTATCAAGGCCATGATGATCAGCATCTAGAATAGTTTCGGCATCTTTCAGACTTGAGTTGATTTTGGTTTTATTCGACCAAGGAAGATTAATTAATGTCTCAATATAGGTCCTCACCACCGAGGCCTCTGCAGACATCGGTGACATCATTTTTAACTTTCTTAGTTCACCTAAGGCTTTATCTTGAGCTTCTTTGGACATTCCAATGGTATTAATTTTTTTCTCTAATTCGTCGAATTCAGCTGTTTCATCTTGTTCGCCAAGTTCCTTTTGAATCGCTTTTACTTGCTCATTTAGGTAATACTCTCTTTGAGATTTTTCCATCTGACGTTTGACACGCCCTCTGATTCTTTTTTCTACCTGAAGGATATCAAGCTCAGCCTCAAGGAGTGATAATAAAAGATCAAGTCTTTCGCGAACATTTATAGTCTCAAGTAATTTTTGTTTATCCTGCAACTTAAGATTTAAATTTGCTGCAATTGAATCAGCCATGCGACCAGGCTCTTCAATTGAAGACAAGGTTGTCAGTAACTCAGGTGGAATTTTCTTATTAAGCTTCACATATTGATCAAACTGTGAATACAGCGTGCGCATCAATGCGATCGATTTCTTATCCTTCACTTCACGAGATTTAATCACCTTAGACTCTGCAGACCAAAATTCACCGGAATCGTAAAACTTAGTTAATTGAATTCTCTCAATACCTTCAACAAGAACTTTAACCGTCCCGTCAGGAAGCTTCAACATTTGTAAGATCGTTGCTAAGGTTCCGATTTCAAACAAATCTTTAACATCTGGATCATCCTTATTAGCTGACTTTTGAGCGACTAACAATATCTGCTTATCTCCATTATTTGCCTTTTCAATCGCTTTAATGGATTTATCGCGTCCAACGAATAAAGGAATAACAAGCTGAGGATAAACAACAACGTCTCTAAGGGGTAACAAAGGGGTTATAGGATTGATTTTTTCTTGAGCCATATTCGATATATTAGTTAAATTATTCTTAATATTTATTATGAGGGCTAATCAGAATAATTCAAGGAATTAATAGACTTATTGATTAATTTTCTTTTGATCTGAGTGGATTAAAATTGGTTTGTTGTTTTCGGTAATCGTTTTTTCGTCAATAATTACTTTTTCAATTGTTTTATCAGAAGGGATATCAAACATGACATCCTGAAGAGTTTCTTCCAAAATCGACCGAAGCCCGCGAGCACCAGTGTTTCGATCTAGAGCTTTTTTTGCAATATGAATTAATGCCTGATCTCTAAATTCTAGCTCTACCCCTTCAATTTCAAAGAGTTTCTTATATTGTTTAATTAATGCATTTTTTGGCTCAACGAGAATCTTTGTTAACGCATCAATGTCAAGCGGCTCTAGTGCAGAGATAACAGGTAAACGTCCGATAAACTCAGGTATAAGACCAAATTTAACCAAGTCTTCAGATTCAGTTTCTTTTAAAAGCTGATATGTGGTTCTAATGTCATTCTTAGAAGCTACACTTGCTCCAAAGCCTATGCTATTACTTTCTAACCTTCTTTGAATGACTTTTTCAAGACCGTCAAATGCCCCACCACAGATAAACAGAATATTAGACGTATCAATTTGCACAAATTCTTGATTAGGATGCTTTCTTCCCCCTTGAGGAGGTACGGAAGCTACAGTGCCCTCAATTAATTTTAATAATGCTTGTTGAACACCTTCACCTGATACATCACGAGTTATCGAGGGGTTGTCTGATTTTCTTGAAATCTTATCAACCTCATCAATATAAATGATTCCTTTTTGAGCCTTGCTGACATCGTAATCACATTTTTGCAATAATTTTTGCATAATATTTTCAACATCTTCACCAACATAGCCAGCTTCAGTTAATGTTGTTGCATCAGCTATGACAAAAGGAACATTCAGGAAAGACGCTAAGGATTGTGCTAATAATGTTTTACCAGATCCAGTCGGGCCGATTAAGAGTATATTGCTTTTAACAATTTTTGTATCATCATCACCGTGACTACCGAGTCTTTTATAATGGTTGTAGACTGCGACTGACAATGATTTTTTCGCATGGTTTTGACCAATGATATGGTGATTAAGTTGATCAAAAATTTCTTGAGGCTTTGGAATATGATCAGTATCGACAGATTTTTTTGAGTCAGCAGCTTTTATTTCTTCTTTAATAATGTCGGTGCAAAGTTCAATACACTCGTCACAAATAAAAACTGATGGACCAGCTATTAATTTTTTTACCTCATGCTGGTTTTTTCCACAAAAGGAACAAAACAATGACTTATCTTTATCCTGGTCACTCATAACAGAATATACCTAAATAAATTATCTTTCGTTAATGACTTTGTCCACAAGGCCATATTTTACCGCATCCTCAGAACTCATAAAATTATCTCTGTCTGTATCTTTCGAGATTGTCTTAATGTCTTGACCTGTATGATGAGATAAGATTCTATTTAATTTATCTTTAAGGTAAAGAATTTCTTTAGCATGTATTTCAATATCTGAAGCTTGACCTTGAAATCCACCTAATGGTTGATGAATCATAACTCTTGAATTAGGAAGACAGAAACGCTTGTTTTTTGCTCCTGCCGTTAATAAAAGTGCTCCCATACTGGCAGCCTGTCCTATACACAAAGTGCTCACATCAGGCTTAATAAATTGCATGGTGTCATAAATTGCCATGCCAGCGGTCACTGAGCCACCGGGGGAGTTAATATATAAGGAAATATCTTTATCTGGATTTTCAGCCTCTAAAAAAAGTAATTGAGCCACAACAAGGTTGGCAGTCATATCATCAACCGGTCCAACCAAAAAGATAACTCTTTCTTTTAAAAGTCTTGAATATATGTCATATGCTCTTTCACCTCTGCCGCTTTGCTCAACGACCATTGGTATATAACCTAACCCCATAGGTGAACTTGCTCTTGAGAGTTTATCAGATGACATTATTGATTGTTGCCCATTAGTTCGTCGAATGAAACTTTTTCTTTTTTGATCTTACAAGCCCTTAAAACAAAATTAACGACATTATCTTCAGTAGCCAAGGCTGCAGGTTCGTTCAAACGTTCTTGTTTTTCATAAAACCACTGAACAGCTTTTTCTGGCTCATCATATGACTTTGAAAATTCTTCAATTTTAGATTTAACTTGTTCTTCAGTTGCATGCAATTTTTCTTTGTCGACCAAGTGAGCTAGGACAATTCTAAGACGTGCTGTTTGCTCTGCTCTCTCATTAAACATGGATGGTTCTAATTTTAAATCTTTTACTTTCGCACCCTGTCTTTCCATATTCTCAATCATCTGTTGCATCAAGCGATATGATTCATTGTCGATAATAGATTTTGGTAATTCAAATTTTGCATGCTTAACAAGCTCTACAAAGACTTGATCTTTCTCTTTCAGCCTTACGCGTTTTTCAACTTCTTCGGCTAGAGAATCCTCAATTTGCTTTTTCATTTCATCAACATCACCGCTGTCAACTCCGAGAGATTTAGCAAAATCTGCATCAATTTTTGGAAGCTCCATTTCATTCACATCATTGATAACAACAGTATACTTAACCTTTTTATCTGCCAGCTGAGCTGGTTCATGATCTTTAGGATAATGAATTTCAAAGTCTTTCATATCCGAAGCTTTTAATCCAACCAATTCTTTATCAAAAACTTCTAATCTGTTTTTGTCACCAAGAATAAAGTTTAGAATTTGTGAACCAGAAGATTCAGCAGACTTTCCATCAATGAAGGAGTCAAGTTTCACGTCAACACGATCACCTAATTTAGAAGCTCGATCTACTTTTTTGAATGTTGCTCTTTGTTTAAGCATTACATCAATGGTTGCATCGACATCTTTTTTTGTTAATTTAACGTCAGGCTGTGAAATCTCGATTTTTTTAAAATCGATATTTTTAACGTCAGGAACTACCTCAAATGTTGCAGTAAATTCAAAATCATCTTTTATCTCTGGAAGTGGATCATGATTGATTTGAGGCATCCCAACAATGTTTAATTTATTTTCCTGCACGATCTGACCAAACTGATTTTCTATAGCTCTTGAGTATACTTCAGATCGAATATCCGGGCCGTATTGTTTTTCAATGATACTCATTGGAGCCTTACCAGGTCGGAAACCCTGAATCTTTGCATTTTTAGATACCTGAATAAATCTTTGTTTAATTTCATTCTCAAGCGGAGCAATGATAATTTTACCTTTAACTTTTCTTTCAATATCGCTAATTTTTTCAATAGCTTGTGTCATGTTTAATCCTAATAAAATCTTTTAAATAACTAAATTTGTAATTAAGCTTTAATGTTTTAAATGGTGCGAGAGGAGAGACTCGAACTCTCACGCTTTTAGGCGCTGGAACCTAAATCCAGTGCGTCTACCAATTCCGCCACTCTCGCATGTACCAGAGAACCGCAGATTATAACATTTTGGATAGATTTTGGATAAATAAATTCCATAAAATTTTACAGATAAATTTGTTAGAATCTACTAATACATAAACCTACTTAAGTTACAGATTTTACTTTGATTTTCTCGAATTTTTTTAGTTCTATTATTATTGTTTTGATGGTAATTCTCAGCACTGCTGGTTGTCAGCTTATCCCCTATTCAAAAAAAGATATTGATTTAAATAATAATAATATTGCCATTGATAACCAAGATTCAGAAGCTGAAAGATTTTCAAAATTTATTACCGCACTAGGACAAGATATCTCTCCATCAAAAGATGGTTGGAATACAGATAATTTATTAGCATCGCTTTATTTTTACAATACAAAAATTAAAACAGCAGAAAGACAATATCAAACTATCAAAAGTGATGAAGTTATTGCAAGATTCCGACCACAGTCCTCGCTAGGGATTGAGGTTGGATCGGGTAATGGCGCCAATGATGACCTATCTAAGGATATTGAAGGTTTAGGAGTATTATTCCCGCTTGAAACAGCTAATAAACGATTGATTCGATATGAAATAGCCCTCAATACATCGCAATCGGCCTATGAAAATTATAGGTTGCTTTCATGGAATGAGCGATTAACGTTGATTAATGCACTCACTCAATATGCATTTAATATAAAAAAAATAAATACTGTTAAAAATGAGTTGTTTTCTCGGCAATCTGTTTATTTGATGACAAAAAAAAGGTTTGAAACAGGAATAGAAGATAATATCCAACTGCAACAATCAAAAATTGCTCTTCAAATAACCGAAAATACATTAAAGAGTATTCAGTTAAATCAGCTAAACATACGAAAACAAATTGCTCAAAATGCAGGGATCAAGATACAATATTTAGAGAAAAATCCTATCCTTGCTGATGACATCATTAACAACCTAATGAGCAAAATAGAAACTATAAAAGATAAAGATCTTTCTTTGAGTCGAGAGCAAGCAATTCAATCCAGAATTGATTTAAGAAGAGATCTAGCAGATTATGCAAAAGCTGAAGCTAATCTCAAGCTTGAAGTTGCTAAACAGTACCCTGATTTAAAATTTAGTCCTGCTTACTTGTATGACTTTGGGGATAAAATTTGGACCTTAGGAATATCTGCCCTCATCCCAAATTTAGAAAAAAACAAAGCATTAATTACGAAAGCAGAAAATTTTAGGGAGTCAGAGTCATCAAGGATTATTGACCTGCAGCTGACGATATCTAACGAAATTGATACATTGCTATCATACTTGAATGACTCATCAGAAAAATATATGAATGCGAAAGCTTTGCATGATGAAAAAGAATTGTTACTAGTCGGTCTAGAAAAAAAATTTAATAACGGAATTCTCAGTCGCTTTGAACTTGAGCAAGAAAAAATAAAATTATATGAAATTGATTATATTTATTTGGATAGCTTATATAATCTACTTCAGGGAGGCTATGAAATTGAAAAATCACTTCATATCCCATTTGTTAGTCAACTTCACATAGAAAAAGAACCGAATGAATAAAAAAAGCTTAATGATTATTGTTATTCAATCATTCGTGATTATTTTGCTTATTTGGGTTGTAATTTTAATGGGGAGTGATGAGTTTGTTGATGACGACCTTTTTGATGAAGAGGAGACGTTATCTTTTATTGAAGTAAATGATGAAGGTTTAAATCAAATAAGATTGACTGAAACAGTAGTGAAAAATAGTGGAATTCAAACTTCTGCAATAATAAACTCGAACAAGCAATCCTCTTTTTCTAATTACGGAATAGTCCAAGCGACTGATACATTAATTGATCTCAAAAATATATATGATCAGTTAATACAGGAAATCAATACATTACAAAATCAAATTAATACTGAAGAAAAAAAATATTTAGCGTTTGTTGATTTAAATGCTGATGAAAAAAATATTTCTGATCAGGTTCTTCTTGATCAACAAACAATAGTTAATAATTTAAAAGTATCTATTGAAAAAAAAGTAGCCTTAAAGAAAAATCTTCAACAAAAAGTCTTATCACAGTGGGGCAATAAATTTTATGTGGCCATTACTGGAAAAGCTAAAGATAAACAATTAAATCCTCTACTTAATGGTGAAGCGCGATTAGTAAAAATCACCCTCCCCTCCAGTGATAGTGATAACTCAGTTCCGGAGAAAATAATTTTTACACCGATCAACGGTAATGGTGAAACTGAAGGAGTGTATTTAGACAAAGCTCCAACCATCGAACCCAGCATCCTTGGTCAAACCTTTTACTATTTAATCCACTCTCCTGATCTAAGAATCGGATCAAAACTCATAGGTTTTTATAAAGAAAATCAAAATAATAATAAACAACAGAATCGCTATGAAGTGCAAAGCAGTTCAATAGTTTGGAGTAATGGTTTACCTTGGGTCTATATTGAAGAAGAGCCTTTTCTTTTTGTTAAAAAACCGGTCTCTCTTGAAAATGAAATAAAAGATGGATGGCTGGTTACATCCGACGCACTATCAACAAATGACATTATTGTTTCAAAAGGTGCGCAACTTCTTTTATCCGAAGAATACAAGTATCAAATAAAAAATGAGAATGAGGATTAAGTGTCATCATTAATAAAATTTTCAATTAAATATGCTGGAGTGATTATTGGTCTAGCTTTAATTGTGGTTGTTTACGGCATCGTTCAAATTAAAAATAGTCCTTTAAATGTTTTTCCTGAATTCTCCCCTACCCAGGTAGTTATTCAGACAGAGTCACCAGGATTTTCTTCTGATCTTGTCGAAAAATTGGTCACCCGCCCGATTGAGGTGATGGTGTCTGGGACAATTGGTATAAAGCAGATAAGGTCACAATCCATTCCCGGTCTCTCCGTAGTTACTGTGGTTTTTAATGAGGACACAGATATTTATAGAAATAGGCAATCGATCACAGAAAAACTATCCACACTGACTAATATCTTACCTACAAACATTATTCCTAAAATTACCCCCTTAACCTCATCAGCATCAAGCGTTCTTGGCATCGGCTTAACATCAGATAGTGCAAATGAAATTGAATTAAGAACTTTTGCGGATAACGTTATTATTCCGCACTTAATGAGTGTTGAAGGAGTGGCTGATGTTAATCGATTCGGTGGAAAGGTGAGGCAGTATCAGATCAAAGTAATTCCAAAAAAACTATTAGAAAATGATCTCAGCTTACAAGATATATTCACAGCTGCACAAAAATCATCTGCTGTTCGAGGTGGAGGTTTTATTCAAAATGAAAATCAAAGAATCATTATTAACACCGAAGGCCAGACACTCACTATTCAGGAGCTTGAGCAAACATCTCTAATCAACCAACAAGGAAAATTACTCAGGCTAAAAGATGTAGCAATCATTGAGGATGGTTTTGTTCCATCCATAAGCAGTGCCTCAATCAACGGTCAAATTGGAGTGTATTTATCCATACAAGGTCAACTTGGATCGGATACGTATGAGTTAACTAAAAACCTTGATAACGCAATCAAATCTTTGTTACCAATTGCAGAAAAAGAGGAAATAACTATACATCCAGAACTTTTTAAGCCTGCAAATTTTATTGATGCATCAATCAAAGGGCTTAGGGTAGATATTATTATCGGCGCTATATTGGTTATTGGAATTTTATATTTATTCCTCTTTAACTTTAG
>CAJWVO010000021.1 GCA_913048465.1 uncultured Nitrosomonadales bacterium
TAATTGCTTCATTAAACCAGATTCTTGAAATGGAGCTCGCGGGTGTTGTGAGATACACACATTACGCATTAATGGTTTATGGGTACAGTAGGATTCCAATAATAGATTGGCTAAGAGGGCAAGCATCAGAATCACTTGATCATGCCAATCAAGCAGGTGAATTAATTACTACCCTCGGTGGTCATCCATCACTTGGTATTGGTCCTTTATTGGAATCTCACAATCATGATATTGGTAATATTTTAAGAGAATCGCTCGAGCATGAACTTGCATCCCTTGAATGCTATAAAAAACTTCTGAAACTCGTTGAGGGAGATTCAGTTATGCTTGAAGAATATGCAAGAACAATGATTCATACCGAAGAAATGCATTTAGGTGAAGTAGATAAAATGTTAAGAAACCCAGGTGATGTAGAGCCGTTCAATAGATGAAGTTTGACTTAGAAGTAGATGCTATAGGTTTGAAATGTCCTCTCCCAATACTTTATTGTAAGAGAGGACTCAATAGCATTAAGGATAATCAAATAATTAAAATCAAAACTACGGACAAAAGCGCTCATAAGGATTTTAAATCATTCTGTGAAAAAACTGGCCATCAATTACTGAGTCATGTTGTAGAAAATAAAGTGACGATTTTTTATATAAAAAGATCAAGCTTATAATTTCTTAAGTTGTTGCAAAAATCTATCTTTTCGCTTAGAAAATACTCTTAACCTTTCTTTTTCTTGTTCAATAATTTCTTTAGGGGCTTTGTTTACAAAATTCTCATTATTTAATTTTGTTGTCGCCTTATTTATATCAATATCTATTTTTTCAATTTCCTTTTCAAGTCTGCTTGTTTCTGCTTTTTTATCAACCTCTATATTTAGCATAAGCTTATGATCACCAATGATAGCAATTGGAGCTTCTTTTTTTGGAAGTTCTGTTGTTATGTCAGTCTGCGATATCTTTGCCAAGCCTTCAAGATAAGGAACAAAAGCCTTGAGCTCTTCTTCTTTTCCAGCAAGTGCTAATGGTATTTTACTTGCAGGAGAAATATTCATTTCACTTCTAAGGCTCCTAACATTGTCTATTAATTCTTTAAGAGTACTTACCCACCTCATAGAATTTTCATCAATTTTTTCTTCTCTTGACATTGGAAAGCTTTCAAGTGTAATCGAATCTTTACCTTCATTTATTAGTGGAATAATAATTTGCCAAATTTCTTCTGTGATAAAAGGCATCACCGGATGGGTTATTCTTAAAATAGATTCTAATGTTGAGAGTAATGTTCTTCTTGTTGCTCTCTTTTGAGAATCATTTCCCTGTTGAATTTGTACTTTTGCAAATTCCAAATACCAATCGCAATATTCGTCCCATATAAACTGATAAAGCTGTTGGGCTACTAAATCAAACCTATATTCACTATAGGCTTTTTCAATATGACTTAAAGTCTGTTGTAATTCACTGACAATCCATCTATCTGCTTGAGAAAAACTTAGATAACCATCAACACATTTTCCAAATCCATTATCATCATCATCGCAATTCATTAATACAAATCTTGATGCATTCCATAATTTGTTACAAAAATTTCGATAGCCTTCACATCGTTGCAGATCAAATTTAATATCCCTACCAGGGCTAGCTAAACTGGCAAAAGTAAATCTCAAAGCATCTGTTCCAAAAGATGAAATACCATTTGGAAATTCCTTTGTCGTTTTTTTAATAATTGAATCTGCTTGTTTAGGATTCATTAACCCTTGAGTTCTTTTTTTTAAAAGCTCATCAAGAGAGATCCCATCAATTAAATCAATAGGATCAAGCACATTTCCTTTTGATTTACTCATTTTTTGCCCATCTTGATCTCTTATCAAACCATGGACGTAAACATGTTTGAAAGGTATTTTATTTGTAACATACTTTGTCATCATTACCATTCTTGCTACCCAGAAAAATATAATGTCAAAACCTGTCACGAGCACCGAAGATGGCAAATACTTTTCAAGAGCTGGATTAGATTTTTTTGGATATTCAGGAGTCCAATCTAGCGTTGAAAATGGCCAAAGTGCTGATGAGAACCATGTATCTAAAACATCATTATCTCTTCTTAAAGAACCTTTATAGCCTTCTTTCTTAGCTAACTCTGATGCTTCTTCAAATGAATGTGCAACGAATACCTCTTGATTTTCACCATACCAAGCTGGTATTTGATGCCCCCACCAGAGTTGACGAGAGATACACCAATCTTGAATATTTTCTAACCATTGATTGTAAGTATTAACCCAATTATTGGGGAAAAACTTAATTTCACCCCTGTCTACTAAATCCAGTGCCTCTTGTGCAATACTTTTACCCTTCGAGCTCGTGGGCTTTGTCATTGATACATACCACTGGTCGGTAAGCATGGGTTCGATTATTGAATTAGTTCTATCCCCTCTGGGTACTTTTAATTTGTGTTTTTTTATACTATTAAGATATTTATTTTCTTTTAAATCTTCAACAATCTTTTTTCTGGCTTCAAATCGATCTAAGCCTTCATAAAGCTTTGTCCCACTTTTATTGATATGACCATCAAGAGTCAATATATTTATAATTGGCAAGTCATGTCTTTTGCCAACCTCATAATCGTTAAAATCATGCCCTGGTGTAACTTTAACAATTCCTGTTCCAAATGTTGGGTCAACATAATCATCTGAAATAATAGGAATTTCTCTATCAATGAGAGGAATTAAAACTGTTTTACCAATAAACTTTTTATATCGATCATCTTCTGGATGAACCATTAAAGCACAATCGCCTAGCATGGTTTCTGGTCTCGTTGTAGCGATAGTGAGGTGCTCTTTTACCCCTTTAAGTGGATAATCAATATGCCATAAAAAACCATCCTCCTCTTCTTGAATTACCTCCAAGTCAGAGACAGCAGTTTGAAGTGTCACATCCCAATTAACTAATCTTTTACCTCTATAAATTAATCCGTCTTGGTATAATTTTACAAACACTTCAGTTACGCTCTTGGATAATCCCTCATCCATTGTGAACCTCTCTCTAGACCAATCTGGAGAAGTGCCTAAGCGACGCATTTGTTGGGTTATTTTTCCTCCCGAATCTTCCTTCCATTCCCAAACTTTCTCAATAAATTCTTCTCTTCCCAAATCATGTCGAGAAATCCCTTTTTGATCTAATTGTCTTTCAACCACAATTTGAGTTGCAATTCCTGCATGATCAGTTCCAGGTTGCCATAAAGTATTCTCACCTTTCATCCTGTGATATCTAGTAAGCATATCCATTAGTGTTTGATTAAATCCATGCCCCATATGAAGGGTTCCGGTCACATTTGGAGGTGGTAATAAAATAGAAAAAGAATCTAGTTTAGATTCATCGTTTCCAATCTTATAAAAACCTTTGGACTCCCAGTATTGATACCATTTATTCTCAATATCAATTGGGGAAAACGATTTTGATAATTCTTTTTTCATAAAACTAAGCTTGGAATTTAAGGATAAATTTTACCATGAGTAAAGATATAACTTTTTTTTAAAAACATATATTAAGCACAAATTTTACAAAGGCTATCTTTTTGGATTTTCAAAATTTTGAAATCTGTATCTCTATTATTTATTAACAGTAATCTACCATTAAGTGAAGTTCCAATATCTAACAAAACTTTTATAACCTCTCCTGCTTGAATTGATCCAACTAAACCCACTAAAGGAGAAAAAACTCCGTGGTCAGAACATTTTAAATTTTGATCTTCATTACCTTCCGGAAAGAGGCAGTTATAACATGGTGAAATATTTGATCTGAAATCAAAAACAGAAACTTGTCCATCGTATTTTATTGCTGCCCCTGAAACTAAAGGTATCTTTAAATCAAAAGCAATTTTATTTAATGAATAGCGTGTATCAAAATTATCTGAACAATCAACAATAATATCGACATCTTTTGCTAGCGCCATAACTTCACTAAAATTTAATTGGTCCTTGATTGACCTTATTTTAATATTTGAATTAATTTGTTTAATAGCAATTTTTGCCGATTCAGCTTTATTTTTGCCGATAGATTTTTCATTATGAATAATTTGACGTTGCAAATTTGATAAATCTACCTCATCAAAATCACAAATAGTAATTTCACCTACCCCTGACGCTGCTAAATAAATTGCCACAGGTGAGCCCAAGCCGCCAGCACCTATAATTAAACAATGACTCTGAAGTAACTTATTTTGCCCTTCAAATTCTATGTCTGGCAACAAAATATGTCGACTATATCTTTCTAGATCTTTGTCTTCCATGTATATTTTATTTTTTTTGAAATTATAAAGAGTATTTCACAACTAAAAACAAGAAACAAATTGGGGTGGCTGATGGGGCTCGAACCCACGACAACTGGAATCACAATCCAGGGCTCTACCAACTGAGCTACAGCCACCATAAAATTGGCCTGCCCGGCAGGATTCGAACCTGCGACCCTCTGCTTAGAAGGCAGATGCTCTATCCAGCTGAGCTACGGGCAGCTAACCTAAGATGCTTATTTTCGGGCTTGCTTTTACACTAAAATCTGGTCGGGGTGGAGAGATTCGAACTCCCGACATCCTGCTCCCAAAGCAGGCGCGCTACCAGGCTACGCTACACCCCGAACGCGCAAATATAGCCTAAATACTAGTTTTGGTCAAATGTCATTTTATAGCAAAATCTTTGAATGAGTTAAGAATATATTAGCTATTCTGTTAGAATAATTGATTACATTTTTGAAAAATTAACATTATGACAGCTAAAATTATTGATGGTAAAAAGATTGCGAGTGACTTACTTCTTGATATTAAGAAAGAGATATCTGATAGAGAAAATGATGGAATAAGAAAGCCATGTCTCGCAGTTATTTTAATTGGTGATAATCCAGCATCGGAGGTTTATGTACGTAACAAAAAAATTGCTTGCGAAAAAGTTGGTATCAAATCGATATCTATAGATTTAAAAAACGATGTAAGTGAAAATGAAGTTTTGACCCTAGTTAATAAATTAAATAATGACCCAGAAGTAGATGGTATTCTTGTTCAATCGCCCTTACCAAAACAAGTGAATGAGGATTTAGTTATTGATGCAATAAGTCCCCTTAAGGATGTTGACGGCTTTCACCCCACCAATATTGGATTATTAGCAATTAAAAAACCACGCTTACGTTCATGCACACCTTATGGTGTTATCAAAATGCTTAAGACACTTAATATCAACTTGGCTGGAATGCGTGCAACGGTTGTGGGTGCCTCAAATAATGTTGGTCGCCCGATGGCACTGGAATTATTACTTGAAAATTGCACAGTAACAATTTGTAATAGTAAAACTGTGGATTTACAGACGAAGGTGGGTCAGGCTGAACTAGTAGTTGTAGCAGCAGGTATAAAAAATATAGTTATGGGTGAGTGGATAAAGCAAGGTGCGATTGTTATTGATATTGGTATAAATAGAGTGGATGGAAAACTTGTCGGTGATGTTGAGTTTTCTGTAGCCAAAGAGAAAGCCTCCTATATAACCCCAGTTCCGGGAGGAGTAGGGCCCATGACAGTTGCGACTTTAATGGAAAATACATTATTAGCGCAAAAATTATCATAACTACTTTTCATATTTGATTTAAAGGTGTAAACTCCCGCGAACTCAATAATATTAAGAAAAAATACTTGACATGAACTGTAAATTTTTAAGCTAGATTTATATAAAAGATAAATAATCTAAAAAAAAATTTAATGAAAATGGGAATAATATAATGGCAGAAAAAAAATCATTAATGGAAAAAGCAATGGCTGCAGCTAAAAAAGTAATTGCAAAGCCAGCAAATAAGAAAGCAACTTCTACAAAGAAAGTCGTAGCTAAGAAAGCAACTTCTACAAAG
>CAJWVO010000022.1 GCA_913048465.1 uncultured Nitrosomonadales bacterium
GCTCAAGATGCAGCTCCGGCTGAAGCACCAGCTCAAGATGCAGCTCCGGCTGAAGACAATAAAGATGCTTAATTAAATCTTAAAACAAAATGAAAAGCCCCTACTTGGGGCTTTTTTTATGCCATAATAAATTTCAATTATGAATGAAACATCTAAAGAATTACCTTTAATTGTTGATCAATTTATAAATAGTTTATGGTTAGAGGATGGCTTGTCAAAAAATACATTAGATAGCTATCGTTATGATTTAAAGCAACTAGCCATCTGGTATTCTAATCGTGATATTGCTCAAATCACAAAAAGTGAAATTCAAGAATATTTGGCATATCGTTTTCCATTGTCAAAATCACGGAGTATTGCACGTTCATTGGCTTGTTTTCGAAGGTTTTATAGATATTTAGTAAGAGAAAATATTATTCATGAGGATCCTACATTAATGATTGAAGCTCCAAAACCTTCAAAAGCACTCCCAAAAAGTTTAAATGAAAATGAAGTTGAGGAGCTTCTCAAAGCACCTAATATATCTGATGACCAAGGTTTGCGCGATCGAGCTATGTTGGAATTATTGTATGCATGTGGCTTAAGAGTCAGTGAGTTAATTACCATTATGGTCACTGAAGTTTCTTTAAATGATGGTGTGATAAGAATAACAGGTAAAGGTGACAAAACTAGACTAGTGCCGATGGGTGAGGAAGCTTCTCATTGGATTGAGAAATACCTTATATCTTCACGAGACAATCTATTAAAAGAGAAAAAATCAAAGTATCTTTTTATAACTGCGAGAGGTGGCGCTATGACTCGTCAAGCCTTTTGGTATTTAATTAAAAGGTACGCAGTTGCATCAGGGATAAAGCATGTAATTTCTCCACATGTGTTAAGACATGCGTTTGCAACTCATTTATTGAACCATGGCGCTGACTTGAGAGTAGTGCAAATGTTATTAGGCCATAGTGATATATCTACTACCCAAATATACACTCATGTGGCGCGAGAGAGATTGAAAGATTTACATCAAAAACATCATCCCAGAGGTTAGATTGATCGGTTAAGAATGATGCCAACGAAATCAGCGTCGGCAATTATTTTTTTCTTTGATATTTTTAAAGTTAGGGATTGGGCAGGGTATTTTTGAAGGATTTGAGATGCTATTTTTTCTCCAAAACTTTCAAGTAAGATATCCTTATTTTCATCAGCCAGTGATTTAATTAATTCAATTACAGAGCTATAGTCAATCGTGTCTTCTAGATTATCCGAATTGAACGTATCATTTTTTTTAAGAATAACATTCAAATCAATAAACAAATTTTGTGGAATAGCTCTTTCCCAATCTGGCACTCCAATAATAATCGGAACAACAAGATTTGATATGAAAATTTGATTATTCATCTGATTAGCAATCCCTTATAATTTATATATGATTAATTTTATCTCCATTATTTTAGCTTATTTTATAGGATCCATTTCGTTCGGAATATTATTAAGCAAGGTTTTTAAAATTCAAGATCCACGAAGTTTTGGCTCAAAAAATCCAGGAGCAACCAATGTGATGAGGTCTGGAAAAAAATTGGCTGCACTATTAACACTTTTCGGTGACATGCTCAAAGGGACAATTGTTGTTTTGATCGCAAAATTTTATTTAAATCTTACTTATGATCAAGTACTGCTTATTGCAGCGGCAGTATTTTTAGGACATCTGTTTCCTGTCTACCATCAATTTAAAGGTGGAAAAGGGGTTGCTACCGCTCTGGGAGTCTTGCTAGTAATTGATATTCAGATTGCAATTTTTGTACTAATAATTTGGTTAGTTATTTTTTTGGTAAGTCGTATTTCCTCTTTGTCTGCCATCACTGCAGCATTAAGTTTACCTTTGATGGCTTTTTTCATGCATGTTGATCAGAGTTTTTTATTACTCAGTCTCTTTTTAAGTGTCTTATTGATTTACCGCCATAAAGAAAACATTAAAAATCTAATTGAAAAAAAAGAATCCAATTTTAAATAGGAAGATTAAATTTCTGTAAGTTTCCATTTAGGTTTGACAGAAAATTCATAATTTTTATTTAGCGATAATTGATGCCTAAAAAATCCAGCAATAGCAATCATTGCTCCATTATCAGTACAAAATTCCAGACTGGGGAAAAATAATTGAAAACCATGTTCTTGAGCAAGTAATTTTAACTTCTCTCGCAATTGTTTATTAGCACCTACACCTCCAGAAACAACTAGGCAACTCAAATTTTTTTCTTTAAGCGCTTTTAAACATTTCGCTTTAAGGACATCGGTGATAGATTCTTGGAATGCATAGGCAATATTCGCTTTTTTTATATCATCCAAAGGCTGTTCCTTTTTGACTAGATTAAGCACTGCAGTTTTTAATCCACTAAAACTAAAATTGAGATCATTACTACTAATTAATGGTTTTGGTAGTGAATATAAAGCAGATCCAGACGAGGCTAGTTTTGATAATGCTGCACCACCAGGGTATCCAAGGCCAAGGAGTTGAGCACTTTTGTCAAAGGCTTCTCCAGCTGCATCATCAAGTGTATCTCCAATGATTTCATAATCGCCAAGCTCTCTAACGTGAATGAGTTGTGAATGTCCTCCCGAGACAAGCAATGCTAAAAAAGGAAATTCAGGTTGATTATTTTCTAAAAAGGGAGATAAAAGGTGTCCTTCAAGGTGATGAATAGGGATTGTTGGAATGTCCAAACTCATAGCCAAACTTTCTGCAACACTGGCACCTACTAAAAGTGCTCCTGAAAGCCCGGGACCCTTGGTATAGGCGATAGCATCAAGATCGGTTACATCTTTATTGGTTTTTTTGAATAATTCATCTAACAAAGGAAGTATGAATCGAATGTGATCGCGTGATGCTAGTTCTGGAACCACTCCGCCATATAAGCTATGCAAATCAACTTGAGAATTTAAAACATGTCCGATTAGCCCAGATTCTGAGTCATAAAGGGCCAGACCAGTTTCATCACAAGATGACTCAATACCTAAGATTAACATTTTGACAATTTTTGTTGAAAAAAAATGATATTAGCATTAAAATAGCGGACCTTAAACGAACAATTAATAAAATAACAATTTATGACAACAATTAAAGTAAAAGAGAACGAACCATTTGACGTTGCATTACGAAGATTTAAGCGCCTTGTTGAAAAAACTGGTCTTATGAATGATCTTCGAGCTAAAGAATTTTACGAAAAACCTACATGGGAGCGTAAAAGAAAAGCAGCGGCTGCGGTGAAAAGACAATATAGACGTCTTCGCAACCAAATGTTACCTCCAAAGATGTACTAATCCCTCCGAGATGTCGATCCGACAAACAATCTCCGATGATATGAAAACCTTCATGCGAGCCAAAGATACGGCTCGTCTTGGAGCTATTCGCCTTCTTCAGGCCTCTATCAAACAAAAAGAAGTTGATGAGAGGATTGAATTAAATGATGACCAAATTCTTTCTGTCATCCAAAAAATGCTCAAACAAAGAAAAGACTCAATCGAGGCTTACCAACAAGCGAATAGACAAGATTTGATTGATCAAGAACAACTTGAGATTGAAGTACTAACCAAATATATGCCAGAACCTTTATCTGACGAAGAGATTAATCAATATATTGAAGAAGCTGTCGCCTCAACCGGAGCTGCTGATATGAAAGATATGGGGAAAGTCGTGGGTGTTCTCAAATCAAAAGTAGCGGGCCGTGCCGACATGGCTGAAGTGTCAAAACTAGTTAGACAAAAACTCTCATAATCACTTATAAAAATTGAAATATTTTCAGTTATCATTATGTGATGATCCCTGAGTCCTTTATTCAAGAAATCTTAAATCGAATTGACGTTGTCGATGTTGTTGATCAAAGAGTGAAACTAAAAAAAGCTGGAGCAAACTATGTTGCATGTTGTCCCTTTCATCAGGAAAAATCTCCCTCTTTCACAGTTAGCCCATCCAAACAGTTTTATCATTGCTTCGGATGTGGCGCCCATGGATCGGCTATTAGTTTTTTGATGGAGTATGACGGATTAACATTTATTGAATCTGTTCAATCAATTGCAAATCAGCTTGGGTTAGCCGTACCAAATGATCAATCTAATGCAAAGAAAGATAAAACAGATGATTTTAAGTTAGAAGAAATTCTAAAGAAAGTTAATCAACATTTTAAAAACAATCTACGCTCTTCAGAATTAGCAATTAATTATTTAAAAAATAGAGGGTTAACTGGAACTGTTGCCCGTGAATTTCAAATTGGATATGCAAGCGATGATTGGCAGGGATTGAAAAAAGTATTTAAAAACTATGAAGAGCCAAAATTACAAACCGCTGGCTTAGTTCAAAAAAATGATTCTGGGAAAATATATGATCGATTTAGAAATAGAATTATTTTTCCAATTATCAATGCTAAAGGCAATATTATTGGATTTGGTGGCAGGGTAATTAACAAGGATGATCAACCCAAATATTACAATTCACCAGAAACCCCATTATTCAAAAAAAGTTATGAAGTATATGGCCTCCCTCAAGCTAAAAAAGGGATTCGAGAAGATAGCAATATTTTAATTGTAGAAGGATACATGGATGTCATATCCTTATATCAGCATGGCATTCAAAATTCAGTTGCAACTTTAGGTACTGCAACAACTATTTATCATTTAAAAAAATTAATTCGCTACTCAAAAAAAATTACTTTTTGTTTTGATGGAGACCATGCAGGTAAAGAGGCTGCTTGGAAGGCACTAAATACTGCTGTTGAAATTTTAGAAGATGATTACGAGTTTTATTTCTTATTTTTACCTGAAGGAGAAGATCCAGATACATTTATAAAAACAAATTCAATTGAAGATTTTAAAAAATACATTGATCAAGCCACTCCGTTAACTGAGTTTATTGTTAAAAGATTAACTGAAAAAAATGATCTAATAAGCCAGGAAAATAAGATTAAGTTTATAAATAATTTTGAGCCAATTTACAAAAAAATAAATTCTAACAAATATAAGATTTTTCTAATTAAAAAAGTTGCAGACTTGATTCACTTTTCACAGACGGAAATTGAAAAGATGATGAGTATTGAATCCACAGATAATTATACTGCTTCACAACAGATCAAATATTCACCATCGGCTAGGAATTCATTAACAGCAAAGCGTAAATATATTCTTATATTAGTCATGAAACCAGAATTATTTAATAGTGATGATGAAGTATTTTTTCAGAGTAATTTAGTTGAGGATGAGCTTTTTAAACAAATTAAAAAGTTATTCGAAGGGAATGATTCAAATATCAGAAATACTGCCAGCTTACTTCATTCTTTAGTAAATAAAGTTGATGAAAATATAATGAATGAATTACAAAAACAGATGATGGACTATTCTGAAAATATTGATTTACGTGAAGAGTTTAAGGGTATTCAAAATTCTTTTAGTCATCAATTAAATAAGACTCAACAATCTCAACAATTTGCAGCTCTTAAAAATAAAAAATTAAGTGAATTAAGTAATGAGGAAAAAGAGTTTCTGAAAAATTATAAGAAATAATTTCATTCAAAAATCGAGCTATGTCATACCAAACATATTGATGAAAAAGACCGAATTTG
>CAJWVO010000023.1 GCA_913048465.1 uncultured Nitrosomonadales bacterium
ACTGATGATGAGCTTAGGAAGATATTTTTTTATTGTTTTCGATGCACCAAGCAATGCATTTGATTCACTTCCTTCAACATCCATTTTAATAATATTAACTTTTTCGGGATAAATTAAATTATCAATTGAATTACATTCAATGGATGAATCATATTCAATTGACTGAATTACTTTACTAGAAGATTCATCATGCGGTATAACGCATGACTCGGTCTGATACATTAAATTGGAACTAGCAAAATTTAGTGTTGCTCTTTTATTCCATACCCCCAAATTAAAAAGTTTAACATTTTTGTAATCTTTTAAATTTTTTTGTAAAAGTTGATAATTTGCAATATCTGGTTCAAAGCAATATACAAAATAATTGTCGATTTGATTTGAAATCATAGAATTTTGAAACTCAAAAAAAGAGTCACCGTTATAGGCTCCACAGTCAATAAGATTTACTTCGTTTAAATTAAGTTGTACTAGGTCATTATTAAAATACATTTGATTCTCAAAGTTTGATGCAAACACCTTCTTTTCTTCAGGGTATTCTTGAGGATGATCACATAATTGACAATATCTTTTATATGATGCAAAGTCTGCATATGATGTAAGAATCGATAATCGACTAATAAAAATATTTCTTGATTTTTGGTCGGCAAGCATTTCAAATACTTTGCAAATTTTATTTGAATTCAACGTAACTTCTGAAATATCGATCTTCCATCTTGAAAATTGAAGATAGTAATAAAATTGCTCATCATTTTCTATGATTCCAATCCTATTAAATTTATTACTTTTTAATTTTTCATACACTATCTTTTTAAACTTCTGAACTCCAACAACTATAAATTTATTTATGTGCCTTGCCCGCAATTCTTCAAAAGATATAATTGGCTTTCCAAGCAACTCATCACCAACTTTGTCAGGATTTGAATCACAGAATAATTCAGTCGTTATACCATGAAGAGACAAGCATTCAGAAATTTCTTTTCCCGCTGATCCTGCTCCATAGATGATTACCTGTTCATTTCTTTTTTGGACATTATCAGTCCCAAATAAGTTAGTTATTAGGTCACATCTTTGTTGAGAAATATAATTTCGCTTAATTTGCTCGATAACATTCATAAATTAATAACTTTAAATTGATGGAGCTGGGGGGAATCAGACCCACTCTAAATCACATGCATCCATAAGCTTTTTAAATTTAAAAATACAACTTAAAAAGTATCAGCTCTTCACTCGAGTTTAACCCAATTTAACCAAATCTAAAACAAAATGACCCACGAATTGACCCACGAATTTTAGATTTCTAAATAAAAAACCACCCGAAGGTGGTTTTTAAAGATGGTTATAAATAAAATAATTACTCGGCAGTAATTCTATAAATATTTCCCTCGTCCACAGCTGCATACAATGCACCATCAGGACCCATTGTCACACCTCTAAATCTCTCACTTATTCCTAGAGGCATTGTGATTACGCCATGAACCGATTTGCCATCAGCAGTTAAATCAATGACATCGATTCTTGCACCGGCAGGCGTATCACCGAAGGCAATACCCATTACACCAACAACAAGCCTATTCTCCCATTTACCCCACTGTTTACCTGTAAGGAATGCAGCGGAACCAGTACCTTGAGAAAGACCCATATTATTCCATGTTGGGTACATTAAGTCTTTAAAGCGCGTGTCGCTCATTGGTGTGAATGCACCTCTGATTGCAGGATCCATACCCTCTTTTTGATTTGGCATATATCCACAGTATGCATCAGGGCACTCACCTCGACCACCTGTATTTTGTGCAGGATCCCAACCAGCATTTTTACCTTTAACTAACAATGTAATTTCATCGTTGTGCCAAGGGCCATGTTCTGCTGTAAAGATCTGGTTTTTTGCAGGATGGAAAGCAATGCCCTGAACATTTCGATGTCCATAGGTATAAATTCTCTTATCAAAGCCTTTTGGAGGTTTATTGCCAGGGTGTGCTTTACCATTGGTATCCACTCTCAGCACTTTACCACAAATCAGTGTTGGGGATTGCGGGCAATCACCTTTATGGCGATCACCGCCAGTAACCCAAAGTGCACCAGTCTTATCAAATCTTAAACGAGCACCATTGTGAGCACCAGGTCCGCCAAACGGATGATCTGATTCAAATGGTTTGTACTGAATATCAGTAATAATGTCTGTTCGATCAGAAACACTCTTGAAGTCTTCACTTACTGTAAATTTCATCACGATATTACCGTTACAAACATCCATATTATCTTTACAACCATCACCATGATACTTGTTAGACGTTGAAGCTACATAAATGTGTCTATTTTTAGAAAAATTTGGGTCTACTGCTATCCCCATCATACCTGCCTGCCCCTCACAGAAAAGATCTTCACCAGCTGAGTTATAGCCTTTAGATCCTTTCATACCATACAGTTTATTAATTCCATCCTTAGTTTTAACAGATAACCCATCACACTTTTCTGAAAAAAACATTGTGTCATTATCAACAAATGACATATCCCAAGGGTTTTTTAAATCTTTATGGATTTTTTCAACTTTGATTTTAGGTGTGTCGTCTGCCATTGAATTGACAGAGATTACAGACAAACCAACTACTAATGACTTAGCAAGCCATTTCATTGTGTTTCTCATCTCACTTACTCCTTTAAAAATTAATCAAAACTTTGCTCAGAAAGGTATGCAGTCAAATCAGCAATATCTTCATCAGATAATTTTTTTGCATTCATGATCATCAAGTCAGAATTAGCACCAATTTTTTCTCCAGCGCGGTATCTTTCCAATCTTTTTGTTAAATAATCTACCTCTTTACCACCAATTCGTGGATAACTTGCCATCCCCATCCCTTTTGGGCCATGACAGCTGACACAATTCTTTTCTTTGAATTTTTTTTCTCCAACAATTGGATCAGCTGCATTGGAAAGACAAGAAAAGATAATGGAAACAAGTAAAATAGTAAACTTTGAAACAAAAAAATTATGAATAATCATATTCCTCCCATAAGATATTTAGACTATCATTACAAATGTATTAAAAAAAGGGAGATAGTCCCGACTTTTACCTTAACATGCTTAGTAAAATATTAATAACAATTTTTTTTTATTAACAAATGTCCTTGCGATGGATTTTTCAAAAAATATAAGCGAGGAAAAAATCAAAGCGATAAATTCTGAAAATATTAATGACTGTCACTATCACGCAAAAAGGGCTTTGAATTTCTCAAAAAATAATATAAAGGGAAATAATGAAGCAGAAAAGAGCTTCGAAAAATCTTTATCTTCTTCAAGTCTTCAAGATTGCATTCATCAACTAAAAAAAATTGATAATTTTCAGTGAATAAAATTTGGTGGAGCTGGGGGGAATAAAATGTCCCATGAAACCCTTGTATTTATAAGCTCTTTATCTTCAAAAATAGTGCTTAAAAAGTATCAGCCCTCTAATAAAGTTTAACCCAGTTTAGCCAAATCTAAAACAAAGTGACCCACGAATTGACCCACGATTGATAATTGAGCTACGAATTTTATTCTTTTTTATATATTCTACTATTCAAAATTAATGAATAAAGGTTATATTAGATTAATGCAAAAAGTATATGTGATTAGTCTTTTTTTCATTCTATTATCTTGTTCTGATTCAAATATTAATTGGTCAAGTTATGGAAATGACATTCAAAATCAACGTTTTTCAGAGATTGATGAAATAAATATCAGCAATGTCGATCAGTTAAAACTTATATGGTTAAAAAGAACAGGAATAAACTCTACATTTCAATCAACACCAATTACTGATGATGGCGTTATGTATGTATCTCTTCCTTTCAACCATATAATTGCTATAGATATATTGTCCGGAGATGAACTCTGGAGATATAAACACACCAAAAAAGAAAACTGGCCAATGTGTTGTGGTCCAGCCAATAAAGGTTTAGCAATTCACAAAAACTCACTTTTCATGGGTACTATTGACTCAAGATTAATTGCAATAAATAAATTTAATGGTGAAAAAATATGGGATGTAGATATTGTTGATTCAATTGTAAAATCAGAATCACTTAAACAGTTAGGCGAACACAACAACCTTAAACATGATTTTATTAGTGGTGGCACAGGTGTTGGAATAAATATGGCTCCTGTCATTTATAAAGATAAGGTCATCATTGGAATTACTGGAGTAGGATATGGTTTGCATGTTGATGAAGATAAAGATGCACCACTGGGATCAGTGATTGGTATTGAGGGTTTGTTTGGAAGGCCAGGATTCTTAGCTGCATTTGATATTAATAACGGTAGTAAACAGTGGCACTTCAATACCATTCCCGATGAAGGCTGGGAAGGTAAAATGTTAAATACTACCAAAGATGGAATATCTTTACAGAGAAATATTGCAAAAGAAAAGCAAACAATCAGCAAATATCCTCAAGCTGCAAAATTTGGTGGAGGATCGGCATGGACAACCCCAGCTATTGATGAAAAAAATAATTTACTATATTTTGGTACTGGAAATCCATCACCACAAATGAATGGTGAAAGTCGTCCAGGCGATAATTTATATACGGTTTCATTAGTTGCATTAAATGCTTTAACTGGGGAAAGAAAATGGCATTTTCAACAAGTTCCTCATGATTTATGGGGCTATGATGTGGCATCACCACCATTGATTTTTGAAAAAATAATTCAAGGAAAAAAAACTAAAGTTGTTGGCCAAGCATCAAAAACAGGTTGGTTTTATATTCATGATGCTGAGACTGGTAATTTAATTCAAAAATCTGAACCCTTTGTGCCTCAAAAAAACTTATTTAAAAATCCAACAGAAGATGGAATTGAAATTTATCCAGGATTGCTTGGAGGATCAAACTGGTCACCAGTAAGTTACTCAAGAATTAATAAACTAGCAATAATTTCTGGCATTCATGCGCCAATAAAGTACAAACTCCACAAAAAAAATGATGTTAATGACCTTGAATATACCAGTTCAGAGGCGATACAAGATTTACAATATGGTATTCTTTCTGCAATTGACATCGAAACTGGTCAAAAAAGATGGGAGTACAAAACAAACCAACCTCTTATTGGTGGCAGTTTAAGTACAAAAGGAAACCTTACTTTTTTTGGAGAGGGTAATGGCAGCTTTAATGCCATTGACTCACTTACTGGAAAAAAATTATGGTCTTATAAATTTGAAGCAGGAGTCAACGCCCCACCTATCTCTTTTAAATATAAAGGAAAACAATATATCGCTGTTGTTGCAGGTGGAAATAAGGTTATGGGCTTTCCCCAAGGCGATTACATTGCACTCTTCGCCCTAGATAAAAATTAAAATGGTGGAGCTGGGG
>CAJWVO010000024.1 GCA_913048465.1 uncultured Nitrosomonadales bacterium
CAATCTATCCTTGAAGCCTCAGGAAATATCAATGAAAAAAATATTTTGCAATATGCAAAAACTGGCGTTGATAGGATATCAGTCGGAAGTATCACAAAAAATATAAAAGCTATTGACTATTCAATGCTTTTTTCAAGCCAAAGACCCTCATAAGCTTGAGGAAGAAGGAGCAAAAGGTTATCATATCCGTTTATTAATATTGTATTTTCATGAAAGCTGAAATTATCACTGGTGCTGAAATTGCAATACGGTCCCTACAAAAAGAAAACGTAAAATTTGTTTTTGGATACCCTGGGGGAGCCGTACTAAATATTTATGATGCAATTTTTCAGCAAAATTCATTCAAACATGTACTTGTTAGGCATGAGCAGGCAGCGGTACACGCAGCGGATGCTTACTCAAGAGCTACAGGTGATGTAGGCGTTGCTCTTGTAACTTCTGGGCCCGGAGCTACTAACGCAGTAACAGGTATTGCAACTGCTCATATGGATTCTATTCCGATGGTAATTATCAGTGGTCAAGTTCCTACGCATGCCATTGGACAAGATGCATTTCAAGAATGTGATACCGTTGGAATTACAAGACCATGTGTAAAACACAATTTTCTAGTCAAAGATATTAATGACATTGCAAGTACATTAAAAAAAGCTTTTTATTTGGCATCAACAGGACGACCAGGCCCTGTTTTAGTTGATATACCTAAAGATATTACAGCCGAAACTGCAGAATTTATTTATCCCGAAGAAATTTCACTGAGATCATATAACCCTATTAAACATGGGCATACTGGACAAATCAACAAAGCTCTTGAGCTTCTAGTGAATGCTGAAAAGCCAATGGTTTACTCTGGAGGTGGAGTAGTTCTCGGCAATGCATCAGAATCATTAACAGAGTTCGTGAAACTTTTAGGGCTTCCCATTACCAACACACTAATGGGGCTGGGTGGATTTCCAGCCTCACATGATAATTTTTTAGGGATGCTAGGCATGCATGGTACCTATCAAGCAAATATGGCGATGCAAGAGTGTGACGTTTTACTTGCAGTTGGTGCAAGATTTGATGATAGAGTAATCGGTAACCCTGACCATTTTTTAGCTAAACCGAAAAAGATAATTCATATTGATATTGATCCAGCATCTATCTCGAAGAGGGTTAAAATCGACATTCCTATTGTTGGTGACGTCAATCTTGTTTTGAAAGAACTTATCTCAGCTTTCAAAGAACAACAAAATAAAAATTGCAAAGTAACTGACTCAGGATGGCTTCAGACTATCAATCAGTGGAAAAGCAAAGATTGCATGAGGTATGAGGATGATGGAACTGAAATCAAACCGCAAAAAGTAATAGAAACACTTCATAAGGTTACAAAAGGTGAAGCCTTCATCACATCTGATGTAGGCCAACATCAGATGTGGGCAGCGCAGTACTATCCATTTAATAAACCGAGAAGATGGATTAATTCTGGTGGTTTAGGAACAATGGGTGTTGGACTTCCATATGCAATGGGATGTCAGCTTGCTTTCCCTGAGTCACAAGTTGCCTGTGTTACTGGGGAAGCATCTATTCAGATGTGTATTCAAGAACTATCTACATGTAAACAATTTAATTTGCCTGTAAAAATAATTAATTTAAATAACCGATACATGGGAATGGTCAGACAATGGCAAGAATTTTTCTATGGAAATCGATATGCTGAATCATATATGGATGCACTTCCTGATTTTGTGAAGCTTGCTGAATCTTATGGTCATGTTGGTATGAAGATAGAAAAATCATCAGATATAAAAACTGCTTTGCAGGAGGCATTTTCTCCTAAACTTAAAGAAAGGCTAGTTTTCTTAGATTTTATTACCGATCAAACTGAAAATGTATTTCCTATGGTTCCCAACGGAAAGGGTTTATCTGAAATGATATTAGCTGATGATGCAGAAGATTTATAAATGAGACATATTATTTCACTATTAATGGAAAATGAATCTGGAGCCCTTTCAAGAGTTTCAGGTCTCTTTTCAGCAAGGGGATATAACATTGAATCACTATCTGTCGCTCCAACTGAAGATCATTCATTATCTAGAATGACAATTGTAACTAGTGGGTCAGATGAAGTAATTGAGCAGATTATAAAACAATTAAACAAGTTGATTGATGTAGTTAAAGTTCTTGATTTACATGATGGAGATCATATTGAACGTGAGTTAGTATTAGTCAAATTAAAAGCAAATGGTCAACATCGAGATGAAGTAAAGCAGCTAAGCAATAATTATGGGGGGCGAATAATTGATTCCTCCGAAAATATACTCACAATAGAATTCACAGGGACATCAACAGAGCTTGATAATTATTTAAAAAGCTTAAATGATTCACTGATAATAGAAATTGTTAGAACAGGTGCCTCAGGTATTGGGAGAGGCGATAGAATTTTAAAAATATAATTTTTAAGGGACAGTATGAAAATTTATTACGATAAAGATGCAGATTTAAATATTATCAAAGACATGAAGGTAGCAATTATTGGTTATGGCTCTCAAGGCCATGCTCATGCAAATAATCTGAGTGACTCTGGAGTCGATGTTGTTGTAGGATTAAGAGAAGGTTCCGAATCTGCAAAAAAAGCATCAAAAGTAAACTTAAATGTAAAATCTATTGAAGATGCCACGGCATATGCAGATTTAGTCATGATTCTTGCTCCAGATGAATTTCAACCAAAGCTTTATTCTGAAAAAATTGAACCAAATTTGAAGCAAGGATCTACTCTTGCATTCGCTCATGGTTTTAATATTCATTTCAAACAAATTAATCCGAGAGAAGATCTCAACGTAATCATGATAGCGCCAAAAGCGCCTGGACATACTGTCAGATCAGAGTTTGTAAGAGGTGGAGGTATCCCAGACCTAATTGCTGTGAACCAAGATGCCACGAAAAATGCTAAAGAAATTGCTCTATCTTATGCCTCAGCAATTGGCGGTGGAAGAACAGGAATTATAGAAACAACTTTTAAAGATGAGACTGAAACAGATTTATTCGGTGAGCAAGTTGTTTTATGTGGTGGTACAACAGCATTAGTTCAAGCAGGTTTCGAAACACTAGTTGAAGCCGGATATGAGCCTGAAATGGCTTATTTTGAGTGTCTACATGAGCTAAAACTTATCGTTGATCTAATGTATGAAGGTGGTATAGCGAATATGAGATATTCAATTTCCAACACAGCAGAATATGGAGATGTCACAAGAGGACCAAGGATTATTACTCCTGAAACTAAAATTCGCATGAAGGAAATTCTAAAAGAAATTCAAGATGGAACATTTGCAAAAGAATTTGTTAAAAATGTTGGAGAACTTCCAGCTAAAAGAGAAACACAAAGAAAACATAAAATCGAACAGGTTGGTGAATCTTTAAGAAAAATGATGCCATGGATTAAAAAAATTGTAGATAAGTCAGTTAATTGAATAAAAATAATTATCCTATTATCGCCAAAGAGGGCTGGTTATACATAATAATCAGCCTTTTTATAAGCTTATATCTATCTTCATTCCATCCGTTAATATCAATACCATTTTGGATAATTAGTGTTTTTATTATTCAATTCTTCAGAGACCCGCCTAGAAGAATTAGTAATAAAAAAAATATGGTTGTTTCAGGGGCTGACGGAAAAGTCATTGCGATTGGTGAAACTATTGATCCCTATCAGAAAAAAAAATCAATAAAAGTAAGTGTTTTCATGAATGTTTTTAATGTACATTCTAATAAGGCACCAGTTGATGGATTGATTTTAAAGAAAATATATTATCCTGGAAAGTTCCTTAATGCAGCTTTATCTAAAGCCTCCCTGGAAAATGAAAGATGTGCAATTATTATTCAAACTAAAAATAACCCAAAAAAAATTATTACATGCGTCCAAATTGCTGGACTAGTTGCAAGAAGAATTCTTTGTTATAAGAATGCTGGAGACAAAGTTTTACGAGGAGAGAGGTATGGATTTATTAAATTTGGATCAAGAGTAGACCTATATTTACCTTTAAATACATCAATTAAAGTTCAGGTTGGACAAAATGTAAAGAATGGAGAATCAATAATTGCTGAATTAAATTAACTTTTAATAAAAATAGACAGCTGCTTTAAAGCTTTTGAATATACCTCCCGCTTAAAATCTATTACTTCATCATTTGCATCCCAATAATCAATCCAGTCGTAGCTATCAAATTCTGGTTTTGGCGAATTTTTAAGAAAAATATCATTTTCATTTCCTAAAAATTTTAATAAAAACCAAATTTGCTTTTGCCCTTTATATAAATTATTGTCTTTTCTAATCCATTTTTTTGGAACATCATAGTATAACCAATCATTTGTTCTTCCAAGAATTTCTACTTTTTCTTTTTTTATACCAACCTCTTCCTTAAGCTCTCTGTACATTGCTTCTTCAATTTTTTCATTTGACTTAATGCCACCTTGAGGAAATTGCCAAGCGTTTTCATTTGACCTTTTTGCCCAGAGTACCTTTTGATCATCATTTAGTATAATTATCGCGACATTCTCACGATATCCTTCCTTGTCAATCATCGGTTTATCCCTATAAAATGTGATAACTTTTTATATCATTTAAATCTTTTAATATGTTTAATCAAAAAAAATCATCAATTTTTCGTTTTAAATTTTCTAATTTTTTTATTTTAACTTTTTTTCTAGCCTTTATTTATTTTATTTTCCTCGATAACTTAAAAAAAGAAATTCCATCAAAAGCATATATAACAAACCAAGGCGACAATACCGTTTCTGTTATTGACCTAAATGCATTAGAAAAAATAGATACAATCAATGTGGGCATTGCTCCCCTTGGCATAACTGTTTTACAAAATAAGAAACTAGTTTTTATAGGCAATGTAGGAACTGATGATATATCTGTTATTGATGCAACAAGTGATAAGCTAATAAAGACTATTAGCCTAGGAACTGCCCCACTAAGTTTGTCATCTAATTCGAATGAGACAGAAGTTTATGTCACTGACTGGTTTCAGAATAATGTTCTTACTATTTCAGTGAAACAAATGAAGGTTATAAATTCACTAAAGGTTGGCAAAACCCCATCAGGAATAACTTTTAATAAAAAGCATCAATATCAAGTAATTACCAATCGAGATGAAAATACAGTTGAAATTTATAATAAAAATTACAAATTAGTAAAAAAAATAGAAACGGGTAGTCATCCATTTGGCGTTTACTCAAATGATGATTTTATATATGTAGCAAATGTGTATGATGACTCCGTAAGTGTTATAAATGTAGTTGATTGGTCAAGTTATAGTTTTTTAGTTGGAGCTCACCCATACAATGTGAGAGT
>CAJWVO010000025.1 GCA_913048465.1 uncultured Nitrosomonadales bacterium
AGGATGGTCAAGTTTCAGGTAAGTTTTCAAAAATTGCTTGTGAGATTGAAAGAAAATTAAGTACAAAAAAGCCAATACCAATGAATATTGATGGAGCTACAGCTGTTATTTATGCTGAACTTGGATGTCCTCCACCATTAGCAAGAGGCTTATTCTGCATATCAAGATCTATTGGCATATTAGCTCATACATGGGAACAAATGCAGCAAGATGAGAGAATAAAAGGCCCTACACCACCTACTTATGGTTGGAAATACAAAGGCGATGAATAAAGAAAAAGTAAGAACTTATTGCCTTTCCTTACCCCTAGTTAAAGAAGATTACCCTTTTGGCCCTGATGTTCAGGTATTTAAAATTAAGAGCAAACTTTTTGCTCTAATGACAAATCGAAAAGGTGTTGAGAGAGTAAATCTGAAATGTGATCCCGAAGAAGCTATAATTTTAAGAGAAATATTTGAGGATGTTATCCCAGGCTATCACATGAACAAAATGCATTGGAATACAATTATTTTGAGCGGCTCTATTCCTGATGGTGAAATCAAGAGAATGATCGATCGGTCTTATTGTCTTGTAGTAAAGAAATTAAAAAAAACGGATCGTGAAAGTTTAGGAATAAAATATGGTCATAAAAAAGTTTTTCGGTCGAACACTTCGCCTTGGGTTTAACTTACTGTGCAGTAAATCCACCATCAACACTCAAAACAGATCCCTGGCATAAACTGGAATCATCTGAAGCAAAAAAGAAGATTGCACCTGCGACTTCTTCTGCTGTTCCCATTCTTCCAATCGGCATTGTGTTCCTTAACATTTCCTGTGCCTCAGCTTTATCAGGCATAAGATCTGTCCATCTTTCCATCATACCTGTTTGAATAACACCCGGACAAACACAATTAATTCTCACACCAGTAGAAGCTAATTCAATCGCCATGTCGCGAGTAAATACTACCAATCCGCCTTTGGCACTTCCGTAAGCAGTTGAAAGAGGAAAACCAACTAAACCATTTAAAGAGGAAATATTGATAACACTTCCTGATCCTGCCTCTACCATCTTTGGTACAATGTGCTTACACATTAACCAAGGGCCTTTTAGATCTGTGTTAAGAACATTATCCCATTCTGCCTCTGTCATCTTATCATAGGACTGATTGAGTTCAGATCCAGCATTGTTAACCAACACATCAACCTGATCCCACATACCATAAGCTTTTTCTGAAACAGAAATAATATCATCCTCGAGCCTTACATCACATTTGATATAATCAACGCCTTCGCCAATTTCTTCTGATAATTTTTTTGAATCTTCAAGATTGATATCTGCAATTAAGACTTCTGCCCCTTCGCTGATAAATCTTCTAACAGTTGCTTCACCGATACCACTTGATCCTCCAGTAACAATGCATTTCTTACCTTTTAACCGCAAAGACTTAATCCTTTTTAAAACCTGCTAGTCGATCATTGGTATCCTTTATATCAGGATATTCTCTAGAAAATTCTTCCTTCAATGCATCATCCATAGATAGGCCAGATTGAGCAACATTGTATAGATCCTTGAAAGCAGAAACGGATGCTTGAGAATTGGAGGCAATTTGAGATGCACGCTTATCAACTAAAGCATCAAGGGCATCTTTGTCTTCTACAGCCTCATTAGCTATTCCTAATCTTACTGCCTCATCGCCAAGAACAGTGCGAGCTGAGAAAGACATGTCCTTTGCCTTTCGAACACCTATGGCTTGTGATAAAGTCTGTGACATTCCCCATGTTGGTCTCAAACCAAACTTAGCATGAGTATCACCGAATTTAGTATCCAGGGTTGTAAAAATGAAATCGCAATGCAATGCCATCTCAAGTGCGCCCGTAAAACAAGCTCCATGAACTTTTGCAATTATAGGGCAACGACTTTTTCTAAATGTGTCCCAAGCTAAAGCTGCAGGTTTATCAAATAGATCGCCTATTTTGCCAGCTTCAGGATCAAAACCTTGAAGGACTTTTAAATCTACTCCAGCTGAAAAAGCTTTGCCCGCACCCTCTATAACTATAACAGCCACATTTGGATCATCTTCGGTTTTCAAAATAATTTCTCTGATCTCAATGAGCATTTCAGGCCTATAGGCATTCAATGCCTCAGGCCTATTAAGAGTAATTGTTAAAATATTGTTTTCAAGATTTACGAGTAGATAATCTGTTGAGCTTTTATATTCTTCGCTCATCAATTCCTCCCAGATTTCTAATAAGCTTAAAGATTATTTGTTAATTTAATCTCTTCTTCCCATAAATTGAAGAATGAAAAGAAATAGATTTATAAAATCTAAATACAATGTTAAAGCGCCCATGATGGCTGACTTCTCAGCAACTTCTTGTCCACTATATTGGACTCTATTTAGCCAATCACGTTTCAATTTTTGGGTATCCCACGCAGTAAGACCTGCAAAAATAAGAACTCCTAAAACGCTTATAATGAAAGACATTTGACCGCTTCCAACAAAAAGATTTACTACTGAAGCTATTATTAAACCAAACAAACCCATTATTAAAAAAGCACCCATAGCAGAGAGATCTCTTTTTGTTGTGTAGCCCCATATACTTAATCCAGCAAATGCACCTGCTGTCACAAAGAAGGCCTGAAATACAGCTGCCCCAGTATATGCAAGGAATATATAAGATAATGAAAGTCCCATCAAACCTGCAAAAACCCAAAATACAGATTGCGCTTTTGAAGAACTCATTGTGTTAATTTTTGAAGCGAAATAAAAAACAACTCCAAGAGGAGCAAACATAACTACAAAAATCAGAGGAGAAGCGGCTAATGATTGATAAAGACCTGAAGACGCTCCAAACCAAGCTACAATACCAGTTAAGGATAAAGCTGCAGCCATATAGTTGTAAATTCTTAGCATATGAGCTCTCAGACCTTCATCTATATATGCCTGATCTGCTACTCTTGCTGATGTATTTGCACGATTAAATTCGTTCATTTTCAACTCCAAAAAAATAATTAATTGAATATTATATATATTGTTATAACAATTTATGAATTCAACCCCAACAAGAAAATTGTTAAACTAATTTAATACAACAAAACGGAGCTAAAAATGGCTAAAAAGCTTGAAAGTAAAGAAAGAAATAAAATTTTAAAGACATTAAAAGACTGGAAAAAGACTAGAGGCAGGGATTCTATTGAAAAGAATTTTATTTTCAAAGATTTTACAAGCGCGTTTAGCTGGATGACAAGGATTGCCCTCATTGCTGAAAAAATGGACCATCACCCTGAATGGTTTAATGTTTATAATAAAGTCAATGTCACATTATCAACTCACGATGCTGGAGGCATCACTGAATTAGATATTAAACTTGCAAAAGAAATGGATAAGACCGCTAGAAAGCATTAAGCCTATCTTGGTGCCATTCTAATAGCACCATCAAGCCTTACACACTCTCCATTCATCATATCATTTTCACATAGATGTCTGGCAAGTTGAGCATATTCCTGTGGGTATCCCAATCTTGAAGGAAATGGAACCTGAGCGCCAAGCGCTTGCTTAATCTTGTCCGGAGCTCCTTCAAATAATGGAGTGTCAAAAAGACCAGGTAAAATTGTATTCACTCTAATGCCTTCACGGGATAAATCTCTTGCAACAGGAAGAGTCATTCCTACTATACCACCTTTTGATGCAGAATATGCAGCTTGACCAATTTGTCCATCTTCAGCTGCTACAGAAGCTGTATTAACAACAGCTCCTCTTCCACCATCATCAGTATTTGGGTCAAGTGACATCATGCCGGCAGCTGAATGAGCTATACAACGGAATGTACCAACTAAATTAATTTGAATAATTGTATTAAATGGATCCAATGGATGTGGAACAATATCACCAGTTTCTTTATCACGAGCTGCTGTTTTAATTGCTATTCCTGTTCCAGCACAATTTATAAGAATTCTCTCTTGGCCATTAGCTGCTCTAGCTTTTTCAAATGCAGCTATAACACTATCCTCTTCAGTAACATTAGCTTCACAAAAAATACCGTTAATATCTGAAGCAACTGCTTCACCTTTTTCTGCATTGAGATCAAATAGTGCACATTTCACACCATGCTTTGCTAATTCTCTTGCAGTAGCTTCACCTAGGCCTGATGCCCCTCCAGTAATTACGGCACTAATATTTTCATCTAATTGCATAATAATCTCCCTATTAATTAAATTTCTTCTAAATTTGGTTCTTTACCTTTTTTTACTTTAGCTTCTCTTCTTAATATGTACAGTGATGTTAAAATAATAATTGCAGAACCTATTAGAGTATTTAAACCAAAGATAATTCCAAAAATTAAAAAATCAACTGCTGCACTAAATAATAACCTTATATAATCTATTGGAGCAATTACAGATGCCTCACCAACTGCATATGCCCTAATGAAAAAATTATGTGCTATTGAAGCACAAATTGCCATTATAAAAATCAAAATAAGTTGATCAAAATTAGGTGTTACCCAAAACATTAATGCAGGAATTATCATTATCAAGACACTAATAATGTTTGAATAAAACATTAATGTTACAGGCTTATCATATTTTGAAACAATATTTACTAATATGGCCGCAAAGGCAAAGGCAATTGCAGCACCCAAAGCCATAAAGGATGCAAAATTGTAATCTCCTCCAGGATCAAGCATTATTAAAACGCCAGTAAATCCAACTAAAGCTGCAAGAGTTCTTCTTAAGCCTATTTTTTCTTTTAGAAAAATTGCAGCAAGAGGAACCAGAAACAATGAACTTGAAAAACGAATAGCCTGTGCATCAGCTAAAGGAAGATTAACTATCGCGTAAAAACCCATCATAATTCCTAAGGCACTAACTGTACCTCTAACAATTTGAAGAAAGGGAACTTTAGTCTTAACACCACCTTGAGCTGCTCCAGCCCTTATAAGAAATGGGGATATAACAATTAAACTGAAAAAAGATCGAAAAAAAGATATTTGAAAGGCATGAAAGTCATTACCTAAATATTTTGCTAATCCTGCCATTGCAGTAAAGGCGAATACAGAAGATCCAAGCCAAAAAGCACCTTGAATATTTTTTGGTAGAGTAGAAATAAATTTTGTCAAAAAATTCAAATTATTAAGCTCTTACTTGAACAACTACCTTACCCTTAGCTTTTCTTTCAGCAAGATCACTTATTGCTTTTGATCCCTCCTCAAGGCTATACACTGATGAAATATG
>CAJWVO010000026.1 GCA_913048465.1 uncultured Nitrosomonadales bacterium
ACTTATGAGGGCTGCTAATCAATCACTTAAAAATGGTGAAATTGATGGTTTGGCCGAAATTTATGGGGACATTGAGTCTATAATGAAAACTTATCCAACTCTTTTTCCAGATGATAGCTTTGATGGAAAGACTAAAGCTAGTAATGATATTATTGACAACAGAGAAGCTTTTAATCAAATAGCGAATGACACCTCTGAATGGGCTGCATTAGCAAAAATTGCAGCTGAAAATAATGATTTAGAGACTCTACAGCAACATCATCAAAGTCTTTACGGCAGTTGTAAAAGTTGCCACTCACGTTTTAAAAATTAATTAGTATATATCTGGCCCTGTTGGAATAATCCCGTTTGGATTGATAGTTGGATGACTTCCATAATAGTGAGTTTTGATGTGATCAATATTGATAGTGGGCTTAATTTTTGAATTTGATTTGATCGATTGTAAATATCGACTGATATTGGGATAATCAATTATTCTTTTTTTATTACATTTAAAATGCCCAACATAAACCGGATCAAACCTCAATAAAGTAGGAAATAAACGAAGATCACATTCTAACATTTCATCTCCAAGTAAATAAGAATTTTGCTTAAGCATTACTTCTATTTGATCAAGCGCTGTAAATAATTTATCTAATTCCTCTTCGTAAACAGATTGTTTTGTTGCAAAACCAACTTTGTAAACGCCATTGTTAATATTGTGATAAGTAAAATCATTAATTTCATCAATTTTTTTTTGTAACTTCTCCGGATAAAAATCTAAATTATTATTAGTAAGCTCATTAAAAGAATAATTGAACATTCTGATAATCTCAGATGACTCGTTACTGACAATGGTTTGATTTTTTTTGTCCCATAGGACAGGCACTGTCACACGACCTGAGTAGGTTGGATTGGCTTTAAGATATATTTGATAAAGGTACTCTTGAGAAAATAAATGATCAGCAGTTGTTCCAGGAAAATTTTCTTCAAAAGTCCAACCATTTTCTAACATATAGGGGTTAACTACACTAAAAGAAATATGATCGTCTAAATCCTTTAAACTTCGATAAATAAGTGTGCGGTGAGCCCAAGGGCAAGCTAAAGAAACATAAAGGTGATACCTACCAGTTTCTGGAGTGAAATCACTCTCATTCTGTATAAAATTTCTAAATTGAGCCTCAGTTCGAACAAATTTTCCTCCAGATTTTTTGGTGTCATACCATTTATCTTGCCATACACCTTCAATTAATAATCCCATGGTTTATCTTTAAATTAAGTATTGGTGACTGACTATAGTCAAAATTTTCATACTAGTATGTGTTATAGGTACGCCATGAGAGAGAAACAGATTGATAGTCATCAATATTTGACTATATAAATTGTATCATGATATTCAGACAATTATTTGACCATACTTCCTCTACTTATACATATGTTGTAGCGAGCAGAAAGGGTGGCGAAGCCCTAGTTATTGACCCCGTATTAGAAAATGTTGAGCGATATATTAAGCTAATGGAAGAACTCGATTTAAAGTTAGTCAAAGTAATTGATACACACATTCATGCTGATCATATTTCTGGTATGGCAGAATTAAGAGATAGAACAAATTGTATCACTATCATGGGAGACGCCACTCCGAGTGATGTTGTTTCAATGCAAGTTAAAGATAATGATGAGGTTTCTATTGAAGGTATAAAATTAAAAGCTCTTCACACTCCTGGTCATACGAATGACTCATTTAGTTATTTAATGAATGATAGAATTTTTTCCGGAGATACTTTGTTAATACGAGGTACTGGAAGAACAGACTTTCAAAATGGTGATCCTTACGATGCGTATAACTCTATTTTTGAAAGAATACTTAAATTACCTGAGGAAACACTTTTATATCCCGCACATGATTATAAAGGAGATACTGTTAGTACAATTGGTGAAGAAAAAAAATTCAATCCACGTTTACAAGTAAGTTCAGCAGAGGAATATGCAAATATTATGAATAATTTAAATCTTCCTGATCCTAAAATGATGGATATTGCTGTTCCTGGTAACTTAAAGCTTGGTATTGATTTAAAAAGACAAAAAAATACTAACGGTCTAACTGTTGAAGAGTTTCAGAATGTTACAACAAATGATGAGCATGTCCTTTTAGACTTAAGAGAAGATAGTGAAATCTATCATGATGGTAAAATTAAAAACTCCATTCATGTCCCATTTGATCAAGTATCTGATTATTTGATTAAAGAAAAAGAAAATCTTCAAGGTAAAAAAATCTTAATGTATTGTGCCGTTGGGCACCGATCCACGCTTGCTGTCCAAGTTTCTAAATCTTATGATTACAAAAATTGTTACCATTTAATGGGCGGTGTTAAAAACTGGGTTGCCCAAGGTAATCCTATTGAAAAGAAAGACCATCATTAATGGGCTTTAAATCATTAAGTGTTGAAGAGGCTGTCAAATCAATTGAAAATGGAGCTTTGATTGTTGATGTTAGAGAACAGAGTGAATATGAAGAAGCCCATTTAAATAATGGGATTTTAGTTCCATTATCGACGATTAGTGCTGAAAAAATTACAGAAATTAATCCTGATAATAAAACGATTTTAATACATTGTCGTTCAGGAAAAAGATCAAAGGTGGCAGCTAATATTCTTTTAAGTCAAAATTATACTGGTGAAATTTTAGAATTAGACGAAGGCATTAATGCTTGGATGGAGTCTAATCAACCTGTCATTTCTAGCATATAAGTGTTTATCTTAGGTCTTTTAGGAGCCTTGATTATGGGCTCAGTTTTATCTTTATTAGGCGCGGGTGGTTCAATTCTCACTATGCCTATTTTGGTCTATTTATTTTCTATACCTGCTGTAGAAGCCACAAGCTATTCATTATTGTTAGTTGGCTTAACTGCTTTAATGGGTTCAATCGGATATTTTCGCCAGGGAACGGTCGATATTAAAACATCAGTTCTCTTCGGTATCCCTTCTATTCTTGGAGTGCTTTTAGCAAGACACTATTTACTTCCATCAATTCCCAATCAATTTGAAGTTGGCATCTTAATTACAAAAGATTTTTTAATTATGTTCATTTTTTCTGTTCTGATGATTATAGCGGCATTGATGATGATCAAAAAAAACGACAATAAGAAAAATGCCAGCCAAAATGCTCCAAAGAATAAATCTATATTAGTGCTACTCGAAGGACTAATTGTGGGAGGCGTTACTGGCTTTGTGGGAGCCGGTGGAGGTTTTTTAATTATTCCTGCACTTGTTTTGCTAGCGGGTTTAGAAATGAAAATAGCGGTTGGAACTTCATTAATTATTATCGCACTTAAATCGATTATTGGTTTTGGAGGAGATTTAATAAGTGGCTTTCAGACAAATTGGTTATTTGTACTCTACGTTATGGTTGCCACTCTTATAGGTGTGATAGTTGGAAACTCTTTATCTAAAAAATTTACAGGAGATCAGCTTAAAAAGTATTTTGGGATAATGGTACTAGTGATTGGTTTTTATATTGTCGCTGAACAAATTGTTAACCTTTAACTAAAATAATTAGTTGAGATCATATAGTAGACCATATAGCCAGCTAGTCCCACTACCAACACTATTAGAGGTATAGTTGACAGGGTAAAGGCTTCACGAAATTTCTTATTAAAAATAAGTAAGCTCGCAACTAATAGAATTAGTAAAATTACGATTAACCTGATCATTAATTACATTATCTTTATTTTAAAAATTTTTACTATTCTATAACTGCTATTTTCTCTATAAATAAGGATATATGACTACTAAAATTGCAATTGCTGGAGCTAAAGGCAGAATGGGAAAAAATCTGATACGATCGGGTTTAGCAAACCCCCATACTGATGTCGTTGGTATATTTGATATATCTGAAATAGGCCAAGATTTTTTAGATGAAATGGGCTTGCCCCATGAGATCGCCAATACAAGAGAGGCTTCTTTTGAAATTGCTGATGTCATTATTGATTTTACATCTCCTAAAGCATTATTTGCTTTTACTGAAAGCGCTGTAGCAAACAAAACGGGTCTTGTTGTTGGGACAACGGGCTTGGAAGAGCAGCATTTCAACCTTCTAAAACAAACTGGAAATTCAACCAAGGTTTTTTATGCACCCAACATGAGCTTTGGAGTGAATTCTTTTTTTAGTATTGCCAGAAAGGCAGCATCTTATTTAAAAGATTTTGATATCGAAATCATAGAAACACACCACCGCTTTAAAAAAGACTCACCAAGCGGTACAGCAATTAAATTAGGCGAAGAAATAGCAGAAGAGTTAAATTTTTCTAGAGATCAATTCAACTTTAATCGCCACCAAGATCAACAAGAAAGAAAAAAAGATGAAATTGGTTTTTCTTCTATTCGTGGGGGAAACATTCCAGGGGAGCATACAGTTATTTTTCATGGAGAAAACGAAAGTATTGAATTAACCCATAGAGCTTTTAACAGAGAAATATTTGCTGATGGTGCCATTCATGCTGCAATATGGTTATCAAAGCAAAACAGTGGTTACTATACTTATAAAGATATGCTCTAAGACAAACGAGACTTATAGCGCTCAATAATTTTTTTTAATTTCAATCGACGTTGGGGACTTAAAAATTTTGCGAATGTATTTTTTTTACCAGCATAATGTACTGTTAAATCGTCTTTATTGTTTTTGAGGCTGCTCCAATGCAAATTATAACTTTGATCATCTTCGATTTCCTGATCATTTAATTTTTGGATTTTTAATTCTTCTTGATTAAGAATGATCCTCTCTTTTTTCTTTGCAAAATTGAAGTAAAGATAGGTGCACAAAACAAGAATAAAAAATTCAACAATACCAAATATTAAAATGGGCCATGCCCCAACAATGACAAATCTGACTCCCATAAAAAATATTAGTCCACCCGTAATAATTAAAAAAAGTATTATCTGTTTGTGATTTAAACTTTTGTTTGGTTTAATATCTAATTGTTTTTTCATCGTGAATACATCAACACTAAATCAAATTTTTTCCAAATTATCAAAAGCTATTCCGGCCCCTCAATCTGATCTTCAGTACGTCAATCATTATACTTTGTTAGTAGCAGTGGTACTGTCAGCTCAGTCTACCGATGCCCAAGTTAACAAAGCGACCAAAGACCTTTTCGCAAAATACGACACACCAAAAAAAATTCTAAAATTAGGACTTCAGGGAATAATCCCATATGTTAA
>CAJWVO010000027.1 GCA_913048465.1 uncultured Nitrosomonadales bacterium
ATTGTATATTCATTCCTACCATTACATCAAAAAAAATTTCTAAGAGTTAAGTGCCCAATAGATGGAATTGAATAAGGTGTCTTCCGAACATCAATTCAAGGCATTCTCCAACTGTATCAAGTACGGCAATCACAATTACGCTTACACTTTTTTTTAGAAACCACATAAATTGTCTCCTTTGACGAGAAGGATTTGCAGAACAATCCCTTCACAGAAGATGTAAGAGCTCTTAGTTGGAGCTGCATAGATACTTGTGCCAACTCTTGCTGATGTCAGTCTTAGCATAGGATTAACCATGTGAACTTGTGCATCAAATTACTGCGTAAATAACAACAGAACTATGCTCCAGTTGCTCAACCTGGCTCGTTCTACCCCTATACACGGCCAACAAGAGAAGCTGAAGGAAAACACCAGTGCAATTAAAAATGGAGTCTTTGATGTAGATATCGATGGAAAGGTTATACACTCAAAAAACACTACCGGACGATTTCCCAATCAAGGTGAACTTTTAATGCTGATCTTAATTTTGAGATTTTAATTGGTTGCAGAGAAAAAAGAATTTATGCTTTCTCCCAGAGAACTTCAAGAATTGACTAGGAGAACAATAGGCCATTATGAATTTAATTCAGAAAGTTATCAAATTGGTACAGTAGATCATGATGTGTCTCAAAATTATATGGCGTTGTTAGATTCAATAGAATCTGAAATCCCTTTTAAAATTCTCGACTTTGGGTGTGGACCAGGAAGAGATTTACGATATTTTAAATCGTTAGGCCATATCCCGACTGGCATAGAGGGCTCTGAAACATTTGTAAAAGTTGCAAGAACTACAATAGGTTGTGATGTGCATCATATGAATTTTATCAACCTTGATCTGCCCCAGTTTGAGTATGATGGAATATTTGCTAATGCAACCTTATTCCACGTACCACGTCAAGAGATCAATAGGGTAATGCTTGAATTACATGAAACATTGAAAGAACGCGGAGTTCTTTTCTGTTCAAATCCTCGAGGAAATAATCAAGAAGGTTTTAGTGGTGAACGATATGGCTTTTATTATACTTGGAATACTTGGAAAGAAATTTGTCTCAATACTGGATTTGAAGAGATTAAACACTTTTATAGACCTGATGGAATTCCTGAAGAAGAAAGGCCATGGTTAGCATCGGTATGGAGAAAATAAAATTAATTTTTCAAAACTGGACTACTGCAACCAATAATTAATATTTATATTAAAATGGAACAAAAAAAAGAAACAACATTCAAAGAAAGTGTTGATTTAATGTATGACAGAGCTGTTAAAACATTAAATCTTCCAATTGGTTTGGCGGAACAAATTCGAACATGCAATGCAGTTTATCAAGTAAGATTTGGAGTAAAACTCAAGGGTGAATATAAAATATTTGTGGGATGGAGAGCAGTTCATAGTGAACATATTTTACCAGTTAAAGGAGGAATTCGTTTCGCAGAGATAGCCAATCAAGAAGAAGTAGAAGCTCTTGCTGCTTTAATGACATACAAGTGTGCTATTGTTAATGTTCCTTTTGGGGGATCAAAAGGAGCATTAAAAATTAATCCTAATGACTATGATGAAGAAGACTTAGAGAAAATCACGCGAAGATTTGCACATGAACTGATTAAAAAGGATTTAGTTAATCCAAACCTGAACGTGCCAGCCCCAGATATGGGAACCGGTGAGAGAGAAATGGCTTGGATATCTGACACATTCCAAAATCTATATCCAAATCAAATAAATGGTATGGGATGTGTTACTGGAAAACCCGTCCACAATGGTGGAATTAGAGGCCGGACTGAAGCTACTGGTAGAGGTGTACAATTTGGAATTAGAGAATTCTTTCGTCATCCTGAAGATTTAAAACTAGCACAAATAGAAGGAGGATTAGATAGTAAAAAAATCATTGTCCAAGGATTAGGCAATGTAGGCTGGCACGCAGCAAAGTTTTTAAGCGAAGAAGACGGTGCAAAAATAATTGGCATTATTGAAAGAGATGGAGCTATCTACTCAGAAAAAGGATTGGATGTAAATGATGTACTTAATTATATAAAAGAAAATGGTGGAGTAAAAAATTTCCCCAATTCATCATTTACTGAAAGTGGTCAAGAAATGCTAGAAAAAGAGTGTGATATACTAATTCCAGCAGCTATTGAAGGAGTGATAAATTCTAGTAATGCAGCCAGAATTAAAGCTCCACTCATAGCGGAGGCAGCAAATGGACCAGTCACCTTCGAGGCAGATTCTATACTAAGAAAAAAAGGTACAGTGATTTTACCTGATGCCTTTTTAAATGCCGGTGGTGTAACAGTATCATATTTTGAATGGATTAAAAATCTTGCAAGAATTAGATTCGGAAGACTAGAACGTCGACATGAGGAAATGAAAGGAAAACTTATTGTTGAAACATTAGAGACCATGCTAAATGCGAAAGTCCCTAATGATTTGAAGAATAAACTTATTGAAGGTGCAGACGAATTAGACTTAGTGAGATCTGGATTGGATGATTCTATGAGAGATGCTTACAAAAATATTAGAGAAACGTATTATTCAATGAACAATGTTGATGACTTTCGGACCGCTTCTTATGTGGTCGCAATAAAAACAATTGCTAAGGGTTATGAAAGTATGAATTTATAGTTTTTTAATAGAACTAATTTAATATATTTATTTAAAAACCTGAATTTCATTATGTCTAAGAATAAATTCTAAAATTTTACTACCTCCTATCTCTTTCTTCCGTCTCCAAGCCTCTTCAAGATCATTTGGAGGATTTAAATATGGTGTTTTGGAGATTAAATTCCATTGCTCTCTAGTATTAAGTAGTTTTTCATCATTAAAAGAGAGCAACTGGAAGTGACGTTTATTATTGCCATCATGAAAATATAGAAGTAAAATTTTTAAAGAATTATCATCTTCTTTAAATAAATAGGGCATAATATAAACTCTAGATTGAAAATTTTTAACCATTTCAATTTTTCTTCTTACATTTTCATGTTCACGGAAGCTTAGTCTAGGATTAATTATGTCTTTTACTGGTGGAACTATTTTGAATTTAGCTTTATTATGACTGTTAGCAGCCTGTTTCATTTCTTTAACATCCTTAATCAAAGTGATATCTTCTTCATCTCTTTGAATAATCTTTGAACGCTGTTGATTATGACGAGAGTGGAATTGATACCCCCCCTCTTCTTTCATAAACATCTCAACTGAATTCCACAAATCTTTATTAGAGACATTGAAGAATTTAGTCATCTCTATGTGCTTGAAAATTTCTTCTGGAGAGTATCTTTCAATCATTTCTTTCATTTCTTCACGACAATTTCGATAAACAAACCAATGCTCAATAAGTTCGATATCGAAAGGTTGTAACCCATATCCATGACGAAATTTATAGCTCCTTGTTGAAAGAAAAACGTGACCGCACTCAATACACTCTATATCTATCTTCAGATTTAAAAATCCACATTTCGCACAAGGCTTTCGATATCGGTTTTTTTCAATTTCTCGCTCTTCCTTTGTTTCTAGGATTCTTGGAATACCCATTTTATTGATTGCACCAAATCGGGAATAATTTTGTCCAAAATCAACGACCAAAGCATTTTTCTTTCCTGATGCAGGTCTCATTATTCTCCCAACGCTTTGAGCATAAAGACCTGGACTTCGAGTTGGCCTTATAAGAACAGCCGTGTCTGCTTCTGGAACATCCCATCCTTCCAAAAAAATATTTACACTAGTAAGTGCCTGAAGTCTCCCAACTTTGAAGTCATTAGAGATTTTTTCACGCTCTGAAACGCTTGTATTTGAACTAACACACTCAGCTTTAATTCCACGTTCTCTAAGCATTCTTGCGACTTCTTCTGATTGTTCAATCGCTACACAAAATATTAAGGCGCGATTCCTTTTCGGAATAATTTGGGCACATTCATCAACAATCTCATTGATCCTTTCTAAGTAAACACTTTGAACCTGGTCAACAATGAAATCACCATTAATTCCAACTTGTGATATATCTGTTTTTGTAATCCCCCGTTTAAAATCAGGCATGATCAAAAAACCTCTGTCCACAAGTTCCTCTATAGAGATATTGAAATGGATGTCTTTAAACAGGTATTCTGATGTTTCTCCATGGAGGTAATTTGACATTCTATAGGGTGTCGCACTCAGTCCAATGAGTTTAGCTTTCGGTATTTTCTTTAATAGTGTCCTGTAACTGGACTCTGCCCAATCTGCTATTCTGTGACACTCGTCTACGATCACATTTGAAAAATCCATAATTGAATCGCATCGATTTATTGATTGGATAGTTCCGACAACTATCCGTCCAGACATGTCCCATGCTCCCAATCCAGCACAATATATAGACGGCTTTTCCCCAATAAGTTTTTCTATCGAATCAGCGTCTTGTCTTACTAGTTCTCTTGTATGAGAAAGAACGAGAACCTTATTAGGGCTAAGTTCGCAGATGCGACCAATGATGAAGGATTTTCCTGACCCAGTTGGAGCATTGATAAGAAAATTATCAGATGCAGCCACTGCTTCTTGTGCAGCTTTTTCTTGGTAATCTCTTAAAACAACTCTTTTCATTGATTCAATATGTAGTTTTCAAAATATCTTACGTATTGAATTCAGCAGGGGAGCAAAAGTTCCCCCTTTACCCAATGCCCCAATAAGATCAGATTTGTTTTAAAAATTATTAATTGGTTTAAGGAAATCCAGGAAAACGCTCGAAACTCAGTAACAGACAACTTTCAATAAGATAGACATTTTTAAACTTATAAAAATAATGCCAATATTATCAATCACATAAACTGTTATTCTCTTCTTTAAGAACTATCATTTGGACTTATTATATGAAGAGGTCTTTTG
>CAJWVO010000028.1 GCA_913048465.1 uncultured Nitrosomonadales bacterium
ATAGGCAAAGTAAATTCACATGGTTCTTTTGATTTTATTGTATTTGCTGATCGTTTGATCAAATCATTATCTAGTGCTTTATCTAATGCATGATATTGAGATTCTGTATTGTATCTTGAAACTTCACTGCCCATATTTGGTTGATAAAATATTTTTGAAAAATCTAAACCTTGAATTTTCCAATGATCTATACCTTTTTGAATATCTAGTAAATCACTTCGTCCAATTAATTGATTAAACTTCTTAATTCCTAGTGATGCCATTATTTCTCTAATTTCTTCAGCAACAAAAAAGAAGAAATTAACAACATGCTCTGGTTGTCCAGCAAATCGTTTTCTTAAAACTGGATCCTGCGTCGCAATTCCAACTGGACATGTATTAAGGTGGCATTTTCTCATCATAATGCAGCCCTCGACGACAAGAGGTGCTGTAGCAAAACCAAACTCATCAGCTCCAAGCATGGCTCCAATGACCACATCTCGGCCAGTCTTCATTTGACCATCGACCTGAAGGACGACTCTTCCTCTTAATTGATTTAAGACAAGGGTTTGTTGTGTTTCTGCTAATCCAATTTCCCATGGGGTGCCTGCGTGCTTAATTGAAGATATGGGCGAAGCTCCCGTTCCTCCGTCATGACCTGCAATAACTATATGGTCAGATTTAGCTTTTGCTACTCCGGCGGCTACGGTACCAACCCCAGTCTCAGAAACCAATTTAACTGATATGCTTGCATTAGGATTAGCATTTTTCAAATCATGAATTAATTGAGCTAAGTCTTCAATTGAATAAATATCATGATGGGGTGGTGGCGATATCAAGCCTACACCAGGAACTGAGAATCTTAATTTGGCAATATAGGTACTTACCTTATGTCCAGGCAATTGTCCCCCTTCACCAGGTTTTGCTCCTTGAGCCATTTTGATTTGAATTTGATCGGCTGTCGATAAGTATTCGGCAGTGACTCCAAATCGACCTGATGCAACCTGCTTTATTCTTGATCGCATTGAGTCACCAGCTTTTAATTTAAAATCAGATTCAATAATGTCGCTACCAAGTAAATCTGAGATTGATGAATCTTTTGTAATTGGAAAAACTCTTTTTTTATCTTCACCACCTTCGCCTGTATTAGATTTACCACCAATGCGGTTCATTGCAATAGCAAGTGTTGAATGAGCTTCCGTTGAAATTGATCCCAATGACATTGCTCCAGTTGCAAATCTTTTGACAATTTCTTTAGCCGGCTCAACTTCGCTAAGGTCAATAGCTGTATTTTTTTTAAAGCTAAAAAGTCCTCTTAATGTTTTATGTTTTTTTGTTTGATCATTAATTAACTTGGCATATTCTTTATATGTTTCAAATTCATTTGATCTGGTTGCATGTTGTAATTTTGCTATAGACTCAGGGTTCCACATATGTTCTTCGCCTCTGATTCTGAATGCATATTCGCCTCCTGCATCAAGAGCATTAATTAATACTGGATCATCTCCAAAAGCCTGTTGATGGGTTTTACTAATTTCTTCAGCAATTTCCTTTATTCCAATCCCTTCAATATTTGTTGCGGTACCTCTAAAATATTGATCAATAAAATTTTGATTTAATCCAACAGCCTCAAAAATTTGAGCTCCACAATAAGATTGATATGTTGAGATTCCCATTTTGGACATAACTTTAAATAAACCTTTGCCTGCTGCCTTAATATAGTTGTCTTGGGCGGTATTAAAATCGTCTGAAATATCATCAATTGTTTTAAAGACTAACCATGGGCAAATAGCTTCAGCGCCATAGCCTGCCAGTAATGCAAAGTGATGAATTTCTTTTGCTGAGCCAGTATCTATAACTAAGCCTGTATGTGTTCTCAATCCTTCTGAGATTAAGTATTGATGTGTCGCTGAGCAAGCCAATAACGCTGGGATTGCCATTCTATTTTTTGAAACCTTTCTATCAGAAAGAATAATGATATTGTGTTTTTCGGTTGCCTTTTTAGCTTGCTCACAGATTCTATCTAATTCACTTACTAGTAACTTTTCCAGCGCGATGTCTTTTTTTATCTCAAAAGTTATATCTATAGTGATAGATTTAAAATTTTTATCACTGAGAGTTTCGATTGAGCTTAATTTATCTAATTCATTTATAGTTAATATTGGTTGACTTGTCTCTAGTCTAGGCACAGTAATATCATCTGTTTGATTAAATAAATTTGGCTTCGGTCCAATAAAAGTCATCAATGACATGACAATATTTTCACGAATTGGGTCGATCGGTGGGTTGGTAACTTGCGCAAAAAGCTGTTTGAAATAATTGAAAAGTAATTTTGGTTTATTTGATAAAACTGGCAACGCCGCATCATTTCCCATAGATCCTGAAGGCTCCATTCCAGTTTCTATCATGGGTTTTATTATAAAATTAATATCTTCTTGAGAATATCCAAAGGCTTGCTGTGTATCCAATATCGACTCATTGAGAGAAATATCTCCTGACTTTAAGCTTAAATCTGATAAGCAAAATCTTGATTCGTTAATTTTTTTCTTATAAGGCTTCGCTGTTGATAATAGTGTTTTTACTTCATCGTCATCAATCACTCTACCTTCTTGTAAATCTATTAAAAGCATTTTGCCTGGTTCTAAACGCCATTTTTTTACAATCTTTTCTTCAGGAAATTTTAAAACTCCCATCTCAGATGCCATCATGACGACTCCTTCATCAGTCATCAAATATCTGGCTGGTCTTAAGCCATTTCTATCTAACGTTGCCCCAATCATTTGTCCGTCCGTAAAGGCTACCGCTGCAGGGCCATCCCATGGTTCCATTGTCGTTGCATGATACTCGTAAAAAGCTTTTCTATCTTCATTCATTAATGAGTTATCAGACCATGCTTCTGGAACGAGCATCATCATTGCATGAGGGAGACTATAACCACCTGCGACTAATAACTCTAAACAATTATCAAAGCTTGCGGAGTCTGATTGGGTTTCATCAATAAGTGGCCATAATTTTTTTAAATCATCACCGAGAAGCATTGATTCCATTTTCCCAGCCCTTGCTTTAATCCAGTTGATATTACCTCTAACTGTATTAATCTCTCCGTTATGGGCAATCATTCTGTAAGGATGAGCTAATTCCCAAGCAGGAAATGTATTAGTAGAAAATCTTTGGTGGACAAGTGCAATCGCCGATGTTGATATTTCATTAACGAGATCGGGAAAGAATTCTCCAACCTCATGAGCCATCAGCATACCTTTATAAACAATCGTTCTTGATGACATCGAAGATATATAAAAATTTGCAGCATCTTCAAAAGTTAATTTATTTATTTCAATTTCAATTCTTTTTCTTATAACAAATAATTTTCTTTCAAATGCTGCCTGATTAGCTAAGCTACTATCTCTTGCAATAAAAACTTGTTTAATAACCGGCTGAACATCTTTTGCAGCATCAGCAATATTATCGTCATTAAAAGGAACGTCTCGCCAGAAAAGAAAATTTTGTTTTTCATCTTTTATAATTTGCTCAATTTTGTTTTCGCAGAGCTCACGATTTTTTTTATTTTGAGGTAGAAAGCACATACCAACAGCATATTCACCAATTGCAGGAATTTCTAAACCTTGGTTTTTTAGTTCGCTTCTAAAAAATGCGTCTGGGATCTGAATTAGAATTCCAGCGCCATCTCCAAGTTTAGGGTCATAACCAGTAGCGCCCCTATGAGTTAAATTAGTTAATAACTCAAGGCCTTGAGAAATTATCTTATGACTTTGCTTTCCATGAATGTTAGCAACAAACCCAACGCCACAGGAATCATGCTCATTAACGGGGTTATATAAGCCTTGCTTTTTTTGTTTATGATGGAGCTTCATGCTTACAATGTTTTTTATTAAATCGGATGACAATATTATCGCTTTTTCCTTGCTAATTCAATGTTCTAGACGCAATTTTCTATATTTATTTAAGCTTTTTAAAACTATTCTCAGCAGCTTGGATTGTATAATTTATATCCTCAACAGAATGCGAAGAAGAAACAAACCCAGCCTCAAAAGCCGAAGGACCAAAGTAAATACCCTGGTCCAACATTAAATGAAAAAATTTGTTAAATTTATCTCTATCAGAGACCATCACATCATCAAAAGATTCCGGCGGCTTTGAGCTAAAATAAAAACCAAACATACCGCCAACACTTTGAGCAGAGAATTCAATATTATTATTTTTTGCAGCTTCAATAAGACCATCAATCAGTGATTTTGTCGTTGAAGTTAAATTTTCAAAGAAAAGTGGTGCTTGGATTAGCTCCAATGTTTTCATTCCCGCAGAAACTGCCACCGGATTTCCTGATAAAGTACCCGCTTGATAAACTGGCCCTAGAGGCGCCAATTGTTGCATTATTTCTTTTTTTCCCCCAAATGCCCCTACGGGTAAACCGCCGCCTATGACTTTGCCAAGTGTTGTCATGTCAGGAATTACATTATATAAAGATTGAGCACCCCCTAATGCAACCCTGAAACCTGTCATTACCTCATCGAAAATTAAGACTGTGCCATATTCTGTACATAACTCTCTTAATCTTTTTAAAAATTCCATTTTTGGAATTATTAAATTCATGTTACCTACAACCGGCTCGATAATTACACAGGCTAGTTCATGACCCATTGTTTTGAAACATTTTTCTAATGTTTCAACGTTATTATATTCAAGCGTGTGTGTGTGCTTTGCAGTGTCAGTAGGAACACCGGCTGAACTTGGTTGGCCAAAAGTCAGTGCGCCTGATCCTGCTTTTACTA
>CAJWVO010000029.1 GCA_913048465.1 uncultured Nitrosomonadales bacterium
GCTCATATTTAAATCATCACTATTAATCATAGGTCTTGGGAAATCAAATGCATCCGATCTTCCCTCAAGTGCCAGTCTCTCAATATAGGGACCGCCTGGATAAGGTAAATCTAGCAACTTAGCTACTTTATCAAAAGCTTCTCCAACTGCATCGTCTTGAGATTGGCCAATAATTTCATATTGTCCTTTATCTTTAACATCAACGATCATGCTGTGGCCACCAGAGACAAGCAAACATATAAAAGGCATTTTTATCTCAGGGAATTCCATCATTGGTGACATCAAATGTCCCTCTAAATGGTTTATTGGTATCAAGGGAATATTGAGAGCTGTTGAAAGTCCTTGAGCAAAACTTTCTCCAATTAAGAGAGCTCCCAGCAAACCTGGTCCAGACGTATAAGCAATCTGATCAATACTATCAAGAGAAATGTTTCCTAAAGCGTCTTCAAGCACATCCACAATTTTTAAACAGTGGTCTCTTGAGGCTAATTCAGGTACCACTCCCCCATATTCGGCATGCATATCCATCTGACTATGAACAGACTCTCCAATAATTCCGTCTTTAGAATCATAAATAGCTATTGCCGTTTCATCACAGGATGTTTCTATTCCTAAAGTTTTCATAAAAAGTTTTGCAAAATTGTTAATAAAAGCCTAAACTACGCGTCACATTATGCCTTCAATTATTATAAAAGATACAGAACATTTTGATATTGGTTTGAGGAAATTCAAGCGTGCATGTGAAAAAGCAGCAATTGTTCCTGAAATAAGAGCAAGAGAATTTTACGAAAAGCCAACTGAGAAAAGAAAACGTCTAATGGCAGCAGCTGTCAAAAGAGCAAAGAAATCTAATAGAAAGTTTTCATTCCCAAGACAAAGATCTAGATAGTTTTGGCGCTTTTATCAGATATTAAAAACGACCTAAAACAAGCTATGCTTGACAAAAATGATTTGGTTAGAGACACCATCAGAATGTTTTTATCAGAAGTCCAAAGATTCGAAATAGATAACAAAGAAGAAGTTGATGACGCAAAGGCATTACAGATCATCAATAAAATGATTAAACAAAGAAATGACTCCATTTCTCAATTTAAAGAAGGCGGCAGAGAGGATTTAGCTGATAAAGAACAACAAGAAGTTGAAATTCTTTCAAAATATAAACCAGAGCAGTTAAGTGAAGAAGATATTACTGAAAAAGTAAAAAGTGCCATCGAAGAAACCGGTGCCGAGTCTATGCAGGATATTGGTAAGGTAATGGGAGTTTTAAAATCAGCTTTAGCTGGCTCAGCAGATATGGGGCTTGTTAGCAAAATAGTAAAAGATCAGCTTGCTTAGTAATATTTTTCAAAAACATGAAAAGAAATCAAGATCGAAGTAATAATCAACTAAGAGATATTACTATTGAACCAAATATAAATATTCATGCCGAAGGTTCTGTATTAATTTCATTTGGTAATACAAAAGTCATTTGTAATGCATCAATAGAAAATAATGTTCCTAGATGGATGAAAAATTCAGATGAAGGTTGGGTGACTGGTGAGTATGGAATGCTTCCAAGGTCTACTAATGAAAGAATGAGCAGAGAGGCTGCAAGAGGCAAACAAAGTGGCAGAACACAAGAAATTCAGAGACTCATTGGAAGATCATTAAGGCAGGCAGTTAATCTTAAATATCTTAAAGGAAAAACTATAAATGTTGATTGTGATGTTATACAAGCTGATGGTGGAACCAGAACGGCATCAATTACAGGTGGTTGCGTAGCACTTTTTTTAGCTATTAAAAATCATCATGATGATCAACGTGCAATTAAATCGTTTGTTGCAGCAGTATCAATGGGTATTAAAGAAAATCAAGTTCTACTTGATCTTGACTATGATGAAGATAGCACTGCAGATACTGATTTAAATATTGTTATGAACGATAAAGACGAATTAATTGAAATTCAAGGTACCGCAGAAGATGCTCCTTTTTCAAAAAAGGAACTTGATGATATGCTTGTGATGGGCAGCCAAGCAATAGCTGATATTATTAAAAAACAAAAAGCTTGTATTGAATAAGTGAAAGATTATCAAAAGTCATTTTTAAATTTAGCAATAGAATCTCAAGCACTACAATTTGGAGAATTTACACTTAAATCAGGTCGACAAAGCCCATATTTTTTTAATGCTGCAAATATGCTTAAAGGCTCCAATTTATTCCAGTTAGCACAATGTTATGTTGAAGCAATAATTGATAACAATATTGAGTTTGATTGCATATATGGTCCTGCCTATAAGGGTATTTTTCTTGGTTCTATTGTTGCTACAGTTTTCAGTGAACAAGGTAAAAATTATCCTGTTAGCTTCAATAGAAAAGAGGCAAAAGATCATGGAGAAGGTGGAAATATTATAGGTGCGAATCCAAGTGGGAACGTGTTAATTATTGATGATGTTTTATCGGCTGGAACCGCTGGAAGAGAATCAATTAATTCAATAATTAATCATAATGCGACTCCTTCCAGTTTTGTTGTTGGTCTTGATAGACAGGAGAAAGGAGTTTCTGATGAATCAGCCAGTAAAGAATTAGAAAATGAATTCAATATGAATGTTACATCGATAGTAAATCTTGACTCTCTGATTGCATACGTCAGCAATGAATCTGAGCTTACAGAATATCTTGAAGGCCTAAATAACTATAGAGAGACCTGGGGCGCATAAATGTTTTCAGGAATTGTTCAAGGTACAGGAAAAATATCCAAAATAATTTCAAAAAAGAATCATATTACTTTAGAAATATCTGCTCCTAAAAATTTTAATAAAAACTTAAAAAAAGGGGCTAGTGTCTCCGTAAATGGAATCTGCTTAACCTCTTTAGATAATGGTAAAAAGAATCTGAAGTTTGATGTAATCAATGAAACATTATCAAAAACAAATATTGGTAAGGCTAGAAAAGGTTCTTTAGTAAATTTAGAAAGATCAATTACAGCATCAACAGAAATAGGCGGTCATCTAATGTCGGGGCATGTCCATTTTGCTGGAAAAATAGAAAAGATAATCACAAAAAACACTAATAAAGATATTCAAATTAAATTCCCAAAAAAATATAGGCAATATATTTTTGAAAAGGGGTATATAGGTGTAAATGGATGCAGCTTAACTCTTGGTAAAGTTAACAATGACTCTTTTTACGTGCATTTAATACCTGAGACTCTAAAAATTACCAACCTTAGTGACTTAAAAAAAGGTTCTTTTGTAAATATTGAGATTGATCAAAATACGATTGCTATAGTTGAAACAGTAAAGAATTCTTTAGCTGCCCAAAAATCTTGATAATACAGCCATTCTTATAGCAACGCCATTTGCCACCTGTTGCCTAATTACAGAATTTTCTGAGTCATATACAGCTTCTGTTATTTCAACATAATTAACCGGTCCTGGATGCATTACAATTGCGTCACCTTTTGCAGACTCAAGTTTTTCAGAAGACAATTGATACTCTGATTTATATGTTTCAAGATCTAAATTAAGCTCTTTTTCAAATCTTTCGTACTGAATTCTCAAAGCCATTACAACATCTGCATTTTCAAGGGCTGACTCTAAGTGAGATTCATACTTGCCAATCTTAGGATTTTGATACTTGGTACACATTTCAGGATGCCCACAAAATGTTAGCGATCCTAAATCAAAATTGGATATACCTTCAACAAAAGAGGAAGTAACTCTAGAATGATCAAGATCTCCTACGATAACAATATTCAGGCCATCTAAATTTTTTTTATGATCGATAATTGTCTTTATGTCTAAAAGTGCTTGTGTCGGATGTGAAATTGATCCCTCTCCTGCATTTATAAAAACCATTTTTGGCAAACATTCAGCTAATTCTCTAATTACAGATTCAGGATGTCTTAAAACACATAAATCTACACCCATAAGATTGAGAGCATCTACAGTTTCAAAAATAGATTCTCCCTTTTGAACTGAGGAATTTTCAATATCGAAATCTATTACTGAGCATCCTAAATTGTTTGCAGCAATCGCAAAAGATGACTTTGTTCGTGTGCTTGGCTCACAAAAAACATTTGCAACTATTT
>CAJWVO010000030.1 GCA_913048465.1 uncultured Nitrosomonadales bacterium
GCAAAGAAGCTTTAATTTGATTTTTCAAACTGACGTTTTCCGAAGAAATTGAGTTAAGCTCTAATTAAGAATAAAAATCGATTGTAACTTAATCTAACATGAGTTTGAATTGGCAAACCAAATTAAATTTAAAAATTATTATTCTCTATGGACGAACTAAAAAATCTCTTTAGTCAACAAGGAAAGCTCTCAAAAATCTTAACTGACTATAGTACTAGAGAAGGCCAAACAGAAATGGCTCTCGATATCAATTTGGCAATTCAAGAAAAAACAAGCCTCATAATTGAGGCTGGAACAGGAATTGGAAAAACATTCGCTTATCTGGCTCCAGTTCTGATGAATGGAAAAAAAACCATTATATCAACTGGAACTAAGACGCTTCAGGATCAGCTTTATAATAGAGATTTACCTCTTCTAGCAAGTGTATTGGGCAGGCCAATATCGACTTCACTTCTTAAGGGAAGGTCTAACTACTTGTGTTTGCATAGATTAGACGATGCACATTCAAGCGATAAAACAATTGTTAATGATTTAAGGATAATTAATGAATGGAAATCCCAAACTGACACAGGGGACCTTTCCGAGTTAATAGGAATCTCAGAAAATTCCGGTGTATGGCCGTTGGTTACGTGTACAAATGATAATTGCCCAGATCCTAGTTATGACAAATGTTATTTTTTTAAGGCAAGAAAACTAGCTCAAAACTCAGATCTATCCGTAATAAATCATCATTTACTATTCGCAGATATGGCAATGAAGGAAGAGGGGTTCTTCGACTTCCTTCCTGATGCTGAGGTTATAATTATAGATGAGGCTCATCAGATTGCTGACATTGCTACCCAGTTTTTTGGGGTAACAATAAGCAGCTATGAAATTGAGAGAATAATGAAGGAGCTCCTCCTGAAAGTTACAGCATTGAATGAAACCTCAACAATTAAAGCAATCAATAATTTATCGAAAATATTAAAGAAATTGATATCTAGCTTGCCAAGAAAGAAAGGTCGCTATGTTTTTGATGAGATTGACCCAAAAGCAAATAATTTAATACGTGATTTTTATTCTGCTATAGAAGCAGTCACTGAAGCTATGTCCAGTATTTTGGGTAAAGACGAATCATTAGAATTAATGCTAGAAATACTAAAAAAAATTCGTAATCGTATGAGCTACATCATTGATTCTTTTGATGATGAAGGTTTAAGATGGATTGAAGTAACATCCAGATCAATAAGATTAAATATTACTCCTCTTGATATAGGTAACAGACTTCAACATCAACTAAATTCGACACATCAAACATGGATTTTTACTTCTGCAACAATCACTGTGGATGATGATTTTTCCTATTTTCAAAATCGTCTTGGTATCAGAACAGCAAAGATTTCTCAATATAGGAGTCCTTTTGCATTAGACACAAATGCTCTTGTCTACGTGCCCTCTAATTTACCTGAGACAAACGATATTCAGTTTACGGAAAGTATGTTGGCTGAATCAAGCAAGCTGATCAACTCTGTGAAAGGTGGAATTTTATTTCTTTTCACGAGTAATAAATCACTAGAAATCGCAAAAAAGTGGTTTCATCAGAATAAAAATAAATTAAATAGTAGGTCTCTTTTAATACAAGGTGAATCTTCAAGAGATCATCTATTAAAAAGATTTAGGGAAGAGGAAAATGCGGTATTGCTTGGTACAAGAACATTTTGGGAGGGAGTTGATGTAAGAGGGCAGGCATTAAACATGGTTGTTATAGATAAATTACCATTTAAATCTCCAGCTGATCCATTGGTTATGGCAAGGTTGGAATATCTTAATAAGCTTGGCGAGAATGGATTTACCGAACATCAACTTCCTGAAGCTGTTTTGTCATTAAAACAGGGGGTCGGACGTTTATTAAGAGATGAAAATGATTTTGGTTTAATTGTAATATGTGACAATCGCATAAATAAAAAAAGTTATGGAAGTGTTTTCAAGAAAAGCCTTGAGCCTCTAGAATTCACAAATAATAGAGCTTCGGTTATCGAGTTTTTAAAATACCACAACAACAAAAATTAAAGTGTCGCTCAGAAGGAGTGTAAAAAATGAATTTTTTAGCATTGGATACATCATCAGTTGCATGTTCTGTTGCTATCTCAAAAGAAGATGAAATTTTCAGTTCACATAAGGTGAACGCAGAAAGTCATTCGTTGACTTTGATACCAACAATCCAAGAAACTCTTAAGACTGCAAAGATAAAATTAAATGACCTTGATGCAATTATACTAGGTATAGGTCCAGGCTCTTTTGTGGGTACTCGAATTGGAGCTGCTGTTGCCCAAGGTATAGCATTTGGAGTTGATATAGAAATTGTGACAGTTTCATCAATGGAGATAGTTGCCTTAGAAGCAATGATTAAAAACAATCTAGACAAAATTACGGTTGTTCAAGACGCAAGAATGGATGAGGTATACATTGGAAAATATGCCTTAAAAGGTGACAACATTGAGACCTTATTACCGATAAAAATATACCCGATAGAACAAGAAATTATTTCTGAGAATAATAGTGAAATCACTATTGTTGGAAATGGGTCCAAAATATACAGTAATCATCATAAGAACAAATTAATAAAAGTACTAGATGACAATTACTCACTGCCAAAAGCATGCAATTTGATAGCTCTCGGTAAAAAACTTTTTTTAAACGGAAAATCAATCAATCCAGACCAGTTGATTATTGATTACATAAGAAATGAAGTTGCATCCATAAAGAAAAAATAAGGATATGAAATTAGAATCATCAAATGAATTACTCTTTGAATTGATTCAATGTAATTCTGTGACACCAAATGATGCCGGCTGCCAAGATATTATTATCAAAAGACTCGAGTCGATTGGATTTGAATGCGAAAGAATGAATTTTGGCAAAGTTAAAAATATATGGGCGCACAGACAAGAAGGTAATGGACCGCTTTTATGTTTCGCAGGACATACTGATGTAGTTCTTCCTGGACCACTAGAGGAATGGATTTCAGAACCTTTTGTTCCAACAATAAGAAATAAAATGATATATGGGAGAGGTGCGGCAGATATGAAGTCTGGCCTCGCTGCGATGATTGATGCTACAGAGACATTTATCGATAGAAGAAAAACATTTAATGGAAAGATTGCTTTCTTAGTCACCAGTGATGAAGAGGGTCCAGCCAGGGATGGAACAAAAAAAGTAATCGAGAAGCTCACAAAAAGAAACGAAAAAATAGACTTTTGTATCGTCGGCGAACCTTCCAGCAAAAAAAAATTGGGTGACACAATAAAAGTGGGCAGAAGAGGTTCTTTAAGCTGTTTTCTAAGTGTAATCGGGACCCAAGGTCATTCTGCTTACCCTCATTTAGCGAATAACCCTTTTAAAAATATAGGCCCAGTCATTAATGATTTAATGAATCATGAATGGGACATAGGTAACGAGTTTTTTCCACCTACCAATCTAGAAATAGTGGACGCCTCCACAAACAACAATGCTATCAATGTAATTCCAGGAGAAGTCACTATCACCATGAATATACGTTTTAATAATCTTTGGAATTACGATTCGCTCAAGAATAAAATTTCTAAAATTATAGATCATCATAAGATCCGTTATAAATTGAAATACAGAGAGTCTGGAGAGCCCTTTCTTTCTATGGAGGGGCCACTTTTGAAAGCATCAAAAAATGCCATAGAAAATGTACTTGGGATAAAACCAGAATTATCGACTGACGGCGGAACTTCTGATGGCAGATTCATCGCCCCAACAGGAGCTGAGGTAATTGAAATTGGTTCTATTAATTCATCAATACATAAGGTCAATGAATGTGTTCCTTTTGAGGATACACCGAATCTTTCGCGGGTGTATTTA
>CAJWVO010000031.1 GCA_913048465.1 uncultured Nitrosomonadales bacterium
GGCAAATAAAAAACTAAATGCACAAAGTGAATCCTTTGCTGCAAAAAGAATGGATAGATCCATTCAAAAAGCCTTAACTGGAAAATCTATTAAAAAATTGGAATTTTAAAATGCCCAAAATTATTGTGCTTCCCCATGACTTATGCCCAGATGGTGATGTTTTAGAAGCTGAATCTGGTGAATCAATATGCAGTGTTTTGTTAAAAAATCATATTGATATAGAACATGCTTGCGACCAAGTTTGTGCTTGTACTACTTGTCATGTTGTCATCAAAGAAGGTTTTTCCTCGTTAGATGAATCTGAAGAAGAAGAGGATGATATGTTAGATAAAGCTTGGGGGTTAGAACCAACCTCAAGACTGTCCTGCCAAGCAAAAGTCAAAGATCAAGATATCACGATTGAAATACCCAAATATACAATTAATTTAGCTAAAGAATAAAAAAAACCCACCGAAGTGGGTTTTTCATGCCAAGGAGACGGGTCGTACATATGACTTAGAATTTATAAGTCACATCCAGTTGAAGCAAATCCATATCATCTATACACATTTTTGTATCACCAGCAACGCCTGGGGTACAGCCCACAGATTTGTCATTAATCTCACCATGCGCATAAGCAATATTAAATTTAATATTGTCCTCGATCATGTATTGCCCCTTAAAAGCGATTCCTTTTATGTTAACTTTTGAATCAAAGATATCTGAATCAACGTGATTGGGATCAACTGAATAGGTCCCTACTTCTTGGTACCATAGGTTTCCTTTCCAATCACCTTTTTTCTGCTTACCTTTATCTAAAGCCTTAAAGTCTCTGTAAGATCCAAAGCCGATACCTACCATAAATGCTGAATCATCATCACTACCACCCTCATTACCACCAGTACCTGAATTTATCCAAGCTTTTCTTCGGTCATCACCATCAATGTTATAAGCATAATCACCAAATACAGTCATACCCAAGCCAGGTTTAACCATTACCTTATAATCAGCAGGTATTTCAATTAATGAAAGATCATTTATATACGTTTGAGCGTCATTGCCTTCTGCAGTTGGATCGAAGATTTGCCCTCCATCATCATCGTTGGTGTACATGGTGTAAGTTAAACCAACTTTAACTGAAGGACCAGACTTCTTATCAAATAAATGCTTACCGATTACTTGACCTGAGAGCTGATATTGCGAATTTTTATCAGCACTATTTCTTCTCTGTGTGTCATCACCTTGCATTGTATTTACACCGCCCGTTGTTGAAATGGTTGTTTGCTTACTCATTTTATATTTAGTTTTCCATGAAGCGCCATCCCATGTGAGATCTTTATCCCAAACCATTGGTTTTGTATAAAGTGGATTTTTAATTCGGCCTGCTTGCAATGTGAGCCAATCAGTCGGTTTCCAACCTACCATTGCACGTTTAACAAATATTTCTTCTTTAGATTCTGCGTAACCACCGCTACCTAAAGTTGCATTATCTGATCTACCTTTAGAGCCCATCGCAAGGGCAAGATCTGTAAACCAATTATCTGCAATTTTAGTTTTGAAGCCCAATGTAATCTTGTAACGTTGTCTACTTCTATCAATAGAATCATTACCGCCATACTCATCAGCACTTCTCCATTCTTGCCTCACCCTAATGTCGCCATAAAGTTTTCCTTCATCAAGGTATTTACTGATGGATAACTTACTTTTTACTTTTTGATCACGCGCTTTACTTTCACTAGCATGTTGCTTTGAAAGTAAGGCCGCCTCGTCTTCGGTCAATATTCCCTTTGTAACAAGCGCATTGACTAAGTCTTGCGTGGTATCTGAAAATGCAGGCACTGAAAAAGCTAATGCTAAAACTACCAGTCCTTTAATCACACTTTTCTTCATTTTTAATAATTCTCCGTTCCTTGTTTTAAAAATTTCACAAATAAAATAAATATCTGTGACAAGAGAATTATTAAATTTCTTTATGACACTTGTATGACAAAAACTAAAAGAATTGAGTTATATGAATTTTAATTTAGGAAGATAATTTTTTTAATTGATTAGAGAGTTGGGCCTTGATGATCAAATTCAACTTGACCTGAAGCAAAATTATACACACCGCCAATAATGCCAATTTGTTTTTTATCAAGCATTTCTTTGAGAATATCACTTTGGTTAATAATATTTTGTATTTGTTTTTTAACATTCAAAAAACAAACATTGGCAACAAATTCAGTGTTTTTAGAATTTCTTTCTGGATCAAGTGTCGTTGTTTCTTCAGACACTGCGGGATTTAAAAGCTTAATAATTTCAGTGATGTTACCCTCCTCGAAATTATCACATGCTGCTTTAACCGCACCACAATTGGTATGGCCCATCACCACAATAATTTTAGATCCTAGATATTTACATGAGTATTCTAAGCTACCAATTGCTTTTCTACAGGCAACATTCCCAGCTAAGCGAACAGTAAAAATGTCCCCTAAGGATTGGTCAAAAATAGTCTCAGGCGCAGTCCTTGAATCACTACAACCAAGAACAGCAGCAAAAGGTTGTTGATTATCTATTAGTGCTTCGCGCATTTGAGTTAAATTTTTATCTTGCTGTTTGTTTTCAATAAATCTTTTATTTCCTTGCACAAGAAGATCCAATGCATCTTGAGGCGTTAGATTATCACGATCAATATTTTTTAAAGTGCTCATACTTTTATTCCGCCCTCATATGTGGGAACAAAATTACATCTCTTATACTTGGGCTATCTGTTAATAACATAACTAAACGATCAATACCCACCCCACATCCTCCTGTAGGTGGCAGTCCATATTCTAAAGCTCTAATGAAATCGGCGTCATAATACATTGCTTCCTCGTCCCCAGCATCTTTTGCAGCCACTTGCATTTGAAAACGCTTAGCCTGATCTTCTGCATCATTTAATTCAGAAAAACCATTGGCAATCTCTCTGCCTGCAATAAATAATTCAAACCTTTCGGTAATGGCATCATTGGAGTCTGATGCTCTTGCAAGCGGTGAAACTTCTGTAGGATAGTCAATAATATATGTGGGGTCCCATAATTTTGCTTCTGCTTCTAATTCGAACAAAGCTAATTGATATGCCCCCAAACCTGCGCTATCTGATAAATTTTCTCCATTTTTGGAAAGATATGATTTTATGAAATCTATATCATTGAGCTGATCTTCACTAAATTCTGATGAATGTTTCATAATTGCCTCAACTAATGTGAGTCTTTCAAATGGTTTTTCAAAATCAATTGTTTTATCTTGATACGTAATTTTTAATGTTCCACATATTTTATTCGTCACATCTCTTATGCAATCCTCTGTAAAATCCATCAGCCATTTATATTCTTTATATGCCGCGTAAAATTCCATCATAGTAAATTCAGGATTATGTCTTACGCTCAAACCCTCATTTCTAAAATTACGGTTAATCTCAAATACACGATCAAAGCCACCGACAACCAACCTTTTAAGATATAACTCTGGTGCTATTCTCAAATACATATCCATATCAAGTGCATTGTGATGAGTTTCAAATGGTCTTGCTGTTGCACCACCAGGTATAGGATGCAGCATAGGCGTTTCCACCTCCAAGAATTCATGCCCTTCCATAAAGGCCCTCATGTTAGAAATAATTTTGGAACGGTTTAAGAAGGTTTTTTTGGTGTCTTCATTAACAATAAGGTCAACATACCTTTGTCTATATTTTGTTTCCTGATCTGATAATCCATGAAACTTTTCAGGTAAAGGACGAAT
>CAJWVO010000032.1 GCA_913048465.1 uncultured Nitrosomonadales bacterium
TTATCATATCTTGAACAACTTTTTGGTAAATTAAGAAAACAAGGTTTAGTAAAAAGTGTTCGTGGGCCTGGGGGTGGTTATTTCATCGCTAAAGATTATGGTGTTATTAGTGTTAAAAATATTATTTCTTCAGTTGATGAGCAGGTTGACGCAACTCAATGTGGTGGAAAAGAAAATTGTAACGAAGGACATCAATGCATCACCCATAATCTTTGGGAAACTTTAAATTCAAAAATTTTAAATTATTTAGACGCAACCACCCTTGAGGAATTAGTAGAAAGTCAAAAAAATAAAGTTAATAAAAAATCAATTTCACTTCCTTCAAGTAAAAATGATAGTAGCTTAAAAGTGATGGAGGCTTTTTAATCTAAAAATGATTTATTTTGATAATAATGCAACTACCGCGCTTCATCCTGAGGTCTTAAAAGAGATGTTACCTTTTTTAACTTCTCAACAAGGTAATCCTGCTTCAAATCACAAATTTGGTAGGAAAGCACACACTGCGATAGAGGAAGCAAGAGAGAAAGTTGCAGAATCAGTCAACGCACATCCATCCCAAGTGATCTTTACATCAAGTGGAACAGAATCAAATAATACTATTGTGAATGGAATTGCTAAAGCATATAGTGATTCTCATTTTGGTTATAGCTCAATTGAACACCCTTGTGTTTCAGAGCCTATTAAATCACTGGCATTTCAAGGATTTAAGACAACAGAACTTCCAGTAAGCTCCGATGGCTTATTTAAAGTAGCTGATATTGATGATGATTTAAAAAAATCGTTAACATTCTTATCTGTCATGATGGCAAATAATGAAACTGGTGTTATCCAAAATATTGCTGAGATTGCAGAATGGGCAAGGGAGAATGATATTCAGTTTCATTCTGATGCTGTTCAAGCATTAGGTAAAATTAAAGTTGATTTTGACGAACTCAATATCGATGCAATGACAATCTCAAGTCATAAAATTTATGGTCCTCAAGGTATCGCTGCATTAATTGTAAATAAAAAAATTGATATCTTTCCACATATGCAAGGCGGTGGGCAAGAACGAGGTTTACGAAGTGGAACAGAAAACATTGCATCAATTATTGGATTTGGAAAAGCATGTGAACGTTCAAGTCAAAATATAGTCACATTTAATGAAAAAATTAAACGATTAAGATTGATTCTTGAAAAAGCGCTGATTGATTTAGGTGCAGTTATTTTTTGTGAAAAGACTCACAGATTAAGCAATACAACCTTTTTTTCATTTAAGAATATTGATGGGTCAACTTTGCTGACAGCTCTTGATAGAAAAGGATTTGCAATTGCCAGTGGCTCAGCTTGCTCAAGTAATAGCACTGAACCCAGTCACGTGCTTCTATCGATGGGTGTTGATTTAGATTTAGCACAAGGCGCCTTAAGAGTCAGTTTGGGTTTAGAGAGCACAGAGAATGAAGTTGATGAATTCATTCATGCATTAAAAGAAGAAGTAAATAGATTAAAACAAATGACTGCGATGGCAGCCTAATTTTTAAAAAATAAGGATATTATGAAAAACAAGTTATACGATATGCCCATTTATATGGATTATTCCGCAACTACTCCGGTAGATCCTCGTGTTGCTGAAAAGATGATCCCTTATATTACGGAAGATTTTGGAAACCCTGCTTCACGAAGCCATCCTTATGGTTGGACTGCTGAAAAAGCAGTTGAAAATGCAAGAAAAGAAATTGCCCTGCTTGTTAATGCTGACCCAAGAGAGATTGTTTGGACATCTGGTGCAACTGAGTCTAACAACCTTGCTATCAAAGGGGCTAGTAATTTTTATTCAAAAAAAGGTAAACATATCATCACACTTGCGACTGAACACAAAGCTGTTATTGATGCTGTTAGGGAATGTGAGCGAACAGGTTTTGAAGCTACCTATATGGAACCAGAGCCGAATGGATTATTAGATATTGAAAAATTCAAAGTGACTATTCGCCCAGATACTGTTCTCGTTTCAGTAATGCTAGTTAATAATGAAATAGGCGTGATTCAAGATATCACTGCTATAGGGAATATATGTCGTGAGAATAATATTATTTTCCATGTTGATGCAGCACAGGCAACAGGCAAGATTAAAATTGATCTTAAAGAGCTTCCTGTGGACCTAATGAGTTTCTCAGCGCACAAAACTTATGGTCCTAAAGGTGTTGGTGCTTTATATGTCAGACGTAAGCCTCGAATTCGTATCGAACCTCAAATTCATGGTGGTGGTCACGAAAGAGGAATGCGCTCAGGAACGCTAGCAACGCATCAAATCGTTGGGATGGGAGAAGCGTTTAGAATTGCAAGAGAAGAAATGGATGAAGAGAATAAACGCATCAAGAGCTTACAATTAAAACTTCTTAAAGGTCTAACTGATATTGAAGAAACATATGTAAATGGTGACCTTGATAAAAGAGTCCCTCATAACTTGAACATAAGTTTTAACTATGTCGAGGGTGAGTCGTTAATTATGGCTATCAAAGGCATTGCTGTTTCAAGTGGTTCTGCATGTACCTCTGCAAGCTTAGAGCCAAGCTACGTTTTAAGAGCATTGGGACGCTCTGATGAACTTGCTCATAGTTCTATTAGATTTTCTATAGGAAGATTTACCACAGAATCTGATGTTGAGTTTACAATAACGCTTTTAAAAGAAAAAATAGGTAAATTAAGAGAGTTATCACCTTTATGGGAAATGTTTCAGGATGGTGTTGATCTCGAAAAAGTTGAATGGGCAGAACATTAATTAATTTTTTATTTGGAGAAATTTGATGGCATACAGCGATAAAGTATTAGATCACTATGAAAATCCAAGAAACGTTGGATCATTTGATAAAAATGATTCATCAGTGGGTACTGGAATGGTTGGTGCTCCAGCTTGTGGTGATGTAATGAAATTATAAATTAAAATGGGGGATAATGGAATTATTGAAGATGCAAAATTTAAAACTTATGGTTGCGGTTCGGCAATTGCATCTAGTTCATTAGTTACTGAATGGCTAAAAGGTAAATCTCTTGATCAAGCAGAAGAAATAAAAAATTCTGCAATTGCTGAAGAGTTAGCACTACCTCCTGTTAAAATTCATTGCTCTGTTTTAGCTGAAGACGCAATTAAGGCAGCGGTAGAAGATTTAAAATCTAAACAAAAATAAAATGACAATTTCATTAACAGAAAAAGCAGCTAGTAGAGCTAAAAGTTATCTTGAATCAAGAGGTAAAGGAATTGGTTTAAAGTTTGGCGTCAAAACAACTGGTTGTTCTGGCATGGCATACGTTTTAGAATTTGTTGATGAAGTGAGTCCAGAAGATAAGGTTTTTGAAAGTCATGGCGTTAAAATTCTCGTTGATCCAAAAAGTTTAATCTACATTGATGGTACTGAGTTGGACTTCGTTAAAGAAGGCTTAAATGAAGGTTTTCAATTTAACAACCCAAACGTAAAAGATAGTTGTGGTTGTGGAGAAAGTTTCACAGTTTGACCCAAAATTTTTTTGAATTATTTAACCTCCCTGAAAAATTTCAAATAGACACAGAGAAATTACAAGAAAACTATCGCTCAATTCAAAAAGAAATTCATCCAGATAGATTTGCTACCTCATCCGAGAATGAAAAAATGCAGTCTATGATCAAGACAACCCAAATAAACGATGCTTATCAAACTTTAAAATCTCCAATAAAGAGAGCTAAATATATTTTATCGCTTCATAAATTTAATGAAAAAGT
>CAJWVO010000033.1 GCA_913048465.1 uncultured Nitrosomonadales bacterium
ACGATTCGATAATTTCAGCATTTTTTAGTTCCGGGTAGATTTTTCCTATATTTTTTTTGATTTTTTTTAGAACCTTCATGTTTGGAGAGGGATCAAGTGTACGTATTTGCTCGAAGATGGTCATTTTGTCCAAATTCCATGACTTTGGTCGTAACAAATGTTCAAAAAAATCTTTACCAAAGGATATCCTTAAAACATTGAATTCTCTCATTAGTGCTTTTATATACTTAGGCCCAAAATAAATAGTAGAAGGGGTAATTGAGTGATCGAGAATCGCTCCATGAGCAACAGTATAGCCGCCATCTTCACGCTTACGAATGCTTATGTTTTTATCGAAAATATTGCCTTTAATAGGGGATTTTATTGGGTTTGTCCTTGCAACAGTGCCTTTAACTTGAAGTTGAGGAACAGTGACGCCCAATGATCTGCAAAAATATGAAGACCAAGCCCCAGCAGCACAAATTACAGTAGATGTTTTTATGGGACCGTCTTCAGTGATGACTGCGGACAAATTTCCTGCAGTTTTTTCTATGCCCCTAACAGCTGTGTTTGTGAAAATTTTTGCACCAAGATTTCGTGCAGCCTTTGCAATACTGATTGTTGCTTGATGTGGTTCAGCCCTTCCATCAGTTTTTGTTATAATTCCACCTATCCATCTCTTTGCTACTTGGCCAGCTTCTTTTTCTAAATCGGTCTTATTTAGTACATCAGTTTTTATGTCATATTTTTTCGCAAGTTTTAGCCAGGAATCATAGCTATCCATCTCATTATGGTTGTATGCAGAATAAAGACATCCGCTCTCTTTGTAACCTGTATCACCCTGAATTTCATCAGATAGGCCTCTCCATAATTCCAAGCTCCTTAACATGAGTGGTATTTCTCTTTCATCTCTTCCCTGAACTCTCACCCAACCCCAGTTTCTTCCTGACTGTTCGCCTGAGATAAATCCTTTTTCGCATACACAAACATTTACACCTGATTTTGCTAAGAAATAGGCCGTAGAGACGCCTATGATTCCTCCACCAATGATTACCACATCAGCAACACTAGGTAGCTGATGTGATTTTTTTTGTTTAAAGTTCCAGATCGAACTTACATTTTGGTTATGATTGTCTATCATGAAGACATTATATTTTAGATATTTATAGATTCCAGTAATTTTGAGTGAGCAATTTTTGACATGTTGAAATTTATTTATTTACCTTTTCTGATGATATTAATCTCATGTTCAACGAATGAGACTTTGGTGAACTACAATCAAAACCCTGAAGAAGTAACCAATTTAGGTGGATCTTGGGAATATATTGCAAAACTTAATGGTCAACAAGACTTGAATGAAGCGATAAATAGAATTATTGGGCCAAATAATAAAAGAAATATTTTCTCTTCATCTGCCAACCAGCAGAATAAACGTAATTCAGATTATGTTGCACACCTTTTTTTGAGGGACGCTAACAGAATTAAGATCACTCAAACCAGGTATGCACTTTATATCGATTTTAATCGATCAATCGTAGAGGAGTATAAGAATAATAGGATTGAAACAATTGAGCTGGGTGAGATAAAGGCACAACGATCATCTGGATGGCAAAATGGTTATTACCTCATCGATACCCTTGATGATCGAGGTATGAAAATCACTGAAACTTATTCATTGGTTAATCAAAATAAAAACCTTCAAAGAAAAATTATCTTAAGAGATAAAGATGAGAACGAGGTTGTTCTCGAGAGGCTCTATGATAGAAAAAATTAATCAAAGGTAACCATGCGATGTTAAGCTCGCTTTCATCCACAACTTATCATTTCGGTATTGCTCAATAACGATTGGCAAAAAATCTAATTTATCTGCGCACCAAAATATTGATCTTTTGGATGATCCTAGTTGTTGGCTTTTGATTGCAATTGCTTTGAATTCTCCAAAAGGCACGCTAATGATCTTCTCTTCAAGCACCTCTATCTGGATCAATTTTATTTCTTCTCCTTCATAGAGATTGTATTCTTTTTTCAAATTATTTTTTTTAAGGTCATTCATAAGGGCAAACTTTAAAGAGATTCTATCGTAAAGATTATTTTCATTTTTAAATGTTGTTTCATTCTCATTAATTCTTGATATTCCAAGATCCTCTTCGTAGTCAAAATTTATAGAAATAGTCTTATTTCTTTTAGACATTTTGTCCGTCGAATAAAATGATAATGGCTTTAATTCTTTATCTGTTATTCTAAAAAAGGATTTTTCATTTACAGTTCCACCAAGGAATATTCGGGATAATCCTTTAGCTTTAAGCTCATTAGAAGCTTGGTAAGTACCATCATCTTGATTCAATTTTGTGTTTAAGGTTCCCCCGATACCTCGAACGCTGACACTGTAATTAGCATGATGCGCTCTTAATACTGATTCATTTTCTGCTTTAATTATTGAGGGGCACGTAAGAAACAAAAAAAATAAGAAGTAATCTATACGAAATAGTTGTTTCATGCTGCTGTTTATTGGCTCATTAATTCTCATAACAATTTCTCAGAAGAGGATTTTTGTTCATTTAATATTAATTCAATATTATTTCTGTGTTCTTCGAGTTCTGACATATTTGAGGTCTTAGGAATATTATAAGGTCCACCAATCATCACAACAATCTTAGTAAATGGTTTGGGGATCATAAAATGATCCCAACGATTTAGGTACCAGGCCTTTGAGCAAGAGCATGTTATGGGAATAATAGGTGCATCACCCAGCTTTGCCATTAAGACGACTCCCATTTTAAATTGAAATTTAGGGCCAAGTGGACCATCTGCTGCTGTTACAATAGAAATACCTCGTTTTAAGAAATGATGAATATCCCTCATTGCAGAAGCGCCCGTCCTAACTGCAGAACCTCTTATGATTTCTGCACCCCAGGATTTAGCTATTTGGGCAGGTACTTCACCATCTACAGAGGGGGATATGATGAAGCCACCTTTGAAACCTTTTTTGAGCCATCTTGAGACAATAAGCAACGTGATTAATAAATCTTGATGCCAAAAACATGGAGCGAAAACACCAGTATTCTTTACAAGTTTTTCAATAGAATTATTCCTATCAACTACTCTTATTTTGCAAGTTGCTATAAGAGTATAAATCGTTGCAAGTAAAATTGGTTTGCCAAGAAAATAGTATATTTTTCGACCTATAGAAAGCCTTCTTTTGCCATGATAGTCGAGTTTAGTGTTTTCGTTTGGGTTATTCATGCCTTAATTGATTTTAATGGTATTAATTATCAATTGCTCTATTTATTTGTGTATAGAGAGTCACGAAGGTCAATTATCAGTAAAAAATAAATTACAATAATAAACATAATTGATTAAATTGATATAGATTTTAAGCGAAACTAAAATAATCTGAGTTAATATTCAATTTAAATAAAACTCCAGTAATAAAAGCATGCTAAAAAAATATCAAACTTTAAACGATCTTTTTGTTGACCAGGTTAAAAAAGAAGGCTACATACGTTTCATCAATAGAAAGTCAGAGGAAGAGGAAATAAGTTTTTCTGAATTTGGAGCAAATATAAAAAAATGTTTAGGTCTTTTTCAGGATTTGGGATTCAAGTCCAACGATGAAATTGTCATTAACACTAAATCAAATATAAAATTTCTAGAATGCTTCTGGGCTGCAATACTTGGTGGAATGATACCTGTTCCCGTTGCTGTTGGTGTGGGTGAAGAGCACAGAAAAAAATTATTTAAAGT
>CAJWVO010000034.1 GCA_913048465.1 uncultured Nitrosomonadales bacterium
GCTTCTCCAACCACGATGAGCTAGTCGTTCATGAAACAGATCCTGCAGATGCGAACAACTATCCAACTCGCACACTGACTGCTGAAGCAACTTCTAATGGTTCTATCACTTCAACTGATACTCATAAATTAGGGGCAAACACCACAGTGACCGCTACTCCTGATCTTGGTTATCTCTTTAGTGCATGGACTGGTGATGCTTCAGGTTCAGATAATCCACTCACTATCACCATGGATGGCAATAAGACCATCGGGGCTACCTTCACCAAAGACACTGCTGACACTGATGGTGACGGCTTCTCCAACCACGATGAGCTAGTCGTTCATGAAACAGATCCTGCAGATGCGAATAGTTATCCAGGAAAAACACTAAATCTTAACATTTCAAGAAATGGAAATAAAATCATCCTTCAATGGGACGGCGGTACATTGCAGAAATCAGCCAACTTAGAGAAGGAATGGATTAACGTGACGACAGATGATGGGAGCCCCGTGATCAGTCCGTTCCAAATAGATATTAGTAATAAAGAAGAATTTTTCAGAGTTACTGAATAGATATTCTATCAGATTGATTAATTTGAACTGAAAATTATAAAGTACCAGGGACAGGAATCGAACCTGCACATCCGAAGGATACTAGATCCTAAATCTAGCGCGTCTACCAGTTTCGCCACCCTGGCATTGAATGGCATAAAGCTAATTCTATTTAAACTTCATATCGTCAAAGTCAACACATCATGCATCTAAACTTTTAATTTTGCTGATTACCGCACTTACTAAGCACTTAATGAATACAATAATAATTTCGCATCTAAATAGTTGAGATTTAAGCACAAGTTAATTTAAGATGTATTAAATATATATAATTTAATTATGTCTAATAATGTTGAGAAATCATCCTGGTATTTTATCAACATTTTTATTGGCCTAAATTTGTTATTATTATGCAGTGCTTCTGCAGACCCTGCGCTGAAAAAATATTTTACCGCAAACGCAGCATACAATAGAAAGCTTTATTCAGTAGCCACAACTCAGTTTGAGAACTTTTTAAAAGCACACAGTTCACATCCCAAAGCCGATCTCGCCTTGAGAGGCTTAGGTTTGAGTCACTATGCATTAAAACAATATAATGAAGCCATTCCATGCTTCTCAAAATTAATTTCAAAAAATAATTTAGATAAGACGATCAACCGAGAAAGAATAATTATACTTCAAGGCCAATGCTTATTGCAATCATCACAAAAAAGTAAAGCCAAAGATCTATTTACAAATGAGGTCCAATCTTTAACCAACCCAATATATAAAAACTCAGCGTTAGCATTTATTATTGATATATCTTTTGGAAATTCTAATTGGGATGATGTTGTCAAATGGACTTCAATAATTAAAAACTCGAAGCCTTCACCGGATCAGTTGACCAGAGCAATATACCAAATGGGTTTTGCTTATTACCAAAAAGATCAAATTACAGAAGCCATAAAAGCTCTCAATTCTTCGTCAGATAATAAAATTTCGGATAAATGGAAAACGAGAATCTCATATCTTTTGGGTGAATGTCATAGCAAAAACGAACAATTAGAAGAAGCTGAAAAATCTTTTTCAATTGCTCTGGAAGGGATGGCCAAGGAGGAGGCAAAGGAATGTCATTTTAGATTAGGAGTTACCAGATTTTTGATGACAAAATACGAGCAAGCTCTCGCTAATTTTGATATTTTCCTCAAAGAGAATCAAGACCTTCAAGATCCTAAATTCAGACAAGCCACACTCTACAAAGGAAGAATCTACTATGAATTAAAGAAATACTTGGAGGCCGAAACCGAGTTGCAAAAACTTACTCAAGCTGATGATGACCTATCAGCACAGGCTAACCTATGGCTTGCCAGAGTTTTTTCTAACGGTAAAAACGATCATGAGAAATCTGCAGAAATTCTTAGTTCTTCACTAACCAAATTCAAACAATCAAATCTGATTAGTAATATTGAATTTGAATATGCAAACGCATTGATGGCCAAGTCACCAGCCGATTGGAAAAATGCGCTAAGCTCATTATCAAATATAGAAAAAAGAGGAGGTTTTCCTCAACTGTCCGAGGTTCAAGCACAAAAAATTGTCTGCCTTCATAATCTTAAAAATTATCAACTCAGCCTATCTTTAAGCGAGCAATTCTTAGTACAATTTCCAAAACATAATTTAAAAGATAACACCCTATTTATTCGCGCTGAAAATTTACTCCAACTAAAAAGAAATAATGAAGCTCTTAAGGCCTTTAATACCTTTTTAAAAGACAACAACGAGCATAATAAAACGGATCTAGCAAAATTAAGAAAAGCTCAACTCCATCATATTGCTAAAGACTGGGACAATGCACTTACTGCAGCCGAACCATTATTGAGCCTCAGTAAATTCAACAATCAATTTTCTCAGGTTCCATTCATTTTAGGTGACAGCCATTTCATGAAAAAAAATTGGCCCAATGCGATTTCGTTTCTGAAAATTTTCATAAGTGAATTTCAAAACAATAAAACCGTTGCTGATACCGAATTGATTAAGATCACGCCAAATCTTGATAGAGCAATCCTTCAGCTTGGTATTGCCTATGACAGATCAAACAATAAAAATGAGGCATTAAAAAACCTCTCAATGCTATTAGAAAATTCTCCTCAAGAATCCGAGCAACTCCCACTTGCATTAGTTGAAACAGGAAGAATTGCATTTCAGCAGAATAATTTAGTACTCGCAAGAAAAGCTCTACAGCAATATGTAGAAAATCAGTCCCTCACATCATTTAAAAAAAATCTCGCCACCCAAATGCCTCAAGTTATGTATTATATGGGATGGGTTAATAATGAAGAAAATAAATTTAAAGAGGCCTACGATTGTTTCTCAAAAGTTCCAGCAAATCATCCATTAGCCGCAGATGCGGCGCTTCAGAAAGGTGTAACCTTAATTAGTTTAGAAAACTTCCGCGAAGCTTCCTCTCATTTCTCTACCATGGCGAGCACTTACAAGAACCATGAAAAAGCAGAAATGATCACCTACTACGCAGGTTTGTCTGCCTCCAAACAAAAAGAATGGCTCCAAGCTTCCAAGCATTACGCTCAATTTACCTCAAAATACCCCCAATCTGAATTTGTACCTCAAGCCCTTTATGAATGGGCATGGGCACAAAAATCTTTAAAAAAGACAAAACAGGCCATCTCATTATATGAGACAATTATCAACAACCATTCGGACAGCCCACTAACTTTAAAAGTTCAAACAGAATTGGCTGAACTTAACCTTATGGGGGGGCAAAAGGAAAAGGTTATCAATGAGCTAACTGCAGCCTTGAAGACGACAACAAATAAAGCAGAAAGGGAAATCATTATAGTCCAATTGGCAAACGCATATTACATTTCAGGAAACTTTGAAAAATCAGCTTTAACTTTTGAAACTCTTATCAAAGAACACCCCGCAAGTGAATCCATAGGAACAGCTTTATTCAAAGCAGGAGAATCTCGACTTAAACTAAAAGAAACGGTGATTGCTCGTGAACATTTTGAGGAAGCTTCAAAAATTACGAATTTAAATATCGGTCTTGAAGAAACCATTCAACTAAGGCTCGCTGAAACACAGGCCAGCACGGCAATGCATCAAGAAGCCGTGAAAACGTA
>CAJWVO010000035.1 GCA_913048465.1 uncultured Nitrosomonadales bacterium
GATCCCTACACCACCACCTGCAACAGGTGATCCAAATAACATTGCAGCTGGATGCTCTCCTGACCAATAGTGAGTCCAAGCAAATCCACAATCAATTAGACCTTTATCGATTGCATCAAGTGTTTCTTTACCACCAACAACTGTTCCTGCTGGCATAATTTCAAACTTCAAAGATCCACCTGTCAAAAGTGTAACTTTGTCTGTAAATACTTCTTTAAGCAATCTAGCTTCATCACTCTTAGCATTCAAAACTGTTTGACATTTAAGAGTCTTTGCAGCTTTAGCCGATACAGTCATAAATCCTAGAATCAAAACTGAGCCCAAAACTACTGTTAATAATTTTTTCATATTACCTCCCAAAAAAATTGTATAGAAAAACTTAACACTAATAAAACGTTTTACAAAGATATTATTAGGATTAATTAATAAAAAATATTGATATTAGTATAATAATGAAAAAAATAAAAATTAAGCAAATAGCAAAAAAAATAAATAATTTAAAATATGTTGCCATTAAATTTTATACATTTTAAACCAATCGTGTTTATAAAATTATCTTTTAATTACCTAATTTTTAAACTCAAATATTTATAATGAGTGATAGTTTTGATTATATAATTGTTGGAGCTGGTTCTGCTGGATGCGTATTAGCAAACAGATTGTCAGCCAATCCAAAAATCTCAGTTTTGTTAATTGAGGCAGGGGGAAAAGATACGTATCCATGGATACATATACCTGTTGGTTATTACAAAACCATGCATAATCCAAAAACGGATTGGTGTTTCAAAACAGAACCAGATGAATCCATTAATGGAAGATCAATTAATTATCCAAGAGGAAAAACATTAGGGGGTAGTTCATCAATAAACGGTCTATTGTATATAAGAGGGCAATCAAGAGATTATGATATTTGGCGCCAACTCGGAAACACTGGGTGGGGATGGGAAGATGTACTCCCCTACTTTATTAAATCAGAAAATCAGGAAAGAGGTGCAAATAAATTTCATGGTGTTGGAGGTCCTTTATCAGTCTCAGATATTAGAATTAAGCTTGATATATTGGACGAATTCCAAAATGCTGCTGAAGAAATCGGTATACCTAAAATAAAAGATTTTAATACAGGTGATAATTTTGGATGTGATTATTTTCAAGTGACAGAAAAAAATGGATTAAGATGCAGCACTGCCGTTGGTTATTTAAATCCAGCTAAAAAAAGAAAAAATTTAAAAATTGTGGTTAAGGCACATGTAAAACAAATCAATTTTGATGGAAAAAAAGCTGTTGGCATTTCCTATTGGCATGACAATGAATTGATATCAGTAAAAACTAATAAAGAAGTAATATTGTCAGCAGGCGCAATTGGCTCTCCTCATGTTTTACAAGCATCAGGAATTGGCAATGAGAACAAATTACAGGAATTAGGCATAAACATGGTTCATCATAATCCAAATGTTGGACAAAATCTTCAAGATCATCTGATGTTAAGACCTGTCTACAAGGTAAACAATATAAAAACACTAAACAAGACTATCAATAGTTTTTTTGGCAAAATGTTAATTGGAATGGAGTTTGTTTTTTTTAGAAAAGGCGTAATGACGATGGGTGCAAGTCAGTTATGTGGTTTTGCGAAAAGTGATGAGAGTAAGGAAACACCGGATTTGCAATTTCATGTTCAACCGATCAGTACCGATAAGCTTGGTGGTGCTAGTCTTCATAATTTTAATGCTTTTACACCCACTGTTGCAAACTTAAGACCAACTAGTAGAGGGGAAATTTACATCACTTCCAAGGATAGTAGAGATGATCCCAAAATAAAAATGAATTATTTATCTACTGCTGAAGATCGGCAAGTGTCAGCCGCAGGTATTCGATTAGTAAGAAAAATTATTCTTGAAAGCAAAACTTTTAAAAAATATTCACCAGAAGAATTTAGACCAGGGCTAGAGAATCAAACTGATGAAGAAATTATTAACGCTGCAAGTGAGCATGTCCAAACAATTTTTCATCCAGTCGGCACGTGCAGAATGGGCAATGACTCAAGTGCAGTAGTAGATGACACTCTAAAAGTTCATCAAATTGAAAATCTTAGAGTAGTTGATGCATCTATTATGCCAAATATTACCTCTGGAAATACTAATGCTCCAACAATAATGATTGCTGAGAAAGCAGCTGATATGATTATTTCAGATCAATAAATTATTGAACTACAGTATCTTTACTATCAATTCCTGCTACTTCAACAGGTGCCTTCATAGCATCTCTTCTGAATGGCTCCCCTAATTCTTGGTTTAAAATAACCTCAATAAAAGTAGTAATACCATTCATTTGCTCAACACATGAAGTTTTAAGTGCTTCTGTTAACTCAGATTGAGTGGTTACTTTTACCCCCTTGAAACCACACGCTTCAGCTATTTTTGCATAGCTTAGTTTTGGATCAAGCTCAGTTCCGATAAAATTGTTATCATACCATAAAGTTGTATTTCTTTTTTCAGCACCCCATTGGTAATTTCTAAAAATTACCATCGTTATGTTAGGCCACTCTTCTCTGTTACAAGAAGTCATTTCACTCATGCTTATTCCAAAAGCACCGTCTCCTGAAAAACCAACAACTGGTGTATCTGGGCAGCCAATTTTCGCACCTAAAACAGATGGGAAACCATAACCACAAGGACCAAATAAGCCAGGTGCTAAATATTTTCTTCCTTTTTCAAAAGTTGGATAAGCATTACCAATTGCGCAGTTGTTACCGATATCACTGGAGATAATTGCTTCTTCAGGAAGTCCTGCTTGAATTGCTCTCCAAGCCATACGAGGAGACATTCTATCTGGATCTCTCTCTCTTGAGTCTTTATTCCAAGAAGTTCCTTCATCATCCTCCTCGTGATCAAGGCTGGTTAATGTTTGTAACCAAGCTGATTTTGTTTGATGTATAAGAGCTTTTCTATCTTCTCTTCCAGCATCACCTGCACTAGATGA
>CAJWVO010000036.1 GCA_913048465.1 uncultured Nitrosomonadales bacterium
TCACCAATGATTAAAATAATATTTGGCTTATCAATTTTATTTTGATCACATCCTAAAAAAATCAAAAAAATTGAAAGTAAGAAGGATGGTTTTAAACCCCAGAGCATTAGGTAGCCTATTTTATATGCTTGTTAATAATTGATTCAAAAAGTTCTTGTTTACCACTACTTAGACTAGGCTCGTCTTGATTTGATGCTAAATTAGCGAGTTCTTCAAGATTTAATTTTCCATCTGAGAACAGTAACCCTTTGTTATCATCAAAGCTTTTATATCTTTGATTTTTAAGATTCTGGTATTCAGAATTTTGTAAAATATCATCCGCTATCATAAGCCCTCTTGCAAGGGTATCCATAGCATGTATATGGCCTATGAAAATATCTTCCAAATCAGTAGAACTTCTACGCGTTTTTGCATCAAAATTCATTCCTCCTGATTTTAGACCACCTTCATTTAAAATAATGAGCATAATATGTACAGCATCATAAATGTTGTTCAAAAATTCATCCGTGTCCCAACCATTATGTGGATCCCCTTGGTTTATATCAAGACTTCCGAAAGCATTAAAATTATATGCAGTTTGAATTTCATGAGCAAATGTATGTCCTGCAAGGGTAGCATGATTATTTTCGATATTAATTTTAAAATCATTTTCTAAATCATAGTGTTTTAAAAAGGATACAACCGCAGCTACATCAAAATCATATTGATGTTTAGAAGGCTCCATTGGCTTTGGTTCAATTAAAAAAGTTCCATTAAACCCATTCGCTCTACCATAGTCTCGAGCTTTTGATAAGAATATAGCAAGATGATCTAACTCTTTTTTCATATTAGTATTTAGGAGAGAGGAGTATCCCTCACGGCCTCCCCAGAAAACATAGTTATCTCCTCCTAGGCTTATTGTGGCATCCAAAGCAGCTTTTACCTGAGAAGCTGCATATGTAACTACGTTAAAATCAGGGTTGGTAGCAGCGCCATTCATAAATCGAGGATGAGAAAACAGATTGGCGGTTCCCCACAACAATTTCACGCCTGACTCTTTTTGCTTTTTTTTTGCTGCTTGTGTTAATTGTTGAAGGTATTCTTCGGATTCATTCGCATCATTTCCTTCAGGAGCAAGATCTCGATCATGAAAACAATAATAATCAACACCTAATTTGGAAAAAAATTCAAAAGCTGCATCTAGTCTTGCATATGCGGCTTCCATTTGGTTGCTAGATACATTCCAAGGGAAATGTTTTGTTCCTGGTCCAAAAGGATCACTACCAGTTCCACAGAAAGTATGCCAGTATGCCACTGCAAACTTGAGATGCTCTCTCATAGGCTTTCCTGACACTATTTTTTCAGAATCATAAAATTTGAAAGCTAGGGGATTATCTGAGTCTCTGCCTTCATATTCAATTTGTTTTATGTTAGGGAAGTATTCTTTTTCCCCTAGTGTAAGATTTATTGACATGATTTAAGAATTAACCTCCAATACCAATTGGTGAAAAGTAAATCAATATAAGTGCTAAAATAGCTAGAATGATATATGAATTAATTTTATCTGATTTAGGATGATCAGTTTCTGCAATATTTTTTTTAGAAGTATCATACGTTAGTCCATTTATTTTTTCCAGATCAGGAGGAGGGGTAAGCATACTTACTGCAACAAGAACTACAACGCATGTTAAAAAAGAGAATATAGCAAAATACAGGAAATTTAGATCTGCAATTTGGTACCAAATTCCATCTACTGTTAATGTGGATTTTTTTATCTCCAATCCAAGTCGAATCATCCCTGCTATGAACCCGCCAACTAAAGCTGCCAGCGCTCCATTTGCATTTATTCTGCTCCAAAAAAGGCCAAGGAGAAAGACTGAAGCAATGGGAGGTGCAATATAAGCCTGTACACTTTGTAGATAAGTATATAATCCTGCACCGGAAACCACCTTAATAAACGGTATCCATAGGATACCCGAAAGCACAACTATACCAGTTGCTATTCTGCCGACAAAGACAAGTTTTTTCTCATCGGTCTCTGGATATAGTTTTTTGTAGATATCCATTGTAAATAAGGTCGAACATGAATTAAAAACAGAAGATAGTGAACTCATCAAAGCAGCTAGAAGTCCTCCTGCAACTAATCCTCTTATTCCAGATGGCAGTAATTCACGAACTAAAGTAGGAAATACTTGATCTGAGGACCCATAGCTTAATTGACCAGTTTTTGTCATTGCATACGCTATTAACCCAGGTATAAAAAACATAAAAATAGGTAATAGCTTTAAATAGCCTGCAAAGATAGTTCCTTTTCGGGCTTCAGAGACATTTTTGGCAGATAAAACTCTTTGTACAATATACTGGTCAGTACACCAATACCATACACCAATAATGGGTGGAGCAAAAACCATTCCTATCCAGGGAAAATCAGGATGGTCAGATGGGAGAAACATATTAAAGTGAGTCGGCTCAACAACAGAAACAAGGTTACCCCATCCACCAATTTTCAAAAGACCTATAACGGATATGGTAATGGATCCAACTATAAGAACCATGGCTTGTAAAGCATCTGT
>CAJWVO010000037.1 GCA_913048465.1 uncultured Nitrosomonadales bacterium
TCTATAAATTAAATTTGAGTAATCATCTGAAATTAATAATGATCCATCTGACATTTCAAAAGGCGCAGCCGGTCTACCAATGACCTGCTCACCAGATAAGAAGCCAGTCATAAAATCTGAATGTTTTTTAACTAGCCCTTTATCATCAAACTCAACTCTTATGACTTTGTAACCAACTTTCTTGGAGCTGTTCCAGGAACCATGAAGTGTTATAAATGCATTATTTGTATAAGATGCTGGAAAATGATTGCCCGAGTAAAATGTAATTCCTGTCGGCGCTACATGTGGGCCTAATTCTAAAATGGGTTTATTGATTTCATATCCATGGTCACTTTCTCCAAAGTCAGGATCAACAACGTCGTTTGCATGCAGATATGGAAAACCAAAAAAATCTCCATCATCTAAAAGAACATTTAGTTCACACGAAGGCAAGTTATCACCCAGCCAATCTCTTCCATTATCTGTGAAATACAATCTATTGTTTTTAGGATTGAAATCAAAGCCAACGGAGTTCCTTACTCCTCTAGCCACTATGGACCACTTAGAATCTCTAAAACGCATAATTGTTGCGTATCTTGGGTCATCTTTTAAACAGACATTACATGGCGCACCAACATTTACAAGAAAACTTCCATCTTGATCAAACTTTATCCATTTTCTTCCGTGCCATGTATCTGAGGGCAGATCATCGGTAACAAGAATTTTTTCGAGATCTTTTATGCTGTTGCCACGATCTAGCTTCTCTTCGATATTTTCAATCTTCCAAACTTTATCTATCTCTGCAATGAAAAGTGATCCGTTGTAAAAAGCAACTCCTGAAGAATCGCCCATATCGCTTGCAACCACCATAGAAAAATCTGCTTTGCCATTATCATCATGATCCTTCAGCGCATAAACATCTCCCTGCTTTGACCCAACAAAAATATACCCAGTTTCGCCCTCAGTTATTTGTCTCGGTGCGCTGGTAGTATTAGAAAAAATAGAAACTTCGAAGCCATTTTCAATTGATATATTTTCTAGAATTTTATCAACGCTGGAGATTGCATTGATGGCAAGAAAGGATAATATGACAAAGATAAATTTGTTTTTCATAATATTATTTTTAGTTATATAGAATGGATGTAAGTATAGCAGTCGTTGTTTTTCTTTTAACTATTTTTGGATCAATAAGTTTTAATGGAATGCTTCGAAATATTGCTAGAGAAAAAAACTGGCTTATAGATATTCCAAATAAAAGCAGAAAGTTTCATCATCGCCCTACTCCCTTAACCGGAGGCATTGCCATTCAGCTTTCAATGATACTTGGCTTTTTAAGCCTATTATTCTTAGCTGATGTCAAACTTGAAAAAGAGGTATTTGATTTATTTTCAAATAATGCAGAAACCGTTGATCGAACGGTCTATAAAAAAAGTTTGCGGCTTGAAGAATCTGATCAACAAACTGTCTTCGATTTATTAGTTTTTGAAAATGAAAATGATGTTTCGTCAGACTACGAAGTAAGGCTTGATGGTATAGATAACTCAATTCAGATTAAAAAAATTGATGAGGCTACATTTAGGGTTACAAACGGAAACGAAGTGTCGAATTATGTTATTAGAAATGGTGAGGTGATTCTTTTGGATGAAGAGAACAATATTGATAATTCATCTAACAGTTTTGTATTTGATACAAGTAATTCATTTGAAGTAAATAACTTTATTCTTTTTTTTATTTTATTTGGTTTGGCACTACAAATTTTTACTGTGCTTGATGATGCCAGAGGAATACCTGCTAAATACAGAATCTTATTTCATGTAGTGATAAATTTCTTTTTCATCATGGTAACTGGTGTCTACGTAGATGAAATTGGAATTACCATAAATAATGAAGTTATTAAGTTAGGAGCTTGGGGAATCCCTTTCACAATATTTTGTGTAACAGGAATCATCAATGCCTTTAACATGATTGATGGGCTTAACGGTTTATGTGCAGCAATGATATCTACTGCGCTGGTTGGATTTATTATCCTGACAGGATTGGATGTAATTAACTATGCGTTTATTATCACCCTAGGAGCATTGTTTGGTTTTTTAATGTATAACCTAGGTGCTCTTGGAGTAAAAAGAAGAGTTTTTCTTGGTGATAACGGTTCATCTTTTCTTGGTTTTTTTATAGCATGGTCATGCATTTACTTATCATCCTCTGAGAACAACTTCTTTAATCCTGTAAATGCCTTATGGTTAGTTTTTATTCCTTTGTGTGACTGTATTTATGTAATATTTGATCGGTTAAGTAGGAAACAAAAAATCTTTAGTGCGGAGAGAAATCACCTCCATCATCTTTTAATTGAAAAGGGTCTTTCTGCGTCAATGGTTCTCACATTAATGACATTCCTTTCGATATCTATGATGGCATTAGGTTTGTATGCTGAGCACTTCCTCAATTCGAATTTATCCCTCTATCTTTTTATATTTCTTGGATTGAGCTACTTCTCATTAAATCGGTTACTGTTAAAAAATGATTAATTTATTTAAAAAGAAAATTGAGATTAACGATGATAAA
>CAJWVO010000038.1 GCA_913048465.1 uncultured Nitrosomonadales bacterium
ACCGTCTTCATTTATAATGGGTTGGTTTTTTTTCAAAGAAGCTCCTTTAGATCAATTATTTCCAGGTGTAATTGCAATTGTGCTTGCGGGAATGATTATTATTTGGAGAGACTCAAATAGAGAAGGTAAACAGTAGTTTAATATTTTTAATTTAAAAAAGTTATTTAGTTGAAGTCATAGACCTCATAATAATGGTACGATCGATTTCACCAATCAATTTTCCAGTATCGCTATCAATTACAGGGAAAGTGTTATCATTTTCACAACACAAATCCATCAAGCCATCTATTTTAGCATTACTTTCAATACAGTTTTTTCCTTCATTGAAAGTTTTTTCAGTTTCACTGCAAATTTCTTGTCTACAAATCTTTCCAGCGCTTAACACTTTGTATTTTGGAACGTCCTCAGTAAAATCTTTTACATATTGATCTATCGGGTTCGCAACGATTTCTTCCGGAGTTCCTACTTGAGAAATTTCTCCATCTTTCATAATGGCGATATTATCTCCCATTTTAATTGCCTCTAAAAAATCATGAGTAATAAATACCATAGTTTTCTTAAGCATTTTTTGAATACTTAGTAATTCATCTTGCATTTCTCTTCTTATTAGAGGATCAAGGGCTGAAAAAGGCTCATCAAAAATTAAAATCTCAGGATCAACCGCAAGAGCTCTTGCTAATCCAACTCTTTGCTGCATGCCTCCAGACAGCTCACGAGGGTAATGCTGGTCCCAGCCATCAAGCCCAACTAACTTAAGAGCTTCCATCGATTTTTCTGTTCTTTCTTTTTTGCCCACACCTCTGATTTCTAATCCATAGCCAATATTTTCAATTACTCTTCTGTGAGGAAAAAGGCCAAAGTGTTGAAATACCATACTCATTCTATTACGTCTTAGATCGGTAAGTTCTTTATTATTCATTTGAGTGACATCGACCCCATCAATTTGCACTGAGCCAGATGTGGGTTCAATTAGCCGCGATAAGCATCTTACAAGGGTTGATTTACCACTACCAGATAGACCCATAACAACAAATGTTTCACCCTTTTGAACAGAAAAACTAACTTTTTTGACAGCAACTACATGACCAGTTTTTTCTTGAACCTCATGTCTTGATAAATTCTGATCAAGGTTAGAAAGTACATTTTTTTCATTTGGCCCAAAAAGCTTCCATATATCTGAGCAAACAATTTTCTGGTTATTTTCCATAAATTTAGGATAATATATTCACAAAATTTAACAACACATAAAATTTATCTTCATGGCTCTATCGCAAAACTTCAGTAACGTGAACAGCGGTTCAAAATATAGTTCATATTTTCTACCAGCGATTATTTTATTTGGTATTGCTGTTTCTCTAGTTTTATTTTTTATGGGTGAAAATAAATCTGAATTTCCAGAATTTATTACAGATTCATTCACTTTCACAGCTTGGGTTAATCAAGGAGAAGATTTTTTAAAAGCAAATATTAAAGAGTATACAAGAGCAATTTCTAGTTATGTCAAAGAAGGCTATTTTATGCTAGAAGATTTTTTATTAGACTCTTCATGGGTATTTATAGCTTCACTTTTAGTAATACCTTCATTAGCTTTTGGAGGAATTAGGTTAGCAATATTTATTCTTTTTGGCACTATGTATTGGGGAATGGTAGGCCTATGGGAGTCAGCAATGGAAACTCTTGCATTGATGGGGCTATCAGTTGTTTTGTCAGTCATAGCGGGCGTTCTTCTTGGTGTAGGTTGCGCACTAAGTGATCGATTTGAAAGAGGCATGAAGCCTGTTCTTGATACAATGCAAGTTATGCCGGCTTTTGTTTATTTAATTCCAGCAATGTTCTTTTTTGGAATTGGAGGTGCTCCAGCTATATTGGCAACAATGATATATTCCATGCCTCCAATCATTCGTTTAACAAATCTTGGAATTCGTCAAGTTCCTGATCAAACAATTGAATCTGCTACCTCATTTGGCTCAAGTCGAGGTCAAATTTTATTTAAAGTACAGATCCCTCTAGCTTTGCCGAGTATTATGATGGGAGTCAATCAGACCATCATGATGGCTTTAGCGCTTGTTGTGCTTGCAACTTTTATCGGTGCACAGGGACTTGGTTCAGAGATTTGGATTGCAATTAGAAAACTTGATGTTGGTGCCGCGATGGAAGGTGGGCTTTGTGTACTATTAATGGCAATTATGTTTGATAGATTTGGTAAGGCTGTTAGTAGAGAGCCTGTAACTATACCTTCTGAAAGCCAAAAATTTTATATACTTCCACAAACTTGGGAAATATATCCTATTGCTAGAATAGTTGAAAAACCTTTTCTATATATACACATTGCATTCGGTTTTGTTTTTTCAACTATAGTGAGAATTATATCTTTTATAATTGAACAAATTATTTCAGTGATAAGTAAGAATGCTGCTAGCGCAATAAGCCAGCTATTAAACGCTCATTACTTTTTTATAACGGGAATACTCATTCTAATTGGTATTTCACTCTATGATACTCACGTAGTAAGCTTTGGTA
>CAJWVO010000039.1 GCA_913048465.1 uncultured Nitrosomonadales bacterium
ACCAATCTTCATCAACCCCGCCTAAAAAGTTATTTATTAAACCAACATTCTCTAGCGATATTTCTTCATCTTGATTAATTAAAAACCAATTATCCAAACAGTAACTTGCGTAGCTTAATATCGGGGGTCTGCCTTGGTGTTTGGATACTTCAACCCAGGGTTTTGCAAGTGCTTCTGGTAGAGTCCCATGAGGTTTTATATCACCCCAGATGTAGGCATGAGCAATAAAACTCAATTGTGACATGGCAAGTTTTAAATCTTGCCCCATTTGATTAACCAATAATTGTTTTATAGATAAATCTTTCTTAGAAAGCTTATTAATAGTTTGTTGAACTTTGCCGGTTAATAATAATTTTGGAAGGTTATTGCAAATCTCTTCTATTCTTGAGCAAGATTCAGATTCAATTGAGAATGATTTAGCCGGTGCTTTTTTTGGTAAAAACCCTTTCATAAAACCCCCCCCAGTTTTATATAAGCAGATTAAAAAACAGTATACCGATTTTTTAAATTTTAGCTTTCTTCTTTTCGAATCAATGTTGAGGAAATATCATCCCTAAAGATTTCCTCACCAAATCCAGAAAACCGTTTAGCTATATGCTCAGGTATTGAGACAGACTCAAGACTGATAAAGCTATTCCTGATTTTTCGACCAAACACTAAAAAATTAATATTATGACTGTTAAATAAATCTAGTTGATTAAGCATGTCTTGACGATTTAGGTAGAATTTCTCATCTAAAATTCTTGTTAATGTATCTGCACCAATAATAAAAACTGAGTTTGGAAACAGCTCTGCTTTATCAGTAAATTTACCTGCTTTGGTTAATACCCACTCATGCCCATGATTAAATTGATTAAGAGTTTTTTCAATTTCATGATACGAAAGAGGTGGTTTGTCTGCATTCTGGATACATATTTCATATGCTAAACCTAATCCAGTTTTTTTCTCAGCTAATTCACTCATAGACTGATGCCCTGAATGAAAGGGATTAAATGATCCAGGAAAAATGAGCTCAGGTATACGGTTTGATGAAGAGACAAAATCAATTTTATTATCAACTAACTTAACCCAATTTTTTTGGGCTTCAACAGTCTTAACTACAAGTGAAGAGTTTTCACTGATTATTTTGCTTTGAACCTCGCATGATTGTGCAATAGCATTGATGATGTGATCAGTTACAACTTGCTCTTCTTCTTCTCGGGTTAGCTCACCTTTTATAAATGAGTAAGAAAAGCTAGAGGAGTATTTATAAGTCTGAATAGCGATAAAGAATTTATGCTCTCCTTTTTTTGAGTAATTGGTAGCTAATGAGGCTGTAACTGCAATACCTAGTAAATATTTTGGATTTGTATCGGGATCAATTTTTTTAGCGGCACTATAAGCTTTTGCTGCCATGCTTAAAGTTGTATCTAGACTGCAATAATGATCTGGCTGCTTGAGTAAATAATAATCTAGAGATTCTTTGGCATAGGGAACATATGCCTCTAAAACCGATGTACTTGCTCCAGGAACTTTCAAGATTTCGGATATGGCGTTTGTCCCACCTCCACTTGATACTAAAACAAATCTATATGGGGATGAGTGAACTTTTTTAATAATTTCTAAATACTGAGACATTTTAAATTTTCGCTATAAATCTTAATGTTTTTGAGTGCATAATTAAATGAATGTGAATATTAGCAAGCAAACTCTAGAAAGGGCATTGGATTCAGCCAGTTTTCCTGTTGTCGCAGCATTATTGGTTCATTTTACAGGAGATATTTCAATATTAGATAAATTACCTAGGCCCAATCAAGCTGTCCTAGGAGAAACACAAGGATTCCTGTCGAATGAAGATAAGCAAACAATAAAAAAAATAGCCGCCAAAGAGATATATAAATTTTATTCTAACTTTGAGAACGATGACATCTATGTTCCGTCTAACGAAGAGCTTCACAAAATGATGAATTTCATTGTGGGGGAAACCGTTTCTTCTGATTACATCCCCATGATGTTGAGCGATTTAGACATTTCATCTCATGATTTAAATTCAGGCTTCAAGCCTGCAAACTCGAGTCTAGAGGTATTAATTATTGGTGCAGGAATGTCTGGAATCCTTGCTGCAATTAAATTAGCTGAGCGGGGCATTAAATTTAAAATTTATGAAAAGAATATTGATCTTGGTGGGACTTGGTATGAAAACAAATATCCAGGATCTCGAGTTGATATAGCAAACCACTTTTATTCATATTCATTTGAAGAAAACCATCAGTGGTCAGAGCACTTTTCTCAACAGCCAGAATTACTCGATTATTTTAAAAAATGCTTCCATAAATATGATATTCAAAAAACTACTTACTTTGAAACTCAGGTCACTGATATGAAGTTTGATGATTCAATTAAAGCATGGGAAGTGGATTCGATATGTAAGGGTAAATCAACTAAGGAAACGATAAGCATTGTGATTTCATGTGTTGGCCAGCTCAATCAACCAAAAATTCCTGATATTAAAGACTTAGATAAGT
>CAJWVO010000040.1 GCA_913048465.1 uncultured Nitrosomonadales bacterium
GTAAAAGATATTCATACACCCAAAACAAATCCAAAGAAATTCCAATTGTTGTTTCATACCCTGGAGTATTTCGGACTTTGCCAGAACTGCTATCAAGCACAAAGTTAAAACTAAATATTTTTTTAATCACAACAATTATTATCCTCAATAGAGCTGATATTTATATCCTCTAATTTATCTTTTATGGAATCAGGGCTTCCACAGGCCAATACAGCTTTATCCAAAACAATAACTTGATCATAACTATTTAACGAGGTACCCCAATCATGACTGCTCACCATTAAAGAAAGACCAGCATCAGCAAGTTGACGAACAATTTTTAGAAAATCCTCCTTTGCAGGTGGATCTAAAGCTGCACAAGGTTCATCAAGAAGGAAAATTTTTGCTGGAGACATTAATGTTTTGGCTAATAGAGCTCTTTGTTGTTGTCCACCAGATAAAGAATCAAGCCTTCTTTTAGCAATATTTGCAATGCCGACTCTTTGCATTGTGGCCTCCAATTCACAGCATTTATTAATCCATGCATTAGGGTTGGCAAGAAGAGCTTTTATTTGAAAAGGACTACTACTTTTTGATTTTGAGTATTTTATTTGTCCTAATGAAACTAGTTTTTCTACAGTTATTGGAAATTTCCAATTCATAGAGCTTCTTTGTGGCATGAGTGCCACCTGAGATCTTTGTCTAATTAACTTCTCCCCGTCAATTGTTATCTGGCCATTATCAGGAATACATTGTCCCTGCAATATTCTTAAAAGAGTAGATTTGCCAGCTCCGTTTGGTCCTACTAGAGCAGTTAATGTACCTGGTTCAACTGTTATGGAAACTTTACTTATAGCCGGGCTTACATTTTTTGCATACGAATAAGATAAATTTTCAGCTACTAGTAGTGACATTAATGCTTGAACTTACAACCCCATAATATTTTAATTATGGAAAATAATTTACTTTAAAAACATTTTATACCTAAACTTGCATATAAAAATGAAAATGATTATCATTTTAAAATATCTATCATTTTTTTATGTCAATTTTTAAGAGAATTTTTTCAAGCTATATATCTCATAAAAAAGTATCTATCCGAAATTCACTTATCGCTAGTGCGGCATTATTCTCAATAAATACAAACGGTGCCTTTGCTGAAAGTAAAAACTATGTAGCAGTTGAGCCTCTTACCTGCGATATCGTTAAATCTATAGCACTCCCTTCCGATGAAGTTATATGTCTAGTAGATAGAAAACAAGATGTTCATGATTTAAAAATTTCTCCAAAACAGGCAAGATTATTAAAAAAGGCAGATAAAGTTTTTACTTTAGGGACAGAAATGACACCCGCAATGAGGAATTGGGTGAAGAGAAATAGCACTGTTGTTTTAGGCGTAAGCGCAATTGATATTGACGATCATAGTGACCATGATGACCACGACGATCATGGACACTCAGCAAAGAAACATGATGACCATGATGACCACGACCATCATGATCACGGAGGCGTGGATCCACATGTCTGGCATGATCCTCATAACATCATCAAGATGGGTGAAGTCGTATCAAAAAGTCTTAAAAAAGATGTGCCTGAAAGAAAACTACGCAAAGCTATCTCTAATAGATTCAAAACTTTTGACAAAACACTAGAAGATCTTGATAAATGGATTGTTAAACAAGTATCTACTATCCCTTCTTCAAATCGTGTAATTGTCTCAAAACACAAAGCTATGGATTACTATGGCGATGCATTTGGTTTTGAAACGATAAGTTTATTAGATTTCTTAGGTCATTCATCTAGCCTGAGGCCTCAGAACATATCAAAAGTTTTAAATGAGTTAAAGGAAGAAAATGTCAAAGTTATATTTAAGGAGCAAGAGCCTGCTTCAAAATTAGTCAATAATTTAAGCAAGCAAAGTTCTATCCCACTCTCTTCTAATCAAATTTTTGTCGATGGACTAATGATGGAAGGAAACACTATCACTGTGGCAGTTCATAACACGTGCACTATCGTCAATGAGCTTGGTGGCTCATGTGATGAGACAACAGGTTTTGATTTAGCAAGTAACTGGGGATCACTTAATCAATAAAATTTTATAGATAAAAATGGTTTTCATTTCGATTTTTTGATTATTATATTGATGGTTAGCATTACATTTTAAAAACAGAGAGAAATGAGTATTAAGGAAAAGGTTCCTGTAACCATACTTACTGGATTCTTAGGATCAGGGAAGACTACTTTGCTTAATAGAATATTGAGTGAAGAGCACGGGAAAAGAATAGCAGTAATTGAAAATGAATACGGTGAAGTGGGTATAGATCAAGGGCTCGTAATTAATGCCGATGAAGAAGTGTTTGAGATGTCAAACGGGTGCATTTGTTGTACTGTTCGCGGTGATTTAATAAGAG
>CAJWVO010000041.1 GCA_913048465.1 uncultured Nitrosomonadales bacterium
TAAATTCCAATTTACCTTATAAAACGAAGTACGGAGGTCAAAATGTTTATAGTGGCGGAGAGCGAGGGATTCGAACCCTCGATACAGGTTTACCCCGTATGCTTCCTTAGCAGGGAAGTGCTTTCGACCACTCAGCCAGCTCTCCTATTTTCGTAACAATACGCTTAAATTTTATCTAAATCAAAAGCTTTATGCAGGGCTTTGACGGCTTTATCAAGTGACTTTTCTTCAAGTATAACTGAGATTTTAATTTCACTTGTTGAGATAGTGCTAATATTTAGACCCTCTTCGGCTAGTGTCCTAAACATTTTACTAGCAACCCCCACATGAGATTTCATTCCAACTCCAATAATAGAAAGTTTCGCTATTTCATCATCACACTTAATTTCTCGTGCTTTGATATGATCTTTTACCTTTTCATTTAAAATCTTTAAGGTTCTTTTCAGATCATTTTTTTGAACAGTAAATGTAAAATCAGTGAGTCCATCTTGACCCAAATTTTGAATAATGACATCTACATCAATATTTGCTTCAGCGATGGGGCCTAATATTTGATATGCAATTCCTGGCATATCTGGCACCCCAAGAATATTGACTTCAGCCTCATCTCTGTTGAAAGCAATTCCTGAAATAATTGGATCTTCCATATTCTTTTTTTCCTCAAAATTAATCTCTGTACCTTCGTTATTTGGTGAAAAGCTCGATAGAACTCTTAGCTTCACTTTATATTTACCTGCAAATTCAACAGATCTTGTTTGTAAGACCTTGGAGCCAAGACTAGCCATTTCTAGCATTTCTTCGAAGTTAATTGATTTAAGTTTCTTTGCTTCTGGAACGACTCTAGGATCAGTTGTATAAATTCCATCAACATCAGTGTAAATTTGACATTCCTCAGCTTTTAAAGCTGCTGCTAGCGCAACGGCGGTTGTATCTGAACCTCCTCGACCAAGTGTTGTGATATTACCTTTTTTATCTATACCTTGAAAACCTGCAACAACGGCTATAAATCCATTATTCAAATCTTTCTTTAAATTGGTATCTTCAATATTTAAAATTCTTGCCTTACTATGAGCTCCGTCGGTCTCAATTTTTACTTGATGACCCGAATAACTTTTTGCCTTAAACCCAAGATTTATCAATGACAATGCCATTAGTCCACTGGTTACTTGCTCACCAGTTGAAACAATGGAGTCATATTCTCTTAACTCAGGGCTTGGCATCATTTCATCACATAATTTGATTAATTTATTAGTTTCGCCTGACATAGCTGAAACCACTAAAACTACTTGATGGCCTTGATTAAAAGTCTTAATAGCAATATTGGCCGCTGCCTTAATCCTTTCAGGATTAGCAACTGATGTACCACCAAATTTTTGTACGATAATGCTCATTTATATAAGTGTTTTATTTGCTAAGATTTTTTTGAACGAGCTTGAATGCCTCAAGAACTAATTCTGTGTTTGTACCACCTGCCATTGCCATATTTTTTCTCCCCCCACCTTTGCCTCCAACTTTTTCACCTAATGTTTTAGCAATGGTTCCCGCATCAATTTTATTTGTAAGGTTATCTGTGACACCGACAGCAAAAGTGACATTTTTATCTTTCACTGAACATAATATTATAACTGCTGTTTTAAGTTTTTGTTTTAATTTATCAATCATCCCTCTAAGCTCATTTGGTTCCTGATCATCAATGACTTCGCTTAAAAAATCATAATTATTTATTTTAATTGTTTTGTTGATTAGTTCATCGGTCTGATTCAGCGCTAGTTGCGATTTCAACTGCGTTTGTATTTTTTCATTGTCTTTTAACTGTTTAAGAATACTGGATATTTTTGATGGCATTTCTTTAGTATTGGTATTTAAATCTTTAGAAATCCTATTAATAAGATTTATTTGTTCATTTAAAAGATTCATGAGATTGTAACCTGAAACTCCCTCTATTCGTCTAACACCAGATGCTACCCCTGTTTCTGAATAAATTTTGAAGAGTCCTATATCTCCTGTATTTTGAACGTGCGTGCCACCACATAATTCCATACTATTTCCGATGGTCAATACCCGAACATCTGACTCATATTTTTCACCAAAGAGCATCAAGGCCCCTGATGTTTTAGCTTTGTCTATTGGCATCATCTCAGTATTAGTTTTTGTATTCATTAAAATTTCATTATTGACTATGGATTCAATTTTATTGAGTTCCTCATTTGAGATAGGTTTTGAATGTGAAAAATCAAATCTCGTTTTTTGATTATCAACAAGAGAACCCTTTTGTTCAACATGATCACCTAAAACAATCTTTAATGCTTTATGGAGCAGATGGGTCACTGAGTGATTTCTT
>CAJWVO010000042.1 GCA_913048465.1 uncultured Nitrosomonadales bacterium
CAATATCTGCATCAGGAAAACCTTCTTTTAACAATTTTTCAATTTCTTCTTGTTTAATCGCCATAAAATTAATTATTAAATTTATAAAACCATTGTTTATTTATTTTAGATAATTCTTCTAAATCAAATTTCAAGTCATCGTCTATAATAATTTTTTCTGATGTTTTACCGATATTTTTAAATATAACATTTAAACCAGTAAGTATCTTCTCAAAGCTGTTTTTATTTTGATCATCAACCTCAACAACATATCTAGACTGATCTTCACCAAACAAAAATTTAACTCTATCCAATGTTTTTTTATTCGTATTAAGGTTAAAGCCAATATGAGAAGCTATACTCATTTCCAATAAACATAAAATAAGACCTCCTGAGGATATGTCGTGACATGATTCAATTAAATTTTCATTTATTAGTGATCTGATTGCTTCGCCATTTTTTAACTCATCATTTAAATCAATAGATGGAGGAGGCCCTTTTTTTAAATGTAAAAGATCATAACAAAGTACACTTTGTTCTAGATGACCCATTGTTTTACCAATGATATAAATATTATTATCTTTATTTTTAAATTTAAAACTTTTTACTTTTGAAATATCTTTAATTAAACCTACGCCACCAATTGTAGGAGTAGGGTTAATACCAACACCATTAGTTTCATTATATAGAGAAACATTTCCTGATATCACTGGATAATTTAATTTCTTGCATGCCTCTGTCATTCCTTTAATCACACCAACAAATTGACCCATGATTTCTGGTTTTTCAGGATTACCAAAATTTAAGCAGTTGGTAATCGCAATAGGTTCCGCACCAACTGCACACAAATTTCTATATGTTTCACATACTGCCTGCATTCCCCCGGTATAAGGATGGGAATTACAATATCTTGGTGTGCAGTCAACGGACGCTGCAATTGCTTTTTTATTGTTTCCATGAACCCTTATAACTGCTGCATCTCCACCTGGAAATTCAGCGGTATCACACATGACCATATGATCATATTGTTCCCATACCCATGATTTATCTGCTTGATTTGGATGGGATAATAAATTTTTAATCGTTTGTTCCAAATTGATATCATCTAGTTTTTTTTCAAGATCAGTATATTCTGGTTTTTTGATTTCAATCCATTCTCTTTCATACTTTGGAGCTTCATCTGCTAATGCAGAAATTGGTATATCACAAACAGTTTTATTGTCATATTTCAAAGTAAGGTTTTTCGAGTCAGTCAAAATTCCAATTACGGAAAAATCTAAATCCCATTTTTTAAAAATCTTTTCAGCTTCTTTTTCTTTTCCAGTTTTAAGTACAATGAGCATTCTTTCTTGGCTTTCGGAGAGCATCATCTCATAAGGGGTCATGTCTGTTTCACGGCACGGTATTTTGTTAAGATCTAATTCAATACCAATATTTCCTTTTGAAGCCATTTCTACAGAAGAAGAAGTTAAACCGGCAGCTCCCATATCCTGAATAGACACAATTATATCTGTCTGCATCAATTCAAGACATGCTTCTAGCAATAATTTTTCAGCAAAAGGATCTCCAACTTGAACAGTAGGTTTTTTTGACTCTGAGTCTAAGTCAAATTCCTGAGATGCCATAGATGCACCATGAATTCCATCCCTACCAGTTTTTGAACCAACATAAATTACTGGATTTCCCACTCCACTTGCAATCGAATAAAAAACTTTATCTTTTTTTGCCAAACCAATGTTCATTGCATTAACTAAGATATTACCATCGTAACAACTATCAAACTCTACTTCTCCACCAACAGTTGGAACACCAATACAATTCCCGTAACCCGCAATTCCTGCAACTACACCATTTAAAAGATGTTTAGTTTTTGGGTGATCTGGTGAGCCAAAACGAATTGCATTTAAATTAGCTATTGGTCTTGCACCCATAGTAAAAACATCTCTCAATATTCCGCCAACACCAGTAGCGGCACCTTGATAAGGTTCAATAAATGACGGATGGTTATGACTTTCAATTTTAAAAATAGCGACATCATCATCATCAATGTCAATTACACCCGCATTCTCCCCTGGTCCTTGTATCACTCTTTTATTTTTTGTGGGCAGTGTACCAAGCCATACTCTTGAGGATTTGTAAGAACAGTGCTCATTCCACATTGCTGAAAAAATTCCAAGTTCAGTGAAATTTGGGTTTCGACCAATTAAAGTTTTTATTTTTTCATATTCTTCTGGTGTTAAACCATGTTG
>CAJWVO010000043.1 GCA_913048465.1 uncultured Nitrosomonadales bacterium
TTGCACAATGTGTTCTTGGAATAAAAAAACCAAAGATCGGCTTGCTTAATGTTGGAACAGAAGATATTAAGGGTAATCCTGTAGTAAAACAAGCATATGAGAATCTAAAAAGAATTGAAAATCAAATTAATTTTTATGGTTTTGTTGAGGGCGATGATATAAACAAAGGAATAGTTGACGTTGTTGTTACTGATGGTTTTTCTGGAAATATAGCCTTAAAAACCGCAGAAGGTGTTGCCGACCTTATATTTACTTATCTAAAAAATGCGTATCAAAGTTCATTCATCTCTAAATTAGGTTATATTCTATCGAAACCTGCACTCAATAGATTTAAAACAAGAATAGATCCGAGAAAATATAATGGTGCTGTTCTCTTGGGTTTAAATGGTATTATAGTCAAAAGTCATGGAGGAACAGATGCATTTGGCTTCAGTAATGCTATATCCGTTGCAATTTCTTTGATTAAAAATAATTATGTGAATACAATTGAAAATCAACTAACTAGGGAACAGGAATGATACTTTCGCAGATAGTTGGATGGGGCGAATATCTTCCTAAAAAAGTTTTAACAAATGATAATCTTAGTGAAACAATTGAAACGTCAGATGAATGGATATTTCCGAGAACTGGTATCAAACAAAGGCATATAGCGCTGAAAAAAGAGCTCACTTCTGATCTTGCAATTAATGCTGCTAAAGAAGCATTTGTAAATTCTACTATCTCTCCCAGCGATATTGATTGTGTTATAGTCGCCACTACCACACCGGACGACACATTTCCATCAACAGCAACTAAAGTACAACATTTTTTCAAGATGAAGGATACACCCGCATTTGATATTCAGGCTGTGTGTTCAGGTTTTATATACTCTCTTCAAGTGGCTGATACTTTTCTTAAATGTGGTAATGCAAAAAATATTCTTGTTATAGGAGCAGAAACACTATCAAAAATCGTTGATTGGGAGGACAGACGAACATGTGTTTTATTTGGTGATGGAGCAGGTGCAGTTATTGTTAGTGCATCTGAAGAGTCGAGGGGGATATTAGCCACAAAAATTTATTCAGATGGTTCTTGGCATGATAGTTTATATAGTGATGGAGGTCCTTCATTTAATCAGAAAGTTGGTAAAATAAGGATGAATGGTCAAGATATTTTTAAGCAAGCAGTCAATAAACTATCTGAGGCAACCTCTAAAGCGTTGGATGAATGTAACTTATCAATTAAAGATATCGATTGGTTTATACCCCACCAAGCTAATCAAAGAATTATTTCTAGTACAGCAAAAAAGTTAGGGATAAGCGAAGAAAAAACAATAAGCACCGTTAAATTTCACGCTAATACATCTGCAGCATCTATTCCATTAGCATTATCCTCAGCCATCAAAAATGGAAAAATTAAAGATAATCATTTAATTGCAATGTGCGCGATCGGAGGTGGGTTGACATGGGGAAGTTGTATATTAAAATTCTAATGTAATATTATGGAAGATGAAGTATTAACAAAAGCCTCAATGATCAATTACCTTAACGAGAATATTGGGCTTTCAAAAAGAGAGTGCCAGGTTTTTTTTGAGGTATTCCTGGATTTAATAACCAGAGAACTTATTGAGGAAAAAGATGTCAAATTAGTTAATTTTGGGATTTTCAAGGTGATGAAGAAAAAAGCACGATTAGGAAGAAACCCAAGAACAAAAGAAGAAGTTATAATTTCAGAAAGATGTGTTATTAAGTTTAAACCATCCAATTTTTTAGCCAATTTCATTAATTCTAATATTATAAATTTTAATGATTAAACATGATGATGCTCTAAAAACGATAGGAGAAGTTTCATCTTTAATTGAGGTCCCTGTGTATGTCATCAGATTTTGGGAAACTAAATTTAAGGATCTTAACCCTATAAAAAAGAATAAAGGATCGAGATATTACTCTAAAGATCAAATTGATCTTTTAAAAAAAATTAAATATTTACTGTATGAAAAAAAATTGACAATCAAGGGTGCAATTCAAAACATTAAGGAATTTGATACTCAAAAAAAGATGATAATTGATGAGATTAAGGAATTGATAAATGAAATTAAAAACAATCTATAAATGTCGGGGCGTAGCGCAGCTTGGTAGCGTGTCCGTCTGGGGGACGGGAGGTCGCTGGTTCAAATCCAGTCGCCC
>CAJWVO010000044.1 GCA_913048465.1 uncultured Nitrosomonadales bacterium
CAGCGATTGAGGGCAATTAATAATTTTTGGTTTTTTTAACAGACTGAGAGAGATAGTTAAAAATAAATAATCTTTATTAAAAGGCGGGTCTTTTCTGATAAAAATACCATCTAATTGATTGAGGTTAACTTGTCTTTCAACTAACTCAGGATATTCATTATCAAATTTCTTAACTTCCTTTATTTTTCCATACAGAATATTGTTTTTTAAGCTAATATCATTGTGAGAGCAAAAGAAAACATGATGACCAATTTCCATGGACGTTTTCATTAAAAGGAGGCTTGTATCCTTATCTTTATGTAAATCTTGGATTGGATCGATAATAAATAGGATGGATTTAGCCATATATTTCCCGTGCTGCAGCAAGTAAAGCTAATCTTGCAATAACTCCATAAACATAAAATCGATTTGGTGGATCATTACAATCACGTCCTTGATCTGGCATGAGACAGGATTGTTCAAAGGGTGTGGGAAAAAATTGCATCCCAGGAGAATTTAAATTTTCATTTTTATCTTTTGATGTATGAACTCTGTAAAAACCACCAATCACATAGTGATCAATTGTGTAAACAACCGGCTCACTGACGGCCTCATTTAAAATCTCCTCAGAATGAATTCCCTCTTGAATGATGACTTTTGACACTTTTTGACCATCTTTGATGGTGCTCATCTTATTTCTCTTTTTTCTATTCAGTTGCATGATTTCACTTGGCTCTTGAATAGTAATAATTCCCATACCATATGTTCCTGCATCTGCTTTGATTACTAAATATGGTTGATGATCGATGCCATACTTAGTGTATTTATCTTTAATTTTTCTAAGTAAAAACTCGGACTTTTCAGCAATTATTTTTAAATCATCTTCATTATTTATATCCATATCCTCATGAACATCAAAGTAAGGATTTATAAGCCACTCATCTATCTTTAAAAAGTCTGTAAATTCTTTAGCTACTTCATTATAAAATTTGAAATGATTTGATTTGCGTCTATTAAACCAACCTGCAGAGGTATTTGGAAGAATGGTTTGTGTAATATCTTTTAAAAATTTAGGATCTCCTGATGAGAGATCATTGTTCAATAAAATTGAACATGGTATAAATTTCACGCCATTCTTTACAATAAAAACTTTATGATTTTCTTTTTTTAATGGGTAGAAAACAATTTTCTGGTTTTCAATATTATATTCTGTCTTTTGAAAAGAAGGATCCAAATTCCCAATTTCTACCTCAAGCCCTGCGTTTTTAAAAATTTCAGTTAGGCTAAGTAAGTTCTTAAAGTAAAAAATATTTCGTGAATGATTTTCGGGGACAATGATTATCTTAGATGCTTCGGGGCAAATTTTCTCAATTGCAATGGTTGTAGCCTGGATGGCTAGTGGTTCAAATTGAGGATTTAAATTATTAAAACCAGCAGGAAATAAATTTGTATCAACTGGAGATATTTTGAAACCAGAGTTTCTTAAATCAACTGATGCATAAAAAGGCGCTTCTTGATCAATCCACTTTGATCTGAACCATTGTTCAATTTCACACGAATTTCTAATAATAAGATTTTCTAATTTTAAAAATTCAGAGTTGATAGAAGTTTTTAATTCAGGAATCATGATAACTGTTTTGCTTGTATATCTGCATGGTAACTGCTTCTAACAAAAGGACCACAGGCAATTGATGAAAAATTAAACTGTTTCGCAACCTGATTAATTCTTTCAAAATAAGCTGGGTCGTGATAGGTATGAACTGGTAGGTGATCCATTGATGGCTGAAGATATTGACCAATAGTCACCATTTTTATATTATGCTCGGCTAAATCAGCAAGCGTTTCTTCGATTTCCTCAAATGTTTCACCTAGGCCAATCATGAACCCTGATTTTGTAACTAATTCAGGATAGGTAACAGAGAAATCTTTTAATAATTTTAGAGATTGACTATAAACTGACCCCGGTCTTACTTCTTTATAAAGTCTGGGAACAGTTTCAATATTATGATTTAAAACATCAGGCAATGACTTTGTAAAACAGTTAATTGCTATTTGTTCCCTTCCTCTAAAATCAGGAATAAGTATTTCTATTTCGATACTTGGTATTTTATTTCTGATGGAGTCAATACACTCAACAAAGTGTCCAGCTCCA
>CAJWVO010000045.1 GCA_913048465.1 uncultured Nitrosomonadales bacterium
GTTGCTAGAGGGGTAAGAAATTCGGTAGGTTTTGATTTTCATCCCGTTTCAAAAAAACTATTTTTTACTGACAATGGAAGAGATTGGCTTGGAGATGATTCCCCCTCATGTGAGCTAAATAGATTAGATTCAGATGGGCAATTTTTTGGATTTCCTTACATGCATGCTAGCAATGTTTCAGATCCAGAATTCGGGAATTTGAGTTCCGGATATGATTTTGTTGCACCAATATCTGAACTAGGCGCTCATGTCGCTCCAACTGGGATGATTTTTTATACAGGAAATTTATTTCAAGAATACAAAAATAATATTTTTATCACTCTGCATGGTTCTTGGAATCGCTCATCTAAAGTAGGCTATAAAGTTATACGAATTGTCTTAGATGACGAAGGAAATGTATCTGAAAAACTAGATTTTATTTCCGGTTGGCTGAAAAATGAAAAAGTTTCTGGCAGACCCGCGGCACCTTTTATGATGAAAGACGGAAGTTTGTTGATATCAGATGATAAGGCTAACCTCATTTATCGAATTACTCCTAAATAATTAAAGTGGTTATAAAAGTGAGGGTTGTTGGATGACAATCTATTTCAAAAATGCTTCTTATCTAATTTTTATGTTTATATAGGATCTTATTTTAGCAAAACATTTCGACATGATTGATTTTAACGCATGCCTTCAGATCGCAAAGTCAGCTGCATTGCTTGCAGGAGAATTTCTAGTAAAAACTGAAATAAGCAATATTAAAATTTTGCATAATAAAGGCCGTGATTTAAAGCTACAAATTGATATTGACACTGAAAATATTATAAAAGACTACATACAGTCTCATAGTGATTATTCAATTCTGGGAGAAGAAACTGGCTCTAGTGATGCTCTTGAGGACTACTATTGGGTTATAGATCCTTTAGATGGAACCTCAAATTTCTTAAGAGGTATTCCCATTAGCTGCGTTTCTATTGCATTGATGCATAAATTAGAACCAATACTAGGAGTCATTTATGATTTTAATCATAATGAGCTTTACTTTGGGCATAAGGAATCTAAAGCTTTTAAAAATGATCATGAAATTCATGTCTCTTTATTGTCTCTAAAAAACGAATCTACCTTAGTGACGGGTATACCGGCAAAAACTAATTATTCGGATGATGAGTTCAATCAATTGATATCTACTTTCCAGTCCTGGAAAAAAATTAGAATGATTGGATCTGCAGCAATGGCAGCGGTATATGTAGCAGCAGGAAAGGCAGAAAGATATCAAGAGAAAGGAATTTTTTTATGGGATGTTGCTGCTGGCGCAGCCATTGTAATTGCTGCAGGAGGAAAAGTATCTATAACAAATCTTCAATCAGATTACCGAGTAGATGCAAAATTTTCTAACAATCAAATTGAAAAGTAGATTAAAGGACAGGATTTTATGAGAAAGGGACTAGTATGGTTCAGGACGGATTTACGATTAGATGATAATCCTGCGTTAAATGCTGCCTTGAATGAATACGAGGCGGTTCTTGCTCTCTATGTTTTTTCTGATTATCAGTGGGAAGCACATAATGAATCAAACATTAAACATGAGTTCTTAATAAATAATTTAACGTCGTTAAAAGAATCGCTTAAAAAATTAAATGTTCCGCTAATCGCTATCAATACTAACTCTTATAAAACTTTGCCAAAAGACTTGTCTTCATTTGCTTCTCATCAAAAAATAGATCACGTATTTTGGAATAATGAGTTTGGACTGAATGAGGCTGAAAGAGATTTAGCTTCACAAGCAGCCTTAAAAAAAATTAATATTAGGTCTTCATCTTTTAATGATCAAGTCATTTATGAGCCAGGTTTTCTAACTACAGGCCAAGGCAAACCATTCTCAGTTTTCACACCATTTAAAAGGAGGTGGATAGAAAACTTTAATATGAGTTTTTTAGATATTGTGAAGCCATCAAAAGTAAAAAAATCTTCTGGCATCAAGAGTGATATCTCAGATTTAAATTTTAATAAAACTCATTCAGCAAATATTGATCTTTGGCCTGCAGGAGAAAGTGCTGCCCACGACAAGCTTGAAGATTT
>CAJWVO010000046.1 GCA_913048465.1 uncultured Nitrosomonadales bacterium
TGCAATTCTAATGTCATTCAAAGCCATATTAGCATTTGAAGACGGTAGTGTATTCTATGGAAAGGGGTTTGGGAAAGAAAAATATGATGTTGGCGAGCTTGTATTTAATACATCTATGACGGGCTACCAAGAAATTGTTACAGATCCCTCATACAAAAAACAAATAATTACTTTCACACATCCACATATTGGAAATACTGGTGTAAATAAGGAAGATAATGAATCAAAAACTATTCATGCCTCAGGAATGGTAGTTAAAAACTTTTGTGACAAACCAAGTAATTGGAGGTCAAAAGCCACTTTAGGCGAATTTTTAGAACAAAATGAAGTTATAGGGATATCAGACGTTGATACAAGGGAAATAACAACAATTTTAAGAGAAAAAGGAGCAATGAATTGTTGTATTGCATCGCTTTCAGTAATTTCTGATAAAGAAGCTGTTGCAAAAGCAAAGGCATTTGAAGGTCTAAAAGGAATGGATTTAGCAAAAGTTGTCTCCACAGATAAAGAATATAAATGGAATGAGGGAGTTTGGCCCGAGAATAATAAATTTAATGATGAATATTCTGTAGTAGCTTACGACTATGGCATTAAAGAGAATATATTAAGACTTTTATGTGAGCACGTTGGATCTGTAAAAGTTGTAAATGCCAAAACTCCATTCGAAGAAATTATTAAATATAATCCAAAAGGTATATTTTTATCTAATGGTCCGGGAGATCCTGAGCCTTGTGATTATGCTATAGAAAACATTAAAAAATTTCTTGAAAATAAGATTCCAATTTTTGGTATCTGTCTTGGTCATCAATTATTAGCTCTTGCTGGTGGGGCTAATACTTACAAAATGAAATTTGGTCATCATGGAGCAAATCACCCTGTTCAAGACATGGCTTCCAAAGATGTTTTTATTACTAGCCAAAATCATGGCTTCGCAGTAGATGAAAACACTTTACCTAAAAATATTAAAGTTACTCATGTATCTTTATTTGATAAATCACTTCAAGGCATTGAATTTATCGATAGGCCGGCATTTAGTTTCCAAGGGCATCCTGAGGCGAGTCCTGGCCCTCAAGAGATACAGATACTTTTTGAAAAATTTAGTTCTATGGTAAAAGAGTATGCCAAAACGTAAAGATATTTCTTCAATTTTAATAATAGGTGCGGGTCCAATCATTATTGGGCAAGCATGTGAATTTGATTATTCTGGTGCACAAGCATGCAAAGCGCTCAAAGAAGAAGGATTTAGAGTAATTTTAGTAAATTCTAATCCCGCAACTATAATGACTGATCCACTCTTAGCTGATGCAACATACATTGAACCAATTCATTGGGAATCTGTTGAAAAAATAATTGAGAAGGAAAAGCCAGATGCAATCTTACCAACTATGGGAGGACAAACTGCTTTAAACACTGCCTTAACTTTAGATAAAAAAGGTGTGCTCAAGAAACATAATGTTATCTTAATTGGGGCGAATAGAACTGCAATTGATAAAGCTGAAGATAGACAGCTTTTTGATGAAACTATGCAGTCAATTAATTTGGAAACACCCGCATCTGGTATTGCTCATTCAATGAGTGATGCGTTAGAAGTTCAAGAAAAAATAGGATTTCCATGCATCATAAGACCCTCATTCACTATGGGTGGAACTGGCGGGGGGGTTGCTTATAACATCTCAGAGTTTAAATCTATATGTGAGAAAGGGCTCGAATTATCACCAACAAATGAACTTTTAATCGATGAGTCTTTAATTGGATGGAAAGAGTACGAAATGGAAGTTGTCAGAGATTGTGAGGATAATTGCATAATCGTTTGCTCAATCGAAAACTTAGATCCTATGGGAATCCATACTGGAGACTCAACAACCATAGCTCCTGCTCAGACCCTTACTGATAAAGAATATCAGATCATGAGGAATGCATCTTTTAAAATTTTAAGAGAAATCGGTGTAGATACCGGTGGGTCAAATGTTCAATTTGCAATTAATCCAGATAATGGAAAAATGGTTGTAATCGAGATGAATCC